>JBEPZN010000003.1:0-203867 GCA_041640875.1 Ectobacillus sp. | reverse complement strand
AGCCAATTCGACGTAGTGAGAAATTTTAGGAATACAGTATAAGTAGGGCTACGCCTCTGTCTTCGCCCAAGAGCAGGGCTCGCCAGTCGGCGAGTTTTCTTTATATGATTTCTAGTATAACTTGCATGCTAGTTCTAATACTTTTGCTCTGTTAGTGTTGATTCAAACATGTCAATGATATGGAGAAACCTCTCTGCTTCACGGAAAACGTGATCTGCAAGAAGAGGATGAATATTACTTTTTATTTTGCAAGACTCAATTAGTTCTTTAGCAGTTTTCTTGAAATTTCGCAATGAAACAACTGAAACACGGTTTTGATCAAGGAATTGATCCAAAATGGGCACAGTTTCCGATTGGGGACGCATAGACTCCAGATCTGCTGCCTGAAAAAGAAGTTGATCAAAATCATGACTAAACTCTTGTGCTTGCTCTACTAATTTTCTTTCAGAAGGGTCGAGAAGGTGACCGATGAATTTAGAATGGTCCGCCATAATTTTGAGGAAGAAGACATTCTCTTTTATAATGGCCTCTGGTAAGGGATCTAGTGTACCTTCGTTTAATTGCTTTAAGCGATTAGCAAAATAAGCGGCTTCTCGGCTAGTATGATCAACTAATAACGCATAGTTATTAGATCTAATTTCACATCGTAAAATTAATCCAAGAACTTTTCGTTTATAAGCCCAAATGGCAGCTGCAGCCTGATAGACTTGATCGTTAAAATTCCTAATTTGTTGGGGATCTGAATTAATGGAGAATTGATTAAGCTGTTGTTCAATTCTTTCAAACAACGCGATAAATTGCTGTGCTTCTTGAATGAGTTGTGTATCATTATAGCTAAATCCAAGGCTTAAAAATAAAGCATGTTCTTTCATAATTCGGGACCAGAAGCGGATTTCATCCAATGATCTTGACACAAATACATCAGCCATATGTATATCCCCCTTTGTGATAAATTCTCACCTAATTTATTGTATGCACTAGCTATAAGGGTTAGAAGAATCTATTCCTGCAGGACAGAGCGGCAACAACTGAATTCACAAACACCGGATAAAGCAACAGGAGATTGAGATGCTGTGTGGATGAGAAAAGGAAAACCATACAATATTCGTTGTTCTGTTGTGTCCCAGCTGGGATGAGGAAAGTTCTCAGGCGTTCTTAAATTCTGAAGCTGTGGAGCAATTTTTCCTTCCTATGTTACTTAAAAGTACCTATAGCACTTTTAAGTGCGTTCTTCTCATAAGTAGTACGATTGGTCATAATAGGTTTTGTAAAATAGCTTGCTATCAGTGCATATGGCTAATAGAAAAGATAGTTAGGAGAATAGAGAAATGATACAGAACTTACAAAGTACAACTACATTGCATAATGGTGTAAAAATGCCTTGGTTTGGCTTAGGCGTATTTAAGGTAGAAGAAGGACCAGAATTGATTCATGCAGTCAAGACGGCTATTAAGCATGGATATCGCAGCATTGATACGGCAGCGATTTATGGGAATGAGGAAGGAGTGGGACAGGGAATCCGTGAGGGACTTGCGGAGGCTGGCTTGTCTCGTGAGGATTTGTTTGTGACATCCAAGGTGTGGAATGCAGATCAAGGTTATGAGACTACGTTGACTGCCTTTGAGACGAGCTTAGAAAAGCTGGGATTAGATTACTTGGATTTATACCTCATTCACTGGCCGGTTGAAGGAAAGTATAAAGAGACGTGGAGAGCATTGGAAGCTCTTTATAAGGCGGGGCGTATTCGCGCAATTGGGGTAAGCAACTTCCAAATCCATCATTTACAAGACTTAATGAAGGAAGCAGAAATCAAGCCAATGATCAACCAAGTGGAGTATCATCCAAGGCTGACACAAGTGGAATTACAAACGTTCTGTAAGGAACAAGGGATTCAATTGGAAGCATGGTCTCCCCTTATGCAAGGTCAATTATTAGACCAGCCAGAGCTGCAAGAAATTGCGCATAAATATGGAAAATCCATTGCTCAAGTGATTTTGCGCTGGGACTTGCAGCATGGTGTTGTGACCATCCCTAAATCCACAAAGGAACACCGTATTATAGAAAATGCTGCTATTTTTGATCTTGAATTAACTGCAGAGGATATGGGCCGAATCGATGTTTTAAATCAAAATCACCGTGTGGGGCCGGATCCCGATAACTTTGATTTCTAATACAACTGATTGTTAAGCCGAGTGCAATGCCCTCGGCTTTTTTTGGTGAATTATGGGAGCTATCATATATTAAGTAAGCGGCCGTAATTTTGCTCATTGTCCCCCCTAAAGAAAACTCGCCGATTGGCGAGCCCTGCTCTTGGGCGAAGACAGAGGCGTAGTTGCCCTTATACTTTGTTCCTAAAATTTCTAACTACGTCGAATCGGCCTCCAGTTAGAAATTTATGCTTTCTTAAAGTGTAAATAAAAAACCTCTCGAAAAGGAGAGGTTGTATGACTCCATCCCTTATCTATCAGCGCCTGCGCTGTGAGCATTAGCACCGTGCTCTGTTGTCGGGCTTCTTTGGGGCTTATCCCTCGGCCTGCTCTTGATAAGAATATGTTATTGTACAGATTTTGATAATCTGCATGTTTACATAAAGTACCTAAATTGTAAATGTTCTTTCGAAAATACCAAGCTTCGCAATGCGTTGGATTGCTTCCTGCAGGCGTTCCTCTGTATGAAGCAGCCCAACACGCACATACCCTTCGCCGTGCTCACCGAAGCCATTGCCCGGTGCAACTGCAACATGCGCTTGTTCGAGCAGGACATCAGCAAATTGCTGCGATGTATAACCGCTAGGAACAGGAAGCCATGCGAAGAAGGAGCCTTCTGGCGCTTTTACATCCCAACCGATGGAATGGCAGGCAGAGACCAATGCTTCGCGGCGTGACTCGTAGCGGGCTACAAGTTCTTCGACGCATGTTTGCGGCTGGAGCAATGCTTGTTTTGTTGCTTCTTGAATGGCGCCGAATATGCTCACATACATATGATCTTGCAGCAGGTTAATCGCTTCAATGACGCTTTCGTTTCCGACTGCAAATGCGATGCGCCAGCCAGCCATATTGTAGGTTTTCGACATTGTGTAGATTTCAATACCTGTTTCCTTCGCGCCTTCTGCTTGAAGGAAGCTAATAGGCTTTTTCCCATTAAAGCCGATCGCGCCGTATGCGAAGTCGTGGCAAACTAAGATGTTATGCTCATTTGCGAAAGCAGCTGTTTCCTCAAAGAATTCCTTCGTCGCCACTGCGCCTGTCGGATTGTTTGGATAGTTGAGAAACATAAGCTTTGCTGCATCCGCAACCTCAGGCGCAATCATGCTATAGTCAGGAAGAAAGTTGTTTTCGGCAAGCAGCGGCATCATGCTCATTTTTGCTTTTGCAAGAGCGACGCCGGACCAATAATCCGGATAGCCTGGGTCCGGTACCAAAATCGTATCCCCTGGCTCGGTAAAGCAGACTGGAAGCTCGACAAGCCCGGCTTTGCCCCCGAATAAAATTGCGACTTCCTTTTCAGGATGGAGTGTTACGCCGTATTCGCGCTTATAAAATACTGCAATTGCTTCCTTTAAGCTGTGTGTTCCGCGAAATGGCGGATACTTATGATGCACAGCATTCTCAGCAGCCTTCTGCAGTGCTTGAACGATATGTTTTGGAGTTGGTTGATCCGGGTTTCCTTGGCCTAGATTGATGACATCATGTCCTTCGCTCATTACCTTGTTTACCTTTTGCACAAGTGAGGCGAAAAATTGGGTTGGCAATTGTGTTAAAACGTGAGAAGTTTTAAAAGATTTCATTAGAATTTTCGTGCAGGATACCCGACTTCAAGCCTAGTTCTAAGTCGGAGAGGAATGCTCAATTTTATATAGCAAAATACTTCCTGCACATCCTCCTCCCATTGTATAATTTTGGATAAGAGAAAAACGTTGGATGAATTTTTCGACTCTTTAAAAAAGTGTTGCAATTCTAGTGATCAATCATATATGTTTATGAGTGGTTTGTAAAGAACAAAATCAGGATAGAAAAGGTACTGTTTCTACGGCTTTAGATGAAGAGGTACAGTTTTTCTGATCTCTTTTTGTATATAAGAAGAGGATGCGGGAGGTTTTATAAATATGAAAGTAGCATGCTTACAAATGGACATTGTATTTGGCGATATCGAGGAAAATGTAAAGCACGCAGCGGAGCAGCTGGCGGCTGTAATGGAGCAGAAGCCTGATGTTGTTGTGCTGCCGGAGCTTTGGACGACTGGTTATGATTTAACGCGTCTTGACGTGCTTGGTGATGTGGAAGGAGTACAGGCAAAGCAGGTAATGAGCGAGTGGGCAAAAACGTATGGCGTAAACATTGTCGGCGGCTCGATTGCCAAGCGTACGGATGCTGGCGTAACCAATACGATGTATATGTTTGACCGAAGCGGCGAGATTGTTGGTGAATACAGCAAGGTGCATTTGTTCCAGCTGATGGATGAGCATAAGTTTTTAGCACCTGGAAGTGATGAGGGGCAATTCGCAGTGGATAACGTGCCGTGCGCCGGCTTTATTTGCTATGACATTCGTTTTCCAGAGTGGCTGCGTGTGCATACGTCAAAGGGAGCAGAGGTGCTGTTTGTTGTAGCGGAGTGGCCGCTGCCGCGTCTGGCGCATTGGCGCACACTTTTAACAGCGCGTGCAATTGAAAATCAATGCTACGTTGTAGCGTGCAACCGTGCTGGAAGCGATCCAAACAATGTGTTTGCGGGACATTCCGTGATTATTGATCCTTGGGGGGAAGTTGTAGCTGAGGCGGGAGAAGGGGAAGAAATGCTCGTCGGCACGCTTGATTTTGCGAAAATCCCAGAGGTGCGCCGCGGCATTCCGGTTTTTGAAGATCGCCGTCCAGATTTATATAAATAAGAGGACTATCGTTAAAAATTCTTACTACGTCGAATTCTCTTCTAGCTGGAAATTTATACTCTTACAGTGAAACAAAGGTTGTTAAGAGAATACACATGGATTGATTATGCGTTCAAAGCAATAGCCTATTTTTCCTCCTTTTCCTTATATATAAAGAGAAAAGGGGGGAGTTGCTATGGAAGAATGGATAACGCATATTGGCAATATCGGCTTTCCAATCGTTGTCACGCTATATTTGCTGCACCGTATTGAGAGTAAGCTGGACGCTGTCGTTGTGGCCATTGAGAAACTGCCGCAGCACTTTTCTGTGCATGATAAATAGAGGATACAGGAAAAAGCAACCGATCATTATCGTCGGTTGCTTTTTTCTTTTAACAGCGGACTGTGCAACGCTGTTCGCCGCTGATTGGATGTAATTAAATCCTCCGGATGGCGCCACGACTTCGGTGAAGGAATAATCGGGTGCATGAGGTTCTGGGAATTCGGATGATGAACCCCGCCATCGGGACAGTCTGGATCTGAATTCGTCCAAACTCCTTGTTCGCGGCGTGTTAATAAAATATGTCCAAGCTCATGTGCGAGCGTGTATAAATTCGAATGGGATGCAGCACCGTTTGTTATTACAATAAAGCCTTTGAGGATTCCGTTTGAAACACGAGAGCAGGCGCAGGCAATGACATTATCTTCTTGAAAATAGTTACCGCCAACATAGCATACATAAATATCTGCTCTTGGGGAAAGCGCTGTAGAGTGTTGCATCAGGCGGTTTACCTTAGGTTGTTCGGTAAATGGAGTAAGATAGCTGATTTCCCGATCAGCGAAGCTGTAGGAGGAGCTAAGACGAACGATGCGTGTAACAGAGAAGCGAATCGGGTACCAAATATCCTCGGCGCATAAAAAGTCCCGTCTTAAGCGCTCATAATCTGCTTCTACACCAGGGGCAATGCATATACATACGTTAACATACAGAGTCATAACGACACCTCTGAAGTGAGATACGACAGTATATGAGGCCATTCTTGGTTTTGTTTGTACGATTATCTCGGTTGTTTGGGAAAAGACGGTGACCTTGTCGGAAAAAGATGAGTTGAAAAGGTCGAAAGTCAGTTGCTTTTTTTATATAATAAAAATGGATAATTATAGAAAACGTAGCGGCTGCAAACGGTGTATTGCATCGTGTATAAAATTGTAATAAACAATCTTATATTGGCCTTATAGATTTTCGGTTGTCTGTTTCTTGTTTTCAAGCCCGGATGAGCGTAGAGGAGGTTGCTTGATGAATAAAGGAAGAAAGAAAACAGTTATGTTTAGTTTGTTGGCATCAGCCTGTTTTAGCGGCGGAATCGCATTGAAGCCCGTAGTAACAAGCGCTCCGACAGTAGGTGTATTTTTTGGAACAATTTGTGTGCTGGCTGCCGTATTTTTTCTCGGAAAAGCAGAAGCAAAGTAGTAAAAGGACAAGGATAGCAGCTTACAAGATAAGAGTAGTGTGCTATGGGCAAAAGAAATGTATGGATAGATGAGGGAGGAACATATTATATAATATGTTCTTTTTTTCAATGTAGGAAAGTATAAATTTCTAGCTGGAAGATTATTCGACGTAGCGAGAAATTTTAGGAAAAAGTATAAGTGCAGCTACGCCGGTGTCTTCATCCAAAGGCAGGGCTCGCCAATCGGCGAGTTTTCTTTAGCAATTACATGTGCAAGTTGATTTCGATTGTTTAAGATAGAAGATGTCCAAAAGTTTGGCTATAGGAATAGAGGAGGGAGTCGCATAAAATGGGATATATAGAAGAACTGCGCGAAGTGATGGGAAAGAGACCCCTTATTCTCAATGGATCAGCTATTATCGTACTTAATTATTCGCAGGAGGTGCTGCTGCAACTGCGGACAGATACGAACGATTGGAGTGTACCAGGCGGAGCGATGGAAGTCGGGGAAACACTTGAGGAAACAGCATCGCGTGAGCTGCTCGAGGAAACAGGGCTAAGGAGCAAAACGATGCAGTTTCTTGGTGTTTTATCCGGAAAGGACATGTACTATCAGTATCCGAATGGAGATGAAGTGTATAACGTGATTCATGTGTTTCAAGCAGATTCGGTGACAGGATCTTTGCAAGCAGACGGGGAAGGACAAGACCTGCAATATTTCCCGATTGAAAAGCTGCCAAAGCTAAATCCGGTAACAGAACGTATTTTACATAAGTTTTTATTTGCGCTCACAGAGTGAGCTTAAACTATGAAAAAGAGGCCTCCTATTAAGGAAGCCTTTTCATTTTAAACATATGGGGAAATCCTAATACTTATATTTTATATCTTATATATATGCTACATACTGCGCTGTTATGACATAATAATTTGGAAAAACAGAAGGTTACTGTAGCTTTGGTGCTCCAGGGGGAACATACGGAGGCGGCTGCTTGAGCCATCCTCTTTTTTTCATAATGGACTTTAATAGAGCACCATACTTCATAGCTTCTACTTGAAACTCTAAAAACATCAGTCCTACATCATTTCTCACTGATTGAGCTGCCGATGTCGCGCAAAATGTGATGGCGGCGTATAATTTAATCGAAACAGCATTCGCAATTTCGTCATCTGTCATTTTTGCCCCATGAGGAATCTCATCAGGATTGGACTCCGGTTTGGGCTCGGATACAGGTGGAAGCTGAATGCCCTCATTTCTCATAAACTTCTCAAGTCTATTTGCTTGCGAGTTAGCCCCTGCCATGCTTTTTTCAATCATATTAAGCAGTTCAGGATCCTTTGTTGAATTGAGTCCCATTTGTTCAAATGTTACGGCTTCCTTTAGCATTCCGTAATACATCCAACAGGACATCGCTTCTCCGATATGTAGGTTTGGTTTCGGTTCATCATCTATGAAAGAGTGTGCCACCTTCAATAAAGCCTCCAGTGCATGCCTAGCCATTCTATTTCACTCCTTTCTCAGTTTTATAAGTTTCAATGGAGTTTTTGTATTTTTATAAATCAAGTTTTTTCAGCGGATCCTTTGCTGGTCCTTCCACCACGAGGCCGTCATAGAAAAACGTGATCCGTGGCAACCAACTCCGACAACAGCGGCATCCACGTGAATACTCTCATTTAGCTGCGGAAAAGAGCGGATATGCGCAGAATCACGCCAATATGGCTTTGGAAAGCGGGCATTTCCTTGGAATGGTTGCATTCGTTCATCAAATATTCCTCCACTTTTTCTATTAGGATTCCCATTAGGTGGAAAAAAATCCTTGTAGCTTTCTTTACAGATTTTCTGAACGGGAAAGCCCGCTCCTTTAGGGATGGGATTAATGCTATTGTTAACAGAAGTGTCATCCCAATTTTTAGATCAATGAGTGAACTACTATGAATCTAAAGGTATCGCGGTTTTACGCCTACAAATATAAATTAAAACGCTTGGATTAGCATATCAATCCAGGCGTTTCTGTGTGCTAATTGTAATGTTACTTTACTTTTCCCTGTTTGAGCTGACCCGCTTAGGTTTATAGCCATCCTTTTTACTTAGTTCTATTTTTTCTATAAAACAGGTAAGAAGCGATATAGGGAACTCCGACTACCAACACAATCGAACCTATAAGGAGAGGGAGCTTCCAAGCATTTGGAAGAAGTCCGGAAATGAAAATAAGAATGCCGGCAATGACAAACAAGCGTGCGCCGAGGCGGTGTGTCATCTTCCATACATCTTCATCCTGAAGTGCCCATGGTGTACGAATACCTACGAAATAATTGGATTTGATGCGCTGCATATAGTTGCCGATAATGATAAACAGAATACCGACGCCGATTGGGACCATTGTTTCAATCGAGATAGGATAGCCAAGCGCACTAAATATGATAAGTGCGTGTGTAAACAGCAGGAAGGTAAAAATGCTGTTCATAATAATAGCATAGCTACCTTGGAATTTATTGTAATTTCCCTTGCGCGGGTCCAGTTTAGGGAGAACAGGAAGCAGAATGAAAACAGCCGCTGAGACAATGGGTAAGGTCAAAACAGCTGATAGTCTGCTGCCATAGCCGTCCACTTGACCTTCGAAATTCCAATGTATCGGTACCTGATTTGGCAATTGCGGATATGCCCAAATACTTAACGAAATCGCAATTACGACGAGTAATAGTGAATATATACGTGTGTTCATCATCCCTCATCTTTCCCTTCTGTTTTATTGGAAACATCAAGAAGCCATTTCATCACGTCCTGCAGCACAGTTGTATTGAGAGAATAGTAAATAAATTGCCCGCGCCGCTCATCCTGCACAAGATTTGCGTTTTTCAAGCTGCTTAAGTGGTGTGATACGCTTGGTTTGGTAATATGAAAATGCTCAGCAATTTCTCCAGCTGTTTTGTCGCGCTCCTTCAGCAGGTCTAAAATGGCCCGTCGCGTCGGATCGGAAAGGGCCTTAAATGTTTCATTCAAATGATTCACCTTCTTTAGATATTTAGATAATTATCTAACTATCTAAAGTATATGTGAAGAAAAGGAAAAAATCGACAGGAATTATGAAAATGTGAATATAAAATAGGATGCTAGCTTATGCAAGCATCCAGTTCAGAAATTGTGAATCCTATATCTGGCTTCATTCTGTAGAGAACAATTCACGTTCTGCTAGTAAAATGAAATCCTTAGCTTTGCTTGTGAGCAAGGAGAAGAGTTCTTGTGATTCTTCTTCCGTATCTGTCAGGAACGAGAGGGATGGCAGTTGTTCATGCAGCCAATTCTCCAGCAGCAGCATGCAGCGGGAAGCAGCTTCAGCGATTATGTCAGAATCCAGCTCCCAGAAGCTGTCTGATGGGTCGCATATCTCCAGCAGCAGCATGCTGGTTGACTCAAGTGCCGTTTGCAGAGAGAAGGGGGTATTAGCTTGTAAATCGCCGCTCATCCGTTCGTTTGCTTCCAGCAGCATGCCGTACATATAGAGAAGAGATGTAATCGCACTTTGCTGCTCAAATGATTGAAGTACTTTCATTTCGTCAAAGGGAAAGTGATATTCGCTCCAAACAGAAAAGCGAATATAATGCAAAAGCTTGCCAAATTCCTGATCAGATTGCTCAGTGGAAGATTTGTAGGAATCCGCTGCCCAAGAGACAATTTCATTTGATACACGCTGTGCAATGGCACTGCTTTTGAGCGGGTCGGCTTTTGGAAACAGCGGATTTGCATGATGCAGCGTGCGCAGCAGCATGCCGCTAAATAATGCTTCAAGTCCGTATGACTCCAGCCGTTCTTCTTGATACACTGCGGGATTTTGCAGCACGATGGCGGCATCATGGAATATATCCACGAGTCCTTCAATAAAAGGATGCAGCTCGACGGTGCGTTTAGGGGGAACAATCGACATAAGAGGGTCCTCATTTCTTTTTTGATTTTAAATAGGTTATGCGTATTTTACCATATAATATAAGGGACTGAAATTGCATACCGTCTTCTTACCAAAAATCAGAAAGGTTGCTGAAAAATTATATTTAAATATATAATAAAGGATGGTGTAGAAAGGAGTTGACATATGATCAAACAAGATACAAATATACGTTTTGTCCTAGCGGGTTTGCTGCTTGGTATTTTTATGGCTGCAATTGACAATACAATTATTGCTACGGCGATGGCATCTATTGTGTCTGATTTAGGCGGACTTGATAAATTTGTCTGGGTCACATCAGCTTATATGGTTACAGTGATGGCCGGCATGCCTATTTTCGGAAAACTGTCTGACATGTACGGACGAAAACGATTTTTTATTTTTGGACTTTTAGTATTTTTAATTGGTTCTGCACTCTGTGGTCTGGCACAAACTATTGAACAGCTTAGCATATACCGGGCGATTCAAGGAATCGGGGGCGGTGCGCTTATGCCGATTGCGTTCACGATTATTTTTGATGTGTTTCCGCCGGAGAAACGCGGAAAGATGACTGGTTTATTCGGAGCGGTATTTGGGCTTTCAAGCGTAATTGGTCCGCTGCTTGGCGCATATATTACAGAATACATAAGCTGGCACTGGGTATTTTATGTAAATGTACCGATTGGTGCTGTATCTTTATTTTTGATTTTGAAATTTTATAAAGAATCTACTGAGCATCGTAAACAAAAAATTGACTGGTGGGGCGCGATTACGCTCGTTGTTGCTGTTGTAAGTCTTATGTTTGCGCTTGAGCTCGGCGGCAAAGAATATGCATGGGATTCCGCACAAATTATTGGGTTGTTTTCGTTATTCAGCGTGTTTTTTCTTGTCTTTTTGTATGTAGAAACAAGGGCATCCGAACCCATTATCTCATTTTGGATGTTTAAGCGAAGAATTTTCGCAACATCGCAGGCTCTTGCGTTTTTATATGGTGCTACATTTGTTATTTTAACAATTTATATTCCGCTTTTCATTCAGGCTGTATATGGTGGTTCTGCAACAAACGCAGGCTTTATCTTAATGCCTCTTATGCTAGGATCAGTTGTAGGAAGCGGCTTCGGCGGCTCATTCCAAACGAAATTTAAGTTCCGGACTCTTATGGTGGTTTCCATCATTGCTTATACAGTCGGTTTTTATTTACTAACAACGCTCACACCAGAAACAGCACGCTGGCTGCTAACGGTGTACATGATTGTTACGGGTTTTGGCATGGGTTTTTCGTTCTCATTATTGCCATCTGCTTCTATACACAACCTCGAGCCGCGCTTTAGAGGGTCAGCTAACTCGACGAACTCGTTTTTCCGTTCCCTCGGTATGACACTGGGGATTACCATTTTTGGAACAATTCAGACGAATGCCTTCGCGAATCAGCTGAAGGAAGCATTCAAAGGAATGCAGGGCAATGATATGGCTAATCTTGGTGATCCGCGCTCTATTTTTGAAGCGGAGCAACGAGCTAAGATTCCGGCTCCGATTCTTGATAAAATTGTGCAGTCGATGTCTGATTCGATTACAAATGCCTTTACTTGGGCGCTTATTCCGATTGGGGTTGCTTTCCTCGTTGTCTTATTCATGGGCAACGCACGGGTAGAAGTGAAAAAAGAAGGACAAGAGACTGTGCCGGAAGGAAGAATGGCAGGTCATTAAAGAAAACTCAAAGAAAACTCGCCAGTCGGCGAGTTTTCTTTATACTGTAGGAAAGTATAAATTTCCAGCTAGAAGTGAATTCGACGTAGTCGGAAATTTTAGGAATACAGTATAAGGGCAACTACGCCTCTGTCTTCGCCCAAAGGCAGGGCTCGCCAGTCGGCGAGTTTTCTTTATGGAAAATATAATTTCAGGAGGCATTTCCTGGTTTTTCCTCAGCAATTTACCTAGAGAGCTTTTCCGAATTTTCAACAAATCTTCAGTTTTTTTTCAGTGCGGTTTAAGATAAAAAGTAGATAATAAAGGATGAATGAAACAATTGGGGGAACATGTATGCAGCAGCTACAAGGCTTTAAAATATTAGTAGTAGATGACGAACCGCATATTGTCCAATTTTTGGAGTTTGGGTTGGAGAATGAGGGCTTTGAGGTACGAACCGCATTTGATGGCATGTCAGCCATTGCCGCAGCAAAGGAATTTCAGCCACATGTTGTTATTTTGGATGTGATGATGCCGGGAATGGATGGCTTTGAGGTGTGTAAAATGCTGAAAAAAACGGAAAATGTTGCAGTTATTATGCTAACCGCGAAGGATGAGGTGGATGATCGGGTAAAGGGCCTGACGCTCGGTGCCGATGATTATGTCATTAAACCGTTTAGCTTCGAGGAACTGCTGGCGCGCATTTATGCACGCATCCGCAATCAGTTTCCGAATTTGTTCGGTGAGGTTGTTGTTGGTCCGTTCCAAATTGATGACAGACGAAAAGAAATTAAGTTTGACGGCCGTGTGCTTGAGTTGTCTCCAACTGAGTATGGATTGCTTCATTTTTTAGTTTTGAATCATGGGCTCGTTCTTAGTAAGGCAGTTATTTTAGATAAGGTATGGGGATATGACTTTGGCGGAGATGAAAATATTGTAGAAGTGTATATTCGTTCGCTGCGCGATAAATTGCAGGATAAGGATCGGCAGTTTATTAAAACGGTGCGCGGTGCTGGCTATCGGGTTGATTTATGATGCGAGATACATTTCGTCGGTTGAGGGATTTTTTTCCTTTAGAATCGCTTCGTGTTCAGCTTCTGTCCCGAACATTGCTTATTTTGGCCGCATTGTTAATTTTAGTTGGTTTGCTGCAGTACGTACTGATGAAGGATGTTGTCTATAAAAGCGAGGCGAGCAGCTTGCAAAGTCAGGCTAGGTCGATTCCTCCTATTGCTTGGGAGAGAATGGAGGGGGACAAGCAGGATAAAGAGGAGCAGCCGTCATTCTTTTTTAGTCCTGAGGCAAGTTTGGCTTTTATAGATTGGGATGGCAACTATACAATATTGTCAGATGGACATCAAGATGTAGCGCCCCCGAGGCTTGCAACGGAGCAATATGAAAAAGCGTTAAAGCGAAGACTAGAGCTGAATTACAACATTGTGAAAAACGATGAGGGAACGGAACAGCTTGTTGTATTGCAGCCCACTGTTTCAAAGTCCGGAAATATTATCGGGGTTATTCAAATTAGTGCACCGACAGCTCCTATGAAAGAGCTGCTCCTCAGACAGCTTGCAACCTTTATCGTTTTGTCGCTGCTTGCCATGCTGCTTGGCTTGTTTGGGTATTTGCCTGTGCTTAGAAAAACGCTTGTTCCGCTTTTTAATATGGTGGAAACGGCAGAGCAAATTGATGCGGGGAATTTGGCACAGCGATTTCCAACTGCGCAGCGTCAGGAGGAAATTGATCGGCTGGCAGCTTCCTTTAACGGAATGCTGGAGCGTTTGGAAGCATCATTTAAAGCGGAGCAGGAGACGAAGGAACAGATGCGCCGCTTTGTAGCGGATGCTTCCCATGAACTGCGGACACCATTAACATCCATCCATGGATTTTTAGAGATTCTTCTAAGAGGAGCAGCCAACAAGCCAGAGCAGCTGAATCGTGCGCTGCAAAGCATGCATAGCGAGTCGGAGCGTCTGAATAAGCTCGTGCAAAATCTTCTATTGCTGGCGAGGCTTGATCGTACGCCGCATCTAGAGCTCCTAACAGGGGATCTAGGGGAGATGCTGGGAGAGATGGAGCCGCAACTGCGTATTCTGGCAGGTGATCGGCAAGTAGACATGGAAATAAAAGAAAAGATAATCTGCAAGTATGACAGAGACCAATTAAAGCAGGTTGTGTTGAATTTATTTCATAATGCAGTCCAGCATACAGATTCTAAGGAGGGGTGTATTCGCATCATACTGACGGAGGAAAAGAACTGTGTGCAGCTAGCTGTTTCTGATAACGGACCGGGGATCGGTTCAGAGCATCTGCCGCATGTATTTGAACGATTTTATCGAAGTGATTCCTCTCGTACGCGCAAGTATGGCGGAGCAGGCCTGGGCTTATCCATTACGAAAGCGATTGTGGATGCGCATGGCGGAACGATTCATGTCACGAGCGAGGAGGGCAAGGGCAGCAATTTTTATGTACAGTTGCCGAAGGAGCCGAACGGTCTTGGCTTTTCTTAATGAAGAAGCCCCTATACGTTAATCTTCGAATGAAAAATACTCTCCAGACAAGAATTATTGACATGTTCAATCAGAAGATGGCAAGGTTCTCGTTTGGAGTTTTTTGTGCTTGGATCAGGTGTAAATTTCCAAATAGGGACTAATCTTGTGCAGACGGAAATTTTAGGGATAAAGTATGAGGGCAACTGTGCCTCTGTCTTCACCAATCGATGAGTTCCTTTCTTTAGGTTGATATCTACTTTTGGACTCTTAAGTGTATCTCCTATAAGATTCTACATAAGTACACAGAAGAATGATTTAGCAATATTGAGTGAAAATAATGGATATATCACTCTTCTGCAAGCAAAACAGCCATACATGTTTCTTTAATAAAGAACTCTTTGATGAGAATGGAGGAATCATTTTGATTACTCGAGAAGCAATCTATCATCGTCCGAAAAATAACTTTGCATACGCCTATGATACGAAAACATTACATATTCGTTTACGCACCAAGAAGAATGATATAACGATCGCGACTCTTATTTATGGAGATCCGTATGTATGGGAAGAAGGTGCTTGGCAATACAAAACAAGCAAGATGCATAAAATAGCGGCTACAGAATTATTTGACTATTGGTTTGTTGAGGTTCAACCTGATTTTCGACGTTTACGTTATGGTTTTGAATTGAAAAATGATGAGGAAACGGTTGTATATACGGAAAGAGGTTTTTTTCATGAAATTGTAGATAAGGATATTGCCCCTTATTTTTGTTTCCCGTATTTAAATGAAGAAGATGTATTTGCTCCTCCCGCTTGGGTGCGAGACGCAGTATGGTATCAAATTTTTCCGGAGCGGTTTGGCAATGGCAATCCTTCTCTGAATCCTAAGGGTACGTTGCCATGGAGCAGCGAAGAGCCGACACCAACTAATTTCTTCGGCGGTGATTTTGAAGGCATCATTCAGCATATGGATTATCTTGTACAATTAGGTATCACAGGCATCTACTTCACACCGATTTTCAAAGCAACAACAAATCATAAGTACGATACAGTAGATTATATGGAGATTGACCCGCAATTTGGAGATAAAGAAACGTTTAAACGTCTTGTGCAGCTTTGCCACGAACACGGCATAAAGGTGATGCTTGATGCCGTCTTCAACCATAGCGGCTTCCACTTCGCGCAATTTCAGGATGTATTAGAAAGAGGCGAATCCTCTAAGTATAAAGACTGGTTTTACATTTGGGATTTCCCCGTACAAACAGAACCTGTACCAAACTACGCCACATTCTCATTTACTCATATGATGCCTAAGCTGAACACCTCTCACCCAGAAGTGCGTGAATATTTATTGGAGGTTGGCCGCTACTGGGTGCGCGAGTTTGATATTGATGGCTGGCGCTTAGACGTAGCAAACGAAGTAGGGCATGATTTTTGGCGTGCATTCCGCAAAGAGGTGAAGAGCATTAAACCGGATGTATACATTCTCGGTGAAATATGGCATGATTCTATGCCATGGCTGCAAGGTGATCAATTTGATGCAGTAATGAACTACCCTTATTCAAGCGCAGCGATTCAATTTTTTGCCCAAGGTACCATACAAGCAGAAGAGTTCGTGCACAAAACATCGGAAGCGCTTATGATGTATCCGCAAAATGCAACAGAAGTAGTCTTCAACTTATTAGGGAGCCATGACACACCGCGTATTTTAACAGTATGCCAGGGAAACAAGAAAAAAGTAAAGCAATTGTTTACCTTTCTGTTTTCATCTCCGGGGACACCTTGTATTTACTACGGAGATGAGATTAGCATGGAGGGGGATACAGATCCAGGCTGCCGTAAGTGTATGATTTGGGATGGAGAGGTACAGGACAAGGGTATGTTTCAATTTGTTGCCGAGCTTATCAATTTACGTAAGAAAAATCCGGCTTTTGGCAATCGCGGTATATTTCAATTTATTACGGCAAGCAATGAAACAAGCCATGTTATGTATACAAAAACATTTGAAGAGCAGACAGTGTTATTCGCATTCAACAACTCAGATAAGGAAATCACAGTGGATGTACCGTTTAACTTAAGGGGGAAAAAGGTTACAAGCTTGCTGACGGGTGAAGAATTTGCGTATGAAGCGGAGCGGGTGGATGTAGTCCTTGCAGCGCATGGGGTTGTTGTATTGGAATTTTAAAGGGGAAGGGCCATCCCATAAATCAGTAAAATTGATTTATGAGATGGCCCTGTTTTTTTACTTTAAGAAAATATAAATTTCTAGCTGGAAGCCAATTCGACGTAGCGAGAAATTTTAGGAATACAGTATAAGTAGGGCTACGCCTCTGTCTTCGCCCGGGGAGCAGGGCTCGCCAGTCGGCGAGTTTTCTTTACAGGATAAGAAAGTATAACTTTTCGGAGTGATGTCTAGCTCCCAAGGCCCAAAATGGCAGACTCCGGGCTGAACCTCCGCAAAAGGCAAAAAGCGCCTTTCACTCCGGCCCACCCCTACGCTGCCATAAAAGGCGGGCCTTGTCCGCTTTTCTTTATGCTTTCAGCAAACGTTCAGTTAATCCTCAAGAAGTGCTCAGTTTCTCTTAAGGGTCAATTCAGTTTCGGTGTGTATGCTAGAGACAAGTAAGAAATAAGAACAAACCTAGAGATGAAACTAAGGAATGAGAGGGGAAATAGAGGATGAATACGAAACAAGAGAGGCGGTTTGACATTGTTCTTGTCGGAATCGCCATAATCGCCGCTTTTTTTAATATCTTCAATATTTGGAACAGCGGAAATGCAAACGCCTATTACACAGCAGCGGTTACAAGCATGCTGCAAAGCTTTCATAATTTCTTTTATGCTTCATTTGATCCAGCCGGATTTATTACAGTAGATAAGCCACCGGTTGTGTTTTGGGTGCAAACAGCGTTTGCTGCAGTATTTGGTGTGCACGGCTGGAGCGTTATCTTGCCGCAGGCTTTGGCAGGCGTGGGCTCAGTACTGCTTATGTATACACTTGTGAAACCGACGTTTGGCAGGACAGCCGCACGGCTTTCGAGCTTAGTCATGGCATTTATGCCTGTTGCGGTGGCGGTAAGCCGTACAAATAATATTGACAGTTTATTAGTGTTTACACTTCTTCTTGGAGCGTGGATGCTGTTTCGCGGTGTTCGCAGCGGTAAGCTTGGCTGGGTGCTTGGCGCATTTGCCATGATTGGTCTTGGCTTTAATATGAAAATGATGCAGGCATATATGGTTGTACCGGCATTTTTCTTGTTATATGTTCTTGCTTTTAAGGCACAATGGAAAAAGAAGCTAATAGGTCTTGTAGCAGCAACGGTGTTGATGCTTGGCGTGTCAGTATCATGGGCTGTTGTAGTAGATTCAATTCCTGCAGAGGATCGTCCTTATATTGGCAGCAGCTCAACGAACTCGGTTTTGGAGCTTGCTTTTGGGTATAACGGAGTTTCTCGTTTGACAGGAGATAACTCTGTAGGCGGACAAAGTGGAACGCAGCAGCCAGCTACAAGTCAACAAAGCAATGGTAATGCAGCAAGTACACAACAGACACAAAATGGCACAACAAGTATTCAGCAGGATGGAGGTACTCTGCCAAGCGGGGGACCACAAGGAGGAATGGGCCGTAACAACGGTACAAGCGGCTTATTTGGTACAGGTCAAGCAGGTCCGCTTCGTCTCTTCCAACAGGAGTTGTCAGGACAAGCCAGTTGGCTGCTTCCTTTCGTAGCATTTGCAAGTGTGGCATTGCTTGCGGGGATTCGTCTTCGCCAGAAATTTACTGATAAACAAATTGAAACATTGTTTTGGTTAGCATGGCTACTGCCAATTGCCGCATTCTTTAGTATAGCGGGCTTCTTCCACCACTATTACCTAATCATGCTGGCACCAGCAATTGCAGGCCTTTCTGGGGCGGGCTGGGTAGAGCTTTGGAGCAAGTATCGTGATAAAGAGGGATGGAAAACATGGTTATTACCTTCTTCGATTGCTGTTACAACAGCATTCCAATTATACATTTTGCAGGCTTATAGCAGTACAATTGGCATGAGTTGGTTAATTGCTGTCGGTGTAGCAGGAATTGGGACAGCACTAGCTTTATTCTTTGCCCGTTCCAACAAAACGCTGTCTTCACGGGTGGCTTTAGCCGGAATGCTTGCTTTATTGATTGGACCGTTATATTGGTCAGCAACACCGCTCATTTATGGTGATAACACAATGATACCACAAGCAGGACCAAGCGGAGGCACGATGATGGGCGGCAACAGACCGATGGATGGCAATATGCCGCAAGGCGGACAGCCATCATTTGGAGCAGCACCTGGAAATGATTCCGCAGCTTCACAAGATGCGAATCAGCCGTCAACTAACGCAATGCCGCAAACTGGAAGCCAGTCGCCATCTGGTACAGACATAGGAACGGCGCAAGATGGCGCAAGATCCGGAATGGGCGGCGGAATGGGCAATAACTTGAATGAAGCTTTGCTTAATTATGTGACGAAGAACAATACAGGTGAAACATTCCTATTTGGAACGACAAATGCTAACTCTGCTTCCTCATATATTATTGAAACAGGAAAAGCAGTTATGGCAATGGGCGGGTTTTCAGGAGAAGATCCTGCGCTTACGGTCGAAAAGCTTCAAAAAATGGTAGAAAATAATGAAATTAAATTCTTCTATATTTCCGATAATGGTTCAGGCAGAGGCAGTTCGGATGTGCTGACTTGGATCAAGGAAAATAGTACAGAAATACCGGCAACAGAGTGGCAAGGAAGTTCGTCCAGCTCGTCTCAGCTAAGCGAAATGGGTAGAGGCGGATCAGATACGCTGTATCAAATTAATAAATAAAGAATTGCGCGGCTCGTACCGACGAGCCGCTTGCTGACTATAAAAAGATGAGGAGTGGTATGAGATGAATCAAACTGTTCGGTATTCCATTATTATTCCTGTCTATAATGAGGAAGCTGTTGTGGAGGAAACATACCGTCGTTTAACAGGTGTAATGAAGTCCATGCAAGAGCCATATGAGCTATTGTTCATCAACGATGGAAGCAAGGACCGCACAGCGGAAATTGTAGAGGGGATTTCCAAGAGGGATCATTGTGTAAAGCTGCTTGATTTCTCTCGTAATTTTGGGCATCAAATCGCAATTACAGCTGGTATGGACTATGCGCGAGGTGAGGCGATTGTTATTATTGATGCTGATTTACAGGATCCGCCTGAACTAATTCCTGACATGATTGAAAAGTGGAAGGAAGGCTACGAGGTTGTGTATGCGAAGCGTTCGAAGCGAAAGGGAGAGACATTATTTAAAAAATGGACCGCTTCTATCTTTTACCGTACGCTCCGTTCATTAACTGAGGTTGACATTCCAATTGATACAGGGGATTTTCGCCTAATGGATCGCCGTGTATGCGAAGCGATGCGCAGCGTTCGAGAAAAAAATCGTTTTGTTCGCGGGCTTGTGAGCTGGGTAGGCTTTCGCCAAACAGCAATCGAATATGAGCGCGATGAGCGCTTTGCGGGGGAAACGAAATATCCACTTAAGAAAATGCTGCGCTTCTCGATGGATGGGATTACATCATTTTCTCATAAGCCATTGAAGCTGGCGACGTATCTTGGCTTTCTTATCTCTTTTTCAAGCTTTATCTATTTATTGGTGTCAGTATGCCAAAGATTGTTTACAACGAGCACAGTCTCTGGCTGGACATCACTCATTGCCTGTGTGCTGCTGTTAAATGGAGTGATTCTCATTCTGCTCGGGATTCTTGGAGAGTATGTTGGCAGAATTTACGATGAAACGAAGGGACGTCCGCTTTACTTGCTGCGGAACAATCCGTATGGTGAAGTCTCTGCGTACAAAGAGGTGAGCGCAAATGCTAGGCAATAAGCAAGGTGTTACTCAATTTTTACGCTTTTGCATAGTGGGAGGAATGAATACAGCTGTCGATTTTGCTGCATTTTTTCTTCTTCATTCTCTAGGAGTACCATATGCAGCAGCCCAAGTGCTATCGTATTCATGCGGAACGGCAAACAGCTTTTTCTTCAATAGAAAATGGACGTTTGGCCTGTCGCACGGTGTAAATATGTCTGAGGTTATCAAATTTCTCGTTGTAAACGGAGCTTCTCTGCTTTGTTCGTTTGGTCTGCTGTTTCTTTTATACGACATGTATCAATATAATCTTTGGATAAGCAAGCTAGTCGCAACTGGGTTTGGTGTAGTTGTAAATTATATAGGAAGCCGGCTGTGGGTATTTACACAAAAAGAACAAATAAGGAGTGAGCTGGAATGAAAGTGAAAAAGGCTATTATCCCTGCGGCAGGACTGGGAACAAGATTTTTACCTGCTACAAAGGCGCAGCCGAAGGAAATGCTGCCGCTCGTTGATAAGCCAGCTATTCAATATATTATTGAAGAGGCTGTGCAGTCCGGTATTGAAAGCATTATTATTGTAACGGGACGGAATAAGCGATCTATAGAGGACCATTTTGACAAATCAATTGAGCTTGAGAAGACGCTCGCTGAAACAGGAAAGCACGAAATGCTGCAAACGGTGCAAGGGATTTCAAAAATGGCAAACATTCATTACATCCGCCAGCAGGAGACACTTGGGCTTGGGCACGCTGTATTATGTGCGCAGCAGTTTATTGGGGACGAACCATTTGCGGTGCTGCTGGGCGATGATATTATGGTGTCGGACAAACCAGCTCTCAGACAAATGATTGATCTGTATGAGACCTTGGATACAGAGGTTCTCGGTGTAAGAGAGGTATCCGATGAAGATGTGCATAAATACGGGATTGTAGCACCGAAGACAGACATCCTGCAAGGCACTGGGGAAGCGATGTATGTACGGGATGTGGTAGAAAAGCCATCATTAGCTGAAGCGCCGTCACGGCTTGCCGTTATTGGCCGCTATATTTTAAAGCCGTCAATCTTTCCAATCCTGCAGCAGCTGCAGCCAGGAAAGGGAGGAGAGATACAGCTTACGGATGCATTGAAAGAACTATGTCTGGATCATCCTCTGCTTGCCCTTCCGCTTGCAGGCAGGAGATTTGATGTCGGCGATAAACTTGGATTTATACAAGCTACTATCGATTTAGCGTTAGGCCGGCCAGAGCTTAGCTTAGAATTGCTTGCCTTTATGGAGGAATTGCTCGCAAAGGAACAAAAGCAAGCATAAAGCACCCTGAGTAAGAAGAGAGATGCGCGCTGGAGCTTGTAAAATACATGGATGCCCCGGACCATCAGGCTATTAATTTGATGGTCCTGCAGCTATATTATGATATAAATTGTGAGCAGAAGAATCTAAGTGGAATTTGATACTTTTATTCAGCTATCTGTTAGCCTTTACCTGTCCCTGCTCCGTAAACAACCACTTCATCATCGGTGGTGTTACAATTGTTGTAATAAGAATAACAACAACAATTACGGCAAACAAATCCTGGCTAAGCAGATGGTTTTCAAGTCCGATGGCTGAGATAATTAACGCCACCTCACCGCGCGATACCATAGCCGCTCCGATTCCGAGCGAGCTTCTCCAACCGAATCCGGACGCTTTGGCGCCTAATGATGCGCCCACCAGCTTTGTTAAAATCGCTACTATGCTTAATGAAACAATTAAGCCGATATTTTCTGCAATTCCAGAAAATTGTGCACTTACACCAATAGATGTGAAAAACACTGGAACAAAAATGGAATAGCTGATCGTTTCTACCTTTTCAAACACTTCATGCTTATAGTTTGTTACGCTAATAGCAACCCCGGCGATATATGCCCCAATAATGGCCGCTACCCCTGCGTATTCTGCCAAGTATGCATACATAAAGCAAATAATTAAAGCGGCAGAAATAACAGCTTCTGTTACACGCAGCGGTGCGAAGCGTTTGAGAACCCAAGGAACAACTTTCCAACCTATAAGAATAGCTCCTGCAAAAAAGATAACCTTCTTCAAGATCATAGTTCCAAGATGAACATCTCCTCCAGCCATGCTCATCAAAAATGCCAACGCAATAATAACAACAACATCATCAATCACGGCAGCTCCTAAAATCGTTGCTCCTTCACGTGATTTTAATCGGTTCATCTCCTTAAGAGCCTGCACAGAAATGCTGACGCTTGTTGCCGAAAGAAGCAAACCTAAAAACCAGGATTCAATGGGAGATAGATTTAAAATCGTTCCCGATACATATCCTAGAAGAAGTGGAACAATGATTCCGCCAATTCCTACAAAAGAGGATGCTTTTCCTGTACGTTTGAATTCATCTATATCTGTTTCCAATCCAGCAATAAACATCAATAGAATCACGCCGATTTGACTAAGCTCCTCCAATATTTCTGTATCATGAACAAGACCTAACATAGATGGACCAAGTACAATACCGATGAGAAGCTTTCCGAGAACGGAAGGCTGACCCAATCTGACGCTTACATCTCCAGCGATTTTTGACGCAAGCAAAATAATCGCAAGTTGAAATACTAGCATGTGTGTTTCCACCTTTCTCTATAATTATATCGTGCGCAAGTAACTCAAAAAAAACACAAAAAGAGCCCATCACTATAGGACATAGTTATCCCATAGTGACAGGCTCCTCCAAATACGCACTTTATTTTTTTTCATTATAGCATATATTGTTCATTTTGTTTACTGGATTTTACTCAAAAGCGTTTTTTGAATGAGAAGATAGCCTATCTTTGTCCTCATCGAATGCATGGTAAAATGAAGAAAGGGGAAGCCGGCAGATGGGAGGAGAGAGGAATGAAGCAAACGTATCAAGAGGTTCAATATATGCCGTGGTATACGCATATTCCTATTTTTTTAGTTAGCGGGCTCATATGGTATGGATGGATTCAGCAAATATTTTTTGGTATTTCGTATGGGGATAAATCTGCGAGCCATGCAGAGCTTTGGATGGGGAGCGTGTTAGGTTTAGCGTTGCTGATTTTTTTCTTCATGATGAGGCTTGTTACAAGGGCGGATGAGGATGGAATTATGATTCGATTCAAGCCTCTTCGGTCACGATATATCCCGTATCCAGCAATCACAGGAATGGAAGTGGTCAGTTATCATCTGCTGTCGTATGGTGGGATTGGATTAAGATGGACGCCATATAAGGGCTGGGCTTATATTATGGGCAGCATGCGCGGTGTAAAGCTGCAGTTTGCGGACGGAGAGGAATTGCTAATTGGGAGTAGGGATCCAGAGCGGCTGCTGCAATTTATAGAAAGTCAAAAATTAGAGTAAGGGCTGGAAATGGCGCAGGCACTCACAAGCATAGTTCGGGACAGGATAAGAACCTACCCGAACGTGGTGCCGTTTGCCTGCTGGGAAAGAAATAACCATGCTTGAGGGAGTTTTCCGATTGCTGAGGAATAAAGTGCCTTATTGTTTTGGGAGGTTCCTTGGTCACGAGAAAAGAGAACAAATTATGCTTTTTCACGTCTTCCAAAATCTTATACACCAAATTATTATAAGATATGCTATAATAAACAAGGTCAAAAGAACTTCTTTTTAGATTTGTCTCTATACCGGACAAGCAGTCTGGTATTGAGGATGTTGATCTAGCAGGAATGGGTAATACGTGAACCAGAGTTTTTGATTATAGGAGGTGTGGCTCCTAGTGATAAAATCTTAGCGGTAAAAGGGTTTGTTCCAAACATCGTTTGCTGCTCATGACATCTCTCATGAAGCCAAATGGTATGAGAGTCACTGCAGTATGTCTCCCTTCCTGGTTCGGAGAATATCTTGCAATCTATTATGTTAGCTGTCATGTGATTTTAGTAGCTGGGTAGTATTGTATGGAATATGTATTTCCTATTTTAGGAGCGATTGTGTCTTCAGGTGCGTTAGTTGCTTTACTCAAAATTATTGCTATTGATATTATTTTATCTGGGGACAATGCGGTCGTAATTGCAATGGCAACGAGAAATCTGCCGAAGGAGCAGCAAAGCAAAGCTATTTTTTGGGGGACTGCAGGAGCGGTTGTACTGCGAATTGGTTTTGCGGCAATCATTGTATATTTGCTCAAAATTCCTTATGTGAATCTTGTAGGCGGGCTATTGCTTCTTTGGGTTGCTTACAAAGTATTGGTTGAGGGGGAAGAAGAAGCCAACATTCAATCTCATAATGGACTGATGAAGGCGATTCAAACGATTATTATTGCCGATGCGGTTATGAGTTTGGATAATGTCATTGCTGTTGCAGGTGCCGCTCACGGTCATATTGGTATGATTGCTCTTGGCGTTATTATTAGTATCCCAATTATGATTTTTGGTTCGAAAGCAATTGTAAAAGCAATGGAACGCTATTCTTGGATTGCTTATGCCGGCGCAGGGATTTTGACATGGACAGCTGGTGAAATGATTTTAAAGGACAAAAGCTTAAATGAATTGGTAGCAATTCCGCATGGAGTGGTTTCATACTTGATTCTAGCAGCGGTAACAGCTCTTATATTAGGAATTGGTTACTTCAAGAATCAAAACAGCCGTAAAAAAGAAAAGCTGCAGCAGCCAGCTTAATGGTAAAGGAGAAAAAGCGAGTTTTTGCTTTTTCTCCTTTTTCTATTTCTCTGTAAGGAAGTATAAATTTCCAGTTAGAAGTGAATTTTACTTATTTGGTAATTTTAGGAATGTAGTATAAGTGCAACTACGCCTCTGTCTTCGCCTAAAGGCAGGGCTCGTCAATCGGCGAGTTTTTTAGGTTATCTGCGTAAAAATATGTATGACTTTGGGACTTTCTTATAGCTCAATTTCCTTTAGAATTTTAGCAGGATTCCCTCCGACTACAACATTATCAGGTACATCCTTTGTTACAACAGCCCCGGAAGCGATTACAACGTTATTGCCGATCGTGACTCCCGGATTAATAACAGCTCTGCCGCCAATCCATACATTATCTCCAATTGTGACTGCTTTTCCAAATTCGGCACCAGAAATGCGCTCATACGGATTAAGCGGATGTGTAGCTGTATAAATATGTACGCCCGGAGCGATAAGGCAGTTCTCGCCAATGCGAATCTCACAAACATCAAGCATGACACAATCAAAGTTCGCGTAGAAATTCTCCCCCACATGGATGTTGTACCCATAATCACAGCGGAAGGTTGGTTCGATATAGATGTTATTTCTGACGGAACCAAACAGCTCCTGAAGGATTTCTGTGCGTTTTTCTTGTTCAGTTTCTATTGTTTCATTATATAATCGCGTCAATCGCCTTGCGTTCATACGTTCTTGGACAAGCAATGGATCATTTGCTAAGTAGAGTTCTCCGCGTATCATTTTTTCTTTTTCGGTCATAATTATCCATCCTCTCGTATAAGGCCTCGATTGTATTGCTTAATATTTCTAAAAAAGTTACCTATAAATTATAAAATAGTTTGGAACGAAATACACGTGTGAAACGTCTAATAAAAGAATGTTTACATAGTCCGCGCATAGGAGGGATAGGATGGATGCGGAGAAGCTCGTAAAAAAAGCAAAAAAAGGGAATAAGCAGGCGTTCCTGCAGTTGATTGAAGCAGAGCAGGCAAGGCTGTACCGAACAGCTTTTCTATATGCGAAAAACCAAGAGGATGCACTAGATATTGTGCAGGAGACGATTTATAAAGCGTTTATCTCGATAGAAACGATTCGAGATCCAAGATACTTCACAACGTGGCTCATAAGAATTCTCATTCATAGTGCACTCGATTTTTTGAAAAAGAAGCAAAAGGTCATTCCGCTAGAGCAGGATTCGTTTAGTAAAATGCCAGCCAAGGAAATAGTGATAGAGGACAAAATGGATTTGTATGATGCAATTGACAAGCTAAACGAGCGCCATAAAACGATTATTATTTTACGGTATTATCAGGATTTAACAGTTGCTGAAATTGCGGACATAGTAGGGATTCCTGAGGGCACAGTGAAATCGAATCTTCATCGCGCCCTTCAGCTGCTTAGGCTTGAGGTAAAGGAGGGGTGCATCAATGAGTAAGGACTTTCATAAATTTAAAGAGGATATTGAGCAGATAGAAATCCCGGCCATTGAATTGCAGCGAGCAGTACATAATGCGGTGAGCAAAGCAGAGGCGGAAAAACGAAGAACGAGAAAGCGGCGGTATAAGGGGGCAGCTGTGTGTACCATAGGTGTAGCTATTTTTTCATCGCTTGTCTTGTTTTCACAACTGGGTGAAATGGAAGAAAACAAATCGTCTTCTCCTGAGATGGCTGATCAGATGCAGAAGAGCTTGGTACAAGAACAGCAAGAAGCGACGCAAGGGAACGAAGAGCTGCAAATTAGAGAAATTATTTATGATGAAGAGCGTTTAGAGATTACATACGAAATTCCGATGGATAGCGAAGCAAATGCCTCGGCAATTGAAAAAACGAATTTACGGTTGTATGCGGCCGGTACTGAGCTAAACTATAGCATTCATGAGAATCAGGCAGGGGAATTGATTCGCGGGACTATTTCTGTTTCTGATGCCAAGGGGCTGCCTTCATCCGTTCAGCTGGAAATTGAAATTACGCAGATTTTTCGGGAGCAAGGGGAATGGCGCTTCTCATTTCCGCTTGAAAGGCAGAGATAAAAAGAGGAGGAATTTCTATGAAGAAAAATCGTGTTCAAAGAGTGCTGGCAGTGTTATGTTTTGTATTCATATTGTTTACAGGGTGTTCCAGCGCTGAACAGAAAAACAGTACAGAAATGTCAATGTCGCCGGACTCTGCAAAGATGGAGGGTACAGCACCAGCAGCGCAGGAAAAGGCAGAGCAGCAAGCGGATACGACTGCACCAGCAAAAGAGGCACCAGCTGTCGCGGAAAACCGAAAGCTTATTAAAAATGTTGAGCTGCGTATGGAAACAACGGAATTCGATGCCTCAATCGGCAAGATTGAAGCATCGGCAGGAAAGTTTGGCGGCTATGTGGAGGGGAGCAGCATTTCTGGGGTATCCGTACAAGAAGATAGCAGCTCTGCAAGGTCTGCTTCCTATACAATCCGCATTCCTTCAAATAAGCTGGACGATTATTTGAAGGAAGCCGGTACTATTGGGAATATTGTCTCTAAGCAAATTATGACGGAGGATGTGACCAGCCAATATTTTGACACGGAGGCTAGACTAAAATCTCTTAAAATGCAAGAGGAGCGCCTGCTTGAATTGTTAAAGCAAACAGGATCGCTTAAAGATGTGATAGAAATTGAAAAGGAGCTTGCGGCTGTACGCTATGAAATTGAGGGTCTGACAACAACATTAAAAAGATACGATTCTCTCGTTGATTACAGTACTATTCGAATAGAACTGATAGAGGTTCAGTCATTGACGCAAAATGCCTCGACGCTTGGAGAGAGAATTGGAGCAACCTTTAAAAAGAGCGTGACGGGAATTTCAAATGGTGCGCAAGGCTTGCTTGTATTTGTGATTGGGAATTCGCCGGTGCTGCTTTTGCTTGGAGCAGGGGGAGTTGCAGCCGTGTTTGTGGTAAGAAGGATTCGCAGGAATAAAAAATAGATGGAGTAAACTTGCCAAGATTTAAGTCATCAAAATTTATTAGAAATAAAGGGGAACATATATTATCCCGAATGATCAAGACCTAGTTAGAAAAAGCCAAAACATAGGCTGTATACATGACTACTATGTAAACAGCCTATTTAACAAGAGTACTATTTTATTACTTACATATTTGATTGAGCTTTCCCTATCAGCTCTTGTTTCGCAGCTGGTTTTAGTACGGAAGCCAACAATACTACAAGGCTGCCAGCACCAATCTCTAATAAAGCAGAGGTCGCATTGTTCAAGCTTAATCCTTCTCCAAAGAAAAATAATTCCCGAAGACCTGCCACCATAAAACGCATCGGTAACCAGGAATAAATCCATTCGCGGTAGAAGGAGGACATGAATTCTGGAGCCATCGCTAACAGCGGTGCTCCAAAGAAAAGAATAAGAACAAAAATTGGCATGCCTTTCAAGCCAATCCATGAGAGAACGGCGGAAATCATTAAGAAAAAGCAAAAATACGTGATAGCTAGAAAGAAAGCTGTATCTGTAAATTGAGGGATATAGATTCCAATCAACCCATCAGCGATCCAGGACATACCAAATCCAGTGATTAAGGCAAGCACAGCACCGATCAGCACTTGTATGGTTCTTGCGCAAAATGCTTCTGCTCGATTTATGAAGACTAGTTTCTTCATTGTTAGAAAGGTAACAGCTGCTCCAACGATGCTTGCCATCCAAAGCGGTTGAAATAATGATACAGGGGCATTCCCATTTGCACTATGTGTACCCGTTTCATGGATGTTGATGGTTTCTTTTGTGACTGGAGAAACGAAAGCTGCTGCTTGTTTTGGAGTCAAGGTTTTCCCGAGTTTCTCAAAGTCTGCCAACAGCTGTGTACGCATGTTAGTATTTATAGTATCAACCACTTCGCTGAGTATTTGCTCAGCTATGTTGGATGCTGCAGTATGCATACCTTGGTTCACCAATATTTGAACCTTTGGTGGGGAAGGGTTTACCGTTTGAAGAGAAGCCTGCTTTTGGCTAAAGTCCTTTGGAATAACAAGGGCAGCGTAATATTTTTGATTGTCTAATCCGCTTTGTACCTCTGCATAGCTTTTCACCTCAATCCACTTTACTACAGCTTCTTCACCTGATTGCACTTTTGCTGCATGTTTTATATTTTCTACAATTACTTTACCCATATCGAGTTTTGTTTTGTTAGGCAACTCTACACCATTGTCTTCATTAACAATAGCAATGGGCAAGTTCTTAGGAGTGGGATTCACTGATGGGACCATCGTAAGACAAAAAATGAAAACAACCGCCAATACGATTAAGGGTAACAACACAATCATTTTTTCCTTTAATATTTTCATACACACCATCCTTAATTCGTGTAATAACTAAACCGATAATGAACATAGTGTTGATTATTGATCACTGTGTTCATTATAATATGTATATAGTGAAAAGCAATCAACAATGTCTCCAAGAATGTTCAGTATTGAACACAAGTGGACGCATTGTTCATTATGTAGAGAAAAATTGTGAAAAGGCTGTGTAAAAATGTCATATCAATCAGTAGATAAAAGAGTAATTCGAACGAAAAGAATGATTCGGGATGCGCTGACAGAACTTATTCAGGAGAAGGGCTTTGAGGGGATTACGGTGAGAGATTTAACTACGAAAGCCAATATTAATCGCGGGACATTTTATCTTCATTATCGTGATAAGTATGATTTATTGGAGCAAAGTGAAGCTGAGCTTATTCAAGGTATACAAAGCTTTGCAAAGCAGCTTGATCCTATAACAGGCGTCACCTATCATCTGAGAAATGAACCCTTACCATTTGTGGTTAAGCTCTTTGAATATTTAGAAGAGCATGCGGACTTTATAAAGGTAATTTTAGGGCCAAAGGGTGATCCCGCATTTCAGGCAAAGCTTAAAGAAGTGATGAGAGAGAATATGCTTGAAAAGCTAGTAAAACAGTTAAAAACAGAGAAGATGCTTGTTCCTGTAGATTATTTCACCTCATTTTTTATTTCTGCTTATCTTGGAGTGATACAGAAATGGTTAGAGAATGGAATGAAACAATCTCCAAGAGAAATGTCAGTAATTTTATCGAAGATGGTTTTTCTTGGGATTCTCGATGTGGTGGGAATCAAGGATAACTTGAGCATGTGAAACAGCAAGTACTTAAAACAGTAAATTTTAAAGAAAGCTAGCACCCTTGAATAGGGTGCTAGCTTTCTTTATTTCTCCTTTTTGTATTTCCATGCCGTAGCAAATTATAAATGTTAAGAATTGTATAATATTTGTTCCTATGATAATATCTTTTTAATGTTAACTTGTTTTTTATTTAGGTTAACAAAAAACGAGAATTAGGTGATAAAAATGCTTGTAAAAGAATGGGATTATGCAGAACTCGCTCAAAAGAATAAGCAGTATGTATGGCATCCTTTTACACAGATGAAAGAGTATATAGAGGATGATCCGATTATCATCGCAGAGGGAAATGGGAGAAAGCTCCGTGATGTGCAAGGAAACGAATATTGGGACGGCGTGTCCTCTATTTGGCTGAATGTGCATGGCCACCGCGTTCAGGAGCTTGATGACGCGATTCGAGAGCAATTAGATCACATTGCCCATTCGACCCTGCTTGGCATGGCAAATATCCCGGCTATTCTTCTTGCGGAAAAGCTGATTGGGTTGATGCCGCCGGGGCTTGCGAAGGTGTTTTACTCTGATTCCGGCGCCACTGCTGTTGAAATTGCGATTAAAATGGCATTTCAATATTGGCAGCATAAAGGAGAACGAAAGAAGCAACGGTTTATTACGATGAAGGAAGCGTATCATGGAGACACAATTGGAGCCATTTCTGTCGGGGCCATTGATTTGTATCATGAAACATACTCGAGCTTGCTTTTTTCATCCATTAAAGTTCCTTATCCGTATGTGTATCGGTCCCCTATTAACGGGAGCGAGAAGGACCAAACTGCATTTTTCCTAGCTAAACTAGAAGAAGTGCTGAAGGCCCATCATGAAGAGACGGCTGCGCTCATTATTGAGCCGGTTGTGCAAGGTGCGAGCGGAATTATCGTTATGCCGGATGGCTATTTGCACGGGGTCCGTGAGTTGTGCACGAAATACAATGTCCTTATGGTCGCAGATGAAGTAGCTACTGGATTTGGCCGTACGGGCCGTTGGTTTGCTTGTGACCACGAGAATGTGACCCCTGACATTTTAACGGCAGGGAAGGGCCTGACAGGAGGATATTTGCCAGTTGCGATTACAGTGGCGACAAATGAAATCTATGAGGCGTTTCTTGGTGAGTATGAAGAGAAAAAAACCTTTTTCCACGGCCATAGCTACACTGGAAATCAGCTCGGCTGTGCGGTAGCAATTGCGAATCTTGAATTAATGGAAAAAAAGAATCTAATCTTGGAAGTGCAGCAAAAGTCCCTTTATCTTTCTAAAGAATTAGAGAGATTCCATCAGTTGCGTCATGTCGGTGATATCCGTAAAAAGGGCTTTATGATGGGGCTTGAGCTTGTTGTGAACCGTGATGCGAAAGAGGCATATGATTGGTGTGAGCGGATTGGCGTTCGTGTATGCCGCCGCGCACGTGAACTTGGTATGCTCATTCGTCCCCTTGGAAACGTGATTGTCTTTATGCCGCCGCTTGCAGCAACTGCCGAAGAATTAGAGGCAATGCTTCAGATTCTGTACCAGGCCATTCAAGAGGTAACAGAAGCGTGAGGTGGTCAGAGGAGCTTGCAGAAATAAAGGGAGCAGGGTTGTACCGTCAGCTGCGGACAGTAGATGTAGTGGATGACGGCGGATATGCGATTGTGAATGGAAAAAAAATGCTTATGCTTGCTTCTAATAATTATCTGGGGCTCGCGCATGATGAGCGGCTCATCGAGGCATCTATCCGGGCAACGAAGAGGCTTGGCGCAGGATCAACAGGGTCAAGGCTAACCACTGGAAATACGACACTCCATGAACAACTGGAGGAGCGGCTTGCACAGTTTAAGCAAACGGAGGCCGCTATCGTATGCAATACAGGATATATGGCGAATATAGCAGCTTTAACAACGGTAGTAGGCAAGGAGGATGTCATTTTATCAGATGAAATGAACCATGCAAGCATTATTGATGGCTGCCGTTTATCACGTGCGCAAACAATCGTATACAGTCATTGTGATTTACATGATTTAGAAGAAAAGCTAAAAGCTGCGTCCTCTTACCGAAGACGTTTGATTGTCACGGATGGTGTATTTTCTATGGACGGGAATATTGCGCCGCTCCCTGGAATTGTAGCGTTAGCACGGCGGTACGATGCATTTGTTATGGTTGATGATGCTCATGCAACAGGTGTGCTCGGATACTGCGGACGAGGAACAGCAGAGCATTTTGGACTAACGGGAAGCATAGATATTCAAATGGGGACGCTCTCAAAAGCGATTGGTACGGAAGGAGGATATATTGCGGGAAGCCGGATGTTAATTGATTATCTGTTAAATCGGGCGCGTCCGTTTATTTTTTCGACCTCTTTGCCGCCAGGTGTGATCGCGAGTGCGCTTGAGGCAATCCAGATTATTCAGCAGGAGCAGGAACGAAGACAGCATCTGCTGCAAATGAGCCGGAAGCTTTATGGCGGGTTAGCGGCTTTAGGGTATGACATATGGGGCGGAGAAACACCGATTCTTGCGGTGATTTGCAAGGAAGCAAATAAAGCGATCTCCTTATCTCAGGCGTTATATGAACATGGAATCTTTGCACCTGCGATTCGGCCTCCTACAGTTCCGATGGGAACATCACGAGTACGGCTTACGGTGATGGCCAGCCATCAAAAGCAGGATATAGAACGAGTGATCGAAGTATTTCGTAGTATTCGTTGTTAAAGGAGGCTCGTCATATATGAATGGATTTTTCATTACTGCTACCGATACAGATGTTGGGAAGACGATTGTAGCAGGAGGAATAGCTGGTGTGCTGCGCGCGAAGGGCTATGATGTTGGTGTGTATAAACCGGTTCAAAGCGGTCATCTTGCAGAACATCGGGATGGAGATGCCGCACGCCTAAAAGCACTATCGAACGTAGATGATCGGGCTGAGGAGATTTGTCCGTACGCTGCGATAGAACCGCTTGCTCCTGTATTGGCACTGAATCGTTCTGGGCAGCAGGTTACTTTGCAGGATTTACGGCACCATTATGAGCGATTGGCTAAAAAACATGATGTGATGTTGGTTGAAGGAGCTGGAGGACTTGCGGTTCCATATGTAGAGGACGGCCTTGTTGTTGATGCGGCTGTTATGTTTGGCTTGCCTATTATTATTGTGGCACGGCCAAACCTAGGGACAGTAAATCATACATTACTAACTATTTCATATGCAAAGTCGCATGGTTTACAGGTTGCGGGTGTAATTCTATCAGACTATCAGAAAGATACAGCAGGAATTGCAGAGCAAAACAATCCATCGATGATTGAACAATATAGCGGAGTTCCTGTGTTAGGTGTTATCCCGCATATTGAAAACCCTCGGTCGCGGGAACATGTGATTTCCGTGCTTGAACAGTCTATTGAATGGGGGAAGCTTGGGAAATTTCAAACAAAAGGAAGAGGGATGAAGGATGAAAGCAGTTCAAATGGATTGGAAAGTATTGGCGCAAAGCGTTATTAAGGGATATAAGGTTACAGCGGAGGAAGCTCTCGCCATCGTGCAGGCACCAGACGAAGAGTTGTTGGATATTTTAAACGCAGCTTTTATCATTCGCCATCATTACTATGGCAAAAAGGTGAAGTTAAATATGATCATTAATACGAAGTCTGGATTATGTCCTGAGGACTGCGGCTATTGTTCCCAGTCGATTGTCTCTGAAGCGCCAATTGATAAATATGCGTGGCTGACAAAGGAGAAAATTGTGGAGGGAGCGCAGGAGTCCATTCGCCGAAAGGCAGGTACATATTGTATTGTTGCATCAGGACGCCGTCCGACTACGAAGGAAATTGACCATGTGATTGAAGCGGTAAAGGAAATCCGTGAAACAACAGATTTGAAGATTTGCTGCTGCCTTGGCTTTTTAAATGAAGAGCATGCAAGCAAGTTGGCTGCGGCGGGTGTTCATCGTTATAACCATAACTTGAATACATCGCAGGAAAACTATAAAAATATTGCATCTACCCATACGTATGAGGATCGTGTAGATACGGTTGAGAAAGTCAAAGGGTCTGGTATGTCTCCGTGCTCGGGTGCTATTTTTGGCATGGGGGAATCAGATAAAGAGGCAGTTGAAATTGCATTTTCACTTCAGCAGCTTGATACAGATTCCATTCCTTGCAACTTCCTCAATTCTATTGGCGGAACGCCGCTTGAAGGACGTGCCGAGTTGAATCCGCGCAAATGCTTAAAATTGCTTGCGATGATGCGCTTTGTGAATCCAGCAAAGGAAATTCGTATTGCCGGAGGACGCGAAGTGAATCTAGCTTCCCTACAGCCGCTTGGGCTATATGCAGCAAATTCTATTTTTGTCGGAGATTATTTAACGACAGAGGGCCAAGAGGTTCGGGCTGACTGGAAAATTATTGAGGACCTTGGCTTTGAAATTGAAGAATGCGCTCTGTAGCGATGTCTCCAGAAACAATGCGTACACTGTGTAAAGAAAATATGAGGTGGTATGTTTGCAAGAAGAACTGTTTAGTGTCCGAATGAGGGCGGCTGAAGGCGGCTCTCATGAGGATGGCGGCTTCCATATATCCGGCGGGGAAACGCTTGTTGCGAAACGCTCCTTAGAGGCTGCTGTGCAGGAGTTGCTTCAAAAAGCATTGCTGCACAGCCGCGGGGATGCTGACTTTATCCAGGTTGTGATGGAAAGGATTGCACCATGCGACATTTTGCGGGTTCCGCCGCTGCCCGTTACAACAGCAGCCGCAGATCATGTACAGGAAGGCAGACTTTATGCAATGCGGCATTTGCAAACCCTTTGCATCTCAGAGCAAGCGGCTCGAAAAGGAATTGAGTTGCTTGCGAGCCAGACGAATTTACGAGGAGCCGCAATTATGAGCGCTTCAAGCGGAGAGCGTCTTGATGAAGGCTTGCGGGGGATACGTGCAACTCGAATGGGATGGACGGAGGAGGGATATAAGCAATGGGCGAGCCGGCATACCATTGCATCTCCGCGAGTTGCGGAGGCACTCGCTCTTGCCACGAAGGTGGCGCACGCTCCGTTTGTCCTTGCTGAGCTCTGTTGGTCTGATGATCCTGAATATGCTACCGGCTATATTTCTTCCCTTAAGGAAGGCTATGTACGTATTCCTCATTTGAAAGAAAAGGGGGATTTTAGCGGAGGAAGAGTCTTTTATGTCTCTGATGACGTGCGGTTAGAAGAGCTGATTGTGTATTTGGAAAAAACACCAATTTTAATAGATGAAATATAACATTGGCAATGTGCTTTCTGTATCATTGGCATGAAACGCAGTGAAAAATTGATACATTGTTTAGTGTATCGGTTTGTTCAGGCTGTGGAGAAAACTTTCTTCACAGCCTGAACAATTCCTCCCTTAAGATGGGGTATTGTTTTTATATAAAACGCAAGCGTAGCGTTACTGGATAAAGCCTCCCATATTTCCGCTGTTCGGATTGCTATGGGAGATATCCTGTCTCACCTGCTGAGCATCTGTTCCAGCAAATCCCGGCTGCATAGCGGATTGATGGCCTGCAAAGCTAGCGCCTTGAGGTAAGAAGCTGCCAGTTTGCTGAGTATATCCTCGTAGGTTTCCTTGGTTGATGTTCATATTGCTATGTGAGATATCCTGTCTTACCTGCTGTGTATCTGTTCCAGCAAATCCTGAATGCATGACAGAATGAGAGCCTGCAAAGCTAGTGCCTTGAGGTAAGAAGCCACCGGCTTGCTGAGTATACCCTCCCAAGTTTCCATGGTTGATGTTCATATTGCTATGTGAGATATCCTGTCTCACCTGCTGTGTATTTGTTCCGGCAAATCCCGGCTGCATGGCGGAATGAGAGCCCGCAAAGTTAGCTCCTTGAGGCAAGAAGCCACCAGCTTGCTGAGTATATCCTCCCAAGTTTCCACGGTTGATGTTCATATTGCTATGTGAGATATCCTGTCTTACCTGCTGTGCGTCTGTTCCGGCAAATCCCGGCTGCATGGCGGAATGATGGCCTGCAAAGCTAACGCCTTGCTGTCCCTGCAAAGCTAATTGCTGAGCTGCTTGTTGAATTTGTTGAAGTGTCTGTTGAGCTTGTTGAGCTGCCTGATAAATTCGATGCGGCATATCGATTCCTCCTTGTATTGTTGTTAACAACAATCATTAGAATCTGCTTTGCTCTTCTTTTTATACAGTAATCTTTCCATAAAAATTGTCTATTTTTTGGAGCATGATTTGGTATGTATTACATGCTTTTTTTATTCATAAATACATGGCAAACAGCAAAAATTTACAAGGAGGTTAAAAGCAGGGGCGGCAGTAACCGTCTATATAGTACAAAGATGCAGAACTAGCGCTTGATCAATTAAAGTATGGAATCGCTTCTGAATTTGGTGTGCAACTTGGAGCAGGCCAAACAGCTCGCGCTAATGGTTCAGTAGGTGGCGAGATTACAAACCGTCTTGTTGCTACAGCTCAACAACAATTAGCAGGATAAGCTGGTATAGCATCTCGTTAATATCAGTTTAAAAGGAATCATTAAAACAAAATATTCCTATATGGATTAGACTACCTGCTCATGTAGGTAGTCTTTAGGTTGTTCGAAAACTCTTTGTTTTGTCGGTAAGAAAAAAATTGTTTATATGGCTTGTTCTGTTAAGATATAAATTTCATTATCCATTAATTGACAAATTTAATTAAAAATAGGAGGAAGACAGGGGACCTGTCTCGAACATTACATACAAAGAAGTTCTTATTTTATGAATAAGGTATAGATTTTACAGGCTGTATCGCTTCCTGCAGTACAAGCTATCCTCTAAGATGTAACATCTTTGTAGCATGTCAGGGTTCATTCTCTGATAAGTTAATGGTGAAAGTATAGAAAAAATTTCATTTGTTTGCTTAGAATGTAGCTTTATCTTACAGATGGATTCAATTTTTTTATTTTCTCAGCTTATTATTCTATTGCAAGACGACAAACTTCGACATCGTGTGCTATAATCAAAACGGATATGAAATATTGAAATATTTTGGTTTAGGAAATAAAATCTATAAAGGGCGGAGATGTATAATGTTAGATTTTACAATTAATCAACCAAATTTAACTGTTGTAGCCGAGCAGCTTAAGGTAATTGCTCACCCTGTGCGTTTGCAAATACTTCATATCTTGATGGAACGCGGGCCGCAAAATGTTACATCTTTATATGAGGGCTTAGGGCTCCCGCAGTCTACATTGTCGCAGCATCTTGCAAAAATGAAGTCGGCACGTATTGTATTAGGAAACCGAAAAGGGTTGGAAATTTACTATGAGGTGTTAGATTCTCGCATTAAGCAAATCATCTCTTTAATTAATGAACAGGTATAGGAATGAAAAGAGCAGGAGGCTGTTTTTCAGGAAATTGCTGTAGTTGCACTTACACTTTATTCCTAAAATTTCCTGCTGCGTCGAATATACTTCTAGCTGGAAATTTATACTTTTCTACAGTGAAATAAAACGGGCAAGGAACATTTTCCTTGCTCGTTTTTATTTTTTCGACATGAACAGCTGCCCTATTAGCATATTTATCTGTATATTGATTCATCCACGAATAGGAGCATAAATTCTTATTGGAGATGGATGATTTCTTAAGGGAGATGAGGTGAGGGATATGAATCTTCCGAAGCAGGTAGAAATTATTGAGGTGGGACCGAGGGACGGGCTGCAAAATGAAGCGGGCTTTATTCCTACGGAGCAAAAAATTGCTTTCATTAACTCATTAAATGGAACAGGAATACGAAGAATGGAGGCAACCTCCTTTGTCCATCCGGTATATGTTCCGCAAATGAAAGATGCAAAGGAATTGCTGGAAGGAATTGAACGTTTTCCGCAAATTCAGTATATGGTACTTATTCCGAATGAAATAGGATATGAACGGGCGGTGGAAAGCGGGGTACGAGATCTTTCTTTCGTAATAGGGGTGAGTGACAGCTTTAATCTGAAAAATATAAAAATGACGAGGGAAGAATCGATTAAGAGACTTGAAATTGTGATTAAGAAAGCAAAAAAAAATGGAATGTTTATTCGATATAACATCTCCACTTCGTTTTGGTGTCCATATGAAGGAAGGGTGGATGCTGGTCTTGTGTTGGAGATGCTTAAAAGAATTGACGCCCTCGGGGTAGATGAGATCGTGATTTGTGATACAATCGGCCGGGCGAATCCAAAGCAAGTATTCGATCTGTTTCGGTGGATCTTTTCTTTGCGGCCAAACGCGATGATTACCGCACATTTTCATGATACGTACGGCTTAGCACAAGCAAATATAATAGCTGCCCTGCAGACTGGTGTTACCCGTTTTGATGCCTCTATCGGGGGATTAGGAGGTTGTCCGTTTGCGCCGGGAGCGGCAGGAAATGTCGCAACAGAGGATGTGGTCTTCATGCTGCATGAGATGGGAATTGAAACAGGAATCGATCTGCCATCTCTTCTTTCCTGCGTGAAGCTGGTCAAACCATTGACGACACGCGAGTTAACAGGTCATTTCCATAAGGCGGGAACAGGTAGAGCATAGCTGCGTGACAGGGGAAACATTCTAAAGAGCTATACAGCAGAAACAAAATGATGAAAGAAGCGGGAAGTTGTTCTCTGCTATATAGCCAGTACTTTTTTGACATAAGAAAGTATTACACATCCCTAATTTGTGAATGATAGTAATAAGGGAGGTGTAATACGATGGCTAGAGATGTTCTTTGTGAAGTGAACAACTGTAAATATTGGGCTACTGGAAACAAATGCAGTGCGGAAGCTATCTATGTAGTGAGCCATAAAGGCAAACAAGCGTCTGATAGCAAGGAAACCGATTGTCAAACATTTGTACCAGAATTGTAATGCTTTGCGGGTAACCACTAGTTGGTTACCCTTTATAATATATAGTATTGATAATAACTATCATTTTCATTCAGCATATTGATTATTTGTTAGCATTTATTTTGTTATAGTGTCGATAAAAAACCAGTGATGGCAAAGGAAGAAGAAACAATAAGAACGGACAAGCCAAAGCCGCTTAATAAACCGGTTATGAGCCGCAGCATATTGTTGCTTGTTCGCCATTTCCATAGCTGTGTATAGCCGTCTATTAGAAGCGGGATTTGGCTTAACAAGCCGATCCAAAACGGAATATGCCAGCTAGAGAGCAGTAAAAGCGGTACAAACAAGTACCCGGATAAGATGCCAGTGCATCTTGCGCAAAGCGGCATCGCCTTGCCATGTATGTGCAGACAGCGCTCTGGTTTCCGATGGCAGGGAACAATTTTAAGTAAGGATATCAATTGCAATCCACCCCGCAGCACTCTAAACCGTCACTATCACAGTCTACAAAATCAAGAGAGGCACAATCAGGTGTACAATTTGTGCAATTCCGCTCTATTCTTTTGTAATAATAGATACCAATGAACAAAGAAAGCATAATGGCCAGCACGAGACAGACGATTGCTAACGTAAGCTGCCAAGAATCCCGATTTTCCGAGAAAAAGAGAAGCCCGGAGCAAATGTATAAAATCAAATCCAGTGTAGTAAGCAAGAAAAACAATGGTGTATCCCCCCTCAAAAGCATTTGTATTCCTTATGCAAACTGGATGTCATGCATTCCAGATTTCACACAGCTGATGCAAAGTGCTTCCTCTTTTTGTGCTTTAAGTATCAATTTCCAGCTAGAAGCGAATTTGATGCATCTGGAAATTTTAGGAGCAAAGTGTAAGTGCGGCTGTGCCTCTGTCTTCGCCTGATGGCTTGCCAATCGGCGAGTTTTCTGTATAACACAAAATTCCCATATATTTCTTATATCTATTATAAGTGATATACTCCTGTTGTGGAGAAAAAACAAAAGAGGATTGTTTAACAGGGGAACAATTACAAAGCCACCAAACACATCAGGCGGTAGTAATGGTTCGACTGTGGGACCAAGATCTTCTACCATTTTGCCTTCAAAGAGTTATTCTCCACCGTGTACGAGTAGGGGTACGGGCCGTATTAGCAGAAGATAGTAGGTATATTCTCAAAATAACTAAACAAACAAGCGGACATGGTCTATTTTGCTTGCGGAGGATTTTTCTCACAACAAGAGGATCATGTCCGTTTTTTGTATATATACTTTTCAGAGTTTTTATATTCATGATATGAAGTTTTGGAGAATACATTTACAAGGAGATGACAAGAAAGATGAAATTCCCTGTTGGTGAATAAGGAGGGGTTTATCATGAACCAACCAAATCAAACCTTTACTCGGATGAAATCCTATACTCCGTATCATAGTGCATATGACCCATGTCCGCCCATTGGACAAAAATATTATTCTACACCGCCTAATATATATTTAGGATTTCAACCTCCTAACTTAGAACAATTTCCCCCGAAGGAAGCTTTGAAAAAGGGGACATTATGGCCTATTTTCTATGACTATTATGAAAATCCATATAAAAAGTAGGGGGGAATGTGCATGCAGCAACCTTTACCGCAGGAATATTATGAGCTTCTTGAGGATTTGCAGGCAGCTGATTTTGTATTGGTTGAGCTTACCTTATATTTAGATACCCATCCTGGGGATATTAATGCCATCAACCAATTTAATCAGTATGCACAATACAGGCAGCAGGCAAAATTGGCCTTTGAGTCAAAATTTGGTCCTTTGCAGCAATATGGAAACAGCTATGCCGATGAGAAATGGAGCTGGAACAACTCACCTTGGCCTTGGCAGGTATAGAAAGGAAGGGATGATATGTGGATCTACGAAAAAAAGCTGCAGTATCCTGTAAAGGTTAGTACGTGTAATCCAAGACTTGCCAAATTTTTAGTCGAACAGTACGGGGGAGCGGACGGCGAGCTGGCAGCGGCATTGCGTTATTTGAATCAACGGTATACGATTCCTGATAAGGTAATCGGGTTGTTGACAGATATTGGGACAGAGGAGTTTGCTCACTTAGAGATGATCGCGACTATGATTTATAAGCTTACCAAGGACGCGACGCCGCAGCAAATGCGTGATGCGGGCTTAGATGAGCATTATGCGAATCATGATAGTGCTCTCTTCTATCATAATGCCGCAGGAGTGCCGTTTACAGCGACATTTATACAGGCAAAAGGAGATCCGATTGCTGATTTATATGAGGATATTGCAGCGGAAGAGAAGGCACGTGCGACATATCAATGGATTATTAATATGTCGGATGACCCTGATTTAAATGACGGTTTACGCTTTCTAAGGGAGAGAGAAATCATACATTCTCAACGGTTCCGGGAAGCGGTAGAGATATTGAAGGAAGACCAAGGCAAAAAGAAAGTTTTCTAATATGTTGATAAATAGACGATACTTAAAAAGTATGAAAAGAACCGCTGTCTTTCTCTAGAGGGAAAATGGCGGTTCTTTTTTTCAATGTAGGAAGCTATAAATTTCTAGCTAGAAGGCGAATTCGACGTAGTCGTAAATTTTAAGAATACAGTGCACCTACGCCTCTGTCTTCGCCAATCAGCGAGTTTTCTTTAGAGTTAGCTAAAGAATGTTTTGCAAGGAAACCACTCTCAAGTATTTCCTGTGTATCGTATGTTACCTATACGCTTTGCTCAACAGGATGGCTGTATTTTCGGGATGAGACATAAAATGATCCATATAGTGTGAATTTTTAATGAAGCTAATCGTCTATTTGATTGAAAACGTCTACTATTTTGCTCAAGAAAATATAACCTGTTCAGAGGCTGCTTATTTGCTTCGATTCCGCTGTTAAGCAGGAATCGATAGTGAACCAAATTCCATTCTTTTGTTTTTATCCCATCCTTTGTTATAATGAAACGTATTGATTTTGTAAATAATGAGGGATTTTGCAGATGGCTTTTAAAGTAAGAACTATGAGTGAAAAACTATCCTCGGTACAATTGATTGTGTTGTTTTATTTCTTGGCTGTAATGGTTTCGACCGTTCTCTTACTGCTCCCGGCGGCACGGAATCCAGGCGTTGAGCTTTCTATTGTGGATGCGTTATTCACGGCGGCAAGTGCTGTGAGTGTAACCGGTCTTACAGTTGTTTCCACCGCTGAAACGTTTAGTACAACCGGCTATTTTATTTTAATTTTTATTGTCCAGTTTGGCGGTATTGGCATTATGACGCTCGGGACATTCGTTTGGCTTATCATGGGGAAGAAAATCGGATTTAAGGAACGGCAGCTTATTATGATTGACCAAAATCGTTCGACCTTCTCCGGTTTAGTACAGCTTATGCGAGAAATTTTAAGTATTATTATTACGATAGAGATCATTGGGACGCTGGTGTTGGGAACACATTTCTTGCAGTATTACCCAACATGGCAAGAGGCCTATTTGCATGGATTGTTTGCTGCTGTAAATGCCGCGACCAATGCAGGATTTGATATTACGGGTCAATCAATGATTCCGTATGCTCATGATTATTTCGTACAAGCAGTTCATATGATCCTGGTGATTCTCGGTGCGATTGGTTTTCCTGTGCTGGTTGAGCTTAAAGAATATATTACATACAAGGGCAAGGGAAAGAGCCCGTATCGATTTTCATTATTTACGAAGCTGACGACAAGCACCTTCTTTTTGCTCCTTGTGATTGGCACATTTTTTATTTACTTTTTTGACCGTAACCATTTTTTTTCTGATAAGACATGGCATGAAACGTTATTTTATGCATTGTTTCAAGGAGTGTCCACGCGAAGCGGAGGCCTTGTTACGATGGATTTAAACGATTTTTCTACACCAACTCATCTTGTACTGGCTGCACTTATGTTTATTGGGGCATCTCCCAGTAGTGTGGGAAGCGGTATTCGTACGACAACATTTGCGATTGTGGCGCTGAGCATTTTTGCCTATGCAAAAGGAAGATCTACAGTGAAGGTATTTCGGAAGGAAATTCACCCTGTTGATGTGCATCGTTCGTTCATTGTTTTGACAGTCGCGGTGTTTTTGTGTGCTGTATCATTTATTATGTTAGCTAGCACGGAGCCATCACTGAGCTTGACAGCTATCGTGTTTGAAGTATGCTCTGCCTTTGGTACAACTGGTCTGTCTCTCGGTATTACGCCAGAGTTAAGCACAATAGGGAAATTGCTCTTGATTGCGCTTATGTTTATTGGACGTATCGGTATTTTCTCGCTCCTGTTTTTAATTCGCGGAAAAGAGGTTAAGGAGAATATTCATTATCCGCAGGAACGAGTGAGTATTGGATAGTTGGCATATATATGAACGTGTGAAGGTTTAGGGCAGCTTGCTTTAACTGCCGCTATTGAAGCAGCAAGGACGGGAGAGGCTGGATCAAAAGACTTCTCAATTTAAAGCAAGTTAACTTATAATCACATAACGTCTATTACCTTCACGGTGATAGGCGTTTTTGTATCCACTGTAAGAAGGTATAAATTTCCAGCCGGAAGCTAATTCGACGTAGTCGGAAATTTTAGGAATACAGTATAAGTAGGGCTACGCCTCTGTCTTCGCCCGGGGAGCAGGGCTCGCCAATCGGCGAGTTTTCTTTAAAAAGCCGCAGCAGGACTATCTCCCTTTTTGGGAAATGTTAGGATGTATCAATTGCAAAATAATAGATAGAAAGATAGAATAGAACAATGAATTGAAAGCGGTTTAGTTAAAGGGGAAACGGAATGAAATCGAAGAGAAACAGAGTTATTTTTTATGTATCAACAGTAGCGTTTTGGTTTTCAATGTATACGTATGTTCCGGTTCTTGCACCGTATGTTGAGCATACAGGCGGTTCTTTATTTTTTGTCGGTCTTGTGCTGGGAAGCTATGGGCTTACACAAATGCTTCTTCGTGTCCCGCTTGGAATTTGGTCGGATAGGATTGGGAAACGAAAGGTGTTTATTTTGTTTGGTATGGCATGCGCAGCATTCAGCAGCTTAGGCTTTACATTTGATAGTTCAGCATTGTCCGCCCTGATTTTTCGGGCATTAGCAGGAGTCGCGGCTTCGAGCTGGGTGTTATTTACCGTGTTGTTTTCAAGCTATTTTCCAAGAGAGGAAGCCGCAAAAGCGATGGGATTAATTAGTTTTTTTAACAGCATCGGGCAAATGCTGGCAACAGCTTCTGGGGGGTATTTTGCAGAGCATTACGGATGGCATGCGCCATTTTTTCTCGGTGCAGCTGTTGGATGTATTGGTTTGTTTGCAGCCTTTTTCATTCAAGAGGAGAAGATGAGCGAGCAGCGTCAGCCAGTTGCCGTTGGTGATTTGTTTCGAGTGGGAAAAGAATGGTCACTTCTGTCGATCTCATTAATTGCTGTACTCGCGCAGTCGATTGTATTTACAACGATGTTTGGATTTACACCGCTGCATGCGGCGAGCTTAGGGGTATCGAAAGGCGAACTAGGAATATTAGCACTCCTGACAACCCTTCCTAATGCAATTGCCGGTTATATAAGCGGGTCCATTGTCGTGAAAAAAATAGGCGAGAAGCAAACCGTGATGCTTGGGTTTGTATTATCGGCCATTTGTACAATATCCATTCCATTCACAACTTCCTTTGAGATGCTTCTTTTTTCACAGGCATGCAACGGATTTGGACAAGGGCTTATCTTTCCCGTTCTGCTTGCTCTTGCGATTCGAAATGTCTCACCTGAGCAGCGTGCGACAGCGATGGGTTTTTTTCAGGCAATCTTTTCGCTCGGTATGTTTGGAGGCCCGTTATTAGCAGGAGGAATTGGAGATGTATTTGGGCTAACAGGGGGCTTTGTGTTTACCGGAGTGTTAAGTTTAGCAGGTGCTGTTCTTGCTAGCAGATGGATTGCGTCGCCCGCTCTCTACCAAGAGCCCGCAAAAAAGCGTGCGACATAGAAGGATAACAAAAGGAAGAGAAGCGACAAGAAGAAGGCAATCCCTAATCCTGTTACTTCTCTTCGCATTTTAAAAAAGCATACATTTCTAGCCCGAAGACAATTCGACGTATTGAGAAATTTTAGGAATACAGTATAAGGGCAACTACACCTCTGTCTTCGTCAAAGGGCAGGGCTCGTCAATCAGCGAGTTTTCTGTATTGAAATGTATAAGAAATTTCGTTCCCTGCTCGCTTGTTTTAACCTTCATAACAGCATTGTGGCGAGCGGCAACTCCGTGACAGACCGATAAACCAAGACCGGTTCCATTTACCTTTGTGCTGAAAAAAGGAGTCCCGATTTTCTCAAGCAGCTCTTCCTTAATACCGCAGCCTTCATCTTGTACCTCCAAAATAACTTCAGGCCCATTTGTATATGTTTTAATTGTTAAAACACCTTTGCTTGACATCGCCTCTAGTCCGTTTAAGGCTAGATTCAAAATCAGCTGGCGAATCTCCTTTTCATCCAAGGATAAAGGCGGGCAGTCTCCAAGCTCCATGCAGGCGTATTTATCGGATACCATTGCCTTTGCCTGAATGAGAGGAAACAACGTCTGGATGATATCATTTAACTGCTTTGGTACACGCAATGTCGAAGCTGTTTTTGTTACGGAAAGAAACTCTGTAATAATATTGTGAGTTCGATCCAATTCTTCAATCATAATGTCGATGTACTCGGTTGAAGGGTGGTTTTTTGACATTTGCAAGAAGCCGCGAACCGTTGTCATCGGGTTTCGTATTTCATGGATAATACCGGCAGCCATTTCGCCCATTAGGTTTAATCTAGCGAACTTTGCTATTTCCTTTTCGACAGCGACTCTATCGGTAATATCGGTAATAATGCTAAGAATGCATGCTTCTCCTCGTATTTTCATAATCTCTGTTGAGAGCAGCCCTTCGCGCATATCGCGTGATTTTGTCCAATAGCTAATCCGTGCATTTCGGACAGGAGCTGTTAATTCGAAAATTCCGACAGAGGTTTCTCCAAGTCCATCTAAATCCATGATATATTGGATTTCCTCGTGTGTTTGATTCATCATGTCCTCGTACGTATGTCCTGTGTAGCTGAGCCAGCTTTCATTCACATTCATATAGCGTTTATCTTCAAGGGACCGAAGTTCAATTAAGCAAGGAGTAGCGTTGAAAATGCGGCGGAAACGCTCTTCATCTGACAGCTTCCGCTCGGTTACGTCCCGGATGGAGCAGACGAAAATTTGCTGCTTCTTGACGGCTGCCATTCCAATTTGAATGTCGCCTGGGAACTTTGTCTTATCCTTTCGCAGTGCGACAGTTTCGACAATTCGTTCGTTTTCTCCCGACGAACGAAAGTGCAGGGTAGGAACGAGTCGATTGATATGCAGACCGATACATTCGGCAGATGTGTACCCAAACATATTTGTAACGGCTTCGTTTACGGTTAAAATGTGGCCTAAATGGTCGAATGTGACAATGGTATCTGTCGTAGTTTCCCCAATGATGCGCAGCAGCTCATTTTGCAGCTTAATTTTTTCCTGCTGCTGCTGCATTTCTACAAGTGCCTGCACCTTCATTCTTAATGTTTCAGGATGAAATGGTTTAAAAATATAATCAATGGCACCGACGCTATACCCGTTTTTTACATGTTCTAAGGCTTGGCTAATGGCAGTGATGAAAACAATTGGGATTTGTTTTGATCTCTCTCTCGCCTTAATGAGTTTAGCTGTTTCAAAGCCGTTCATTCCAGGCATTTGTACATCAAGTAAAATAACGGAGAAATCCTCCTGTAGTACGTGCTTCAATGCCTCTTCGCCCGAAGTGGCGGTAACGAGATTATAGTTGGAATAGGCAAGCACGGATTGGAGTGCAAACAAATTCTCTGGGCGGTCATCAACCATTAAAATATTGACCTTTTCTTGGACTTCATTTAATTTTTTGATAGATTCTCCCACAGGTATCAATCTCCTCATAATAAGTGTGTTTATTAGTAGACATAAGCTGTTCTTTACTGCCAAGGCCTAAAAAACCGGACGGTGCTAAGCTTTCATAAAATAAGTTGTGAACACGATTGGCCAATGTTCTATTAAAGTAAATCAGAACATTTCTGCATATAATGACATGAAACTCATTAAAGGATTGATCGACAGTTAGATTATGCTGCGCAAAGGTAACATTTTTAGTGAGAAAAGAATGAAACGCAGCATAATCATCTTTAATGGTGTAATATTCGGAGAATGCTCTGCTCCCTCCGGCATGTAAGTAATTTCTCGTATATAACCGCATTTTTTGTAACGGAAACATAGCTTGCTCAGCTATGTTAATGAGCGATTCATTCATATCTGTTGCATATAATTTTGTCCTTTCATATAGCCCTTCCTCATACAGCAAAATAGCCATCGAATATACCTCTTCGCCAGTAGAGCAGCCGGCATGCCAAATCCGGATATGAGGAAGCTTTCTTAACATGGGAACTACCTTTTGACGAAAGGCGAGGAAGAATTCTGGATCGCGAAACATTTCCGTCACATGAATAGAGAAATCATCCAGCAGCTTCTTCATCATTTTCGGATTGTGGAGCACTTGCGCTTGTAATGCTGATACGTTGGGCAAATGCTCTATTTGTATTCGATACTTGATCCTTCTTTGAATAGAAGCAAATGTATAATCACGAAAGTCAAAGCCATAGTGCCTATATATTGCCTCGAGAAGCAGTTCAATTTCAAGTCTTTCTAGGTCATCTGTCCCACCTGTTGCACTTGGAATATAAGAGTCAAATAGTTTACTGTCTAGAATGGTCGGTCCCTCCTACCTAATAAAACCAAACTTTCATCACAGAAAAAAGCTGTTCTAACTGTATAGGCTTGCTAATGTAATCAGACGCACCGGCGGCAATACATCTTTCTCTATCTTGTTTCATTGCCTTTGCGGTTAGTGCAATAATAGGTATATTTTGGAATTTAGGCATTTTTCGTATTGCCTGCATTGCTTCGTAGCCGTTCATTTCCGGGAGCATAATATCCATTAAAACAATATCGATATCAGGCTGTTTTTGCAGCAGCTCAATCCCATCTTTTCCGTTTTCAGCAAACAGCACCTGCATCTTTTGTTGCTCAAGAGCTGTCGTCAGTGCAAAAATGTTACGCATATCGTCGTCAATAATCAGCACCTTTTTATCCTGCAAAAGAGGATCTTCTGTGTCTGAATATGACGTCTCAATTTCTACTGCACTAGCAGCCTCCAGTTCAGCATTCCTTGTGCCTGCGGCTTCGGAGATGGGCAGGTACAGCGTAAAGGTGCTTCCTATACCTTTCTCGCTTTCCAGCTCAATGGCTCCACCTAACAAGTGTGCGATATCTCGGCTGATGGATAATCCAAGGCCTGTTCCGCCATATTTTCTGTTCGTTGTCCCATCGGCTTGTTTAAATGCCTGGAAGATCAGCTCTTGCTCTTCTTTCTTAATGCCGATGCCTGTATCGCTGACGGAGAAGGCAAGTGCAGTCTGTTGATCAGGAAGTATAGCTGTTTGTACTCGGTGGATATGAAGTGCTACTCCTCCTTTCTCCGTAAATTTAAAGGCGTTTGACAATAGGTTTTTTAGAACTTGCCTTAGTCTTTGTTCATCTGTATAGATTGTATCTGTAAGATCTGTTTCTAAGCGGACAGTAAAGGAAAGCCCCTTTTCTGCTGCAAGTGGAGCAAATTGCCTTTCTGTAAAGGCGGATATACGCTGCAGGCTTACTTCGTCCATTGTCATGTCCAGCTTTCCGGACTCTACCTTTGCCAAATCGAGAACATCGTTAATTAAGTGAAGTAGTTCATTTCCTGACGAATAAATCGTCTGTATAAATTCCAACTGTGCTTCTGTTAGATTGCCGTCTGTATTCTCCGCAAGAAGATGTGCCAGAATAAGCAAGCTATTAAGCGGTGTACGCAGCTCATGAGACATATTAGCTAAAAATTCTGACTTATAGGTAGAGCTAAGCGCAAGCTGATGAGCCTTTTCCTCTAGCTCCAGTTGTGTATTCGTTAAGATTCTGGTCTTTTCTTCGGACTCCCGATATTGTTCGCTGAGCTCCTCATTTATGCTTCTGAGTTCCTCCTGCTGCATTTGCAGCTCTTCAGATTGACTTTGCAGCTCCGCTGTTAATGCTTGTGATTCCTTTAACAGTTCTTCGACCTTCATGCGTCCCATCACACTATGAATCGTGATGCCAGCATGATTTACCACCTGCTTCAAAAGCGCTTGTTGAATTGGGGTAAGCGGCTGGAAGGAGGCGAGTTCAATCACGGCTGTTACTTGCCCTTCAAATTCGACAGGGATAATCATGATATAAGAAGGTGCAGCAGCGCCGATGGCAGATTGGATTTGTATATAAGAGTCAGGAGGATTTGTAAGTGTGATGCTTCGATTCTCGAGTGCCGCTTGTCCAACTAGGCCTTCCCCGAAAGAAAAGCTCTCCCGGCCAATTTCGTTGCTGTCATAGGCATAGGCGGCGAATTTATAAAAACGCTGCTGAGAGCCTGTTCCTTGTTTGATATAAAAAGCGCCGTAGCTCGCATCAATCATCGGTGCGATTTTTGTAAGAAACATGCCTGTCAATGTTCTTAGATCATGAACACCTTGGTACATCGTAGCGATTTCCGCTGCGCTTGTTTCCAGCCAATTCTGCTCCTGCAAGGCTTGTTTAAACGCCATTTCCTGTTTTCGATTCTCCTCAAGCGCATGGGTTAATTCGTTAAATGCTTCAGCAATCTCACTTGTTTCGTCCTTGGAACGGACATGGATGCGAGGGAGATTCACATTAGACGCCGAGTAGGAGGCAAAGCTGGAGATCACTTTTGTAATTCTGCGAAGGTTTCCGGTAATATTTCTCGAAATAAACAAGCCAATTCCAATAGTTAAGATAAAAATTAGAACATTTAGAAGTGTGTTCGTTACAATTACTTGCTCCACCAGCTCTGTATTTGCTTTCTTGCCTTCACTTAACAATTCCTGCTGCCGTTCAGTAATGGTGTTCGCTAATGGATCAAGCTGCTTGCCGACGGGAAATACTTCTTCCTTAAAGTACTGCAGCGCTTCCTCCTGATTATGATTGCTCTCGTACCGCTTCAATAATTCCTCATACATTCTTTCAAACTCTTTATTTAAGACGGTTAATTCTTGTATGGCTTCCTTATTTGTTTGCTCTGTCAAAAGCCCTTTCGTACTACCGATGAGCTCCTGCAGGCTTTCGTTTGCTGCTTGCAATTCAACCAAAAAGTTTGTATCCTGCGTCAGCAAATATCCGCGGAGTGAGTTTGTTTGCTTAAGTGCCAAAGTTTGTATTTGTTTCGTATTTGCTAAAATCGTCACTCTTCTATCAATTAAATCCGAATAAGAGTTATTTACCTGTTTGATATAATAATAGGAAATTCCACTCGTTCCCCCGAGTAATAAGGCTATAGAGAGATAACCAATCAAAATCTTTTTTCCAATCGTCAATTTCACTCGATTTAGCACCTGCCTTTCTCCAATTTACCCGTTATGCTGTAGTTAGCATGTATGTACATTATATAAGATTATAAGATATTTTTTGATCTTTTGTCATATTTTTTTACATTGTATTGTTACTTAAAATGACATTTATTATAGGCGATCAAAAATAAATTTAGAAATTTTGTCACGAATTTGTCACAATTTTTATACTGAATTCGACAGGATGCTAAATTCGCTTTGGTGTATAGTTGTTTATGTTAATAAGTTCCTGTTATGAATGCTTACATGTATCTAGGGGGAAATATGAAGAAGCTGCGGAGGAAGATTCTTATGCCGATGTTAATGAAAAAACAAGATAAACCATTATTTTATAAGTGTGGAACATCTTTATTTTATGATGAAATGTTTGACCGGCAGGGAGATGTAAGAACTCCTTATCAGATGCTGCATCAGAAATTTCTAGAGATGGGAACAGGTGAAATCAAAAAGCGAAACGCTCGTATGCATTCTGAGATGGTGAAACAGGGGATTACATTTACACTGTACAGCAACAAGGCGGAAGAAGCCTCGCTAGAGAGGACAATTCCCTTTGATATGATCCCAAGAATTATTTCTGCCGCGGAATGGGAAATGGTGGAGAGAGGAATGAAGCAGCGTGTTCGCGCTTTAAATATGTTTATCCATGATATTTATCATGAGCAAAATATATTAAAGGATGGAATTGTACCAAGAAAAATGGTTGTAACGAATACATATTTTCGTCCGGAAATGGTTGGGATTAATGTACCGAATAATGTTTATATTTCGATATCTGGAATTGATTTAATCCGTGATGAAAACGGAGAATTCTACGTATTAGAAGATAATTTAAGAAGCCCTTCAGGATTGTCTTACGTTTATAAAAATCGTTCCTTGATGATGCACTTGCTTCCAGAGCTGTTTTTTGAATATCAAGCTCGTGATCTTGAGGAAGAGTTAAATAATCTATTAACGAGTTTAAGAAGCCTTGCCCCGGGAAACAAACCAAATCCTTTAGTTGTGCTTCTAACACCGGGTGTACATAATTCTGCCTATTATGATCATACATTTCTTGCCCAGGAAATGGGGATTGAGCTTGTTGAAGGCCGCGATTTAGTAGTCGTCGATCAGAAGGTATATATGAAAAGCATTGAAGGGCTTCGCCAAGTAGATGTGATTTATCGAAGAATTGATGATGAATTTCTTGATCCGCTCGCGTTTCGTCCAGATTCCGTACTCGGCGTAGCGGGGCTCCTCAACGCGTATCGGGCAGGGAATGTTGCAATTGCGAATGCCCCTGGGACAGGAGTAGCGGATGATAAGGCGATTTATATGTATGTACCTGACATGATTCGTTATTACTTGAAGGAAGAACCTATTTTGAAAAATGTTCCAACTTATGATTTGTCGAAACCAGAGGAAAGGGAATATGTTCTTGCTCACTTATCTGAGATGGTAGTAAAGGAACGAGCACTTTCGGGAGGATACGGAATGCTTATAGGACCTTCAGCTACGGAGCAGGAGCTGCAATTGTTCGCTGAGAAAATTGTACAAGCGCCGCAGCAGTATATTGCACAGCCGACGATTCAGTTGTCATGCGCTCCGTCCATTGTTGATGGACAGGCCGCCCCGAGGCACTTGGATTTACGCGCATTTGTATTTATGGGAAGCGAAACGCATGTTATTCCCGGCGGACTGACAAGGGTGGCGTTAAAGGAAGGATCGCTCGTTGTGAATTCCTCACAGGGTGGAGGTACGAAGGATACATGGGTGTTATCGTAAGTTCAAGAAATCGGTAGAAAATGAGGTGGATTACAATGATGAACCGTACTGCAGAGGCTTTATTTTGGATTGGGCGTTATATGGAGCGCGTCGAAAATCATACACGATTGATGGACGTGAAATATCATATGCGCCATGAGCTGAAGGGGAATGACGGAGATGAGCGGGAGTATATGTGGGAAAGATTAGTGGCGGCGATAGGGGATATCTCGTTATTTAAGCAATGTTATCCTACTGTTAAAGAGACATCGGTCCTTCATTTTTTGATGTTTGACCAATCACATAATAATTCTATTTTTTCTTGCATCCGTCAAGTGCGGCAAAATCTTCGCTCACTCCGGCAATTGCTTCCTGGAGAGCTATGGGAAGTTGCCAATGCGTTCTACCTTTGGATGGGTGAGCAGAATATGGAAAAAGTTATGCTGCGTTCGCCGCATTCGTTTTATCAGCGTGTACGGGAATGGGTGGCTTTATTTAACGGAGTTGCGGATTCTACGATGGTTCGGGAGCGTGAGTGGCATTTCATTCAGTCTGGAAAGAATTTAGAAAGAGCCGAAAATACACTGCGAGTGCTGCAGTCTGTGTATACAACCTTAAATCGAGAGGGCTCTGTCCTTACCTCCAGCGACATTTATAACCGCATGATTATTTTGTTGAAATCTGTTAGCGGATATGAGGCATTTCGGAAATTTTATGCAGATGAAGTGGTATGTGCAAAGGTTACGAAATTTATGATGCTAAATACAGTATTTCCGCGCTCTGTTATGTTTGCCGTAACATCTCTTGGAACATCGCTAACAGCCATTCAATCGCAGGATTATCAGTTTGAATCATTGTTGAATGAATCAAAAGCTATTACAGAAGAATTAAGAGAAACGCTTACTCGCTGCAATAACGGACTCTCTCAACGTGATATTTTAGAAGAGATTGACAGTATGCTGCTGCTATGTGATCGACTAGGGTACGCAATCTCAAAAACTTTTTTTCAGGAGGAGTTTGTTGAAGCGTGAGACTACAAGTGTCCCATCTTACTAAGTATGTATATCGAGAACCAGTAATAGATAGTGTTAATGAAATTCGCTTAACGCCAAAAACGGAAAATTGCCAAACGTGCTGTGAACATTCTATCTCCATCCAGCCATCTGTTTCACTATTTCCGCATATAGATTATTTTGGAAATATCGTTCATTATTTTTCTGTTCCGCTTCCGCATGAAGAGCTTGTTATCGAATCACGCTCTATTGTGCAAACAAGCGAGGCGAGTATAGAACAAACGAGCCGTGTGCCGTACAGTGCGGAATGTGAGATTTTAGAGAGTGAAGCCTTTCAAAATCAATATGCCGAGTATTTAATGGAGACCGCGTATACGAAGACCACGAAGGAACTGGAGGACTTCGCAAGAGGCATTGTTCATGGTGAGAAGGTAGAAAGTGTATACGAGCTTTTAGAGCGCATTTCACATGCCATTTATACAACATTTACTTATGAAACAAATGTAACGAATGTGCATACGACCGTCGAAGAGACATTGCAGCTAAAAAGAGGTGTGTGCCAAGATTACGCCCATTTGATGATTGCGACATGTAGGTTGTTTAATGTTCCATGCAGGTATGTGAGCGGCTACCACTATCTGGGGGAAATCGGAAGCGAAGAAACGAAGGTGCAGCATTTTTCGCATGCCTGGGTAGAAGCCTATGTTCCATTGATTGGCTGGATTGGCTTGGATCCTACGAACAATGAGAAAACAAACTGGCGTTATATTAAAATTGGGCATGGCCGCAATTACAGCGATGTTGTACCTGTAAAGGGGATGTACCGAGGCACATCCTGTCAGCAGTTAGAGGTAACAGTTGAATTGAAGAGGGTGCAGGAAGAACATTCGAGTGGCGTGGAGGCAAAATAAGATTGTGAGATAAAGAAAACTCGCCGATTGGCGAGCCATGCTTTTGGGCGAAGCCAGAGAGGTAGTTGCCCTTATACTGTATTCCTAAAATTTCCGATTCCGCCGAATTCGATTCCAGCTGGAAATTTATATCTTCTTAAAGTATAAAACATCCCATTGGTGCTCTAATGCAGAACATCAATGGGATGTTTGTGTGAAAAAAGAATAAATTACTGATTCAATCGTAGCTAACGTTGTTTCATATACTGTACACTGTTTCTCTGGGTATAAGAACAACTAGGAAGACGCTTTCATAACAATAAATAAAAACTTGTGAGGGGGGAAAGGATTAAGGATTGTGTTTACCGATTATGCTTAAATTATGTTACTGCGGAATGCAGCAGTGTTATGAGTTGGAAAATGTAATTGTAAAGGTCGTACCTTCGTTTGGTACACTTTCGCAGGAAATAATTCCTCCATGATTTTTAATGACGCGATATGTCACCATCAGTCCAAGGCCATTTCCTTTCTTTTTGGTTGTGTAAAATGGTTCTCCAAGGTGATCGATCTGCTCAGCAGGAATGCCTTGCCCTTGATCACGAACAGTGACAATGATGTTGTTGTTGGATTCCGTGCAGGATACAAATACATAGCCGCCTCGCTTTTCCTCCATCGACTCTATTGCGTTTTTCAAGAGATTGAAGAAGGCTTTTTTCAGCTGGTGTTTATCGCCGCAGGAAAGCAGGGAGTTGCCTGTGTAATTCGTTTGGACGGTTACCCGCCTCTTGAAAGCTTCTGAATCGAGAAGGAGTATGATCTCATCAAATAAACCGTGAAGATCCACACTTGTAATCTGCTGGTGCTGCGGTTTGGCAAGCATCATAAGTTCGCCGGCTGTTTGGTTAATATGGTCAATTTCTGATTCAATGAGCTTGATGAACTTTGGTGTAAGAAAGGATGTATCCTGGAGCATCAGGGAAATGAATCCTTTGATTACGGTGAGAGGATTACGTATTTCATGACCAATTCCTGCTGCCAGTTCGCCGAGCAAGGCCAATTTTTCAGCTTGCATCAAAGCCTCTTCCGCTTGTTTCTTCTCCTTAATATCAATAGATGAACCAATTAATGCCACTGTTTCCCCGTTTTCCACAATTGGACTTAATGATGTGAGCCAAAATAGTTTGTTTAAATAATGTACCTCAAATACAATTTTTTCTTGGGATTCCCAACAGCGGTTGTAATGCTCGTATAAGAATGCAGTATGGTCAGGAGTGAACAACTCCTTAATATATGTTCCGGTCATGTCATTAGGTGTGTAACCGAGTTCGTAGATAAGTTGTCCATCACAAAGTGCGAAATAAAAATCTTGCCCATGCTTTTGGATTTTAAACACGAGTCCTTGCTGATTTCGCATGATATCGGTTAATTCTTTATGCATGAGCCGAAGTGCTTCCTCGTGTTTTCTTCTTTGGCTAATATCCCTTGAGATGCCGACAATATAGAGGCATTTTCCTGTATGTTCTTGAAAAATAGGGATAATCGTTGTTTCGTATGTTCTTTTTCTCCTGCCGATCGTGAGTTGTTCTTCGTAGCTAAGTTTTTGTTTGCTCATAATGGCTTTTTGATAGTTTGCGTTCATCGCATGTGCGTCATCTGGTTGAAAGATATCCTCTGTTTGTTTATTCCTTATCTGCGCGAGTTGTATACCGGTATTTCTTACGTAAGCGGGGTTGATGTGAGTAAATCTGAAGGTGGATAAATCGTCAACGCTGATAAGAAACATCATATCTTCTAACTGGTCGAAAATGATAAACAGCTGCTGAAAGTCTAGGTTTTTGTTTGCTTGTAGAGCGGACAAATCCAACGGTATTACACCTCCATTTACAGTGGGGAATAGGGATACATATCGTTTAGTCGTATTTCCAGTCATATATTTCCTATTCTTGGTGCTCTTTTTCGCGTACATTATCAGCTTACGTATCTACTATATCTTGTTTTGATTGAAAATTCCATAAAATACTAATCTTAGATTGGAAAAAGAGAAAATTTGCTAGAAAAAGCAGGTTTTAAATAAGAAAAAAGGCTTTCCTGTTTGCGAAGAGGAAAGCCTTTTAGCTCATGAGTAGCAATCTTTCTTAACAAATAGAGTTAGGAATCATAGTTTTGCAGGGTGATTAACGCTTTGCCTCGGCAGGTTCAGATACTGCATTGCGCCAACTGCCGAGTGCTGTAATATTTTCTGCCTGTGCTGCTGCATATCCTTCACAAATAAATCCTGGAACCTCTGACCCAGCTGTATCTGTACCAAGTGAGAAGGCTGCTTGACCGCGCGCCACTGCAACGGCGGAACCGCCGCTGGAGCCGCCGCTAATGAGTTCGGGACGCAGTGCGTTATGCGTTTCGCCGTATGGACTTCTTGTTCCGACAAGACCGGTAGCAAATTGGTCTAAATTCGTTTTGCCGACAGGGATGGCGCCGGCTGCGACAAGCCGCTCTACGACCGTTGCATGCTCGGGCGGCATATACGCATATTCCGGGCAAGCTGCTGTTGTAGGCATGCCGGCTACATCGATGTTATCCTTGACAGCGAAAGGGATTCCCCATAGAGGCAAATCTGCGCTAAGTGATTCCAACCGTTCTACATATGGTTGAAGGATTTCCGCTGAGGGTGGAGTGATCCAAATATTCATCTCACTGTCTGTATTGGCGCGTTTAATAATTTCGTTAATTACATCCTTTGGTGTAATTTTCTTTTTTGCATACATGTCGTGAAGCCATTCAATCGATAATGTCTCTGGATATTGTACGATGCTCATTTTAGTAACGCCTCCTCTTTTATTTCCTCTACAATGCTTACCGTTAGTTGTCCTGCATGCACTTCCTCTCCTGGTTTTACATAAACAGATGCTACGTATCCGTCGCAAGGAGCGTGCTGCGGAAACTCCATTTTCATACTTTCTTCTATTATAAGTGTGTCGCCCTTCTGAACATGCTGACCAGGTGAAACAAGAACTTTCCAAACACTTCCAGGTAATGCGCAGCGCACCGCAATCGCACCTTCGGGAATTGCTTCCTCTTCAGCGGCATTAGCAGATTCTTGTTCTGAGATATACTCTGCCAGACCGAGAGTTTTCCAGCTTTCCCGTTCTGCTTTAAATGCGTGCTGCTGCCCGGTACGGAATTCCTCTGCGCTATCCTTGATATCATCTAGGAATTTTAGATATTCTCCGAGATCAAAGGTCGTTTCTGTAATATCGGTTTCGAATCTGCCGCGCAAGAAATCTTCACGTAATTGAAGCAATTCATCCGCTTCGACAGGGTAAAATTGAATTTGGTCGAAGAAAGAGGGATAGGAAATGGAAAAAGGAGCTGTACTCGCAAAGTCGCTCACATTGCATCAGGTTGTATTTGTAGGTCTCGCTTGGATGACCCCAATGATTTTCTTTACAGTATACGGTGTAGCATTTGAAGCTTCAGGGGGGCTGCTTGTTCCGGCCTATCTCGTTGCATTTTTGGCGATTTTCTTTACCGCCTTTACGTTTGTAAATATTTCCGTTATTGCTCACTATTATGTAAGAAATCGTCAACGTTCCTTGGGACAAACGTTTCAATATTTGATCTTTCCTTTAATAGGGGCTGGATTTATTGGATGGCTGCTCACGCTTTTAAGTAAGCAAACTCTTGTACTGGGGCTGGTTTGGCTCTCCATCGGTTTTGTGTACCTCTTTCTTAGAAAGAAGCTATTTACCAAATCGTCTGGCGAACGCAGTGCAGAGGAGATTGCTTAAGTTTATAATTATATAAATATAATAAAAAGAGTTTGGTTGAAGGAGGTGCTCTTTCTTAAGAATATCAGGAAATGAACAGTAAACAAGATAGGTAGGGGTACGAACCGATTTGGGCTTCGTACCCTATCTTTTTTGCACTGTAAGAAAGTATAAATTTCCAGCGGAAAGCTTCTAAGAAGCAGCTTTCCTAAAGCTGCGTGCCTAGTTTTTCTGTACTTTAAGAAAGTATAAATTTCTAGCTGGATGCCGATTCGACGTAGTTAGAAATTTTAGGAACAAAGTATAAGTAGGGCTACTCCTCTGTCTTCGCCCAAGAGCAGGGCTTGCCAATCGGCGAGTTTTCTTTATACGTTAAGAAATTATAAATTCCCGGCTAGAAGTTCATTCGACGCAGTGGGGAATTTTAGGAACAAAGTATAAGTGCAACTACGCCTCTGTCTTCGCCCAAAGGCAGGGCTCGCCAGTCGGCGAGTTTTCTTTACACTTTTAAGAAAGTATAAATTTCTAGCTGGAGGCTGATTCGACGTAGTTAGAAATTTTAGGAACAAAGTATAAGTGCAACTACGCCTCTGTCTGCGCCCAAAAGCAGGGCTCGCCAATCGGCGAGTTTTCTTTAAAATTGTATCAGCGTTTGCAACCTCATGCAGCTTGCTGAATATAATGGTACAGGCAGTTGGAAAGGGGTGGCGCTGCATGAGATTTGCTGCAGCGGTCTTTGGAATGAGCGGGATGATGAGTATTCATGTATTCTGGTTGCTTATATCAGAAATAAGTACATCGTCATTCGCCCCGTTTGTTTCGTGGCTGTATATCGCTCAACTTTTTGTATTTGGAATACTTGGTGCATACCGATTCCGTACAAAGGTATGGTATATGCACATTGGCATTTTGCTTATCTTATGTATTTGGGCACAAAGTCTGTTATACGCAGGTGTGCTTGCGGACAGCCTGTTACGCACATGCTGCGTTTTATTTGGAAGCGTTGTATATAAAATGCTGTTTCGAGAGAGCTGTGTTTGATAAGAAGGCAAGCCCGTGTGGTTTTATGGGCGAAATGCTTTTTGAAGCCGGACGGGATGTCTGGCTTTTTTTGGATTGATAAGTGAAGAGGAAAGGGTTGCATAATAGAAGAAAGGAGGGAATGTATTGCTGATTGGAATTACAGCTATTATGATCGTGTGTACAGCTTGTTTACTAAGCTATCTTTTATATAAGGTGTTTCCGAACTATGTTATTCCTTATATTCCTTGTATAATCTATGCACTCGGTGGCGTGTATTTTCTGATGCTTGGGGGAGCGGTGCGCGGCGAGATACAATCACAGCTGAGGGCTTGGGCAATCGTTATGCTTGTTGCGGCATTTGCAAGCTTCGGTGTATGTGCATGGCTTCAGTCGAAATATTCTTCAACATAAAAGCGGACACAATCCGATGTGCTTCGCAGTCAAGCAGCCCGCGTGCATATAACACGCGGGCTGTACTGCAAATACAAATGGGTAAGACACTCAGGTGTTTACTAATAGAGTACGTCTTAGATGAATAAGCATGATTACATATAGAAAGCCTTATCATTTTTGTACAAGCTTTTCAACTTTTTGCAATTGCATCGAACTTGAAATGCGAAATTCCTTTTTTTGTGCTTCAAATTGCTTTTTCGTATAGGGACCGAATCTTTTGTTATATTTCAAGTCAATAATCCAATAGTTTGCATTCTCCTGATTGGGAATTTGTGCGTCAGGGTTAAGAGGGTCAGATTGTAATTCAAGCTGCTTTGCCAGTATGTAGCTGTCGTTCCATGCTACCTCCGTAACAACAGGAGGGATGAGCTGTGAAGCGTTGAAAGCATCCACTTTCGGAAGGATTTGAGTCCTGTTTGTAGAGGACTGCAGAACTTCGTAATCAGCGCCGATATCATATTGCGTGTAACGGGATGGAAAGACGCAACCCGACAAAAGTAAGCAAGCCACGAAAAGGAGAAATGTGTTTTTCGTCATCACATACTGACCTCCTTAAGATAGGTTTACATCTATTGTAACCAAAAACAGGGAGAGCAGTCACGTACCGTACTTTGTCGGAAGTTGTCACAAAAAGTGGAGCATGGTAAGATGGAGCGAAAGTATGTAAGGAAAGGAAGAGTTCGTAATGAAACTACATGTTCATCAACCCGCCTTTGTTATGAATCGAGTCGGAGCGCTTCTGATAGATATGTTTATCGTCTCTCTTGTATACGGTGCGGCGGCGGCGGTAATCAGTGGGGAGTATAAAGCTGCTTTTGATCGTTTTCAAGTCAGTCTTGGTGATGTCCGTTATGATATGCTTCTTGCCCTCGTTATTATGACTGCTTATTTTGTTTTGCTTCCTTTAGTTTGGAACGGCCGTACAATTGGGAGCCGTCTTTTGCGTATACAGCTGTTAAAGGAAAGCGGGGAAGCAGTCGGGGCCGGAACGCTGCTTTGGCGCTTTTGTATCTTGGTGTTATCGAATGTAGTGCTGCTTGGTATTCCGGCTATTGTTAATGTATATATTATGCTGCTTCGCAAGGATAACCGGGGCTATCATGACTTAGCTGCCCGGACGAAGGTCATTAGCAATCTATAATTGGGACATGGTGATAGTATTAAAGGTATTTTGTACTAAAGTATAAGTTTCCAGCTAGAAGTGAATGCGAGGTAGTCAGAAATTTTAGGAATTCAGTATAAGTGCAACTGCGTCTCTGTCTTCGCCTAAGAGCAGGGCTCGCCAGTCGGCGAGTTTCCTTTATTCACAATCCTGTCACATTTTTGGTATATTTTAGGTTTTTTGTTAGGCTAAATTTTATTTTTCGGAAAATTTTTTAAGTTCTAACTTTTTTTCTACAAAAAATGACATGGTTTTTTGTTATAATCATTTTGTATAGGACTGGCATTTCCTATGGAAGTACCCTCTAGGAACAGGCACGCAGATATGCAGCGTGTCTCATTTTTTGCTGCCCGCTACATAACTTCTCTCAGCATTGTTATAGAAGCTCGGCGTATGTTAACAGTAAGCAGATTGTCTTAGCATGGGGACAGAAAAGTCGATATGAAGAAAGAGATAGAAAATCGAGCTGTCGTATAAAAGAATGCGAACAACATGCATATGGGACATATGATTTGCACAGGGAAGGCTGCGTTGGTAACAGTGATGTTTGAGTAGAAAGTGTGTCTGGAGCAACAAAGATAATAGGATTCCATTTATGGATGTAATAGGGTGCTTTTAGGAATCGATTCCTCATTGGTGAGGCTGCTGTAGAACGGGAAGTTTATTGGAAGGGGTAGAGGATAATGAAGCTAGCAGGGAAGGTTATCGTTGTGACAGGCGGAGGTATTGGCATCGGGCGTAAAACAGCGCTTTTATTAGCGCAACAAGGTGCAAATGTCGTTATTACCGATATTGATGTAGAGAATGGTAAGGCGACGGTAGAAGAGATTTTGGCTCAAAACGGCCAAGCCATTTTCGTTTCCCATAATGTGAATAAAACGCAAGATTGGAAACGTGTAGTAGAAGAGGCGATGAAGGCATATGGAACGATTGATATGCTATTTAACAATGCAGGCTTATATCAAATTCGTTCTGTCACAGATGTTGCGAAGGATCAGTGGGAAGATGCAATGGCGATTTATTTGAAAGGACTGTTCCTAGAAATCAAACATCTTACATCTTCAGCTGACAAGCGGGAGGAGAGCACGGTGAATGACTTGCCGCTTGCAGGCCTAATGAGAGGACAGCAGCAATTTTTCGAAACGGCCGAGCCTGCTGTATAAATATAGCGAGAACAATATCGCTAACCCAGCCCGGATTTTCTAACAAAGCTTTATGAAAAGTCGCCTAAGGCGGCTTTTTTTCACTGTAGGAAAGTATAAATTTCCAGCTGGAAGTGAATGCGACGTAGTCAGAAATTTTAGGAATCCAGTATAAGTGCAACTCTACGCCTCTGTCTTCGCCCAAAGGCATGGCTCGCCAATCGGCGAGTTTTCTTTACTTTCTCAAGCAAAAGCCTATTTTAGCAATAGCAAGCACCGAATTTTTCTTTAAATAATAATATAGAAGTATAACCACTCCTTACTAAAGGAGGTGACTTGCATGGATAACACATTAAAGTTTTTCTTCGCCGCATTTGTCGGTTGGTTATGGATTTCTACAGCCGGACTGATGGGTTCCTCTTTAACATCATTCTTTCATTTCTTTTCCTTTACTGCAATTGATGGATTTATCAGCTTTTTAACATATGTGATGACATTTATTGGTTGGCTAGTGGTTGTTTTCTTCGGATGGCTTACAATAAGCAACGCGTGGAAGTCAAAATAAGCCAGCGTTCACAAATGTAAGCGATTACAGAGCGGGGGATTAGGGAGACTTATCATTCTCAGTAATTCAGCTTTGGAGTAGAAAGATATAAATTCCAATTATCATACTAGTTGTCGTTTGCTTCGTATTCAAATTCACAAAAAACGCTTGGAGTGATCCAAGCGTTTTTATATCAGCTTTTTTATACTGTAGGAAATTTTAGGAATACAGTATAAGTGCAACTATGCCTCTGTCTTCGCCCAAGGGCAGGGCTCGCCAATCGGCGAATTTTCTTTAAATCTTTTCTTGCAAAAATTGCTCGATTCGGTCGCAGCCGTCCTTTAAGGTTTCTAGACTGTATGCGTAAGATAAACGAAGATAGCCTTCCCCGTACTCAGAGAATGCCGTACCCGGCACAACCGCAACTCCAGCTTCTTTGACAAGGCGCATGGCGAAATCAAAGGAACTGGTCCCAAACTGTTTAATCGAAGGGAAAATATAAAAGGCGCCGGTTGGCTGTTCAACTGATAATCCCATGCTTGTTAAGCGATGATATACATAGTCTCTTCTTCTTTTATATTGATGACGCATCATGCGAGGCGCGTCCTTGGCAGCCGTCAGCGCTTCTATTGCAGCATACTGAGAGACAGAGGATGCGCACGTTACATTATACTGATGCACCTTTAAGATTTCTTTGGCAATGTAAGCGGGAGCGAACAAAAATCCAATACGCCAGCCCGTCATAGAATGGGATTTGGAAAGGCCGTTAATTACAATCGTTTTGTCGCGCATAGACGGGAATTGAGCAATTGAGCTATGAGATCCTTCATAAACAAGTTCACTGTAAATTTCATCGGAGATTACGAAAATGTCTTTATCCTCTAAAACATTAACAATTTCTTGAAGTTCCTCCTTGCTGAGTGTGACGCCTGTTGGATTAGAAGGATAAGGCAAAACGACGCAGCGGGTATTGGCTGTGATAGTTTCCTCGAGTGCTTTGGCTGTTAAGCGAAAGCCGCTTTCACGTACATCAACAAATACAGGCTTTGCACCCATTAAGCGAATAATCGGTTCATAGCCAGGATAGATAGGTGCAGGCAGAATAACCTCTGCCCCTTCATCTAAAATCGTCCGAAACGCAATATCAATCGCCTCACTCGCACCTGTTGTAACAATTACTTCATTTGCTGGATCATAATTGAGCCCATATCGCTCTTTGACAAACGCAGAAGCAGCCTGTCTTAGCTCAGGGATACCGGCATTATGTGTATAGCTTGTAATATTCTCCGTAATAGCGCGTTTGCCAGCTTCCTTTACTAAAGAAGGTGTCGGGAAATCAGGTTGGCCAATTGTAAGGGAAACTACATTGTCATATTCTTGAATCATATTAAAAAATTGGCGAATGCCTGAGATTTGAATATTTTTCACACGAGGATTTAATAGATGTTCCATAAAGTCTTCCTTTCTTCCGATGCAAAATTTTTATTTATTTTATCATATCTGCCAGTTCCATTGCGAAGTTTTTATTGGAAGTAAACAAGCTGAAAAATGAAAACGCTTCAAAATAGCCTTCAATTATGTAGTATGTGAAAAAAGATGTAAATTTCTCTAACGTTTCTGTAAAACAATGAATATAATACCAAACCTATCATAGTATGATGATAATCTCTAGTGAAAAGAATGTGGGATGGTGATCAGAGGTGCAGCAAACCTTTTGCCAAGAAACGGTATACGATCCGCTTTATAGACATGAAATTAAAGCCCTTCCTCACGAACTGGAGCTATTTCAATCCAAAACGCTCCGAAGGTTAAAATTCTTAAGCCATTATGGCACTGCTTCGCTTTACTCGCCTATAATGCATTCACGGCTCGACCATACAATCGGTGTTTGGTCCGTCATTGCTCGTTTCTTTCCAAATGATAAAGAGCTTCGTCTTGCCGCCTTGCTTCATGATATCGGACATTTACCGTTTTCTCATGCTGTTGAAAAAACCCTTGGTTTTAATCATCACGCGAATACGGAAAAGCTCATCCGCGAGGGAGAAGCAGCGCGTATCCTAAAAAAGCATGGATACGATGGTGAGCATATTGTAGCTTTATTAAATGAAAATACACCATTGACAAGCAAAACAAGCCTGCTTGGGGCAGACCATTTTGACAGCTTTCTACGCGATGCATATCTCGTTGGAGGGATTGCTAAGGAGCCGTGGGAGCTGATTCAAAATATTAGATTTCTGGGGGATTTTGTGGAGACAGATATCGAAACAGGGCTTCATATTATGGAGGCGATGGTCGTTGATCATAATGCATTTCTCAGTCCGCTTGCGATTGCTATTGATGGCTTATTAGCAAAGGCGGTGGCGGCTTATGCGAAGCATCAGGAGGTCAAATTGTCATTCATTGAACCGCTCACGAATTATGAGCTGATTTACCATCTGCAAACATGTGAAAGCCCAGAAGTAAAGGAATTGATGAATGTAGTGCTTTGGGAGCCTCACCGTATTTGTATACATGAAACGCCAGCAAAGGAAAGGATGCAGGTAGAGGTGAAAAAGGTATATGACAAGGAAGTTCTTGTAGATGGAAGGCCGATTAGCGCTCTAAGTGAAGAGGCACAGGAGAAGCTAAGAAAAGTGAAGAGCTTACAAAAAACATATTACGTTTCCTACCAATGAGGAAAAGCGGACATGGTTCGTTATGTATCTAAGGGTCGTGATGTTTCACGGTCCTTTTCTTTATACTGTAGGAAAGTATAAATTTCCAGCTGGAGGCCAATTCGACGTAGTGAGAAATTTTAGGAACAAAGTATAAGTGCAACTACGCCTCTGTCTTCGCCCAAATGCAGGGCTCGCCAATCGGCGAGTTTTCTTTATCCCAACATGTCGATTCATGTTGAGTGGCATACCTACATAAAATCAGCAGAAAAACGTAAATTTTTACAAAATAAATGGGTATAAATGTTATAATTAGGAAAAAAGGGTAATTGGGGGGGCGGGGGATTTGGAGCAGATTGGGGATCTTCTTATTCAACTCGCAATTGTGATTTTGCCTGTGTTTTTGTATGAAACACTTCGTTTGAGTCGGTATCATGTGTCTGTTCCAAAGAGAAATTGGAAAACAACATCCCTTCTATCAGGAGGCATTGTTGCTTTGTCTATGATGTATCCAATTCATCTTGGAGGACATTATTACTTCGATTTTCATGCTATTCCTATTATGGGTACATATTTGTATGGAGGAGTATACGGTCTGTTTCCGGCGATTTGTTCCGTTATCGTTTATTTGCTTTTATATGGGGGAGATACTATTTGGATACAATTGCTCGATATCGCCTTTCTGTCAAGTGTTTCATTTTGGCTGTCGCGTAAATGGAACACTTTCGCAAACCATAAGAAAACGATTATCTCCTTTTTAATTGCATCATTGTATGCGCTTCTTTATCTAGTCGGAAGTATTGTCCTAGTTTCTCTATATGATTCTTTTACACCCATTATTTCTCAAGCATATGTGTATTTTACAATCGCCGCACTCGCATTGGCTGTGGCGATGGCATTTCAAGTATATTTAGCAGAGTATTTATATGATAATGCAATGCTGCGGGTCGAGATGCAAAAATCTGAAAAGCTAATGATTGTAAGTGAGCTGGCAGCGAGTGTTGCTCATGAGGTAAGAAACCCGCTTACAGTTGTTAGGGGATTTATTCAATTATTTCAAAGAGCGGAGGATGTACAAAATAAGGAGTATCTTGAGCTTGTGTTGACTGAGCTTGATCGGGCAGAGCATATTATTTCAGATTATTTAAATTTGGCGCGTCCACAAATGGAGAAAAAGGAGCAATTTTGCTTATCAAATTTGCTTGATGAAATGTCAACAATTATGTCTTCCTTCGCGGCTATGCAAGGTGTGTATTTACAAACGGAGATTCAGAAGGATATTTATATGGTTGGCAATCATGCAAAGCTAAAGCAAGCGATTATGAATATCGTGAAAAATGGGGTCGAAGCAGTAGGTGATCAGAAAGGATATTTGAAGGTAAAGGCATACCAAAAGGGGGATGAAGCGGTTGTAACTGTTAAGGATAGTGGCGTTGGTATGGACAAGGAACAGCTGGCAAGGCTGGGGCAGCCATACTATTCTTTGAAGGAAAAAGGGACAGGTTTAGGGCTGATGGTAACATTTAGTATTATTCAGGCGCACCAAGGGAAAATTGCCTACAAAAGTGAAAAAGGGAAGGGAACAGAAGCAAATATTACATTGCCAATTCTTTCGCTGGACATTTCCGAATGAAAAAAGTTACCGAGGGTATCGGTAACTTTTTTCACTGTAGGAAAGTATAAATTTCCAGCTAGAAGTGAATTCGGCGTAGTGGGGAATTTTAGGAATACAGTATAAGTGCAACTACGCCTCTGTCTTCGCCCAAGAGCAGGGCTCGCCAGTCGGCGAGTTTTCTTTATTCCAATTATTATGCGCGCTCCGGCTTTGCGCGGAAGATATTTTTAATCGTTTTTACCCATGTGTTTTCTTTGGATGCGGCAATCATTCGTTTTGTTTCCTGCATCTCCCGAATAAGGCTCATCAATTGTTCATCTCGACTCGACTCTTGCTTATACACGTGATTGATAAGCTTATTCATTTTTTCGTCCTGCTTGGATTCCTTTTTGTACATTTGGCTAAGCACGTTATCTATTTTTTCGTCTTGCTTAGATTCAGTTTGCCTGACATGATCGATTAGGTCACATAGCATGTTTTCTTGTTTTGATTCTTTAACGTATACCTCCTGCATTAGCTCATCCAGCTTCTCATCCTTTTGGCGATTTTGTGAGATAAGTGTTGAGTTTTGATGGATAATTGCTTCATTTAACTGTGCAAGTGTATCAAGTTTATTCATAAATTCTTCGAACTTTTTGTTTTGTTCACGAATGGTCATATTCATATCGTCGTATATGGCAACGGGTGTTTTGGCTGGCGACATAGCCTGTTCAGGCTCGACAGTCTGTAACGCTACGGGTATCGTATCTTCTGGCTTGCCTTGTAATATTGCGGCAACTGCTTCAGCAGCATTCTCATCCAGCTCAGACACTCGTTTATGAATATCCTTTAATAAGCGGATATCCGCCATTGTAAACGTGCGTGAATTACCAGTTTTCTCAATTATGTAACCATTCTGTTCGAGCAAATTGCTGTATTTTCGCACTATATTGCCGGGGATTCCCGTTTTATTAGCGATATCTTTTGTCTTATAAGTTCCTGTCATAGCCAAATCTCCTTTCAAAATGGTTCGTACTTACAAATTCCATACGCCCCATGGTTCCTCCTTTGAAAAAGAATGTCGGATGGTTGGAAGTTTTCTACAAGTTCCGTTGAAATTAGTAAAAAAGTTGCAGAAGATGATAGAAGTAAATGTTATATTTTGGAATATTGAGGAGGGAAAGGGGAAGGTTGGTGGCAGATCTGCCTTTCTTACACTGTAGAAAGGTATAAATTTCCAGTTAGAAGTGAATTCGACGTAGTCGGAAATTTTAGGAATACAGATAAAAAATGAATGATAGTGCTTATGATGTTCTTTAACAGATGGTTTCTTTAGTCAAAACATGTCTAAAATGTAAAAGCAGAGCATGGTTTTTATTATTCCTTGTTGAATATGGTACAGTGAAGGATGAACTTGTACCTTGTTTCATTGTAGTTCGTTTTCCTTATGGAGTAAAATGAAGGAGTAATCATACATATAATAATGAGGAAGAGGTTGAGGTGAAGGACATGTCAAAATGTCAGGACAGACTGGATATGTCAGTCTATACGGTATATGAACCAGAAGAAACGCAGATGCGAGTTACTTTATCAGCCGCATCTAGTCTAACGGACATTGAATGTGCCATGCATCTTCCAGAGGGAGCCGTTTTGCGCTCCTCGTCTATTCCTCCTGCTAAGGTGGAGAAGGAGACTGTAACATGGACGAACCCGAATGTCTCGCTATGGGAGGTAGCTGTGGCACCTTCATCAGACACAATAAGATTTACAGCAACAGGGAGGATTGGCAGTGAGAAGGTTTTAGTAGAACGTGTCGTGCTAGGGGGGGAGAAACTTGTCTTGGCGCAGCTTGTTGTTGGCAATCAATCTGGAAGAGCCTCCAGCTATCAACCAGGCGATGTGCTGGAAATAGAAATTCGTCTTCGAAATTGCGGGACGGTAGATGTAGTACAGTTGTTTGGAAGTCACATGATTCGTGATTATTTATCGTATATCTATGATACGCTACAGGCTGATAAAGGGGAGGTTGCCGTAGTTTTTCGACTTATACGCTGGCGGATTCCCTTGCTGCAGCCTGGAGAAGAGGCTGTATTAACATTCCAAACAAGAGCGCAAGAAGGAAATCCGCATGATCATATTACTATTGGTGCAACATATACGTTTCAAGTGCGCAGTATGATGTATGGACCTTATGAGACAGAGAGAGTATTGCTTTCGAAAGAGTAAAAGGAACCGATTCGGTTCCTTTTAGTAGGAAAGCGTAATGTTGTGGATGCTGTTCTTCTTCCTTCCTCACAAAAAACAAGATTGATATAAACAAAAACTTCCATTGATGTATGTTTTTGATGGAAGACTCTTCAAAATAAGATAAAATGATAATATAATAAATAATAGAGAAGCGTACGTGTATTTACGTAGCAATTGGCCAGTGTAGAGGGGGAGAAGGTGCTCTGCCCTTTCAATAATCAGTGGTCTAGTTTAGGAAGGGATTGATAGAATGGCAGATTTTCGAATACCGCGCTTACGAAGAAAGGTGAAGCGCATTCTTGTAGTAACAGCTGGTGTAGTCATCGCTTTTACTGGTTTTTCCTTCGCTCGATCCTTTTCATCCTCAGCAAAGGCTGTATCCGAGCAAATACGTACTGTTCAACCTGTTAGTGAGCTACCGGTGCCGGCTGCCACAAAACCGGTACCTGAAAAATATAACGGTCAAGTACGGAAAGTTGCATATCTCACATTTGATGATGGGCCAAATGAATATACAGAATCCATTTTGAATATTCTGAAGTCGAACGAGGTGCCGGCAACTTTTTTTATGATTGGATCTCAAATTCTAAGTCATAAGGACAGCGTAAATCGTCTTGTAAAGGAAGGACATTATCCTGCGATGCATAGCATGACTCACAATTATCAAAAGCTGTACAAGGAAGGTCAAATTGTAAATGAGATGAAGCAGGCGCAGGATATTTTAAAGGATGTTACAGGAATACACTCAGCCTTGACTCGTTGTCCGTACGGAAGCATGCCAGGGCTTACAAGTGCGCTGCGTGATCAAATGGCTGCGGCCGGCTTAAAAGAATGGGATTGGACAATTGATTCATTGGATTGGAAGCTAGACCATAACCCAAATGGGATTGTGCAAAATGTCCTTACACAATCAAACAAAAATTTGGAAGTAATTCTTCTTCATGAAAAAAAGCAAACCGTGCAAGTATTGCCTGCGGTAATTGCCGGACTCCGAAGTGAAGGATATGAATTTGAGGTATACGATCCAGCTTCACATTTTCCAGTGAATTTCTGGCATGACAACCGATTGTAGGGGAGGATTCAGTTTGTATAAGAGGATAGCATTAAGCACAGCTTTATTGCTCTGCCTATTGTCCGGCTGCTTTGGACCAAAGCCGGAAGAGGAAGTATATGCTGTGTTTGAAGATGCTGTGAAGCAGGAAAGAGCCCTCTTCGAAGAGGCAAAAGCATTAGCAGCGCTTGAACAGGAAAATGCACAGCTGTATGACAGTATTTTGCAGGGGGGCCAGGAAGATAGCAACCAGGTGAAGGGTACTGTGGAGCAAGCTTTGCAAGGTCTCAAGGAGCGTGCGAATATTTTGGCAAATGAGCAAAAAGCCCTTGAGAAGGCACGTAGTAAAATGAAGGAAGCAGATCAGTATATACGCAAAATAGAGGATAAAAAGCTGAGAAAGCAGGCAGAAAAGGTTGTATCCCTATACGAGGAACGGTTCACCGCTTTTGTACATATGCATGAAGCTTATGAAAAAGCACTTGCGTCGGAAGAAAAGCTGTATGGAATGCTGCAGACAAAGACAGAGAAATTAAAGACAATTACAGACCAGGTACAAGAGGTCAATGGGCTGTATACTGATATGCAAACACATAATGAAGTCTTTAATCAACTAACGAAGCAATATAATGAAGAAAAGGTTCGATTCTATAAACAGGCAGATTTTCGTATCCAAGAGCAGGTAAAATGAAACAAACCGTCCTTTGCAGGACGGTTTGTTTCATGCTCAAAGAGTTTTTTACTTTTGTGTATAAGCTCGTTTGTACCAAGGTTCGGGACGGGAGAGTTTTGTTTCTTGTTCAAACGCTTCCGCACCAATGTATTGCTGCAGCAGTTTTTTTGCAGTTGATAAGGACATCACTGTTTTTGGGTTACGGTACGATTGATTGAGTTCGCCGAGATGAGGGAGCTTTTGGAAGTCATCTTTTGTAGGCGGGATATGGAAAAAGTAGTTGCCGACGTGAACGAGCACATCAGATTGCTGTTGGCTGAGCTTTGGGTTTCGAGAAAAATGCAATCCTTCTTTCAACGCTTTTCCTTCTTGAATGAGCTTTTCGAGTGCACGTTTTTTTAGCCAGTATAAATATTTTGGATTCGTGGCGGCTTTGGCATGGCGATTTACGACAAAGACGGCTTGGGCTAATTGTTCAGCTGACGGAACAGGTTGTTCATCCGTTCCCGGCTTTGAAGGTCTCATAATTCTTCACTCCTTTTATGTTAACATTATCATGTATTACCATTCTCTTGCAATATTCAATCCTTTTGTTAGAAAAACATTTTGTGAACAATGTGAACAGGTCTAGATACCATAAGGAAATGAACTGCATTTTTCTTTCTAAGAGGTATTTAGTAAAATAAGGTTAGAGAAATAAAGTAACAAGGATGACAGGGAGATACAAAAATTTTCGATGAAAAGAGGCTGAATGTAGAATTGAAACAGCGATATGGGATTATTGACATCGGTTCCAACACGATGAGGCTTGTCATTTATGAGACAGGGACTAGCAAATTATATCATGAGCTTGAAAACACGAAGGTAACAGCAAGATTACGAAGCTATTTAGAAGAGGGTATCCTCAATGGAGCAGGCATTCAGCTTTTAATTCGTACATTGCAGCAGTTTCAGGAAAGCACCCGATTCTATGAACTTAAGCATGTTATATGTATGGCAACAGCTACTGTTCGACAGGCAAAAAATCAGTCCTATATCCAACAGCTCGTAGAGGAACACACTGATTTTAAGCTTCGGATTTTATCTGAATACGAGGAAGCATATTACGGTTATTTGGCTGTCATAAATTCTACTTCATTCGAGGAAGGGATTACCATTGACATTGGGGGCGGAAGCACAGAGCTTACGTATTTCAAAAATAGAGAGTTAGTAGAGTATTACAGCTTTCCATTTGGTGCGCTTTCGCTTAAGCAGCAGTTTGTAAACGGAGACGTACCGACTGTTGAAGAAAGAGAGGGGTTGTATTCCTACGTTAAGAGTTCGTTGGAAACATTGCCATGGCTGCTCGGGAAAGAGGTGCCGATTATTGCAATTGGCGGTAGTGCCCGCAACATGGCAAAAATTCATCAGCATCTTATTTCCTATTCTATTTCCAGCCTGCACTTATATGAAATGAATGCTTCGCATATTGACAGTGTTCATCAGCATCTTTCCGCCCTCAGCTTTTCTGAGCTGCAAAAGCAGGATGGTTTGGTTCGGGATCGTGCTGATACCATTCTTCCGGCAATCGAGGTATTTCGGGCAATTATGCATTTGTCAAATGCTCCGTCCTTTGTGCTAAGCAGAAAGGGGTTGCGTGAAGGTGTGTTTTACGAGGTGCTTACAAAGCCGCTTCATCTTTCGTATTACCCAAATGTTGTAGAAGAAAGTCTGCATATGCTCGCTCAGGAATATGAGATGGACATACATTATGTCATACAGCTTATGATGAATGCATCGACGATTTGTAATGAACTGGAAAAAAATGAGATAGCTTCATTTTCTGAAGAGGAATTACAGCTGCTGCGAAAGGCTGCTAAAGTATTCAATATTGGAAAATATATTGACGAAGAATCGAGCAGCCAGCATACATTTTACCTGCTTGCGAACAAAACAATTGACGGTATGATGCATAAAGAACGAATTCAGCTGGCTTTGTTGGCCTCTTATAAATCACGTTCTGCTTTTAAGCGGTACATGCAGCTGTTCGGCACTTGGTTTTCAAAGGAGGAACAGCGGCGATTATCATTGCTAGGTTCAATTTTACAGCTGGCAGCCGCTTTAAATGTAACAAATCGTAATTTTGTAAAAAACATATTAATAGAAGAATGTAAAGAAGACCTGCAATTTTTCATTTTTTGCCGTTCCAGCGGCTTGGCTGAAAGGATGCAAGCTGAAAAGCAAAAAAAGCCATTAGAAAAGGCGTTGAAGCGTAATATTGAGCTGAATTTCCTCATAAATTAGTAATATCTCCCTATTTGTTTACGAAGATTTTACATTTTCACATATGGAAGTACCTAGATAGGTGACCGTTAGATTGCGTAAAGGGAAGGGTAGTACGTATGGACATAATGAAGGCAGACTCTGTGAATTTACATGATACAGCTTATTATAACAACCGCGAACTTAGTTGGCTTGCGTTTAATAAGCGTGTACTGCAAGAGGCGTTGGATGAAAGAAATCCATTGCTTGAACGTTTAAAATTTATTAGTATTTTTAGCTCAAATCTCGATGAGTTTTTTATGGTGCGTGTAGCCGGTCTTCAGGATCAAGTAAAGGCGGGATTTAATCATCCTGAAAACAAGGCCGGTCTTACACCGAAGCAACAGCTTAAAAAAATTTCAATGAAGGCCCACGAATTAGTGGATTTGCAATATGACACCTATTTACATGTGCTGCAGCCAGCTTTAGAAGAGGCTGGAGTTGAGGTTCTAGCTTTTTCAGATTTAACGCCGGAGCAGCGAGCGTTTATTGAAGAATATTTTGATGAGCAGATTTTTCCAGTCTTAACGCCTGTTGCGATTGATGCATACCGCCCATTTCCAGTGCTTCTTAATAAAAGCCTGAACTTGGCTGTTATGCTGTATGATCAGGAGCAAGAGGTGGAGGAAAAACGATTAAAGCTCGGTATTGTGCAGGTTCCATCTGTTTTGGAGCGTTTTATTTTACTTCCATGCGATGATGGAAAAACCCGTTTTATTTTTCTAGAGGATGTTATAAGCAACTATATGTATAAGCTTTTTACAGGGCATCGCGTGTTATCTGTAACGCGCTTTCGTATTACGCGTAATGCCGATATGACGATCCATGAAGAAGGTGCGCGCGATTTATTGAAGGTGATTGAAAAAGAATTGAAGCGCCGTAAATGGGGCGCTGCTGTCCGCCTTGAAATTGGAAAAAACGGAATGGATGAGCGTGTATTATCCATTTTACATAGCGTATTAGAAATTCATGAAAATGATGTATATTTTACTGAGGGGCCATTGGATTTAACATGTTTGTTTGCTTTTTACAAGCAGCTTGCACAAACACACGAGCATCTTATTTATCCAGCGCTTATTCCGCAGCCACCGCAGGATTTATCCGATCAAGATGATATTTTTGAAAAGGTGCTTGAGAAGGATATTTTGCTTCACCATCCGTTTGAGTCGTTCCAGCCTGTCATTGATTTTGTAGCAGATGCGGCGGAGGATCCGGATGTTTTGGCAATTAAGCAAACCCTGTACCGTGTAAGCGGAGACTCCCCTGTTATTCAAGCGCTCAAAACGGCAGCGGAAAACGGGAAGCAAGTAACAGTTCTCGTTGAGCTCAAGGCAAGGTTTGATGAGGAGAACAATGTCCACTGGGCGAAGGAACTAGAGCAGGCTGGCTGTCACGTTATTTATGGAGTTAGCCATTTAAAAACGCATAGTAAGATTACGCTAGTCGTTCGTCGTAAAAATGGAAAAATTGAACGGTTTGTTCACTTAGGAACGGGTAATTACAATGATGCGACCGCGAAGCTATATACTGATTTTGGTCTTATTTCTGCACGCAAGGAATTTAGTATTGATGCCACAAATTTTTTTAACTATTTAAGCGGGTATACGACAAAGCCGCAGTTTTATGAGCTGTCAGTAGCACCGTTTGACATTCGTGATCAATTTATCACTCTAATTGAGGATGAGATCAACTACCAGAAACAATATGGAAATGGCTATATTATTGCAAAAATGAATTCTTTAACGGATAAACCATTAATTCAAAAGTTGTATGAAGCATCACAGGCAGGGGTGAAGGTGGATTTAATTGTACGCGGTATTTGCTGCCTTCGTCCTGGTATTCCGGGTGTTAGTGAGCATATCCGTGTGATTAGTATTGTAGGCCGTTATTTGGAGCATAGCCGTGTATATTACTTCCATCATAACGGAGAGGAGAAAATTTACTTGTCATCGGCAGATTGGATGACGCGCAATATGGAAAAACGGGTAGAGATCTCCTTTCCTATTTTAGATGAATCACTTAAAACGCGTATCATTCATATTTTGAATTTGGCTTTGCTTGATAATGTCAAGGCACGTGAACAAAATGAACTTGGAGAATATGTATACGTGCAGCAAACGGAAGAGGAGCTGGATAGCCAATCTGAGTTGTTTCGCATGGCATACGGTGAGTATAGAGATGAGGAGTGAGCTGCTTTCTACTAAGCAGCTTTTTTGCACTGTAAGAAAGTATAAATTTCCAGCTAGAAGCGAATTTGATACAGTTAGGAATTTCAGGAATACACTATAGGTGCAACTACACCTTTGCTTTTACCTAACGGCCTTTATCAGAATCTATTAGTTGCCAGAGAGTCTATATAGGTGTTTTTATGTAAAAGCAAACTGTTTTGCTTATAAAAAACAGCCTGCTTTATAGTTTGTATTATACGCTTAGTAGAAAAAGCCGGGACTACCAGGACCGCCGCTGAAACCGGGGCCACCAAAGCCAGGACCACCAAAACCGGGGCCGCCAAAGCCACCGCCGCCGCCAAAGCCGCCGCCGCCACCTCCAAAACCAGGGCCGCCAAAACCATAGCCGTAGCCATAACCAGGACCATAACCGTAACCATAGCCAAAACCGCCGCCACCAAAGCCGCCAAACCAAGGTCGCCAAAGTGAGATCGCGGCACCGCCAAGCAGGCCGCCAGCGATACCTGCTAAAAACGGAGCACCAAAAAATGGTAGAAAGCGCGTGTCTCCTGGGTTTACAGGAGCAGAACGAAACGGAACAGGCTGCAAGTGAGGATACATCTTTTAACCTGGTTCACAAAAACTCCCAAAAGTTACGATTCGGCACTAAACTATTTACCTATTTTTGGGAATTATATGAAACCAGTGTCCACCTCCTTTATTAAACTTACGATATACTATGGGATTGAGAGAATAAAGGAGCCAGTACGCGTGGAGAAACTTGTAGAAAATAGGCAGAGCACGGCTATTCACCGTGCTGCAGGGTGAATATTGTAATTTCTGGTTGGGCGAAAAAGCGGAACGGTACGCGTGTCATTCCGAGTCCCCGATTTACATATACAGTCAGATTAGAAACGGTATAAAAGCCTTCTATATACTTTTTTGCAAGAGGAGGCGTAATAACAGGACCAATAAGAGGAAGTTGTACCTGCCCGCCATGGCTGTGACCGGAGAGCTGCAGGTTTACTGGGTACTGTGCAATGATAGGAGCTGCATCAGGCTCATGCACGAGAACGATTGTATATAATTCCTGACGTGCGAGCTGCAGTGTTTGCTCTAGCTTCGGATCCCCTAACATCATATCATCAATACCTAAAATAGCAATTTCACTCTCATCAATAAGACGGATACGCTGTTCGCTGTTTTGCAGCAGGATAAAGCCTGATTCATTCATAATCCCTTTGTACAACTCGGTACCATACCCGCCGTGGTCATGGTTACCATAAATGCAATACTTGCCAAAAGGAGCATGAATACGTTGCAGAATGGGTGCAATACGAGAAGTGAACGGGCAGGATCGTTGATCGTCAATTAAATCTCCAGTGAAAAAGACAATATCTGCTTTTTCTTGATTAATCCGATCCACAACTTTAGAAAGCCGAGGCAACGAATAATGGTAGCCCAGATGCAAATCGCTGAACTGTACGATTTTCATGCCGTGAAAGCTTTTTGGTACGAGCGGAGACAGGATGAAATGGCGGGTAACTGCAAGTAAAGAAGGTTCAATGTGTCTAGCATAATAATACCCTATCCCTGATGTTAATAGTGTGTATAGCGAGAAACGAAAACTCTTTTTCAAAAAGGATCTTCTAGTAATCTTTGTCATAGTCTCTCACCTATCCATAGAAATCTGTTTTATTATATCATTTTCTATTCGTATGTATGACAGTAAGCAGAGAAAAGATACTCTTTCAAACTGTAATAATATTTCGTATAGAAGGCTATTTTGAAGAATGAAGCATAATTCATAGAATGGAAACGATAAAATGAATAAGTATCCATTTTAGAGGGATGGTGGAACGTATGAAGGGAAAAGTTGTTGTTGTAACAGGCGGATCGAGCGGGATGGGGAAAGCGATGGCTTTTCGCTTTGCTTGCGAGGGCGCGTATGTTGTAATTACAGGTCGCACGTTAGAAGCGTTAGAGCAAGCAAAGCGAGATATTGAGCAATTTGAGAACCAGGTACTCATTGTACAAATGGATGTGCGCGAACCAAAGCAAGCACAGCAAATGGTGCAATCGGTGGATGCTGCTTTTGGGCGGATTGATTATCTAGTGAATAACGCTGCAGGAAATTTTGTTTGTCCAGCGGAGGAGCTATCTGTAAACGGCTGGAATGCTGTTATCAACATTGTGTTGAACGGAACCTTTTATTGCAGCAGTGCAGTTGGAAAGTATTGGATTGAAAAGGGGATTGCTGGACGTATTGTGAATATGATTGCTACGTATGCTTGGGATGCTGGTCCTGGCGTTATTCATTCTGCATCGGCAAAAGCGGGCGTATTGGCCATGACTCGTACGCTTGCGGTGGAGTGGGGGAAAAAATATGGGATCCGCGTGAACGCGATCGCGCCGGGGCCGATTGAACGTACAGGGGGAGCAGAACGTCTTTGGGTGTCAGAAGAGGCTGCGAAGCGTACGCTAGAAAGCGTACCTCTTGGCCGTCTTGGAACACCAGAGGAAATTGCTGGTCTTGCCTGTTATTTGCTTTCAGATGAGGCCTCTTATATAAACGGTGCGGTGATGACGATGGATGGTGGTCAGCATCTGCATCAGCATCCATTTTAAGATTTGGAGTATAATCAAACCAGTTGTTTATTGGAGGGCACTTTATTTTACTGTAAGAAAGTATAACTTTTCGGGGTGATGTCTAGCTCCCAAGGCCCAAAATGGCAGCGTAGGGCTGAACCTCCGCAAAAGGCAAAAAGCGCCTTTTACTCCGGCCCACCCCTACGCTGCCATAAAAGGCGGACCTTGTCCGCTTTTCTTTCAATTTTATAAGGAAATTTTGTGGTCTCCTATCTTCTATTAGTCTTATAATAGAAGATAGGAGACGGGTATGAGCATGTACATCCGGCGTGCTTGCGATCGAGGGTTGTTTCCCTTTTAGACCTTTAGGCTCTATGTGCTTACATATGGTGTGAGTAAGATAAAGGATTTGCTGCGGTATGTATTCCAAATAAATCATGACTTTTGGGCGTATTGACCTTATGGTCTATAAGGCAAATGAATGTTACACTATTACTATCTGCGTTTGAGGATATTTTGCCTGAAAGCGGCCTGTCATTAGTGTCAAAAGGAAAGACACTGCGGATCATGCAGTAGTAAAAGGAGATTACGGCAAGAGTGTCGTACGAGTGATGGAGAGAAGGAAGAAGGGAGGGGCGCTGCTAGTGGACGCATTAGATGTTATGTCTAATTTAGATCAAGTCCTTCCTTATTATCAAGCGATTTTCAGTGCAGATGAGCACACAGTAATTGGATATGAAGCGGTCGGGCGCATTCAGACAGAGCAAGGCATCCAAGGTCTTGCGTCGTTTTTTCGTGATGAATCTGTTCCGGAAGAGTACCGGATAGAGGTCGACAATTTAATTTTAACAAAAGCGCTGCAAATGCATCTGGAAACGGATCCATCAGCACTGTTATTCATTAATCGCAATGCCAATTTGCTCATGCAGGATGAGGAAGATAGCTTTTTGAATCAGCTGCTTGCTTATGAAAAGCAAGGGATGGACTTGAAAAATATTGTATTGGAAATTCGAGAGCAAGATTTTACAGGTGATCTTAATCAATTATTACATTTGCTTACCTATTATCGGACATATGGTATACAGCTGGCCATTAACAAGGTTGGAGCAGGTATGAGCAATCTTGAGCGCATCAGTCTGTTGTCACCGGACATTTTAAAGGTGGACCTGAGCAGCTTACGGCAAACCGCAATGCTGCAGTCTTATCAGGATGTGCTGTATTCGATCTCCCTGCTGGCAAGGAGAATTGGAGCAACCCTTCTTTATGAAGATATTGATGCGTTTTACCAGCTTCAATATGCCTGGCGTAATGGGGGAAGGTATTATCAGGGGGATTATTTACAGGGATTTATGCCATCCTTTTTGCATGCTGATATTTTGAAGGATCGACTGCGGCAGGAATGTCATGAATTTATCGTCCATGAAAAACGAAAGCTGGAAAACATATATGCGCTAACGGAAAGGCTGCGCAGCCGTATTGGTACGGCGATGGGCAAGCAAAAAAAAATTGAGGGCTTTAATAAATGGCTCATGACGCTTAGTGAGGAGGTTACTGACTGCAGCTTTAGGCTGTATGTCTGTGATGAGGACGGCTTTCAGAAGTCCGGCAACCTAGTAAAGCAAAATGGTCAGTGGGAGCTTGTGCCGGAATATGAGCAAAAGAACTGGAGCTGGCGTCCGTATTTTTTGGCAAATATTATGCAAATGCGTTTTGAAAAGAAGGGACGTTTGTCCGACTTGTATACGGATATTGACACAGGTGAGATGGTTCGTACATTTTCGTTCCCGATTGATGACGATCAGCATTATTTGTTTATTGACTTGTCGCATGAGTTTTTATATGAGCAGGATGCGTTATTTTGAGAAGAATACAGGCCGTGAGAGCTTTTCGCTCTCGCGGTTTTTCTTTACACTTTAAGAAAGTATAACTTTTCGGGGTGATGTCTAGCTCCCAAGGCCCAAAATGGCAGACTCCAGGCTGAACCTCCGTAAAAGGCAAAAAGCGCCTTTTACTCCAGCCCACCCCTACGCTGCCATAAAAGGCGGGCCTTGTCCGCTTTTCTTATACTTTAAGAAAGTATAAATTTCTAGCTGGAAGGCCATTCGACGTAGCGAGAAATTTTAGGAACAAAGTATAAGTGCAACTACGCCTCTGTCTTCGCCCAAGGGCAGGGCTCGCCAATCGGCGAGTTTTCTTTATTTTTCGTGTGTTTTTTGTTTTGTTCTTTCCCTTTATGGAAATCCTGCTACATATCAGCAAAAAACGCTGTCTATTGCTGTAGCGATTTTGCGAACGAAAGATTGTCTATGCCGCATTGCGGCTTGCTACAATAGAGACAGGATAAAATGAAGGGGGAAACATGTTGAAACGATACGGAGCGTGGATTGCATTTTTGCTGCTTCTGGCAATTATTGTCGGGCAAAGCGTGGCGATTGCCACCGACAAGGGAAATGTGAGAATACATAGAACCACTGTGTTTGACACAATTCGAAAAGGATACGAAGCACAATTTGCGATTCGCGGCAAGAAGCTGTCATCGGGGACGATGTATCAGAAACTGTCTCCGTATTTTACAGACAACTTCCTGCAGGTCTTCACAGACGAAAACAGCGATGATGCAAAAGGAACTGGTACATATTTACTTACTAAAACAGCGCCGTTTTCCTTTACCTCCGAAACGAAAACGATTTATGATCAGGAGCGCGGTCTCTTGTATGTGTACGAGCATCTTAAGGATAAAGCAACATATGAGGTTGTATCGCTTCAACAAATAGACGGAATGTGGAAGCTGGCCGGTTACCATAGTAACAAGATACTGTTAGCAGAAATTAAGGAGCTTGAGAAGGAACAGAAAGAGAATGGATGAGTATAACCAGGTTTTATCAAGAAAAGTGGACACAGCTGTGTCCGCTTTTCTTATTTACAGTATAAGAAAGTATAACTTTTAGGGGTGATGTCTAGCTCCCAAGACCCGCTTTTCTTACACTGTAGGAAAGTATAAATTTCCAGCTAGAAGTGAATTCGACGTAGTCGGAAATTTTAGGAATACAGTATAAGTAGGGCTACGCCTCTGTCTTCGCCCAAGGGCAGGGCTCGCCAGTCGGCGAGTTTTCTTTATGCTTCAATCCCAAGAAGATTCTGCAGCTTTTCAATATTAAATCCTGTCACTGCTTCTCCGTTCACGACAACAGTCGGTGTAGAATATGAATTATAATCGTGCAGGAGACGCTTGCGGGCGGCACCGTCTTGCTTAATATTGTACTCTACATAGGAAATTTCATAATGCTTGAAAAATTCTTTTATAATTTGACACGGCGGACAGTCTGGCTGTGTGTATAGCTCTACTCTTTTCATTTCGTTTCCTCGTTTCTTGTATCGTTGTGACACTATTGTATCATATTCTGAAAGAAGACCTCACCTCAAGCGTATTATGGCATAGCACAGCGGCAAGAAAGAGGAAAAGAGTCACAAAAGGTAGGGACAAGCATTCCGTAACAAACTATAATGAAAGATGGGGGCGGACCATGGATGAAGGGTGTTTCGCATTTTTATAGTTTGGGGTGGGGAAAATGAAGCAATATACAAATATATTTTGGACGGCGCTTCGTCTAGGCTGTACATCATTTGGAGGTCCTGCTGCACATATTGGTTACTTTCGCAGAGAGTATGTTGAGAGACAGAAATGGTTAGATGAAAAGAGCTATGCTGACATCGTTGCGCTGGCAAACTTTTTGCCGGGACCTGCGAGCAGCCAGGTTGGGATTGCCATTGGTATGATGCGAAGCGGGCTTCTAGGCGGTTTACTGGCATGGCTTGGATTTACGCTGCCATCGGTTTTTGTGTTAACAAGCTTTGCGCTTTTTGTACACGAACAAACTGCGCAAACCGGCTGGATACATAGTTTGAAGCTCCTTGCCGTAGCTGTTGTGGCACAAGCGGTATTTGAAATGGGGAAAAAGCTCGCCCCTGATGCCATGCGGCAAACGATAGTTCTTGCGGCTGCTGCGAGTCTTTTGTTATTCCCATCAGCGTATATGCAGCTGATTGTAATTGGTGTAAGCGGTATTGTCGGGTATCTCGTATATAGAGAAGAAGAAGCGGGTATAACGGACATAACAGCATTTTTTGTTTCAAGAAAAATGGGGATATTCTCCTTTATCCTGTTTTTCACCTTGCTTTTTGGTTTGCCTTTTTTGTGTGCATTTGTGTCCTCGCCGCTGCTTGTGCTGTTCGATACGATGTATCGCTCAGGGGCACTTGTATTTGGCGGCGGTCATGTTGTGCTCCCGCTTCTGGAAACAGAAATTGTCGATAGCGGTATGATGAAGAAGGAGTTGTTTTTAGCTGGATATGGCATCACGCAAGCCGTTCCCGGACCGTTATTTACATTTTCAAGTTACATTGGCGCAAGCTTATACGGCGTGATGGGAGCGATTGTTGCGACAGTCGGCATATTTCTGCCTGCCTTTTTGCTTATCTTAGGCGGCTTGCCGTTTTGGAATGCGCTGCGGCGGCATTCGAGCATGCGATCGGCACTTCTCGGTATCAATGCCGGTGTAGTCGGGATTTTGCTTGCTGCTTTATATGATCCTATTTTCAAAACATCCGTTATTACAATGGCCGATGCGGTGCTCGTGCTTCTATATTTTGCATTGCTTAGCGTTTGGAGGCTTCCATCGTGGAGTGTTGTCGGTGTTGCGCTCGGGTGCGGCTTGCTTTTGTGAGGTCTAGTTCCCGAGGGAAGTTTCTTTCTGCTTACATACAGGCAATAAGTGTCTTGTATGATGAAAAAGCTTTCATGAATGAGTGGAGCTGCATCATGTCCTTTGTGAGCAGACTGTTTTACTTTAGGAGAAAAATGAACCATGTTCGCTTTTCTGTACAACTTTTTTCGACAAATTTATTGAGTTTCTGGCTCTCAACCGTTATCCTATTGAATGAGACAAATTTTCTGTTGTTGCGGATAGAAAAAGTGCGGTTGCAAACACTATGCGCAGGGAAATTAGAGAAAGGGGAGATTTTATGTCTCTGCTCCAAGGAATTATTACTCGTCTTGTCAGCTTGAAAGAGCAAGCGGCAAACGGAGAAGTGGCACAACGCTATTTTGAAGTAAATGGCGAGCGTAAATGCAGTGTGAAATACTTTGATAAAAGTGATACGTACGAGTTGGAAGTGTATCAGCCGGGAGAAAAACCGCAAACATATCAGTTTGACAATATCGATATGGTAGCAATCGAGATTTACGATATGATTTCCTAATTCATACATAAAAAAGCAGCATCTCATCATGAGTTGCTGTTTTTTTGTATGATTCCTTCTGCCCTTGTTCAAACTGAGAGGGAAAGGGGTGTTTCCTAGTGTATATGCCTAATGTGATTTGTCCCGCATGCAAACGGGCTGCGCGAATGGAGGATGTGTTAACCGCACAATCCAACCAAGATGTAATTTACACATGTCCATCTTGCGGTTATATCATACGCAATATTAAAACAAGTAAAGGCTAACGAAGTGCTCTCTCTGACAAAAAGGCAGCATATTTATCTCCTATGCATCATATAGTGAGAATGCCGGAGTTGTCATGAGAGGGGACAATGTTATATGAGAGACTATTTCTTTTACAACTTGTCGGAGCGCCATATGAAGTTTGATGACGTATTTGTGCGCATCTACAATTTTATGAAAGCAGATCCGCGAAATGTTTATCGCCTTTCGATAGGCACGGATTCTCAGGCGCATGGAGACGATACGCGCTTTATTACAGCTGTCCATTTGCACCGGGTGGGAAAGGGAGCATGGGGCTGCTTACGCAATGAGGTTATACATAGAAAGTTAGACAGCCTGCGTGAAAAGATATCTTTAGAAACACACTTAAGTCAAGAGATTGCTTGTTTGTTTACACCGGGGCATATGAGTGATTTGCTTGAAATCATATATCCGTACCGGAATGAAGGGGCTCATTTGACAATGGAGATTCATCTTGATATCGGAAACCATGGGCTGACAAAGGAATTTATTTTAGATATGACAGAGCGTATAAGGGCTATGGGGCTGACAGCAAAAATTAAGCCGGATTCATACGCTGCGTCTAGTTACGCAAATCGTTATACAAAATAAGTGTTATTCCTACAATTTCTGTGCTTGCAAATCAGGGGGATCAGGAAATACTGAAATATCCCCTTCCTTATCTTCCCTTATATGTTAGGAACAGTCGAAAGATGGCGAACATTTAGGGTTTTCCTCCTCTATTAAACAAGGTGAAATTTTTATATAATAGCAGAAGATGAACTTTGTGTAAGGGGGAGTCGAGAGGTGGAAAAGGAAAAGGTATGGTTGACAGAGGAAGATCAAAGTCTTTTGCTTAGTATACTGTTTAAACAAAGATACGCAAGCGAGCTTCTCTCCTGCGAATTAGCAGACATAGAGAGTGATTTGAAGGATTCGGATCATGTGCATTACTTGCAGGTAGCAAGATTGTTTGACCGCTTACGGAATGCTGATATGTGACTACCAGAATTGGTAGTCATTTTTTTCGCGTGTATGGTAAAATAGAGAATGTCAATATGAACCAACTAAAAGGAGCTGAGTACGCTAATAAAGTGGAAACGCTATCAATGGTAAAAAAGATATAGTGCTATACAAGAAAGGGGGAAGTGCAATGATTAGTCTTCCAACAGAGGATTTTAAACAAATTTTCGTGAAGGATTTATTAATCTCGTCAGAAAAAGTGGCACATGTGCAAGCTGCCAACAGTTTGGAACATGCCATGCTTGTTTTGGTGAAGTCCGGATATTCCGCCATTCCTGTACTCGATACGTCTTACAAGCTGCAAGGATTGATTAGCACCGCTATGATTTTAGATCGCACTTTAGGGATGGAGCGCATTGAGTTTGAACGTCTTGAGAAAATGAAGGTAGCAGATGTGATGAATGTGAATATCCCGAGATTAGGCTTACATGATACATTTGCGCAAGGGCTTGATATGGTGATTAATCATCCGTTTGTGTGTGTAGAAAATGAAGACGGCTGTTTCGAGGGTATTTTAACGCGCCGTGCCATCTTGAAGCTATTAGGTAAAAAGGTGCGCCGCTACAACAAATAGCAGTGAAAGTGCAACTTTCTGCCAAAGGTTGCACTTTTTTTATATTAGGAAAGGAGCTTACCATATGCAGCTAGATGATTTCCGCATGATGGTTGTATTGGCGCAGGAGTTAAATATGAGAAAAGCGGCGGAACGGTTGTTTGTGTCGCAGCCTGCGCTGAGTCAACGGCTTCAGTCGATGGAAAAGCAATGGGGGATGAAATTCTTTCTTCGTTCACAAAAGGGCTTGACGATTACGCCTGAAGGGGAAAAAGTGACGTTATACGCAATCGAGATGCTGCGGCAGGAGGAAAATGTGAAAAATGAGCTTGCTGCTCTGCAGGCAAAAACGCATGGTACACTGAAGATTGCGGTTGCCTCCATTATTGGTCAATACTGGTTGCCGGGCATTTTAAAAACCTTTGTTGAACAGTATCCACTCGTACAAATTTCGCTGTTTACTGGTTGGAGCAGTGAAGTACAAAAGCATTTTTACGAGGGAGATGTACATCTGGCGATCGTGCGCGGCTCACAGGATTATCCAGGGAAGAAATATCATTTACTGACAGATGAACTGTACTTAGTAGATACAGAAATCTCTGACATGGCGATGCTTCGAGATACGAATAAACCGTTTATCCAGTTTAAGAGCGATTCAACCTACTATTCGCAAATTCAAAGCTGGTGGTATGCGATGTTTTCGCATCCGCCGAAGCGCACCATTGTTGTAGATCAAATCGAAACATGCAAGCAAATGGTTATGCACGGTATTGGCTATGCGGTTTTACCGTCAAGTGTACTACATACTGCAGAAGGGATTTATAAGTTGCCAATGGTAGTAGACGGCAAGAACTTAACGCGCGAAACGTGGCTTTTAATGAATGAAGCTGCCCTTGAATTAAAGCAGGTAGGAGCATTTGCTGATCTCGTAAAGAATTTTATCGTAAAAAAATAAACTTTCATCCTTGCTACTGGACGTTCTCTTTGGTACAGTAACAAGTAGCATATCGAATTAGGAGGAACCTCATATTATGAACATGATGGATGCAAATGAAATTATTGCTTTTATTCAAAAAAGCGAAAAGAAAACACCAGTAAAGGTATACATAAAGGGAGATCTTAAGGAAATCGATTTTCCAGAAACAGTACAAGCATTTGTAAATAAAAAAACAGGCGTATTATTTGGTGAGTGGACGCAAGTAAAAGCTGTGCTTGAGGAAAACAGCGCTCATATTGCAGACTATGTAGTGGAAAACGATCGCCGCAACTCTGCGATTCCGCTTCTTGACCTAAAAGGAATTAAAGCTCGTATTGAGCCGGGTGCAATCATTCGTGATCAAGTAGAAATTGGCGATAACGCGGTTATTATGATGGGTGCGCTGATTAATATCGGTGCTTCTATCGGCGAAGGCACAATGATTGATATGGGCGCTGTATTAGGCGGACGTGCAACAGTAGGCAAAAACTGTCATATCGGTGCGGGCGCTGTATTAGCAGGCGTAATCGAGCCGCCTTCTGCTCTTCCTGTTATCGTAGAAGATGATGTATTAGTAGGAGCTAACGCAGTAGTACTAGAAGGTGTACGCATTGGAAAAGGTGCGGTAGTTGCTGCTGGCGCAATCGTTACAGAAGATGTTCCTCCTTATACAGTTGTAGCAGGTGTACCAGCTCGTGTGATTAAAGAGATTGACGAAAAAACAAAATCTAAAATTGAGATTAAACAAGAACTTCGTCAGTTGAATCCAGAAGAATAATTCGAATATAACAAACGAAAGCGTAAGAGCCTAGAGTTCTTACGCTTTTTATCAAAGAATAGGGTGAGATTATGAATCGATTCGTGCAAATTCGCCGGGACTTGCATCAAATCCCCGAGCTTGGTTTTCAAGAATTTAAAACGCAAGCATACATTTTAAGTTATTTAGAAACATTACCGCCAGAGCGTTTGGAGATTCGTACATGGAGAACAGGTGTCCTTGTAAAGGTGAACGGAAAGAATCCAAGACAAACAATCGGGTATCGCGCTGACATTGACGGATTGCCTATTTCGGAACAAACGGGATATGAATTTTCTTCTACGCATGAAGGATTGATGCACGCTTGCGGTCATGATATGCATACAAGTATTGCTCTTGGAGTTGTTACAGCGCTTGTAGAGCAACCGATTGACGATGATGCAGTCTTTTTCTTCCAGCCTGCTGAAGAAGGGCCAGGCGGTGCACAACCGATGATGGAAAGCGAGGAATTTCAAGCGTGGAAGCCTGATATTATCGTTGCGCTTCATATTGCGCCAGAATATCCAGTTGGTACGATTGCCACAAGGGAAGGGCTTTTATTTGCTAATACATCAGAGCTGTTTATTGATTTAAAGGGCAAGGGAGGTCACGCAGCCTATCCGCACCATGCAAACGATATGGTCGTAGCGGCGAGCCATCTTGTTACGCAGCTGCAGTCCGTTATTAGCCGTAATGTGGATCCGCTTGATTCTGCCGTCATTACCATAGGAAAAATTACAGGCGGCACTGTTCAGAACATCATTGCTGAAACAGCACGTCTAGAGGGGACAATTCGTACATTATCTGTTGAGTCTATGAAAAAGGTAAAAGAGCGGATTGAAGCAATTGTTGCAGGAATCGAGGCTTCCTTTCAATGTGAAGCAGTGATTGACTACGGAGCAATGTACCATCAAGTGTATAACCATGAAGAAGTGACACGGGAATTCATGAATTTTGCAAGAGAGAGTGGTCATATGGAAGTGATCGAATGCCGCGAAGCAATGACAGGCGAAGACTTTGGTTATATGCTTTCGGAGATTCCAGGTCTCATGTTTTGGCTGGGGGTTCAGTCGGAATTCGGCCTGCATCATGCGAAGCTGCGCCCGAACGAAGATGCCATTGAACGAACGATATCGTTTCTTACAAGCTATATGAAATGGAAAGGAAGCAGATAGGCGAAACGCCTATCTGCTTTTCGTGCTTTAGGGAAGTGTATTTATTTGGATATTTTTGGTGATTTTTACACAATGCCTTATAATGTAGTTGGGATAAAAATTATGGATAAAATGTTAATTATTGATAATTATTCTTATGTGACATTGATCCTAATGGACTTCTCCTTAGATAATTACACGTGTAAATAAGAGAATGGAGGCTGATGCATATGGCAGAGCGTTTAGTAGGTAAACAAGCTCCTAGATTTGAAATGGAAGCGGTTTTAGCAAACAAAGAGTTTGGAAAAATAAGCTTAGAAGATAACATGAATGAAGGAAAATGGACAGTACTTTACTTCTATCCAATGGACTTCACATTTGTATGCCCGACAGAAATCATCGCGCTTTCTGATCGTTACGATGAGTTTGAAGATTTAGATGCAGAAGTAATCGGTGTTTCTACCGACACAATCCATACTCACTTAGCTTGGATTAACACAGAGCGTACGAAAAACGGTTTAGGCGAGCTTCGCTATCCGTTAGCAGCTGACACAAACCATGTTGTGTCTCGCGACTACGGTGTCTTAATCGAAGAAGACGGAATCGCGCTTCGCGGTTTGTTCATCATTAGCCCTGAAGGAGAATTAATGTACCAAGTAGTACATCACAACAACATTGGACGCGAAGTGGACGAAGTATTACGCGTTCTTCAAGCATTGCAAACTGGCGGACTTTGCCCTGCAAACTGGAAGCCAGGTCAAGCAACATTAAATATATAATATGTTTGAGAGAAAGATCTAGCAGAGATGTTAGGTCTTTTTTTGTAGTATAATTAAGATTAGAAAACCTGTTCAACTTAACTAGTAAATTGAACAAAGGGGGGCTAAAATAATGGAAGCTATTTTAACTTTAATTGGCGATATTTTTGCTGCCACTGCAGGTTCATTTATAAAGAAAAAAGATAAGGGATAGGCATAATATTGAAAGAAGTTTATACAAGAATGTTAGGATCGAATTAATTGTTGGAGGAATGTATGTGAGCGGAAACAAAAAGGAATTTGCAGTAATCGGGCTTGGCCGATTCGGGGGAAGTATTTGCCGTGAATTGTCACAGCTTGGCATGGAGGTAATGGCGATTGATGTGGATGAAGATCGTGTGAATGAGTTTTCTAATATCGCCTCCCATGCGGTAATTGCAGATTCAACAGATGAAATGGTATTAAAAAGCTTAGGTATTCGTAACTTTGATCATGTTGTTGTAGCCATTGGCGATAATATTCAAGCGAGTATTTTAACAACGCTAATGCTAAAAGAATTAGGTGTAGAGAATATTACAGTAAAAGCTACGAATGATTACCATGAAAAGGTGCTGCGTAAAATCGGCGCAGATCAAATTGTTCATCCGGAGCGTGATATGGGCAAGCGGATTGCAAATACGATTGCATCAACAAGCGTACTTGATTATTTGGAGCTGTCAGATGAGCATAGTGTTGTCGAGCTCATAGCGAACAAACGCATTCATGGACAAACGCTGCGGGATTTAAATATTCGAGCGCGGTTTGGCTTAAATATTGTAGCCATTAAGCGAGGAAAGGAGATATTTGTTTCGCCGCGTGCGACGGAGGCAATTTATGAGGGTGATATTTTAATTATGATTGGTGCTGACGATGAGATTGATCGTTTTGAAGCATATTTAGAAAAATAACCTTCATTTGTTTAGGGTATCGATTGGTGAGTGTAATAGAAAAAGGACAACATGATTGTTGTCCTTCTTGCTTATACTTCCATAATAATTGGAAGAATCATCGGTTTCCGTTTTGTTTTTTCATATAGGAACGGCGCTAATGTGTCTGTAATTTCATTTTTGATTTCGGACCATTGTGTTGTTTTACGTTCCATTACTTTGCTTAGATGAGTAGCAATTAAGGATTGCGCATCGCTGATTAAATCACTGCTTTCACGCATATACACAAAGCCGCGGGAGATGATGTCTGGTCCGGCTGCAATTTTGAATTCCTTCATGTCAATGCTAACGACTACGATAACAAGACCTTCCTCCGATAAAATGCGGCGGTCGCGCAAGACAATATTCCCAATATCACCAATGCCATTTCCATCAATATAGACTGACCCGGATGGCACTTTTCCTCCTACTGTTCCCTCATCCTCTGTTAATGCTAATACATCACCGTTGTCGAGGATGAAGCAGTTTTCCTCCGCAACGCCGCAATCAATCGCAAGCTTAGCGTGCATGCGCTGCATTCGATATTCGCCGTGAATCGGCATGAAGAACTTTGGCTTCATAAGACGAAGCATAAGCTTCTGCTCCTGCTGTCCGCCATGTCCGCTCGTATGAATATCAGTTAATGGTCCGTATATAACCTCTGCTCCAGCGCGGTACAGCATGTTAATTGTACGGCTTACGCTCACCGTATTACCTGGAATTGGTGAAGAGGAGAAAATAACTGTATCGCCAGGGATAATCTGGATTTGACGGTGCGTCCCATTCGCAATGCGTGATAATGCAGCCATAGGCTCACCTTGACTTCCTGTACAAAGAATAACAGTACGGTCAGCAGGCATGCGATTGACTTGAGATGGCTCAATAAATGTATCTTTTGGACAATGAATATAGCCGAGGTCTTGTCCAATTTCAATTGCCGCTTCCATACTCCGACCAAACACCGCCACTTTTCTGCCGTTTGCGACGGCTGCTTCTACAACCTGCTGCAAACGGTGAATGTTAGATGCAAAGGTTGCAAAAATGATGCGACCTTCTACTTTTCGGAAAATTTCATGGATGCTGTCGCCGACTCTACGCTCTGACAGTGTAAAGTTAGGCACCTCTGCATTTGTGCTGTCAGACAATAAGCAAAGTACACCTTCTTTTCCGATTTCTGCCATCTTTGTTAGGTTTGCAGGCTCGCCAACTGGCGTAAAGTCAAATTTAAAATCGCCTGTATGAACAATTTGCCCTTGCGGCGTTTTAACAACAATTCCGTAAGCGTCTGGAATGCTGTGCGTTGTGAGGTAAAAGGAAACTGATGTATTTTTGAATTGAATCACGTCATCTTCCTTGATCTCATGCAAACGCGCTTTTCGAAGCAGTCCGTGCTCTTCCAATTTATTTTTAATTAAACCGAGCGCCAGCTTTCCGCCGTAAATAGGAATGTTTACTTGTCGTAATAAATACGGGATACCCCCGATGTGATCTTCGTGACCGTGCGTAATAAATAAACCTTTGATTTTTTCTTCGTTTCGTACTAAATACGTGTAATCCGGAATTACGTAGTCGATGCCGAGCAACTCGTCTTCCGGGAATTTAATGCCTGCGTCAATAACGATAATCTCGTCTTGATATTGCACCGCATATGTATTTTTTCCGATTTCTCCAAGTCCTCCGAGAGCGAAGACTGCGGTTTGGTCATGTTTTAAAAATTTCATTATACATTCTCCGCAAGTTTGAAGTTTTCGCTTTGTTGTTCATACGCAAGGTGCGCGCCGGCAAGCTGTTGAACAAATTCGATATTGTAATGGAACGGTGCTAGCTTTTTGCGTACGTCCCGTTGTGAGTCCGCTTCTACGTATAGAACCTGCGTTTTCTCTCGCACAGGTACCTCCGTAATTTTTTCTTGATAAAACACTTTAAAAATCATAATAAAACCTCTCCTTGTTTCGATTGTGAGTCTGCCTTCTAACTATTATAAAGGAAACACATTTGTTTTTCATGTTTTTTTCAGCAGGGGTAGGAAAAAAGCTCATGCTATGCGATTTTCTTTTTATGAAGCAGGTCATTTAAGTAAACTTTTAATTTTTCTTTTAATTTTTTAAACATTATCTTAGCCTTCCTTTCCATATTTCAAACATTCGCCCGTTTTTTAGTAGTATGAGATGAAATAGCGAAATTCATGTATGAGAAAGGGATGTATGCATTTTTGTACCATAAATATGTCTGGTACAGAAGTATTTTTTCATAAGAGGTGTGTAGTGTGATGCATTTGGCGCATCGCAGATGTTGCAAGATAGTTGATGAGAAGGGATGCCTGTTACGGCTTAGTTTGCACAGGAAATAAGCAGCGTAACCTGCTATTAGAGTGGCATTTAGAGAACTTGACAGTAGTCAGGCGCTTGTACGCCTACTCGTTGCTTTTTCGGATGTGTTTTAATATGCAAATGAGCCCCATCTGAATTAAAAATTCACAAACTTTGTTATTTTAATTCTATTAATTACAGGATTTGTTGCTGCCTGTGTGCTCAATAAATTTTGTGTGTGAGCAGTTGCAATGCGATAGAGGAAAAATAGCAGGCGTAATGCTTGCTGTTTTTTTGCTTTATTCGTCTAGTTAGCAGAAATAGGGTCTCTGTATAGAGGGGATGGGAAAGATGTATGTTTTGGAGTTGCCTGAAATTATATCAGAAAAAAATTGGTTAAATAGTTACCAAGTAGTATGATTTGTAATGGCAGAAAATATAACCAATTATTGAGAGGTAGAGGAGATTTATGGCAGTGAGGAAAAAGGTAGTACTATCATCTGTGGCATTCGTAGCAGGAGTGTCATTAGCAGCTTGTTCTGCGGAACCGAAGGCGGAGTCAATCCAAGATAAAACGGCAGCAACAACAGAAGAGGTACATTGGTCCTATCAGGGAGATACAGGCCCGGATCATTGGGGGGAGCTAAGTGATGCAAATGCTGTTTGTGCCAATGGAAAGGAACAATCGCCAATTAATGTGGATTTTTCAAAAATTAAGAAAGCTGAGAAGGGAAGTTTGCAGGTGAATTATTCACCGACTGTATTTTCTGTGGCCAACAATGGTCATACAATCCAAGCAAATGCCCAAATACAAAATAATACGATAACAATAGACGGTACGGAATACAAGCTGGTACAATTCCACTTTCATACGCCGAGTGAGCACAGATTTAACGGTAAAGCTTATGATATGGAGCTTCATCTTGTACATAAGGATGCCAATAACAAGCTCGCTGTACTTGGAATTATGATAAAAGTTGGGCAAAAAAATGAAAAGCTGGCAGCTTTGTGGAGTGTTTTGCCAAAGGAAAAAACAACTCAGGACATAGCGCTGGAGCAGCCTATTGATCTAAGCACCCTTCTCCCTCAGGATCAGAGCACACTTCGTTATAATGGTTCACTCACTACACCGCCTTGTACAGAGGGGATAAAATGGACAATGCTAGAGCAACCGATAGAAATGTCCAAGGAGCAAATTCAGGCGTTTCAAAGCATTTTCCCGGATAATCATCGTCCTGTTCAGCCTGTAAATAGCCGTGAAGTCACCGAGAACTAAATAATCATCAGGAGTGCTGCAGAACCCCCAGCCGAAAGGCTGGGGGTTCTTTCTCATGAGAGGCAACAGCATAATTTCATTGTCCTGTTATCTCTCGAGAGGCATAGCGTTTTCTGGCGGGGCAAATGGATTGCTTTCATTAATACGATCATAAAACATAACACCATTTAAATGATCGATTTCGTGTTGGAACACGATAGCTGGAAGTCCTTTGAGACGAAGCTTCAGCTCTTGGCCATCCAAGTTCCATGCTTTGACTGTAATACGTGAATAACGAGGCACGTAGCCTGGTACATCCCGGTCGACTGATAAGCAGCCCTCTCCATTTGTGAGATAGGTATGCTCAACGGAATGGCTGATAATTTTTGGATTAAATAATGCGTAGCTATGTAGTGTTCCGTCTCGATCCGTAACGTGAACAGCAATCATTCGTTTTGAGACACCAATTTGTGGAGCCGCAAGCCCGATTCCTGGACGAAGGTTATATTGCGCTGCTATTTCTGGATTTTGGCTATTGATCACAAATTGCAGCATGGTACGCAATGTTTGCATATCTTCTTCATTTGGCGGCAGTGCGACCTCCTGTGCAACTTGCCGTAGGACGGGATGCCCTTCCCGGACGATGTGTTCCATTGTAAGCATAAACGTCTCTCCTTTTTTCTTTTCAGTCTATCAAAGTCTTCCTGAAATGTCATGATAAAGAAAACTCGCCGATTGGCGAGCCCCGCTCTTGGGGCGAAGACAGAGGAGTAGTTGCCCTTATACTGTATTCCTAAAATTTCTCACTACGTCGAATCGGCCTCCAGCTAGAAATTTATACTTTCCTGCAGTGTAAAGAAAAGCATACACGATTAGGTTTGCTTCCGAAGTAAAATGTTCTGGACGCAAAGAAAAAGGAAGGCGTACCTTCCTTTTTCATAGTTATTCTGTTTACATTAGTGGTGGATGCAAGCAGCACCTACGATAATTAAAAGAATGAATAATACTACAATTAACGCAAAGCCGCGTCCGTATCCTGTGCCGCAGCCGGAGCCATAACCATAAGCTGGGGCTGTGTAAGTTGGGTAGTAGCAATTTGTATATCCGTACATCGAATTGCCCTCCTTGTATTGTTTCCGCAAATAGTGCGGTTACTATACTGTATGAGTTTTGCAGAAAAGTGTGTGGTTATCTGCCTAGGGAGATGGAAAGAGCTGTATATTTTCCGCGGCACAAGAGAAAAGCTAACGTAGGGGAGAGTAGTTTCCTCTAGTTTGGTTTGGCCTGTGGATGAGGGAGGTGTTTTGCTTGTCAATACAAAAAGGACTTGCGTTAGTAGCCGCTTGTCTATTTCTTGCTTCCTGCTCGCAAAGGGAAGCCGTTACGGGCATATACGAGGGATTAGAGCAGGTTGCAGCTGCTGAGCGGACATTTGAGACGGAGCAAGAGCCGCTTGTTTTGCTGGAAAAGAAAGAAAAAGTATTGTATGAGACCATCTTATCCCTCGGTCTGCACGATACAGCTAAGCGTCAGGAGCTTGCTATAAAGGCTGAGCAATCGCTTGAGGAACGTGAGCGGCATTTAATGCGTGAGCGCAGCGGCTTGTATAAGGCAAAGAGGACGTTTGCGAAGGTTCTTCCTTTGTTTAAGGAGATAGAGGAGGATAGCTTAAAAGGTTGCGGTGCCCTATTAATAAGGGCGATGCAAGATCGGTACGGGATATATGAGCAGTTATACGTAAAATATGAACGTGCACTGCAAAAAGATCGTGAGTTATACGATTTGCTGCAAAGTGAGGCAATTTCGTTTCGGCAGATTCAAAAACAAATCGAGGATATTAATCGAGAATATGAACAGGTTTTACAGTTAAATCGATCATTCAACAACTATACAGAGCAATATAACGTGAAAAAAGAGGAGTTTTATAAAAGCGCCGGACTGTATATCAAGCGTGAACGGCTCTAGACCATACTCTTTGTTTTGCTTTAAGGAGATGGTTTGGCAGGAGCAGAGGAGGTGAATGGTTTCGGTAAGGAAACAGAAATATGACAATGCTTACATATTATTCTAAGAGAGAGAATAGTCAAAAAAGGAGATAATATAACAGGAGTATTACAATTAATGATACAGAGCAGGAAAACCAAGTAATTATCCTAGTACAGCTCCGTTATTTTTTAAACAAAATTTGAAATGAAAGTGATTGACATAGATATTAGAATAGTTGTAAACTAAAAAATGTAGTTAACGTTGTATTAATTATTTGTAAAAAAATATTAGTACAGATTGTGCAGGACACAAAAAACCTGAAAAAACCGATTGTTTGATCGGTTCTTATACTTACAAACAGCAAGCATATTTGTTGTGCTGCTGAAAGCGTTTCAGAAGAAAGTTCATAAAAGAAGAAGAGGTGAACGGAATGGGTACGCAAGCAAAAGCAAAAAAAGCCCTGTTTGATGCTGAAGCACAATTTCAAGCAATTGAAGAGCAATTTCAAACATTCCAAATTTTAAATGAAGAAGGTCAAGTTGTTAACGAAGATGCAATGCCAGACCTAACTGATGAGCAACTAAAAGAATTAATGCGCCGCATGGTGTATACACGTGTTTTAGATCAACGCTCAATTTCTTTAAACCGTCAAGGACGCTTAGGCTTCTATGCACCAACTGCTGGACAAGAAGCATCTCAATTAGCGAGCCATTTTGCACTTGAGAAAGAAGATTTCCTACTCCCAGGTTACCGTGATGTTCCACAAATGATTTGGCACGGCCTACCGCTTTACCAAGCATTTTTATTCTCTCGCGGTCATTTCCAAGGCAACCAATCGCCTGAAGATGTGAACACACTTTCACCGCAAATCATCATCGGTGCACAAATTATTCAAGCTGCTGGTGTAGCGCTTGGTATGAAATTGCGCGGTAAGCAATCCGTTGCAGTAACGTACACAGGTGACGGCGGTGCATCTCAAGGTGACTTCTACGAAGGCTTAAACTTTGCAGGAGCTTTCAAAGCACCAGCGATTTTCTTCGTACAAAACAACCGTTTCGCAATTTCTACTCCAGTGGAAAAGCAATCTGCTGCACGTACGATTGCACAAAAGGCAGCAGCAGCTGGTATTTTAGGTATTCAAGTAGACGGTATGGATCCGTTAGCAGTATACGCGGCTACTCGTTTTGCTCGTGAGCGCGCAGTAAACGGCGAAGGTCCTACATTAATTGAAACTCTAACATTCCGTTATGGTCCGCATACAATGGCTGGTGATGACCCAACTCGTTACCGTACAAAAGACCTTGAAAACGAATGGGAAAAGAAAGATCCAATCGTTCGCTTCCGTACGTTCTTAGAAGCAAAAGGCCTATGGTCTCAAGAGACTGAAGAACAAGTAATCGAGCAAGCAAAAGAAGATATTAAAGAAGCAATTGCAAAAGCTGACCAAGCTCCGAAGCAAAAAGTAACAGACTTAATTGTGAACATGTTCGAAGAGCTTCCTTACAACTTGAAGGAGCAGCTGGAAATTTACAAAGAGAAGGAGTCGAAGTAAGCCATGGCGCAAATGACACTGATTCAAGCTATCACTGATGCGTTACGCGTCGAAATGAAAAACGACCCGAACGTTCTCGTATTTGGAGAAGACGTAGGTGTAAACGGCGGTGTATTCCGTGCAACTGAGGGTCTTCAAGCAGAATTTGGCGAACAGCGTGTATTCGACACACCTCTTGCTGAGTCCGGTATCGGCGGTCTTGCGGTTGGTCTTTCTCTTGAAGGTTTCCGCCCTGTTCCAGAAATCCAATTCTTCGGCTTCGTGTTTGAAGTTATGGACTCTATCTGTGCGCAACTAGCTCGTATGCGTTACCGTTCTGGCGGCCGCTTCAACGCGCCTGTTACAATTCGTTCTCCATTCGGCGGCGGTGTACATACACCTGAGCTTCATGCTGACAGCTTAGAAGGTATGGTTGCACAGCATCCAGGATTACGTGTAGTAATTCCATCTACTCCATACGATGCGAAAGGATTGTTAATTTCTGCAATCCGCAACAACGACCCAGTTGTATACTTAGAGCATATGAAATTATACCGCTCTTTCCGTCAAGAAGTACCAGAAGGTGACTACACAATTCCATTAGATAAAGCAGACGTAAAACGCGAAGGCAAGGACGTAACAGTCATCGCATACGGTGCTATGGTACATGCTGCATTAAAAGCGGCGGAAGAGTTAGAAAAAGAAAACGTATCTGTAGAAGTAATTGACCTTATTTCTGTAAGCCCGCTTGACATTGACACAATCATCGCATCTGTTGAGAAAACAGGCCGCGTTGTTGTGGTACAAGAGGCGCAAAAAATGGCCGGTGTAGCAGCAACTGTTGTAGCAGAGATTAACGATCGTGCATTGTTAAGCTTAGAAGCTCCAATCGTTCGTGTTACAGCAGCTGACACAATCTTCCCGTTCTCTCAAGCTGAGGGCGTATGGCTTCCAAATCATAAGGATGTTGTAGAAGCAATCCAACAAGTAATCAATTTCTAAAAAAACTCGTCAACTGGCGAGCCGTTAGGCGAAGACAGAGGCGTAGTTGTACTTACACTGTATTCTTAAAATTTTCGACTACGTCGAATGACTTCCAGCTGGAAATTTATACGTTCTCACAGTGTAAACATAAAAATAATTAAGGAAGAAAACAGTCCGCTCTGTTTTCTTCCTCTATCCATATAAACTTATACACAAACATAAGGGGTTGAGCTCTGTGTCATTTGAATTCAGATTACCGGATATCGGTGAAGGTATTCACGAAGGCGAAATCGTAAAATGGTTCGTAAAGCCTGGCGATGAAGTAAAAGAAGATGATGTACTTCTTGAAGTACAAAACGATAAAGCTGTTGTAGAAATCCCATCTCCTGTAAAAGGAAAGGTAGTAGAAATCCTTGTAGGAGAAGGAACAGTAGCTGTTGTTGGCGATGTTCTTGTTAAATTTGATGCGCCTGGCTACGAGCATTTGAAATTTAAGGGTCATGACGACGAAGCGGCTCCAGCTCCTGCAGAAGAAGCAGCACCTGCGGCAGAAGCAGCGCCAGTTACTCCAGCAGCGCCGTTAGCAGAAGAAAACGAGCGTGTTATTGCGATGCCATCTGTACGTAAATATGCACGTGAAAAAGGCGTAAATATTCGTCTTGTTCAAGGAACGGGCAAAAATGGCCGTGTATTAAAATCTGATATCGAAGCATTCCTAGCTGGCGGTGCAGTTCCAGCAGCAGCAGCTACTGCAGCACCAGTTGCACCAGCAGCACCAGCAGCACCAGCAGCGGCACCAGCAGCAGAGGAAAAAGCAGCAGCGCCTGCACCTCAGCCAATCCCAGTGGGAGAATACCCAGAAACACGTGAGAAAATGAGCGGTATCCGTAAAGCGATCGCAAAAGCGATGGTAAACTCTAAGCATACAGCTCCGCATGTAACATTAATGGATGAAGTGGATGTAACAGAACTTGTTGCAAACCGCAAAAAGTTCAAAGACGTTGCAGCAGCAAAAGGCATCAAGCTAACATTCTTGCCTTATGTTGTAAAAGCATTAACATCTGCTTTACGTGAGTACCCAATGTTAAACACATCTTTAGATGATGCATCTCAAGAAGTGGTTCATAAGCACTACTACAACATCGGTATCGCAGCTGACACAGACAAAGGTCTTCTTGTACCGGTTATCAAAGATACAGACCGCAAATCCATCTTTGCGCTTTCAAAAGATATTAGCGACCTGGCAGGAAAAGCACGCGACGGTAAATTGTCTCCAAACGAAATGAAGGGCGCTTCTTGCACAATTACAAATATCGGATCTGCAGGCGGACAATGGTTCACACCAGTGATTAACCACCCAGAGGTAGCAATCCTTGGAATCGGCCGCATTGCGGAAAAACCAGTTGTGAAAAATGGCGAAATCGTAGCAGCACCAGTATTGGCGCTATCTTTAAGCTTCGATCACCGTTTAATCGACGGCGCTACAGCTCAAAACGCATTGAACCATATTAAACGTTTGTTGAACGATCCACAATTACTTGTAATGGAGGCGTAATCGAAATGGTAGTAGGGGATTTTGCAATTGAATTAGATACGGTCGTAGTTGGTGCAGGTCCAGGAGGATATGTTGCGGCAATTCGTGCTGCGCAGCTTGGACAAAAGGTAGCAATTATTGAGAAAGCAAATCTTGGCGGTGTATGCTTAAACGTTGGATGTATTCCTTCAAAAGCATTGATTTCTGCAGGTCACCGTTATGAGACTGCAAAACATTCTGATGATATGGGAATTATTGCAGAAAACGTAACTGTTGATTTCTCTAAAGTACAAGCTTGGAAAGCAGGCGTTGTAAAGAAATTAACTGGCGGCGTAGAAGGCTTATTAAAAGGAAACAAAGTTGAAATCATTCGTGGTGAAGCGTATTTCGTAGATGCTAACACATTACGTGTTATGACAGAAGATTCAGCACAAACATATACATTTAAAAATGCAATTCTTGCAACAGGATCTACACCGATCGAAGTTCCTGGCTTCAAATTCTCAAAGCGCGTAATCAACTCAACAGGTGCGTTGGCATTAACTGAAATGCCGAAAAAGCTTGTTGTAATCGGCGGCGGCTATATTGGAATGGAGCTTGGTACGGCATATGCGAACTTCGGTACAGAAGTTACAATTTTAGAAGCAGGCGAAGAAATTCTAGCTGGCTTTGAAAAGTCTATGAGCGCGGTTGTAAAACGCGGCTTGAAGAAAAAAGGCAATGTAGAAATTCATACAAAAGCGTTCGGTAAATCTGTAGAAGAACGTGAAGACGGTGTAACAGTGAACTTTGAAGTGAACGGTGAAATGAAATCCGTTGACGCTGACTACGTTCTTGTAACAGTAGGACGTCGTCCGAACACACAAGAAATCGGCTTAGAGCAAATTGGTGTACAATTGACAGAACGCGGTTTGGTTGAGATCAATAGACAATGCCGTACATCTGTGGATAACATCTATGCGATTGGTGATATCGTAGCAGGACCGCCGCTTGCTCATAAAGCATCTTACGAAGGTAAGGTTGCAGCTGAAGTAATCAGCGGACATGCATCTGAAATCGATTATATTGCGATTCCAGCTGTATGCTTCACAGATCCAGAATTAGCTTCTGTTGGCTACACGAAAAAGCAAGCAGAGGACGAAGGATTAAAAGTAACAGTTTCCAAATTCCCATTCGGCGCAAACGGTCGTGCGTTGTCTCTGAACAGCACAGAAGGCTTCGTACAGCTTGTAACGCTTGATAGCGAAGATGGTTTGTTAATTGGAGCGCAGGTTGTTGGTGCAGGTGCATCTGACATCATCTCCGAGATTGGTTTAGCGATCGAAGCAGGCATGACTGCAGAGGACATCGCACAAACAATCCATGCTCACCCAACATTAGGTGAAATCACGATGGAAGCGGCAGAAGTAGCTCTTGGCATGCCAATTCACATTGTAAAATAATAAAAAAGAACAGGCGATTTGCCTGTTCTTTTTCTTATACTTTAAGAAAGTATAAATTTCTAGCTGGAAGCCAATTCGACGTAGCGAGAAATTTTAGGAACAAAGTATAAGGGCAACTACGCTTCTGTCTTTGCCTAAAGGCAGGGCTCGTCAATCGACGAGTTTTCTTTATGGAAAAGAAAATCCCTAGGGTTTCAAAAAACTTTTACATTGTTGAAAAACTACCCTGCCAATAGAAATTATAGCGTCCAATTAACAGTGTCATATGTTTTCACTTTATATGATCTCATTTTCATAGTGAACCAAAGAGAAAAAAGCAACTATTATTCCATGTACTAGGAAAACTGAACCAACAAATAAAGCTTCTGCCACAAAATCGTTTCCCGGTCGATAAATGACCTTTTTGATAACGTGAGTTTGCTGTGCAAACTCTTATTTTTTAGCATTCTTTCTATTTTTTGGATTGCAGTGAGAACAGCAGTTTCCGTACAATACTGTCACCTTTTCATCCTCGAATTTTTCAATTGTCTGCTCGCAAACTTGACATACTATTGTACCCATTTCCATTCCCCTCCTAGTTTTATAAATCATCTTTATCAAGTAACCGCTTTCTTGATATAGCTACATTTTAATGTGTTATACTATATTAGTCAATTGGAAAAATAGTATAATATATTTAATTTTTTTATGTTGTTTATCACGACTCCTTTTCAAATATTTTCTTGTTTTGTATAATGAATATAGAACGTATGTACTGAGGGTGGGGAAATGAAGATTCACAAAGCATATAAGTTTAGAATCTATCCAACTGAAGAACAGAGAATTCTGATACATAAAACATTAGGATGTTGCCGTTATATTTGGAACCTGGTTTTAGGTGCTCAAAAGAAACAAGATGCGTATTGGTATATCACTGAGGAAATGGTTCAAAACGGACAACTTCCTGAAAATCGATGGAAATCGGACTTTTTTAACGCAGCGAAAGAACAAAAAGAGTTAACAGAATTGAAAAAACAATTGGATTGGTTGAAAGAAGCAGATTCTACTGCTTTGCAAAACTCGCTACAAGATTTAGGGGAATCCTTTAAACAATACTACCAAAAGAAGAAAGGGAAACCTAAGTTTAAAAGTAAGAAAAACGAGGTGCATTCCTACACGTCCAAATGTAACTATAATAAAAGTGGTCCGACGATTCGAATGGAACAAGACCGTTTTATGAAAATCCCAAAGTTAGGACTTATTGCATTTGTTTCCACCCAAAAAGTAAAAGGGAGAATTTTGTCTGCTCATCTGTTGTGAAAATCCAGACTATCTAGACTAAATCATATTGAATTTGCTAAGTCTTTTTTACAATTACTGTTAACGAGTTAGTTTTTCAAAATCAAAACCACCCTTATGGGTGGTTTTGATTTTGAAAATAAGGAAGTATAACTTTCCAGTCAGAAGATCATTCGACGTAGTGAGAAATTTTAGGAATGCAGTATAAGTGCAACTACGCCTCTGTCTTCGCCCAAAAGCAGGGCTCGCCAATCGGCGAGTTTTCTTTATTCTAAAATGAGTACAGCTTCATATACATGAAAAGAACCAGTCATGTAAAGGGGTTAAAACAATGAAAGGTGTACTCGTTACCGCTTTCCATACCGTCATTTGGATCAGCTTTGCTATTGTACTCTCTCTATCACAGCGGGACAGGCTCTATGCAAAGATTGCATTATTTTTGATGTTTCTTTATTTTTGCTATGTGGTAGCTCATTATATACTGCAAAGAAGAAAGGCGGCAGTCATTTTCACACTTCGAAACAGCACACTGTTCCTTCTCATTCAGCAGATGGTTTCTTTTTTTTACCGTTTGTAAAAATACATGGTTCGTCCATTAAATAACCGCAGCTCAGCCTCTAGCTTTTTTGCGACATAACGACAAAATTCATTGGCTTTACCCTTATCTCCAAATGTAGCGCTTTCAGGAAGCGTAATTTGGACGAAAGGCTGTTCATTTTCTTCACCGACACCAACATAAATAGAACGGTACCGATCATGAGCAGATTTCAGATGAAGTGTTGTCTCAGATGTTTGTACGATTTCATAAGGGAATGCTGACTCCTCATAGCCCCAGTTCAGCTGCTTTCCTGTTTGAGCTGTAATGCTTTTATAATATATAAACAATTGTTGTACATCTTCTAGTGTGATCGCTTGTTTTGCTGATTTTGGTACAAGCTTAATAAATGCATGCTGCATGGCATTTCCCCCTGTTTTTTAAAGATATGAAAATATAAGCGATTTTTCTTTACACTGTAAGAAAGTATAACTTTCCAGCTGGAAGCCAATTCGACGTAGTCGGAAATTTTAGGAATACAGTATAAGTAGGGCTACGCCTCTGTCTTCGCCCAAGAGCAGGGCTCACCAGTCGGCGAGTTTTCTTTACAAGATAAGAAAGTATAACTTTTCGTGGTGATGTCTAGCTCCCAAGGCCCAAAATGGCAGCGTAGGGCTGAACCTCCGCAAAAGGCAAAAAGCGCCTTTTACTCCGGCCCACCCCTACGCTGCCATAAAAGGCGGGCCTTGTCCGCTTTTCTTTATTGTACCATTGCTTGAAATTTTTTGACAATTCCAGGTTCATATTTTCTTAGCTTTGCTCATATATACAGGAAGAACGCTCGAATTAGGAAGGAGAGGATTACAATGTTCGACAAGCTATATGAAGAATTAGAACAAGGAAGGGTAAGATTCCTCGGTTTTACAACGAATGATATCCGCTATGACTTCGGCATTGTATATACAAGTATGTTCTTCGGTAAGCCGATTGTCATTTGTATGCAAACGGGTCGATCCAGTCTGCTTGGACCTTATGATTTAGAAAATGTGCAGCATCTAAGTGAGGTGTTCCGTCTACCTTCAGAGGAAGAAGCGAGGGACGTAGCGGATATTTTACGCTTCTATCTGCCGAATCCATCTTTGGAGACTGAGTATGAATAAATTCACCTTGTGTACTTGTTGATAATTCATTCCTCCCCTGGCACTAATGAGATATACAAAGGCAAAGCAGATACTTCACCATGCGCGCCCATCACAGGTAAGAAATCCCCTTCTTAAAAGAAACGAATAGGGATGTAGATAGATTTAGATATGATGTAAGAAAGAAATAAATGTGCATCATAATTTCGGTTAAAAAAATAATTATGTTATACTAAATAGTCATTGACGGGGGGAATGTTGCATAATATACTGTAGATATAAAATAAAGCGATTACAAAACATTAAAAAATGAATGGCATAGGAGGAATACAGAGTGGGAACAATTGTATGTCAAGTTTGTGATAAAACAATTGCGCATTTTGAGGATGAAAAGGTAACGGTGTTGTACGGAAGTGGTTGTTCATGCGGTCATGGAAGAGAAGAGCGTAAAGAAGCCTAAAAGCCTGCGAGTGCAGGCTTTTTTTTTACTTTAAGAAAGTATATTCAGATGTTTAAAATCCAGTTTTCTAACAAATTGTACAAACTCTTTGATTACCTTCGACTTAAAAGATTCTTGGTGATAAAGCATTCATGTTCTTCTTATAAGTGGATTCCCTTGTTCGTCTGTCAAATTGATTTGATGGAGATGTTGATAATTCTCTGTAAGAACACTAGGAAGGATACCATGTCTTAAACCATTTATAACCATCTCTTTGCATGTATCGGCTTTGTCAACTTCCATTCCAATCAAAGCTGGCTGTGAGATATATAAACTTTCAGCCGTTTTTGTGATGCTCTTTTTTCGTAAAGAACCTTTAAAATAAGCCAGTCCCGTTCGCCCATTATCTTCCCCCGTAACTTACTGTTGCTTTAGCGGTAATCGTTAAACAGCAGAAATGTTGTCCTATAAATATAAAACTCGTTTCTTTTTATGAAGCTCAAGTACCTGGTTGTTGAATAAGGATACATGTATTCATTTGATTAATACTCTCTCTTGTTTCCCTTTTTTACGAATTCCCAATCGGCCTCAATATTCCTTCTAACCCTTTGAAGAAGATTCAAAATTGTTTCCGCTTCCTCTGGGGAAAATCCAGATAACGCAATCATATCGGAATATTCTCCTTCTCGCTTTAAAAACGGATACACTTGTTCTCCTTTTTCCGTTGGGAATAATTTTTTATTTTTTTGATTATCATCATCCTTCTTCTTCTCAATAAAACCTTGCATCTCAAGTTTTTTAATTGCACGGGCTGCTGTTGTACGATCCACCTTTATCATTTCTGCTAACCTTTCTTGAATGATCCCTGGATTTTCACATATTCGTACAAGGTACAAATATTGCCCTTTTGTGAGATCAAGTTCCTTGAATTCAATATTGCTTATAGAATCTAAAGCCCTAGCTATCATCCCAATTTCACGAAGAATTTCTTTCATTTACAAAACTCCTTAAGAAAATATTTTGTTGCATTTACAACAAAAGTAATATGGCTTATACTATTAAATGACTATACATGAATTATGACTGGTCTTATTAAATAAATCTAGAAAAGAGCTGAAGAGTATTGTATGCAAAAAGAATAACACTAGATGAAGATTTAAAAAAAGCTTTTCAGATCAGAAAAGCAGTATTTGTTGAAGAACAAGGTGTGCCCTTAGAAGATGAGTTTGATGAATTCGACATACTAAATGGGTGTTCTGAACATATTTTGGTTTATTATAATGAACAGCCTGTAGGGACTGGGCGAGTAAGAATGCTTGATGGTTTTAGCAAATTGGAGAGAATCTGTATCTTGGAACCTTACCGTAAATTTGGTCTTGGGAAAGTAATTATTAGGGCGTTAGAAGAAATCGCAGAGAAAAAAGGAGTATCCCAGGTCAAATTACACGGACAAACACAGGCAGAGGGTTTTTATAAAAAACTTGGCTACCAGGTTTCATCAAGCGTATTTATGGAAGATGGAATTCCGCATATTTTAATGGTAAAAGCAGTATCTGCTAAATAATTATGAAAAGGCAATTCGTTTTTAAAAAGGTAACGACCGGAATTTTTGGGTTTGCTAACTGCTTTTATAACGGGGCTTGGGATTGATATGTGGCTCTTTTTATTGTAGCAGCTAATAAAGCCAGATAGTTAGGATACGAAAAAATAAAAAGAAGCTAACCATCTATAGCTAGAGTAGGTGGTTAGCTTCTTTTTCTCTTTCAATAGGCTTTTTAGTGGCCTCCAAAGAGGTTCTTAACTGTCGCATAACAAAGCTTTTGCCTTAGAAGTTGCAAAAAGCACATTTTATGATGAAGAACATAGGGAATCCAGTTGTAAGTGAGTTCTGCCCGAATCGCGCCTCGTGCGCTGCAGGTGTAGTTTCGTTAGCAACTTAGTACACCGCAGTAGTGTGTCCGATTGTAGCAATTACCGCATCATCGCGGATTGGGATAAGTGCAATTTTCGTCTGAAACTTCTCTGGTGAAGCGTATTGGCTCATAACTCGATGATCGAGTCTTGTCACTAAATCCGTTAAATACGCGGAGAGAAAAGCGTTTGGAATCCGGTGTGAATTTAAGTGGTCTATCACTTGCTTTTCTGTACGAATTCCTACACCATGGCCGTAATAAAATGCATCGCCTAAGTAAATTGTATTCTCTCCTTGCCAATGCATTTCAGTTGGATTTACCTGAGGGTTTTTAAAATAGATTAAGTCTCCTGGAAGGACGGTGCCGCTCGTTTTCGTAATAAGACGCAAATCGCGGTCATAGTCCCATGTGTATAATAGAAGATTTGCAAACAGCGTATTAAATGTGCCTTCGCTGTATACGCTTAAGAGGGCTTTATAGATAAGGATGATCATAGCGGTTGCACATTCTGTTCCATATTTCTTGCCGTTTGTAAAGATATCACGAATAGCAAGGGATGGAAGCACTCCCGATTTGAGCTGAAAGCCTCCCAGTCTGGTGCGCTGCCAAAATGCCTCGTTGCAGTAGGATTCTTCAAAAATGCGAAATTGTATGCCGCTGTTAAATAGCTCGATGCACGAAAGAATAAGGTTAACGCGGAAGTTCAAATCAAATGAAAGCTCTTGTAATGATTGGTACATATATACTTCTTGATTGCTCGTTAGCAATGTTAATATTTCCTGCTTTGTTTTAAAAAAAGGCTCCGTATCGTCCGCTATATAAGGGTGTACAACGGAACGACCAATTACAATCATGACATAATCCCACCCCATCCTGTTAAGTTTCTTAATAGAATATGACAACGGAGAAAGAACGGTGAGGAATATGTTCGAGTACTCGGCAATAGGTTGCTGTCCGAGAGCCATATACTGCAAAATAGAAAAGCCCTCTGCTTTAACAGAGAGCTTTTCCGTATTTTCACGGGAAAATAATAATAAGCGTCGGCAAGCTTTCTTTATACAATCGCTTTATATTCCCTAATTACTCGGAGCGTTTTTAGTTCCATATCTTCCGGCCCTTGTACAGGAAGGCCGGCTTTGAGATTCTTTTGAATATACTCTAGGTTTTCGGCTGTAATAATTTCTCCCGGTGTAAAAATTGGAATACCAGGCGGATAGACCATAACGAATTCAGCGATAATACGTCCTGCCGCCTCGTCAAATGGAACAGTTTCCGCTTCTGAATAAAACGCATCACGAGGAGAAAGTGCCAATACGGGAATGTCAGGTATTTCTACATTGATTTCCGTGCCTTCTTCTGCTTGATGCTTGCATGTATCTGATAGGTCTTGGAGTGCCTGCACAAGAAGAGTTGCTTCTTCGTCTGTGTCTCCTAGTGTAATCAAACAGAGGATATTATATAAGTCTGACATTTCCACTTCAATATTATATTTCTCACGCAGCCAAAGCTCTGCGTCATGACCGGTAATCCCTAGGTCCTTCACTGAAATAATGAGCTTTGTCGGATCCATATCGAAAGCTGCGTCTGTCCCAAGACGCTCTTCGCCTGGGCAATATAAATAAGGGATCTCGTTCACTTGTTTTCGTACGCGTTGCGCAAGATGAATTGTTTCAGCAAGGAGTTCTTTTCCCTCCGTGGCAAGCCGTTTTCTCGCCGCATCTAAAGAAGCAAGTAAAATATAAGACGTAGACGTTGTGGTAAGCATACTAATGACTGCTTGTACGTGCTTTACGTTTACGAGTCCTTCTTTTACATTTAGGACAGAGCTTTGCGTTAGTGAGCCTCCAAGCTTATGAACGCTTGTCGCTGCCATGTCAGCCCCTGCTTGCATTGCTGACATTGGCAAATCCTCGTGAAAGTGAATATGAACGCCGTGCGCTTCATCGACGAGAACAGGAACACCGTGAGAATGAGCAATTTCAACAAGCTGCTTTAAATCCGCTGCGAATCCAAAATATGTGGGGTTGATAACGAGTAAGCCTTTTGCGTCCGGATGCTCTTCTAACGCTCTTGTTACAGACGCAATTGTCATGCCGTGAGAAATGCCCAAAATAGGGTCAATCTCAGGATGAATGAAAATGGGTCTTGCTCCAGAAAAAATAATGGCCGACATAACAGATTTATGAACGTTGCGAGGCACGAGAATTTTATCTCCTGGTCCGCAAACACTCATAACCATTGTCATAATAGCGCCGCTTGTTCCTTGTACTGAGAAAAATGTATGGTCTGCGCCAAATGCTTCGGCAGCAAGCTGCTGCGCTTTCTTAATCATTCCTTTTGGATGATGAAGATCATCAAGTGGCGCGATATTGATCAAGTCGATCGATAATGCGTTTTGCCCAATAAATTCCCGGAATTCCGGATCCATTCCTTGCCCTTTTTTATGCCCTGGAATGTGAAATTGAACAGGATTTTTTTTGCTGTGTTCAACTAGAGAAGTGAACAACGGTGTTTCATATTGGGACAACTTATACACCCCTTTTTCATAGTTTTATTCCCGATCTGTTTCATGTCCATTAGAGAACGGGAGTTGGTTCATACAATTTTTTTATACTTTAAGAAAGTATAAATTTCTATCTGGAAGACGATTCGACGTAGTTAGAAATTTTAGGAACAAAGTATAAGGGCAACTACGCCTCTGTCTTCGCCCAAGAGCAGGGCTCGCCAATCGGCGAGTTTTCTTTATCTGAACAAATACTTGTCATTCGATACAAAACAAGTGAATTATATCACCTATATCAGTGGATGTATATACAAATTACTGTAACAGATTTGTTTTTTTATATTAGGAAGAAAACGGTGAAACAAATTACAAAAATCTTCCCGACAGCTGTATGTTTCTCAGAAGCAACAGGCGCTATCTGGAAGGCTGTATGTCGCAGCTGTTTGTTTGACTCTGTGTATATAATGCAAGTAAGATAGAGGATACAAGCAGGTTAGCCAAGGCTGTTTGGATGGGGCGATTCAAATGAGGAATTTGTGCAGGGATTCATATGATGGGAATAATAATGAAAGCTAAATTTGCACAAAATGAATTCGTAGAAAATTTAGGCGCCACAAGCAGCAGGAAGATGGAACAAATGAGGTGACAAGATGGAGTATCAATACCCGCTCGCCTACGATTGGTCGACAGATGAAATCGTCGATGCAATCTGCTTTTATGAAGCGGTAGAACAGGCATATGAAAGAGGAATTAAGCGCGAAGCATTGATGAATGCATATCGTCGTTTCAAAGAGATTGTACCAAGTAAGGCCGAGGAGAAAAAACTGTGTGGAGAGTTTGAAGAAATCAGTACATATTCCTGTTATCGTGTGATGCAACGGGCGAAGGATATGGAAGACGCCGCTGTAGTGAAAATGTAACAATAAATGCACGAATTGTTAGAATTTAAAAAATATTTTGAAATATAATAAAGTAAGTGCTATAATGATACAACAACGAAAAAACGGACAATGCACTCATTGTCCGTTTTATGCTATCTTCGGCTTACTTTGTAAAGGGGAAGGAGTGTTGCAAACGTATCTTGTATACGCTGTAAAAAGGATTCATTATCTAATTGCAAAGCTTCTTCCTTTGAGAGATGAATGCCAACAAGTAATTCAGCCTTTTTCACCTTGGCAAGGCATTCTAACATAATTTGTAAATCTTCCTTTGTTAAAGCACTATGCAAAGACACGTCAGGTTTTGTATGATCGATGGACCAGACAAAGTGTTCCGGGACAGATTTGAAAATATCGTCTAGGTTCTCTAAATAGGCTGCGGCATAATTCGCTTTTTCTGGACATTCGTAGATCAGACCGAAATAAATAAAAACATGCGTTCCCCAAAGACCTACCTGAAAATGAGGCAGCATCTTATAGCCGCGTTTGTTTGCAGCAAATGCGACCCAAGTGTCCTTCGGAGGATTGACAGTACGGCGCGCGTGCTTTGCGACATGATAGAAGAACGTCTCGCCTGTTTCTTTTGTAAGGAACGGGATAAAATGCTCGCCGATTGCCTCAAGCTTCGGACGTATATGCGTAATGATTTCTGTCATACGCTCCTCAAGTCCATCCACCGAGAACGCGGCAAAATCTTGTAGTTGCAAGTTTGTTTGTTTCATATGTTTTCCCCCACAAAATAAAAGTTGCTTTTTTATTCTAGCATAGCTTGTACCATTCATAAAAAAGAACGCTCAAAAAAAATATAGGTAAAAATACAAATTTGTTGCATAGAGGATTTATCCCACATAATATGATATAAAACAAAATATCAGAAAATTGAGCAGATTCTAGGTCATGGGCAAACTAAAAACTGGGAGGAGGCAAACAGAAATGAGACAGGTGATTAATGCACTAAAACGAACTGACGCAGAAAAAAGGATTCCAGTATTGCGTTTGGAGCTGGATTACGAGCTAGCAACATTATACGATGCAATGATGGAAAATGACGAAACGAAAAAGGAAGAATGCAAAAAAAAGTTAGAAGTATTACGACTTGAAATGATCCGCCTAGAAGCATAATAATATCGTATGTATAAACCAGGATTTGGTGCGAACCTCTTAACAAGGTTCGTTTTTTCTGTGAACAGTATAGACTGGAGTGTGGACTCATGCAAGAGATATGGAAAAAGATAGACGCTCATGCGAAGCAATGGACGAAGGAAGCAGGAGGCCTGCTCGTTTCTTCTTTAAAAGACTCCCTTATAATTGAAACAAAATCGAGTGCCTCTGACCTTGTGACAAATATGGATCGGCAAATTGAACAGTTTTTTATTGAGAAAATCCAAAGCACGTATCCGAACCATCGTGTGTTGGGAGAGGAAGGCTATGGAGATGATATCACCTCTTCAGATGGAACGGTGTGGCTCATTGATCCGATTGATGGGACAATGAATTTTGTGCACCAAAAACGGAATTTTGCGATTTCAATCGGTGTGTACCATGATGGCGTCGGGAAAATCGGTCTCGTTTATGACCCCGTTCATGATGAATTGTATCATGCATTAGAAGGAGAAGGCGCCTATTGTAACGGTATAGAAATTCCAAAGCTTGAGCCAGGCTCGGTATCAGAAGGGGTCGTTGCAGTGAATGCGACGTGGCTTACCGAAAATCGAAGACTGGACCACAGGAAAATGGCGGAGCTTGTGCGCCGCGCAAGAGGCACGCGTTCCTATGGCTGCGCAGCGCTTGAGATTGTGTATGTGGCAACGGGAAGGCTAGACGCCTATATAACCCCTCGTTTGTCGCCTTGGGACTTTGGCGGCGGTGCGGTCATTGTACAAGAGGCAGGCGGAATCATCACCACGTTTGCTGGAGATCCACTAGGCCTAGTTGGTCAAAGCAGTGTATTAGTAGCAAAACCAGGCGTTTACGAGCAAGTAATTGAATACGTAAAAGGATGAGACAGAAAAAGGGAGCATGCGAACACATCGCGTGCTCCCTTTTGCTTGCATTGTAGGAACGTATAAGTTTTCAGCTAGAAGTTATTCGGCGCAGTCGGAAAGTTTAGGGATACAGTATAAGTGCAACTATGCACCTATCTTCACCTAACGGTTCGTCAATCAGTGAGTTAGTTTCTTCATTTCGGATCAGTTAAACAAATATGAGAATCTTATCGAAAACGCACATATTCTATTTATACAATCCCACTGGAACGGAAACAATTCACATAAGGAGAATAATTTCTGTGAGTTCACAGAAATTATCCCTTGCGAAGCTTTCGTTTTGTTGCAAAGCCGTAGCCCATTGTTACGAGCAGACCGATGATACAAGCAGCGACACCAATGGAGCTTTTTTCGGCAATCATAATGCCGATGCCAATCATAAAGATAACAGCAATAACAGCAAGAATCAAAAAGCGATATTGAAGTTTTTCCATATATTTTCACCCTCCGTGTATATTGTACTTTACACAATTATGAGAAAACAATTAATTTTAGGATACGAACATAAAATTTGTTCGTGTATTTTAGGGAAAAGATCCGATGAGAGGGACCGACTGCAAGTGAGTAACCATCCTTTTTTGTATCAAAAAGCTGAAGATTTATGTTCGGGTCTGTATTCTTTACATGATCTTGGTTGCAACTTAGTCGGGTTCGCTCTTATAATAGAAAGGGTTAAAAAGATGAATAGTAGGAGCTGGACAGATTGAAAAAACGAGAAGATTTACGAAATATCGCGATCATCGCCCACGTTGACCACGGAAAAACGACGCTTGTCGACCAATTACTGCGTCAAGCGGGGACGTTTCGGTCAAACGAACATGTGGATGAGCGTGCAATGGACTCCAATGATTTAGAGAGAGAACGCGGGATTACAATCTTAGCGAAAAATACCGCGATTAATTATAATGGTACACGCATTAATATTTTGGATACACCTGGACATGCGGACTTCGGCGGCGAGGTAGAACGTATTATGCGCATGGTTGACGGCGTATTATTAGTTGTGGACGCATATGAAGGCTGTATGCCGCAAACGCGCTTTGTTCTAAAAAAGGCGCTTGAGCAAAATTTAACACCAATCGTTGTTGTAAACAAAATTGACCGTGATTTTGCGCGACCAAACGAAGTGGTTGATGAAGTGTTAGACTTATTTATCGAGCTTGGCGCAAATGAGGAGCAGCTAGAGTTCCCAGTTGTCTTTGCTTCTGGTATCAATGGTACAGCGAGCCTAAGCTCAGACCCAGCTGACCAAGAAGAAAATATGAAATCGTTATTTGACACAATCGTTGAGAATATCCCGGCACCTACAGACAATAGCGAGGAGCCTCTGCAATTCCAAGTTGCGCTTCTTGACTACAATGACTATGTTGGCCGTATTGGAATTGGCCGCGTATTCCGCGGGACGATGCAGGTTGGGCAGCAGGTAGCGTTAATGAAGCTTGACGGCAGCGTGAAGCAATTCCGCGTAACAAAAATTTTCGGCTTCTTCGGTCTAAAGCGTGAAGAGGTACAGGAAGCAAAGGCTGGGGATTTAATCGCTGTTTCTGGTATGGAAGATATTAATGTCGGAGAAACAGTATGCCCAGTTGAACACCAAGAAGCTCTTCCAGTACTGCGCATTGATGAGCCTACATTGCAAATGACATTCCTTGTAAATAACAGCCCGTTTGCAGGTAAGGAAGGAAAGTTTGTAACAGCACGAAAAATTGAAGAGCGTCTTCGTTCACAGCTGCAAACAGACGTAAGCTTGCGCGTAGACAATACGGATTCTCCAGATGCTTGGATTGTTTCTGGGCGCGGAGAGCTGCATTTGTCCATCCTTATTGAAAATATGCGTCGTGAAGGATACGAGCTGCAGGTGTCTAAACCTGAAGTTATTATCCGTGAGATTGATGGCGTACGCTGCGAACCGATAGAGCGTGTACAAATCGATGTGCCAGAAGAAAATGTCGGATCTATCATTGAGTCTATGGGAGAGCGTAAAGGCGAAATGCTTGATATGATCAATAATGGCAGCGGCCAAGTGCGCTTAGTCTTCTTGGTGCCTGCACGCGGTTTAATCGGTTATTCTACAGACTTTATGACACTAACGCGCGGCTACGGTATTTTAAATCATACGTTCGATAGCTATCAGCCAATGCAGCCAGGTCAAGTCGGCGGCCGCCGTCAAGGTGTGCTTGTATCGATGGAAGCTGGAAAAGCATCCTCTTATGGTATTATGGGGGTAGAAGATCGTGGTACTATTTTTGTCGAGCCAGGTACGGAAGTGTATGAGGGTATGATTGTTGGTGAGCATACACGTGAGAATGATTTAACAGTAAACGTTGTAAAAGTAAAGCAAGCGACAAACATTCGTTCAGCGAACAAAGACCAAACAACAACGATGAAAAAGCCTCGTATCATGACGCTGGAAGAATCGCTTGAATATTTGAATGATGACGAATATTGCGAAATCACACCGCAATCTATCCGTCTGCGCAAAAAACTTCTTGATAAAAATGAACGTGAAAGAGCAGCGAAGAAGAAGAAATACGCAGAACAAGCTTAATGTGAAAAGCGCGGACATGGCTCAGTGAAAAATATTTGCTGAAGCCCCTGTGCGCTCATCCTAACAGGCAGCTCTAAGGAGAGATTTTGCGGGAAACTGCAGAAAAAAACATAAACAAGGCCTCCAGATTCTGGAGGCCTTGTTTATGTTTTTTATATTATGCTCCTTTATGACCAACACATTTGATGTATGTACAGTGTAGGTTTCAACTATAGATACAGTGTATTCCTCTTTCTCTTATCTAGCAGGAAAAGGTTTATGGTGAATCTTCCAATGCTTTTTCTGCCATGGATAAACTGGAAGAGAATGCGTTTTCGCTAGACAGGGGCGGTTCCTCCATGTACTCTAAGAATAGAATGAATACATAAGGGGAGGAAGCGAAGCATGCTGGAGAGAATGACTTTTTTCGCAAGGCTGTATGACGTAGGGGATAACACAGAGACAGGCATGTGGCTTTTATATGGGACTGTAATTGTGTTAAGTATTATCGTATTTAATCTAGGTTTTGCCCGTAAGCTGCCGTTGCTTAAAAATGTTGTCGTTTACATATCACTCGTTCTTGGTTGCTCTGTATTAACATTTTTTGCAGTCTTTTTACCGATCGCAGAAGGATTGGTTATTGCGGCGATCATTCTCGGTATTTACAAAATCCGCTTACATCAGGCGAAAAAAGAACAGGCGAAGGGAGTGTAGGGCATGAGATCGTTGCAAGATGCCTTATATAACTGGCTTACGATTAAAATGATTGCGGAAGCAAGACCGAATGACGGGGCTGCGCAGGAAACCTATGAACTGTTTGATGGTGTGCTCAAGAATGACCACGGTGTGGAACAGGTTACAATTGAGAAGGACGAGGAGATGTACCTTGTTACGTACACGAAGGAAGGACAGACAAAATCAACGCGCTTTCCAACAGAGCTGATTGATTGTTTTTTAGAGCAAATGGAACGGGAGCCGGAGAAGTTTCAAAATTACTAAAATATGTTTGAGGAACTTCGAGTGTTGTAGAAGTTCCTTTGTTTTAGTTCATGTTAAATTTCACCATATATTTCTGGTCAAACTATCTCACTATAAGGGGTGGAGGCATGAAACAAATAATCAGTGTTAGGTTAGCAAGTAATATAATAATTGCCATTAACACAATAGCACTTTTGATGCATATCCTGATACTTTTGAAGATTATGCCGCATCATTTCACATGGGGAGGGCAGTTAAAGAGCGAGAGGGATGTAATTATTTTTGAAAGCATATCAATAGTGATTCAAATACTATTTATTATTATTATTGCTGCAAAGGCAGGGTATATTTTTAAAGGAAAGTTCCAAAGAACTGTGAATGTCAGTATATGGATTTTGTTTGGAATTATGGTGCTCAATACAATAGGCAATTTAGTGTCGATCTCTAGCTTGGAAACAATAGTAATGACTCCCATAACAAGTGTGCTTGCTCTTTTGGTATTCAGATTAGCAATAGAAAAATAAGCTAATAAGAAAATGAAATAGCGTTTTCCCATTATCGAAAAATCAACAACAATAAAAGGGTCTTGTTTACAGAACAGGAAGTGTACTTTGTGGGGAATGGTTTAGCTCCGATCTCTAGAAAACCTTCGGAACAATGGAAGAATCCAAGAAGGGTTCCGCTCCAAAATCCAGCCCATATCCCCATCTTCACTCTACCAATCCTCTTCCATTTTCTTGCCGCTATATAAACGGAAAGCCCCAGTCTCTATGCGTTGGGCTGTACGTTCAGAAATTCGGTCATGGCAGCTTTTGCACATATATGTATGAATCGGGCGATTGCGCAGCCGTTTTGCCAGCGGGTCTTCGTCATGAAGCGCTTCAATTGTGTCACATAAAATACATTTTACTCTCATTACTGTCACCTCGGAAAACAAATGATGTTGTATTCAGTATATCACGAAAGCGATAGTGGTTTATACCGAGATGTATAAAATAAATATTTTCAATATTCGAAAAGCAAGGTATGATAAAAATGTACAGCAAGTGTTAACTTCTCAATAACGGCATAGATAAAGAAAACTCGCCGATTGGCGAGTCCTGCCCTTGGGTGAAGACAGAGGCGTAGTTGCACTTATATTTTGCTCCTGAAATTTCCAACTGCGCCGAATTATCTTCCAGCTAGAAATTTATACTTTCTTAAAGTGTAAAATCACTTCAGTCCGTTCATTCCTTCTTAGGCAGGAGGGAATGAACAGCAGGAAAGAGAACTAATAAACATGGGGGGTGGAAACATGGCAAACATAGTAGAACCTGTACTAACAGCAGAGTTGATTCAAGCTCTTCAGGAAGAACGCATTGTAACGATTGCGACTATTGATTTTGAAAAAGGGACTCCAAGCGTGAGCGCGATTTCCTGGGTGTATGCGATGAATGAATCTTCTGTTCGTTTTGCGGTTGATCAACGTTCCCGTATCGTCGAAAACGTGCGCAGCAATGGAGCCGTTACGTTAAATGTGATTGCGAATGAATCCGTCTATTCTATCAGCGGTAAAGCAAGCATTCAAACCAATCGCATGGAAGGTGTGCCGTTAAAGCTGGCGCTAGTTGAAATTGCGATTGAGGAAGTAAGGGACGTAATGTTTTATGGTTCCAAAATTTCTGTAGAACCGAAGTATGAAAAAACATATGATGCGCGTGCGGCGGCGAAACTCGACAGCCAAGTGTTGTCAGCCATACAAGCACTGTAGTGTATATAAGGGCGGACAGTAGATGTGTTCGTCCTTTTTTGTCACTGAAATGAGGAAAGTTTCCGTTTTTGTCATTCTATCTTGTAGGTACGGTTCATATATTAATAACAACGGTTCGTCCATAGCCTGTATGGATGAAACCCTTGTTCTACAAACTATGGTGGAGTCAGGGGGTAACAGATTGAGTAAAATCTATGTTCTCGATACGAATGTGCTTTTGCAAGATCCGCTGTCACTATTTTCGTTTGATAATAACGAGGTGGTTATACCGGCAGTCGTGCTAGAAGAAGTAGATTCTAAGAAACGTTACATGGATGAGGTCGGTCGAAATGCACGCTACGTCTCAAAGTTAATTGACAAATTCCGAGAGGTTGGCAAACTTCATGACAGTATCCCGCTCGAAAATGGCGGAACGTTCCGCATCGAGTTAAACCACCGCTCGTTCGTTCAACTGCAGGATATTTTTGTGGAAAAAACGAACGATAACCGCATTTTAGCAGTGGCAAAGAATTTATCGCTTGAAGAGCAAGCGAAGGAAAACGGAAGACCAGTCATTCTTGTGAGCAAGGACGTGCTCGTACGCGTAAAAGCTGATGCCCTTGGATTACAGGCGGAAGATTATTTAAGCGACCGCGTGATTGAAGTGGATAATATATATACGGGCTTCTTAGAATTTTACATACAAAAAGAGCTGCTGAATCGTTTTTATGAAAAAGGGGAGCTTCCTGTTTCTGAAATTGCAAATCATCCATTTTATTCAAATCAATTTGTACTTATGAAGGATTCGCTTGGCGGATCAGGATCAGCGATTGGAATTGTTGATCACACAGGCAAAAAAGTAAAGAAGCTAGTGTTTCCTAATGAGCAAATTTGGGGGATTCGCCCGCGCAATGTCCAACAAATTATGGGTATGGAACTTCTCCTGCGAGAGGATATCCCGCTTGTTACGCTGATTGGAAAAGCGGGAACTGGGAAAACATTGCTTGCATTGGCGGCAGGATTGATGCAAACAGAGGATTTAGGGCTATATAAAAAGCTTCTTGTAGCCCGCCCGATTGTACCGGTAGGAAAGGATATTGGATATTTGCCAGGAGAGAAGGAAGAAAAGCTGCGCCCGTGGATGCAGCCTATTTACGATAATCTCGAATATCTGTTTAATACGAAAAAGCCAGGAGAGCTAGATGCCATTTTAGCGGGCATGGGGTCCATTGAAGTAGAGGCGTTAACGTATATTCGCGGCCGCAGCATACCTGAGCAGTTTATCATTATTGATGAGGCGCAAAATTTAACGAAGCATGAAGTGAAAACGATTTTAACACGCGTTGGAGAAAGAAGTAAAATTGTGCTGATGGGCGACCCGCAGCAAATTGATCATCCGTATCTTGATGAATACAATAACGGTCTTACCTACGTGGTAGAGAAGTTTAAGGAGCAAAAAATAAGCGGACATATGAAGTTTGTCAAAGGAGAACGCTCTAGCCTTGCGCAGTTAGCTGCTGATTTATTGTAAGATTGGGTGTTATCAAGCTCCCCGTCCCTCGCAGTCCAATCACCTTCCCCACAAAAAGCGCCTTTTGTGGGGAAGAACACACAGAAAGCTCCCTTGAATCAGCTTCGCCCAAGGGAAGGGCTCGCCAGTCGGCGAGTTTTCTTTATACTTTAAGAAAGTATAAATTTTTAGCAGGAAGTCAATTCGACGTAGTGAGAAATTTTAGGAACAAAGTATAAGTGCAACTACGCCTCTGTCTTCGCCCAAGGGAAGGGCTCGCCAGTCGGCGAGTTTTCTTTATACTTTAAGAAAGTATAAATTTCTAGCAGGAAGTCAATTCGACGTAGCGAGAAATTTTAGGAACAAAGTATAAGTGCAACTACGCCTCTGTCTTCGCCCAAGGGAAGGGCTCGCCAGTCGGCGAGTTTTCTTTATAACACAGTAAATCGGCGGACTTGAACGATAGGGTTAGTAACGTTGGAGCCGTCTCCGAAATAGAGATGAACCGGACCATCTTCGCGGAGCGGTTTACCATCCTTCGAAAAGCCAAGAATAGCTTGCATCGCATCCTGTAAGGTGAGGGTATAAACATTTGTTTCTGTATGAATCTCGACTGAGTGTGCTCCTTCGTTCACCTCTGCATTTTGTAAAAATGGCCGCAGCGGCATTGCAAATGTCCCGGTAATCATTTTTTCCTTTTCAAACTTTGTGACGCTGCGTTGAATTGGAGGGAATGCAGCTCCTTCGCGAATTTCACGATCCCAATGCTCCGCAGCGCTTTTTGTATATTGCTCTAGTTGGTTTTGCTCCAACCGTGGCTCGTTAAAGTATGTACACAAATCTACTTTTCGATCATCGAAAATCCAAACACTAGGGTCCAATGTAATCGAAAACTTGACGTTTCCGTTTATTAATAAAATTTCATTCGTCATGAGAACGCCCCCATTTGTTTTTTACTCCCATGTTTCAGTATAATAGGGATAGAAACAGTTGTCATCTGCTAAGGTCGCAGAAAAGTTTTCTATTGCAATTTGCCAAAACTATCTATAATATTAAGAGATAGGAGAGTTGGACGGAAACGGAGGGAACCAATTTGGCGTCTGAGACGGTAACGAATCATCAGGATAAGGCTCTTGCCCTTCTAAAAGCTGATGCAGAAAAAATTTTAAAACTCATTCATGTGCAAATGGATCATCTGACAATGCCTCAATGTCCATTGTACGAGGAGGTGCTGGATACGCAAATGTTCGGGTTGTCCCGCGAAGTCGACTTTGCCGTTAGACTTGGCTTAATTGAAGAAGCGCAAGGTAAGGAGATTTTAGGGGAGCTTGAGCGTGAGTTATCTGCCCTGCATGAGGCGTTTACGAAAAATCAACCATAATGTATAATAAGGAGCTCGGCCGAACAAGGCTCGAGCTCTTTTGTGTAAAAAATTGTCTATACATAGCTGAAGAATGGATGTCCTCTGAGGGGAAGGAATACACGATTTTTGTATGGAATACAACATGTAAAACGACCGGAGAAGGGGGGAATTCGATGAAACGAGCATGGAAGTCATTTGATTACACTTTATTGCTTCCGCTGCTGATAGTTTGCACGCTTGGGATTATTATGGTATATAGTTCCAGTTCGATTGTCGCTATTACGAAATATGGCTATCCGAGCGACCAGTTTTTCCTCTCACAGTTGAGATCACTAATTATCGGATTCTTTTTATTTGTCGTGCTGGCATCTATTCCGTATCATGTTTGGAAAAAGAAGATTGTGGCTGTTTCAATCTATGCAGGGGGACCATTTGTCCTGATTCTTGTGTTGGTGTTCGGGACGGTTGTGAACAATGCGAAGTCATGGCTATGGGGCACACAGCCGTCTGAATTGATTAAGCTGTGCGTCATTATCGTGATTGCCCGTTTTTTTGCAAAATGGCACGAACAAGATAGAATAGCAGGACGAAGCAAAATTGGAACATGGGGATTTTTGTTTACTGTGCTTGTTCTTATTAAAATGCAGCCTGATTTAGGAACGGACATGCTCATTGTTGGAATTGTGGGAATGATGATTTTTTGTTCAGGTATTCGCGTGGATGTGTGGATGAAGAGAATACTTCTTACATCCATCATTTGGGTGCCTCTTATTTGTCTCATTGTAAAGTTTGGTTTGACTAAGGAGCAATTTAGTCGGATTGAAACCTTCTTCAATCCATTCCAAGATCCAGAAGGAGAGGGCTTTCATATAATCAACTCCTTTATTGCAATCGCATCTGGAGGTATCAGCGGTTTAGGGCTGGGTAACAGCGTGCAAAAATATGGCTATTTGCCAGAGCCGCATACTGATTTTATTATGGCGATTGTATCGGAAGAGCTGGGATTTTTAGGTGTAACAGTTATCCTTGCATCCCTGGGGCTTATTGTACTTAAGGCTTTCAAGATTGCCCAGCGATGTAAAGATCCATTTGGCAGTATGATTGCGATTGGTGTAGGGAGTATGATTGGCATGCAAACGATTGTGAACGTCGGCGGTGTGACAGGGCTGCTGCCGCTCACGGGTGTGCCTGTTCCATTTGTCAGCAGCGGCGGCAGTTCCTTGGTGGCAAATTTAATAGCAATGGGAATGTTAGCGAATGTTGCCAGTCAGGTGAAGGCGCAGGAAAAGCGTGCAAAACAACCGGCACCGCAAAAACCGCATCTGGTGGTAGTGAAGTAGGATATATTTGATAGATCAAAGCTTTGTACAAAGATACAAAGCTTTTTTTACACTTTCAGAAAGTATAAATTTCTAGCTGGAAGCCAATTCGACGTAGTGAGAAATTTTAGGAACAAAGTATAAGTGCAACTACGCCTCTGTCTTCGCCCAAGGGCAGGGCTCGCCAGTCGGCGAGTTTTCTTTACTGAGATAGAAGCCTAGTCGACGTAGCCGAAAATTGTAGGAATACAGTGTAAATGCGATTACGCCGCTGTCTTCGCCAATCGGCGAGCTTTCTTTAACAAAGTAAGAAGGTCGGATATCGCTCTACTCCTGTTACCAGTTTTTTGCAGTTAAATCGCCTTCTTTGGCCAAAACATATGAAAACCTTACTTTATCTGTGCTGCTGTGCTTGTTCCATCTTTGGTTATAAAAAATGATGTAACAGATAATAGAGGACACAAGAAAAAAATGTAAAAAATTATTGTTATTTTTATGAATGCCTTTATCTAAAAAACATAACCCTATGTAAAGAAACGATGCGTTATAACGATAAATATAAGGTGAACCTTGTTATTAACTATCTTTTTTATGTTGTTTCTAAAAGAATGGTATGTCATAATTTTCTGAAAATTATATGTTTTTTATGGTTACCTTTCGATATGTGTGTTATACTTCATGTGTGAAATGAATGATACAGAAAACTTATCAAATTCTGAAAAATGGTGTATGATAATTGAAATGTGTTCCAACAAACAGCAAGAAAAGGGGAGAATGTATGAGAAAGCTGCAGAACATTCAAAAAGTATTAGTTGCAAACCGCGGTGAGATCGCGATTCGTGTGTTCCGCGCGTGTACAGAACTCGGATTGCGGACTGTTGCGATTTACTCAAAAGAAGATGCTGGTTCCTATCACCGTTATAAAGCGGATGAGGCGTATTTAGTAGGAGAAGGTAAAAAACCAATTGATGCATATCTTGATATTGAAGGAATTATCAAAATTGCAAAACGTAACGGTGTGGATGCCATTCATCCGGGTTACGGCTTTTTATCTGAAAATATTCAATTTGCAAGACGCTGTGAAGAAGAGGGAATTGTTTTCATCGGACCAAAAAGCGAACATCTAGATATGTTTGGGGATAAGGTGAAAGCAAGGGGACAAGCAGTGGCTGCCGGTATTCCTGTTATTCCGGGAAGCGATGGTCCCGTTGAAAGCTTAGAAGAAGTACGAAGCTTCGCGCAAGCATATGATTATCCTATTATCATTAAGGCAGCTCTTGGCGGCGGCGGTCGTGGGATGCGTATTGTTCGTGAGGCTGCTGAATTACAGGAAGCATATGATCGCGCAAAATCTGAAGCAAAAGCAGCCTTTGGAAGCGATGAAGTATATGTAGAGAAGTTTGTAGAAAATCCAAAGCATATTGAAGTACAAATTCTTGCCGATAAGAGCGGCAATGTTGTGCACTTGTTTGAGAGAGATTGCTCTGTACAGCGTCGTCATCAGAAAGTTGTTGAAGTAGCACCGAGCGTTTCTCTTTCAGAGGGCTTGCGCAACCAAATCTGTGAAGCGGCTGTCAAATTATCAGCAAATGTGAATTATATCAATGCAGGAACAGTAGAGTTTCTTGTAAAAGACGATAAATTCTATTTCATTGAAGTGAATCCGCGTATTCAAGTAGAGCATACAATTACAGAGATGATTACGGGAGTCGACATTGTTCAGACGCAAATTTTAATTGCAGAGGGCTATACACTACATAGTGACAGAATTGCTATTCCGCATCAGGATAAAATTCAAACGCACGGCTATGCGATTCAATCACGCGTAACTACAGAGGACCCGCTTAACAACTTTATGCCAGACACAGGAAGAATTATGGCGTATCGTTCCGGCGGCGGCTTTGGGGTACGTTTAGATACAGGAAACAGCTTCCAAGGGGCGGTTATTACACCGTACTATGATTCTTTGCTTGTAAAGGTAACAACATGGGCACTTACATTTGAGCAAGCAGCTGCCAAAATGGAGCGAAACCTGAAAGAATTCCGTATTCGCGGCATTAAAACTAATATTCCGTTCTTAGAAAACGTAGTAAAGCATCCGAATTTCTTATCTGGTGAATATGATACATCCTTTATTGATACAACACCGGAATTGTTCGTATTCCCGAAAAGAAAAGACCGCGGGACAAAAATGCTAACATATATCGGATCTATTACGGTTAACGGCTTCCCAGGTATCGGTAAAAATGAAAAGCCGATTTTCGTTGAGCCTCGTTTGCCGAAGTTTGATTATGCAGAGTCCTTAACAGGAACGAAAAACATTCTAGATGAGCGCGGTGCTGACGGCTTAGTGAAATGGGTGCAGGAGCAAAAGAAAGTATTGCTCACTGATACAACATTCCGTGATGCGCATCAATCGTTATTGGCGACGAGAGTTCGTACGCAGGATCTGAAAAACATTGCCGAGCCTACTGCTCATTTGCTGCCGAACTTGTTCTCCATGGAAATGTGGGGCGGCGCAACGTTTGATGTGGCGTACCGCTTCTTAAAAGAAGATCCATGGGAAAGATTGCTGCAGCTTCGCAAGCGTGTTCCGAACGTTTTATTCCAAATGCTGCTTCGCGCATCTAATGCAGTTGGGTATACGAATTATCCAGACAATGTCATTCAAAAGTTTGTGGAAAGCTCAGCGCAAGCGGGGATTGATGTGTTCCGCGTATTTGATAGCTTAAACTGGGTTGAAGGAATGCGTGTCGCCATTGATGCAGTTCGTCAAAACGGTAAGCTTGCCGAAGCAGCTATTTGCTACACAGGAGATATTCATGACCCATCTCGCAGCAAATATGATCTCAAATACTACACCAATATGGCCAAGGAGCTTGAGGCAGCAGGTGCTCATATTTTAGGAATCAAAGACATGGCGGGTCTGTTAAAGCCGCAGGCTGCTTATGATTTGGTATCTGCATTAAAGGATGCTGTATCGCTTCCAATTCACCTTCATACGCATGATACGAGCGGAAATGGTATTTACACGTACGCAAAAGCCATTGAAGCAGGTGTTGATATTGTAGACGTAGCAGTGAGCTCTATGGCTGGCTTAACATCTCAGCCGAGTGCGAACGGACTATACTATGCGTTGGAAGGACATAAGCGTCAGCCGGACGTAAGCATCGGGGCGCTGGAACAACTTTCTCGTTATTGGGAAGATACACGCAAATACTATGGCCGTTTTGAAAGCGGGATGAACGCGCCGCATACAGACGTATACATGCATGAAATGCCAGGCGGACAATACAGCAACTTGCAGCAGCAAGCAAAAGCTGTCGGTCTTGGTGAGCGTTTTGATGAGGTAACAGTGATGTACCGCCGCGTAAACGATTTGTTTGGCGATATCGTCAAGGTAACGCCGTCCTCGAAGGTAGTAGGAGATATGGCGTTGTTTATGGTGCAAAACAACCTAACAGAGGAAGATATTTTCGAGCGCGGTGCAACGCTTGACTTCCCGGATTCTGTTGTAGAAATGTTTGAAGGCTATCTTGGACAGCCGCACGGAGGATTCCCATTAGAGCTGCAGCGCATTGTTTTAAAGGGTAAACAACCTCTTGCCGTTCGTCCTGGTGAATTGCTTGAGCCGGTAGACTTTAGCAAACTGAAGGAAGAGCTGTTCCATAAGCTGAATCGTCAAGTCACGATATTTGATGCGCTTTCGTACGCTTTATATCCGAAGGTGTTTATGGATTATCAAAACATTCATGAGAGGTACGGAACGCTCTCTGTTTTGGATACCCCGACATTCTTCTACGGCATGCGCTTAGGAGAAGAGGTAGAGGTAGAAATTGAGCGCGGAAAAACGCTGATTGTAAAACTTGTGTCAATTGGTGAACCGCAGCCGGATGGAACACGCGTTGTATACTTTGAATTAAATGGACAACCGCGTGAAGTGATCGTGAAGGATGAAAGTATCCAATCTACAGTAGCGCAGCGTGTAAAAGGAAATCGTGATAATCTGAGCCATATTAGCGCAACGATGCCGGGAACGGTAATTAAGGTGCTTGTAAAGGCGGGCGATCATGTGAAAAAAGGCGATACGATCGCTATTACAGAGGCGATGAAAATGGAAACAACAGTACAAGCTCCGTTTTCAGCAGCTGTTAAGGAAGTGTACGTGAAGGATGGCGATGCCATTCAAACGGGCGACCTTCTCATCGAGTTGGAGAAGTAATAAAAAAAGGACGCCTCGCTGACATATGTCAGGAGCGTCCTTTTTGTTGTTTTAAAAAAGTATAAACTTCGAGAACAGTTCTGCTAGAAAAAAAACCCCTATCTTATTTAGATAGAGGTTTTTTTGTGGAAGGTATGATCATTGTTTGCTTGTTTATTTGTTTTGCTTCGCGATGCAAGTAAAACAAGGTAGCAAAGTACAGAGAATAAGCAAGAAATGAAAAGTGCGTGCATTAAGGCAACGTATAGGTTTAATTCTGTATAGACGATAAGTATGCCTGAGATAGCTTGTAAACAAACAAGAATGAATGAAGTGAGCCAGCCGTAATAGATGACGCGCTGTCCTCGATATTCCCTTGCAGCGAGCAACAATGCATAGCCGATCCAAATGAAAATCAAGATTGCAGCAAAGCGATGCCCCATCTGTACCCACTCATGAAATTGGGTAGGAAATGGACTATTTTTACTGCAAAGAGGAAAAGTGGGGCAAGCTAAACTTGCATGCTCATGGCGAACGAGCGCCCCGGTGTACACGACAATATAGCTGTAAATGGTTATACCATAAATATGAAATTTCATTTTGCTATCAAGCGCAACCGACTGTGCATCAAACTTTTTGTCCACTTCAAAAATAAGAAGTGTCTGCAAAATAACGGCTGCAAATGAAATGAGAGAAATTCCAAAATGAATCGCCAGTACAGCAGCTGATTGCCCCCAAACAACTGCAGCTGCGCCGATTAGCGCCTGTGCGAGTAAAAATGAAAAGGAAACAATGGCAAGCGGCTTCGTTTCACGTATATGACCTAAATACCGCCATGACAGTATGCATAATACAGTCACTAAAATCCCTGCTGCGCCAGATGTGAGACGATGGCTTAATTCAATTACAGTTTCAAGCGTGAGCGGGTTTGGGATAAGCTGTCCGTGACAAAGCGGCCATTCTCTTCCGCAGCCAAGTCCGGAACCTGTTTTTGTCACTAATGCTCCCCCGAGTAGAACAAATAAAAGATTTAAGCTGGTTACAACTCCTAGCAGTTTCAGGAAACGTCGCAACCCGTTCACCTACTTTCTGAAATGAAATTATGCTACAATATCTTGATGAGATGAGTCTTCCATTATAAATAACACATTTGTCACAGTCCTATGATATATAAAACTTTAGAAAATAGCAAAGAGATGTGAGGGGTTGGAAATGATGTTTTATGATGTATATACATAGAGGTATAAAGGTGTTCTGTTTTGTAAAAAAATAACAACGATATCCAATTCCAAACAATTCAGTGCAATTTTGGACAAAAATATTTATCATGGAAACAAATTCATGTTATGATTATAACAGATAAAAAAAGCCTGTTTGAAAAAGACACATAATGTTCATGTTTTCTTCACAATTCTCTCACGAAATGTGTTTTAATATAATCGAGCAAGTTTTGTGCATTTTAATATAGACTGATAAAAACAATATCTCTACCGTAATAATATTGCCGTATAGATAGAAAAGCAGTTTGTAAATGGATGGAAAGGGGTTGAAGAAAGTGAGTCAGGCAACACAGGTACACGAGCAATCAACTGTGAATGATGTACCGCAAACAACGTGGAAGCAGGATATGGTTGCACTTTTGAAAATGGGGATTGTCAATTCAAACGCGTTGACAACATTTACGGGCTTTTGGCTCGCTCTCCATTATAATGGACTCAGTTTTTTGCATGAGCTCGACAAAATGGTGTTTACATTACTTGGCTCGTCGCTTATTATCGCAGGTTCCTGCAGTTTAAATAATTATATTGACCGCGATATCGATCATTTAATGGAGCGGACGAAGCATCGACCGACGGTTACTGGGAAGTTTAAAGGGAATTTTGTTTTAACTCTCGGTATTATATTATTACTACTTGGCTTTGCATTTTTATTGCTGACAACTCCAATGGCTGCGTTGATTGGATTCATCGGCACGTTTACGTATGTGGTGCTTTATTCATTATGGACAAAACGAACATACACGCTTAATACAGTAATTGGAAGTGTTTCAGGAGCGGTGCCGCCTCTTATCGGATGGGCTGCGCTTGATCCAGATTTGGACTTCATCGCTTGGATGATGTTCTTAATTATGTTCATTTGGCAAATTCCGCATTTCCTCGCATTGGCGATGAAGCGTGTAGAGGAATACCGGAAAGCTGGCATTCCAATGCTGCCTGTTGTACATGGTTTTGAGATGACAAAACGGCAAATCATCATTTGGGTCGCGTGCTTGCTGCCGCTTCCATTTTATATGCACTCGCTCGGTACTACATTCATGGTAGTTGCGACGCTTTTAAATATTGGCTGGTTTGCACTCGGGCTGTATGGCTTCCGCACAAAAGATGACATCAAATGGTCCGTTCAAATGTTTGTATATTCATTGAACTACTTATTGATTTTATTTGGTTTAATGATTGTAGTTGTGATGTTCTAAATGGGGTTTTTCAGATAAGGCAATCGGTTATTCCGGTTGCCTTATAAAAACATATATTATTCCGAAAATTGCGTTTTTTTAGTAGAGTGACAAGGGGATTTTTTACGTCGAGATTTACTTTAATTGCTATAAAGTAAAATCTAATCAACAAAGAAAGCGGGGTTTGTTTGCATGAAGAAACAGTGGCGATTGGTTTCGCTCGTTTCCTTGCTGTCTTTACTGTTAGGGGGATGCGGTAAAGAATTTCAATCTACTTTGATTCCGCAAGGCGAAGCAGCCAAGATGCAGTATGATTTATTAATATTATCCAGCGTGATTATGGTGTTCGTAGTGGCGGTTGTCTCGGTCATTTTTTTCTACGTAATTGTGAGATTTCGTCAGAAAAAGGGGCAAGAGCACGTTATTCCGAAGCAAGTGGAGGGGAGTCATAAGCTGGAGATTATTTGGACTGTTATTCCAATTCTCTTGCTGTTAATTTTAGCTGTTCCTACTGTTACATACACATTTAAGCTTGCGGATGTAAGCGCAGCAGAAAAGGCAAAGCTTGATAAGGATACGGTTGTAATTGATGTTACAGCGCGTCTTTATTGGTGGGAATTTGCTTATAAGACGGATAAAGTAGTCACGTCTCAGGAATTGGTCATCCCTACGGGGAAAAAGGTATACTTAAACTTAAAGGGAGCGGATATTAAGCACGCTTTCTGGGTTCCGTCCTTGGCAGGGAAAATAGATACAAATACAGAAAACACAAACAAGATGTGGATTCAAGCAGATAAGGCAGGAACGTACAACGGATTTTGTACAGAGTTTTGCGGTCCTTCACATGCATTGATGCAATTTAAGGTGAAAGCGCTTGAAGAAAGCGAGTACAAAGCTTGGATCGCTGCCATGGAAAAGCAGGATGGCAAAGAAACCGCAGATACTGCACAGGCACAGCAAGGGGAAGAAATTTTCCAACAGAGCTGTGTGGGCTGTCATGCTGTAGCAGGCAACGACTCTCGTCCGGCTGCAGCGCGTATTGCACCGAGCTTAGCTAATTTCGGTGACCGTGATCTGGTAGCAGGTATTGCAGATCAAACTGATGAAAATATTAAAAACTGGTTAAAGGATCCAGAAAGCATGAAACCGGGTAATAAAATGACTGGAAAGTACGGCAACTTGACAGATCAAGAAATTGACGCTTTAACAGTGTATTTAAAGAGCTTAAAGGTTACGCAGTAAATTAAAGGGGAAAAATCACGAAGGGGAGGTAAAAACGTGAGTTCTGTAGCAAAGAAAAAAAGCGTTCTTTGGGATTACTTAACGACGGTAGACCATAAGAAAATCGCCATTTTGTATTTGGTTGCTGGCGGATTGTTCTTTGTTGCTGGCGGAATCGAAGCTTTGTTTATCCGCTTTCAGCTTGCTGTGCCGAACAATGACTTCCTAGTAGGAGATGCATATAATCAAGTATTAACGATGCACGGCACAACGATGATCTTCTTGGCAGCCATGCCGCTCATATTTGCTTTCTTAAATGCGGTAGTGCCGCTTCAAATTGGAGCGCGCGACGTAGCATTTCCGTACATTAACGCATTGGGCTTTTGGCTGTTCTTCTTTGGGGGAGTTTTCTTAAACTGCAGCTGGTTTTTAGGCGGCGCTCCAGATGCGGGCTGGACGTCTTACGCATCTTTAACGCTTGCTTCGCAAACGCATGGCGTTGATTTTTATATTCTCGGTTTGCAGATTTCCGGTATAGGTACGTTAATTGGGGGAATTAACTTCCTTGTTACCATCATCAATATGCGTGCACCAGGTATGACGTATATGCGTATGCCAATGTTCACATGGACAGCATTCGTCGTTTCTGCACTCATTTTGTTTGCATTTCCGCCGTTAACTGTCGGTTTGGCATTATTAATGCTCGATCGTTTATTTGGTACAGCATTCTTTGATCCGGCTCTTGGCGGGAACACAATTATTTGGGAACATTTATTCTGGATTTTCGGGCATCCTGAAGTATACATTCTTGTACTTCCAGCATTCGGTATTTTTTCTGAAGTGTTTGCAACATTCTCGAAGAAGCGTTTATTCGGATATTCTTCTATGGTCTTTGCGACAGTGTTAATTGGCTTTTTAGGCTTCATGGTATGGGCGCATCATATGTTCACAGTTGGTATGGGTCCTATCGCTAATGCGATTTTCGCTGTTGCAACAATGGCGATCGCTGTTCCAACAGGGATTAAAATTTTTAACTGGCTGTTTACAATGTGGGGCGGAAACATCCGTTTTACAACTGCTATGCTGTATGCAGTGGCTTTTATTCCATCCTTCGTAATGGGTGGAGTAACAGGGGTTCAGCTTGCTTCAGCGCCGGCAGATTATCAGTTCCATGACAGCTACTTCGTTGTGGCGCATTTCCACTACGTAATTGTAGGCGGTGTTGTATTCGGTTTATTTGCAGGTGCGCACTACTACTGGCCGCTTATGTTTAACCGGATATTAGATGAGACGCTAGGGAAAATCACGTTCTGGCTGTTCTTTATCGGTTTCCATTTAACATTTTTTATCCAGCATTTTCTCGGTCTTTTCGGTATGCCGCGCCGTTACTTTACATACCTGCCAGGACAGGGGCTGGAAACAGGCAACTTGATCAGTTCTGTTGGTGCGGCTTTTATGGCTTTAGCGACAATTGTTTTATTGGTGAATGTTGTGAAAACAGCTGTATCTGGCAAGGCTGCCGGACGCGATCCATGGGATGCGCGTACACTTGAGTGGGCAGTAGAAGCGCCGACTCCAGAATACAATTTCAAGCAATTGCCGTTTGTTCGCGGCTTAGATCCGTTATGGATCGAAAAAATGGAAGGGCGCAAGGAAATGACACCTGCTGAACCGGTTGGCGATATTCATATGCCTAACTCTTCTTTCCTGCCGTTTACAACCTCATTAGGGTTGTTTATAGCTGCATTTGGAGCGATGTATATGGAGGGTGGAAAAGAAACCGAGTGGCTGATTGTCGCGTTTATCGGCTTAGCTATTACATTTGGGTCAATGCTCTTACGTTCTGTCATCGATGACCACGGCTATCACATTCATAAGGAAGATTTAGATGGTGATGATAAGGGGGTTACGGCATAATGCAAGCAGAAGAAAGATTAACCCTTGAAACGCTTCCTGCCGATCCGGAGAAAGCGACTCTGGAAGGGAAAAATAAATTCTTAGGCTTTTGGCTGTTCCTTGGAGGAGAGACGGTGTTGTTTGCCTCTCTCTTCGGAACATATCTTGCTTTGAAAAACTCAACAAACGGCGGACCGACAACGCAGGAACTGTTTGAGCTCCCGATTGTCTTTGCGGCGACCATGCTTTTGTTAACAAGCAGTTTAACAAGCGTATATGCCATGTACCATATGAAGAACTTAAAATTCAAGCAAATGCAGCTTTGGCTCATCGTTACAGTGTTGTTAGGAGCAGCCTTCTTAGGGCTTGAAATTTATGAGTTTCATCATTATGTTACACACTTTAAGCATACGATCAAAAGCAGCGCGTTTGGTTCCGCATTTTACACGCTTGTCGGTACACATGGTGCGCACGTCGCTTTTGGTTTGCTTTGGATTTCAGCTCTTATCCTCCGTAATGCCAAGCGTGGTTTAACTTTGTATAATGCGCCAAAATATTATGTAGCGTCCCTATACTGGCACTTTATCGATGTAGTTTGGGTGTTTATTTTCACTGTAGTTTATTTAATGGGAATGGTGGGATAAACAATGGCGTCAAAACAACCTGAAATTGCAAATTCAAAAGTGAATATTGAATACAGACGGAAGAAGAATGCGGAAGACATGAAGCATCAGGTCATTTCGTTTGCGTTGATGATTTTCTTGACGCTTATTGCGTTTTTAGCAGTCATGTATCCAAAAACGTTTGATCCGCTTTTCACTGTACCGTTCATCATTTTACTTGCTGTTGTGCAAGTTATCTTTCAGCTGTACTACTTTATGCATATGAGTCACAAAGGACACGAAGCTCCTGCTTTGTTTTTGTACGCGGGTATTGCTGTCGGTTTCTTGACAATTTTAACGTTTATGTTACTTATGTGGTGGTAGATATAAAAGGAGATTGATAATCATCAATCTCCTTTTATGCAAGGTAAAGAAAGTATACGTTTTTCTTAATTACAGAGGGGGGTGTATCCGATGGACAACTTATGGATTTTCGGTTTTGAAGCGTTATGGAGCCCTATCTTTTTATTAATGATGATTCTAGTGTTAGTTGCATATTTTCTAATCATTGGGAAATATCGCTCGTATATTCCTAATGCTGAGAAAGTAAGCAAAAAGCAGCAGTTTTATTTCGTTACCGGTATTGTTCTATTATATTTTGTCAAAGGCGGTCCGATTGACTTGCTTGGTCATATTATCTTTAGTGCGCATATGACAGAGATGGCGATTTTATATACAGTAGTGCCGCCGCTTTTGTTGCTTGGTTTGCCAAATTGGCTGCTAGAGAGAGTGATTCAAATGAAAGTGGTTCGACTGCTGCTCTGTACAGTTGGAAAACCGCTTGTTGCTTTGCTTTTATTTAACGTTCTGTTTTCCATTTACCATTTGCCTGTTGTATTTGATGCAGTCAAGCAAAGTTATATTGGACATCCAACATTTCTAGCGATTTTATTCGTTTTTGCGCTGCTGATGTGGTGGCCTGTCTTAAATCCATTGCCAGATCAACAGACACTTAGCGAAATCAAAAAAATCGGCTATATGTTTGCGAACGGTATGCTGCTTACGCCGGCTTGTGCCCTTATTATTTTTGCAAGCACTCCGCTATTTGCTACCTATACAGATCCGCAGTCTTGGATGAAGGCAATGGAGCTTTGTGTACCAGCTGATACACTCTCCTCTCTGCAGTTGACAGGACCAGATTTTCTAGGATGGATACCGGTTCTAGAAGATCAGCAAACGGGCGGCATAATCATGAAGATTATACAAGAGATTGTATATGGAACGATTATCGGCTATGTCTTTTTCCGATGGGCGCGTCGAGAACGGGAGAAGGAGAAAACTGAGGAGCCCGCATTATCGCCATACTGGCAATCCAAGCTGTAAAAAGTGAAATCTGATTTAAGCTCGGGACCCTCCCGGGCTTTTTTACACTGTAAGAAAGTATAAATTTCCAGCTAGAAGCGAATTCGACGTAGTCGGAAATTTTAGGAATACAGTATAAGTAGGGCTACGCCTCTGTCTTCGCCCAAGAGCAGGGCTTGCCAATCGGCGAGTTTTCTTTAGTGTCCAAAATGGAGAGTGGGGCATAGGATAGAGAAAAAGGAAGGACGAGGATAACGATGAATCCGCAGCAAATCCTGCCGCTCGGGATGCTGTGCATTGCCGAGAGAACGGTAACAGAATTAGTGGAGATGGCTGTAGATGAAGTGCCCGGAGTGGGGAAAGTAACTTCAAAGATTCCTGAATCTTTTAGGAGAAAGGGAAGAAAGGGGATTTGGATTGAAGAACAGGAAAAGGGGCTTGTGATACACGTGAATGTTGTCATTTATAATACGACAGCTATCTTGCCCATATGTATTACTGTACAAGAGAAGATTAAAGAACGTGTTGAATCGGTGATAGGCTTACCGGTCCAATCCGTTCACATCGGGGTCGAGAAATTGATAAAGGCGTATCTATCCTGATACGCCTTGCGATTTTAGTGTGCATCTGGAAGGTTTGATAACGCTTCCTTTATGAGTCTTAAAAGCTGTTCGCTTCTGTTTATTACGTTTTTCGGAAAGTTTTCACCTTCACCATACTCCACACCATGTGGATAGTAGTGCTTGCCGAGAAGCGGGGTTAACAATTTAATTTTTGCGAATCTATGACCAACTTCTCCTTCTACTGCATATCCTCGAAGGCGTAGGTAGTACACATCTTGCAGCATTTCGAATTTATAGTCATATGTAACACGTTCGTAATCCCATTGTCCTGCTAAAATAAATCCGTTTTCTTTCATTACCTCTGTCAGCAGTGTGAAATCTACGACCTGCTCATCAAGTCCTGTATTTTCAAATTTCATCGTATAGCCCCCTTAATATACATGAAAATTTTCCATAAATTTATAATAGTATGAATAATGTGAAAGCGCAACGGATAACAAACAAAAACAAGATGTGAAAAGGATGACAGAATGCCTGCTTGACGAGAGAAAATATGATATATTGAATATACTAGCATATATACAATGTTATTTGTGATTGTTTTCTTGCACTGTAGGAAAGTATAAAATTCCAGCTGGAAGCCATTCGACGTAGTCGGAAGTTTTAGGAACACGGTGTAAGTGCAGCTACGCTTCTGTCTTTGCCTAACGGTTCGTCAGTCAGCGAGTTTTCTCTACACTTTAAGAAAGTATAAATTTCTAGCAGGAAGCCCATTCGACGTAGCGAGAAATTTTAGGAATACAGTATAAGTAGGGCTACGCCTCTGTCTTCGCCCAAGGGCAGGGCTCGCCAGTCGGCGAGTTTTCTTCAGAATTGGGAATATGAATTCTTGTTGTGCATTCCGTGTGTACCTCGGGATACAAGGCCACAGGGGGTATATTGTAGTGAAGAAGGTATTGGTGATTCTTCTTTTAACCGTTATTGTATTATTTGTTGATTTGTACGGTAAGCTCATCTTTTCACAGTATATAAAATCGTCTGACTCGCTCCCTAAAAAAGGTATTACATCAAACTTGAAGAGATCAGGAGAGGCAATGCCTGCTGAAGCCCTCTCACAAATGTTAGGAAGAGATTCGGAGAGTGTGTTAGCTTTGTTTGGAGAACCATCACGAATGGAACCATCTGCCTATGATTATGAGTGGTGGGTGTACAATACTGATTTGTCACAATATGTGCAGTTTGGTATTTGGCAAAATAAAGTCGTAACAATCTACGCTGCGGGTCAGGAAATAGATGTATCGCCGTTCCAGATGGGACAAAAGTATGGGGATATTTATGCGTTAACACCATTTTCTTATGAAATTGCTTTAGATTACAATAACAGCAGCTATGAATTTGAGCTATCTGAGTCAGATGTGAATGAACAGCCGTTAATTGCAATTGAAAATGGGTGGGCGCAGCTGTATTTTGACAAGTTTACGCAGCAATTAACAGGAGTTCGCTATATGGATAATGAAACGCTTCTCAAACAACGACCCTATCAGGTTATGTATTCAGGTGCGTTGATGAATCCACAGGCGTTGACGGCAGAGCGGGAGAAAGAAGTAGAAACAGCAAATGCAAAGCAAATTTTAGATTTAACAAATATCATTCGTATTCGCCATCATCTCAAGCCGCTTGCGTGGGATGATGAGGTGGCAGAGGTTGCTTATTTGCATAGTAAGGACATGAAGGATAGCAACTATTTCGCGCACGAATCACCGAAATTTGGTTCGCTTGACGATCGGCTTACACGTGGGAAGGTGACGTTTCGGGTCGCTGGAGAAAATATCGCTTCACAATATACAGACGGTATTGCTGCGGTGCACGGCTGGCTAAATAGTGAAGGACACCGCCAAAACGTGCTAAGCTCAAAATTCAATAGCTTAGGCGTTGGAGTATACGATACGTACTATACACAAAATTTTACACAAAAATAACGGGGCAGTGCCTAAAAATAGGCGAACCATGCGCCGTTTTTTTCTTACAATGTAGTATATGATTTCAATACATGAGGTGAGGAACATGACCACAGCGCGAGGACAACTACATCCTTCTGTGCAAAAGTTCAAACAGTTTGTACGCGATCACCCGAAAATGATTCAAATTGTACGGAATGGAGAAAAGACGTGGCAGCAGTTCTATGAAGAATGGTATTTACTTGGCGAAAAGGATGCAGTGTGGAACACGTACAAGGAACATCCGATAGAAACGAAGCAGGCAGCAGCGCAAACAAATGTGCTGCATGAAGAGGAATCGAAAAAGGACTGGATGGGACAAATGCTGACATTTATTAAAAACATGAATGTTGATCAAATGCAGCAGCATTTAGCTAACGTAACAAGTGTAATCGGAAGTGTACAGCAAGTTATGCAATCCTTCAAGGGCGGCACTAGTGTCCCGCAGCAAGAGCAGCAACCGGCACAAACACAAAATAATCCGTTTTTCTTCCAAAAAGATTAGGGGGCGCATATATGAGACAGGAGCTCATTGAACTTTTGCAATCTCGTGAGGATTTACAAACCTATATCAGACAGCAGCCGCATTGGTATAGACGACTTTCACGTAATCCGGGAGAGAGGGAAGCGTTTGAGACAGCGGCGCTTCAATTCTACAAAAAAACAATCCCTGATCAGGTTGCTAAGTTTCAAAATCAGCTTGCGATGGCTTCGATTATGCTTGAAATGTTTCAATATATGAAGCAGCAAAATACGAGTGCTGAGTAAAAGGATAGTATCCGTCATGCATAAGTTCTGTTACAATAGAAAGCAATCATATAAAAAGGAGCTTACGGCATGACGGAAATTTGTTTAGTGCGACATGGACAAACAGACTGGAACTTCCAGGAGATTATCCAAGGGAGAGAAGATATTCCGCTCAACGAAACGGGCAGACAACAGGCAAAGCAAAGCGCGGCTGCACTGCTGGGAGAGAAATGGGATGTAATTATTAGCAGTCCGTTAGTACGAGCCTACGAAACGGCAAAGGAAATTGCTGATGCTGTTGGATTTGATGCAATTCATCTGGATGAACGTTTTATAGAGCGGCATTTCGGAGAAGTATCTGGCAAGCCTGTACGCGACGTTCGCCATCGTATTGCTATTGGCGATGTGGAAGGTATGGAGAGTGAGCAGGAGCTTGTAGAGCGTTGCTTTTCGGCGTTACAGGATGTTGCAGCTCAGCATGCTGGTAAGCGAATCATTATTGTTGCGCACGCACATGCAATTAAGGCGATGCTTCATGCGATCAGTCCTAGTGAGGTTACGTTTCAAACATTTCTGAACAATGCTTGCATCAACTATATTGCTTTGCAAGAAGACACGTGGAGTATCATAAGATATAATGTGGCAGAGCATATTCTTGCCTAAGCGCGGCTGCCCTTGCTGTATGCCATTGTACCAAAAGCAGGATTAGGACTTGCGCTGAAAATATGGTATGATAGGTAATCGGGAGGTGTCCTTTATATGATAATTGCAACGCTTGAGAGCGTGATGATTTTGGACGAAGCGGAGCAGTTTGCTCGCATGATTGTGCAATCAGAAGTAGCTGAGCATTATCGACAATGCTACCATACATTAAAGCAAGACCATGTTGCACAGGAGCTCATTCGGCAGTTCACTGCTATCAAGGAACGCCATGAAGAGGTGCAGCGGTTTGGGAAATACCATCCCGATTTTTCATCTGTTACAAAGCAAATGCGCGAGCTAAAGCGTCAAGTAGATTTGCATGAAACGATCGCTTCCTTTAAGAAAGCGGAGAACAATATGCAAAAATTGCTTGATGAAGTGAGCGTTTTAATAGGGCAGGAAGTTTCTCCTGCCATTAAAGTGCCAACGGGCAATCCATTTTTTGATGCTGGCGGCTGTAGCGGAGGCTGCGGTTCCGGGGGAAGTTGCGGTTGTAAAACGGGATGAATTCCCGTTTTTCTCTTTCTGGACGAAAGCGGATACAGTGAAATATGCTTGTGCTGTTATATGCCCTATTACTCAGCCACGCTGTTTTTGCTTATGTAGCATGGAACGTAGGCATTCCAAATGAAACATATTAGAGGCAGTTCTCTTGTATCCAAGCTGGAGAGAAGCTGCGAAGTACTTCATAAGCTTGAAAATAGAAAAGAAAGGCGGTGAGCTCTGCTCTAAATACATACAACAGCTTATGTTTTTAGTGGCAGCCCCATATGTTTGGACAACGACAAGGAATCATTGTGTATTTGCATTCGCTTAAGCATGCGAAGCTTCTTCGTAAATACGGCAATATTCATTATATATCAAAGCGTTTCAAGTATGTTGTGCTGTATTGCGATCTGGATCAGACGGATGCGATGATGGAGAAGTTAAATAATTTCCCATTCGTCAAAGGAGTCGAGCCGTCATATCGTCCGTTTTTGAAAACGGAATTTGAATCCAAGCCAGATCGGGCAAAGGAGTACGATTATAAAATTGAGTAAAAGCCCTCGATATTGAGGGCTTTTTATTTTTTATACTGTAAGAAAGTATAAATTTCCAGCCGGAAGCCAATTCGACGTAGTCAGAAATTTTAGGAATACAGTATAAGTAGGACTACGCGTCTGTCTTCGCCCAAGGGCAGGGCTCTTAGTTTAGCTCCAAATAACAGCTAGTTTTGAAGAAAAGCTTCCCACATAAAGATAAAAGCATCTGTCCGCGGGAAGAACTGTCTTCTTCATGAGCCCCTTGAGGCGATGCCGCATTGTTATTGCATCGGCGGGATAAAGCGATTCATGCGCAGTATGCCGATGAGATGGCTGTAGTATAACTCTGTTTCAGGAAATGTCGTTGATGGCTTTACTGTGAAAGCAACGACTTCCTTATCGAGCGAAGCAGCTGTTTCTTCAAACAGCTCATATCGTTTGCTTTTTTTGTCCTCTAGAAGGGGAATGCCCTCTCGGCAGATGTAAATGGGCTGAAACTTTCCTTCTGTTGTTGGGTGCAGCACAACAGCCAGTGAGCAAACAGCCCTGTTATTTTTAGTAGTGTGAAATGCAAGCATATGGGCAAGGCGATGGCGATTTGCTTTAGCAATCTCGAGCAGCTCATACAAATCTGAATATCCTTCTCCTAGTTCGATGAAACGTTGAATCATATCTTCTCCTCCTTTTATCCTTCCTTACTGTATCATTTGATAAAAGCAATGAAAAGATGGACAAATAAAAAAACCCTGCATTTGCAGGGTCCCTCTTATACCGGCGTCACCGTCGGCAAGAAGGCAAAGGGAGAGGAGAAACCGGAGGAAGAACTTATGGGGAAACGTAAGTCTTCTCCGCGGTTGGCAACAACACCTGAAGTGATGTTGTTACCTTTATTCTTGTCACTTTTAGGGAAAGTTATACAAGGGGAATGAAAAAATATAACAGTAAGTATAATCGTATGAGAGGTTTAAGGAAGAAACGTGCACGAATGGTTTTTCTTTCCGGTGTTTTATGGTAGGATTATGAAGGATGAATGGAAGAAAAGGCAGGAATCAACATGAGAGTAGTTTCAGGAACATGCAAAGGACATCCGTTAAAGGCAGTACCCGGTCAGACAACACGTCCTACAACCGATAAAATAAAGGAAGCGATTTTTAATATAATCGGTCCGTATTTTGACGGAGGAGTAGCGCTGGATTTGTTTGGAGGAAGCGGAGGTTTAGGAATAGAAGCATTAAGCCGCGGAATGGAAAAAGCAATTTTTGTTGACCGTGATGCAAAAGCTGTTCAGGTGATTCGGCAAAATATAGAGAGCTGCCGATTGACCAGTCAAGCGGAGGTATATCGAAATGATGCCGATCGCGCTTTAAAAGCACTTATTAAGCGAGGGATGATGTTTGATCTTGTTTTGTTGGATCCGCCATACAAACAACAACAGCTTGTCGCCTTAATGAGTATTTTGGATCAGCATGAGTTATTGAAAACAAATGGAATCATTATGGCGGAGCATGCGGTGGATGTAGTTTTGCCGGAAGCAGTAGGTCGTCTTGTGCGCCGAAAGCATGAAGAGTATGGCAGTACGACTGTATCCATTTATGAATACGAATGAGAAGGCGGGGAACAGGAATGGCAAGCATAGCGATTTGTCCAGGGAGTTTTGATCCGATTACGCTCGGACATTTAGATATCATTAAGCGAGGCGCAAATGTATTTAATGAAGTGTATGTAGTAGTGATGAACAACTCGTCAAAGAAGCCGCTTTTCACTGTAGAAGAGAGGATTGCACTCATTGAAGAGGTAACAAAAAATATACCAAATGTAAAAGCAGATGTACATAGCGGTCTGCTTGTTGAGTACGCGCGCAAGAAAGATGCAAACGCTATTTTGCGAGGATTACGGGCTGTATCAGATTTTGAGTATGAAATGCAAATCACTTCAATGAATCGAAAACTGGAGGAAAACATCGAAACGTTCTTTATGATGACAAACAATCAATATTCCTTCTTGAGCTCAAGCATTGTAAAAGAAGTTGCCAAATATGGAGGGAATGTTGGAGACCTTGTTCCCCCTGCTGTAGAAAAAGCATTAAAAGAGAAATTTAAAACCCCGTAGATACGGGGTTTCTCATTTTGTACGTCGGCGTCGAAAGAGCAAAAATACATAAATGTATAAGAAAATCAGTGTGACGATTGGCCCGTATGTGCTCATGGCAGTCCATGCTCCGAGTGTGTCAATCTGTGGTCCTAGCACGGGAATATCGTTCTCGTGGGGCCGGAGGGAATGTGCATTCTCGTATAATGGCTGCCAGAGAAAATATGTACAGATAGGGGCAACGATACTTTGGATGATACGACCGATGAAGTAAGGCCGAAAGCGGATATCTGTGTCGGCGATAATGCTCGCTACTTGTGCATGAATAGACAGCCCGCTAAAGGCTAAGATGAAGCTTGTGACCATTGCTTGCTGCAGCAGTGTTGTGTGCTCGGTCTGACTTGCCATTTGACTGCCAAGCGTCATTTCAAAGAGACCGGACAACAGCGGTGTTGCAAAGGACCCTGGAAGTTGAAAGGCAACTAGTACATATTGGATAATAGAGCTAATGGCATCTGTGAAGTGGATGACAGTGAGCATTTTATTTACTACCGAGAATAAAATAATAAAACCGCCGACCATAAGCAGCGTCTGGATAGAAGAGACAATCGCGTCTCCGATGAGCTTTCCGATTGGACGTTTTTCCTCAAGGCGTTTTTCATGCAGCGCGTCGAAGGCGTAACGAAGTGAGAACGGGCGATTTGAAGCTGATGGAGCGGCCTCGCTCGTACCATAAAACCGCATAAACAATCCGACTGCAAAATTACTTATGTAGTGAGAAGCTGCGAGAATCATGCCAAGGTCTGGATTGTGAAAAAAGCCCACAGCTACTGCTCCGAAAATAAATAGTGGATTGGAGGAATTGGTAAAGGATACGAGACGCTCTGCTTCAATTCGACTGATCTGATTTGTTTGACGCAACTGAGCGCTTAGCTTCGCACCTGATGGGAAGCCTGAAGCCATTCCCATTGCCCATACAAACGCACCAACGCCAGGCACGCGGAACAAAGGGCGCATAAGCGGCTCGAGTACCACGCCGATAAAATTCACAACCCCTAGCCCAATTAAAAGCTCTGACACAATGAAAAAAGGCAGAAGAGAAGGAAATACGACCTCCCACCACATATCAAGGCCACGAATGGAACCTTCAAGAGAGGCTTGTGGGTTTGCGATGAGAGAAGCTGTTAAAAAGGTGATGCTGCTGGCTAGTAACGCTGTTTTTAGTTTTGCTTGCATACACTCCCCCCTTTTTGTCCAAGCATTCAGTTCAGTATACGAAGATAGGGGGAGCATTTAGACCATAAGATGAAAAGAGAGAGAAATTTTCTAAAGGGTGAGGATATGAGTATACCAAAAATTGGTCTTGCCCTCGGTTCAGGGGGAGCAAAGGGTTTTGCGCATGTTGGCGTGATTAAGGTATTGAAAGAAGCTGGCATTCCTATTGATATGATTGCCGGCAGCAGTATGGGGGCGCTTGTTGCGGTGTTTTATGCCGCTGGAAGCGATGTCGATCGGCTGTATCAAATTGCGAAGCTGTTTAAACGTAAATATTATTTAGATTTTACTGTGCCGAAAATGGGATTCATTTCCGGGAAACGAGTAAAAGATATGATTAGAGCCCTTACATACAATAGAAGATTGGAAGAGCTCGATATTCCAACAGCTGTTGTGGCAACCGATATTTTAACAGGGGAAAAGGTTGTTATGACGGAAGGGCCGATTGCCGAAGCAGTAAGGGGAAGCATTTCGATTCCTGGTATTTTTGTGCCGGAAAAAATGGGAGACCGTTTGCTTGTTGACGGCGGTGTGATTGATCGCATTCCTGTATCGGTTGTGAAAAGCTTAGGAGCCGACCTTGTTATTGCGGTCGATGTGTCTCCTATTAAGGTACAAGGAGATGTGACAACGATTTATGATGTGATTATGCAGAGTATTGAAATTATGCAGCATGAACTTGTTCACCACCGACAAACCGCATCGGATTTAATGATGCATCCTGCTGTTGAACGCTTTAACGCTCGGGCTTTTACAGATCTTGAGGAGATTATTGCTGTTGGAGAAGAAGAGGCTAGGAAGCATGTCGATGCGATTTATGCATTGATTGAGAATTGGAAGGAGCAGAGAAATGGTATTTAAGCGTTTACGGTACTTGTTTGTGTTTTTGCTGGCTGCTTTATTTGCGGCTGGCATTACGTATGTACCGTTGCCATATTACATTACGAAGCCAGGGCTAGCAGATGAGCTTGACCAATATGTGAAAGTTGACAATGGTTATACGGAGAAAGGAGATTTTATGCTTGTAACCGTTTCAATGTCACGAGCAAATGTAATCAGCTATCTTGTTGCAAAAATGAGCCAATATCATGAAATCTTCAAAAAGGAAGAGATTATGCCTACTGGTGAAAGTGATGCTGATTATCAATTTAAGCAGCTGCACCTTATGCAAGAGTCACAGGATGCTGCTATCTACAATGCATATAAGCGGGCAGAGAAACAGGTTTCATATGAGAACAAGGGTGTTATTGTGCTTGCGGTCTCTGATAAGATGCCGGCGAAAAAGGAGCTGCAAGCAGGAGATCAACTCATTGCAGTGGATGGGCAGCCACTGCAAACAGCGGAAGAGTTTATCAATTATATGAAAACAAAAAAACAGGGTGATACAGTAAAAATTCGCTATGTACGGGAAAAGGAAGAAAAAACAATTGCTCTTCCTTTAGAGCCAATACAAGGAGCGGACGGACGTGTTGGAATTGGGGTGCAAATTGTAACAAATACAAAGCTTAAGGTCGATCCAGAAATAAAGATCGATTCGCACCGTATTGGCGGGCCATCAGCCGGTCTTATGTTCACGCTGGAGATCTATAACCAGCTTACAAAGAGCGATATAACAAAGGGCTGGGAAATTGCAGGGACAGGTACAATGGATGCGAAGGGGCAAGTCGGACCAATTGGAGGTATTGCGCAAAAGGTTGTCGCTGCAAACGATGCGGGTGCAGAAATTTTCTTTGCGCCAAATGAACAAGGTGCGGCAGATTCCAACTATAACGAGGCGATCGAAACAGCAAAGGATATCGGTACGAAGATGAAGATTGTTCCGGTAGATACACTTGATGATGCACTTGCATTTTTGCAAAAGCTAGAAGAAAAAAAGTAAAGAACGGGAGATCCTTTACGTTTCCTGTATCTAAGCAGAATAAGCAAGTAACTCGCTTTTGGGAGTGATCTAGCTTGTCATGGAGAAAGACCCCGACCAATGAAGAAACAGTGCCTTGTTGGTCGGGACTTTTCTATTGCACTGTAAGAAGGTGTAAAATTCCAGCTAGAAGCAAATTCGATGGCTATATTTGAAATTGTTTTGCAACTTCGTCGTAGCGAATAGGATGCTGCGTAAAATCCCGCTTCAGCATCATGGACTGCAGCGGCTCTGGAAGGATGGAGTAATATACGCTTCCCGCTTTTATATCAAGATGAAGAAGTGGATGTGAAAATGATTTAACATTAGCAACAAGAGGAAGTGAAGCTGCTTTCTTGTAGGCGGATAAGTAGCTTTGCCCCTTTTGCGACATGCCGAGCAGCCTGATGTAGGCTGGTGCGTTTACGCGCATCTCTTCTTTTGTTGTATGTGTTAGCACGTGAACGAGTAAGCGTTGCAGGCGTGTCCAGGTGTAACGCTTTGTTTTTAATGCTTCCATGAATGAGATAAAGGAGGAGGCTTCTTTTGCAGCGGATAAGATGCGATGCTCCAATCCTTCCTGCACCTCATATATCTCGCTTAGCTGCGTAGGAGACATCGTTAATAGCTTATATTTCAAAAATGGGAAATATCGTTCCCAATTGTGAAATATGCCATATGTCTCAGAATAGTTCTCAAGTTCTAGCAGCGTGGAGGGAGGGATCACTCCTGCAGCGCTGCTTAGGCTGTTGGATGTAAGGTGCTTTCGTATACTTGTTGCACTTGCAATGGAAGCCGATGCGAATGTTTCATCATGGTACTGTGCGCTAAGGCGCGAGACTGTTCTTGGAATGATGCTGCTGCTTTGTTCCGCAATTGCTTGTACGTAGTGAAATCCAAGAATGTTGTTAGGTTTTGACATGTCTAGTATCGTACGTTCTCCCTGAATGGCAGCGAAAGCCTCCGATAATGCTTTTGGATAGCTTATTCCTTGCTGCATAAGGGAGCGCACTGCTGCATCAAATGCATCCTGATGTGTTTGGAGCAATTTCACAAGGGAAAGAAACTGTTCGATTTGTCCACTTTCGCTTCCGAAGCAAAGCTCGTGAACGCCGAGCGCCTCAAGAATGGATATCGCACCGTTTGCGAAGGTGGAGGCTTGTTGAACAGCGAACGCATAAGGGAGTTCTACAACAAGATCTACGCCGCCTAAAAGGGCCATCTTCGTCCGCGCCCACTTTGAAACGAGTGCCGGCTCACCGCGCTGTAAAAAAGACCCGCTCATTACGGCAATCGTAACATCTGCGTCTGTTAAGTTTTTTGTTTCTTGTAAATGATAAGCATGTCCGTTATGAAACGGATTATATTCTACAATTACACCTGCTGTTTTCAAGAGTCCTGCCTCCTTAAAAAATATTGTGTTCCATAGCTTTTCTTATGGAGTTATGTATAAGAACGTGATAATGTGTATATATTGCGTCATATTGACTTCATTATAGTGTAAAGAAAAAACATTGACAAATATAGAAACGCTCTATATAATTTTCTTTGTTGCCTTGAGGTGATTTTAAATGAAATGGTCAATCCATCAATTAAACAAATACCGAAGCAAAGGGCTAACGTTCGACGAAACTGTCGATGTAAGCGAATTGAAGGGAAGTGCCGATATTCAAGACATTTCTCCTGTTCGCGTAGCGGGACGAGCAGATCTTAGTGCGAATAAGTTCACGTTTCACTTTCGCATTACAGGCACGATGGTGTTACCTTGCTCCCGAACGTTAGCAGATGTAGCATTTCCGTTTGATATTGAAACAACAGAGGTGTTCCTCGCTTCGAAAGAAGAACATGAAGATGAGGCAGAAGTTCATTATTTACAAGGAGAAGTACTTGACTTGCTCCCTGTAATTAAGGAAAATATAATTCTGGAAATTCCAATACAAATTTTCAGTGATGAGGCTTCAACCGAGGCACCGATGAAAGGTCAAGACTGGCAGGTTGTTGCAGAGAAGGAACAAACTGAGAAGGTTGATCCTCGTCTTGCGGGACTTGCGAAGTTTTTTGACAAACAACAATAGGAAGACCAACTTTAGGACTTCATATGAAACAATGTACTCTTGTAAGGAGGTGGGAATAATGGCAGTACCTTTCAGAAGAACATCCAAAACTGTAAAAAGAAAACGCCGCACGCACTTCAAATTAGCAGTGCCTGGCATGACAGCATGCCCAAACTGTGGTGAAATGAAGCTTGCTCACCGCGTGTGTAAAGAATGCGGTACTTACAAAGGCAAGGAAGTTATCGGTCAGTAATGGCTGTCAGCGCAGAAGAAATTCTTCTGCGCTTGTTTTATGTAAGAGTACTCTCTCCTCCTTCATAGAGCTTGAGGTAAACGTATCATATCACGGCAATGAATGCCGTTTTCAAAAATTTCCTCCTCGTAGTGCTGAATGAAAAAATTCCTATCGACCCCGATGATTCGAAATCCGCATATTTGATACAAAGCGAGCTGCCTGATGCTTGAATTTCCAGTACCAACTTCGATTGTCTTATAGCCTTGTGAAGTAGCGTAATGTACTGCATGGTTAACTAGTTGTTTCCCTACTCCTTTTCTATGGTGTTTCTCTGCCACAGCGATATTGACCAACTCTACTGTTTCTGGTCTTGTTGGAAGAAGGACATATACTCCAAGAAGCTCCTCCTTAAATATAGCTATAAAGCATTCTCCTCTTGTTATATATTCATCATTTGGTTTTTTTGCACTTTAAGAAAGTATAAATTTCTAGCTGGAAGCCAACTCGACGTAGCGAGAAATTTTAGGAATAAACTATAAGTAGGGCTACGCCTCTTTCTTCGCCCAAAGGCAGGGCTCGCCAATCGGCGAGTTTTCTTTAAAGGGTCTGCCAATAACAGTAAATGCATCGGGGGCTTCTCGTCCGGATTTAGTTTTCGAATGTTCATCCTTCTTCTCCTTTAAAACATATCCTTAACTAATTCTAATAACTAATATAAAATACTTATATTTATATATTTGGTTAACGAAATTAATTTGCAATAGGATGTGGATACGTCTGCCCGCTCGTTTAAAAGGAATTCGGCTTCCTTTCTCGAAACATAGTACATGTAAAAAGGTATGGAAATTCAACCTTTTTATCAGATTTATATGCTGAAATAGAAAGAACGGCTGCATGATGAACAGAGAGGAGGAGTACAGAGGGGTATTAGTTCAATAGAGTATCTCCTGTACGACAGTTGATGCAGAAGATAATCGTGGAACGAGAACAAGGGATTGTATGGGCAACGTTCAATAGGTCAGAGCGCCGCAATGCAATTGACTTTGATGTGATGGATGAACTTGCGGCACTGCTTGCAGAAGTGAAGCAAAATAGGATGGACAAGGCGCTTGTATTGACAGGAGCAGGGGATGCGTTTTGTTCAGGTGGCGATTTACAGCTTTTTCATGGACTGTATACGAAGGAAGAAGCGCATCCGATGTTAAAGAAAATGGGAGACATTTTATATGAACTTATGACGCTGCCTAAACCAACGATTGCTTTATTGAACGGTCCTGCGGTCGGCGGCGGTTGTGAAATTGCAGTTGCATGCGACTATCGTTTCGCGGCTAGTACGGCAATGATGGGCTTTGTACAAGGTCATCTTGCTATTACAACAGGCTGGGGTGGAGCGGCGATGCTGTTTGAAAAGCTTCGTCATGATCAAGCTATGACTCTTTTATGCTCTGCGCAGCGCTTTAACGCGGAAGAGGCGAGGCAGCTCGGCTTTGTGCATGAAATATTTGAGGGTGATGTAAAACTATCATGCCAAAAGTGGATAAAAAGCATGCTTTCGCCTCGAGTTGCGGTGCTAGCTACCTATAAGATGGCAGCTGTTCGCGGATGGAATGCAACACATTTGAAGGAGCGTATGGATCAGGAGATAAAAGAATGTGCCGCTCTTTGGGAGTCTCCTGCACACCATGAGGCTGTAGCCTCCTTCTTACGCTGTAAGAAAGTATAAATTTCCAGCTGGAAGCTAATCTGACGTATTTGGAGATTTTAGGAGTTCGGTATAAGTGCAACTACACCTCTGTCTTCGCCCAAGGGTAGGGCTCGCCAATTGTGTGTGATAGGTTGTTCAATCTGGAAAAATTCATATAGTCAAGCAGAAATTACATATTTTTAGCATTTTGCTATTCTATCGTTTCTACCAACAGCATATGTTTAATAAAAAATGCTCAAGGAGGGCTTTAGATGGCAACAACACGCCAAGATGCTTGGACAGATGAAGAGGATTTACTGCTGGCCGAAGTGGTGTTGCGTCATATTCGTGAAGGAGGAACGCAGTTATCCGCTTTCAAGGAGGTTGGCCGTCAGCTATCACGAACACCAGCGGCTTGTGGATTCCGATGGAACTCGTATGTAAGAAAGCTATATAAGGAGCAGATTGAAGAAGCAAAGCAAATTCGAAAAGCAGCACCTGCTTCCGTTGAAATTGAACACAAAAAGGAGCAGCAAGAATCGGTAACGTTTGCAACACTTGATGATGTAATCTTCTTTTTGCAGGATTATAAAAATGCGAAGGGCGCTAGTGAAGCAATGAGCTGGCAGGAGAAGCTAGAACATTTGCAGCAGGAAGCAGAGCAGCTGCGTCAGGAAAACAACCGCTTACAGCAAAAGCTCTCTCGTTATGAAGAAGAGTATCGTACATTGTTTGACTATATTGACCGAAAACGCAGTGTTGTGGAATCTGGGGAAGAACGGGGGATGCAACTGCTGCGGGAACACAATGTTTTGGAAAAAATTGAGAAATAAAACAGCTGCCTCTTATGGGGCAGCTATTTTTCTGCACTTTGAGAAGATGTGAATTTTAGTAGGAAGACAATTCGACGTAGTTGGAAATCTTAGGAATACAGTATTAGTGCAACTACGCCTCTGTCTTCGCCAATCGGCAAGTGTTCTTTACGCGGACTCACTTTCCGCAGCTGCATGTGATTTTTCATGGGGATGCCAGATGTAAAAGCTGTCTTCGCTGCTCTGTGCTTTTTGGAACCCAACCCGCTCCCAAAACCCTTCTGAGTGGACGCGTGCAGTCGTTTTAATTGGCAGCTTTAAGCTTTTGGCATAGTCCACAAGTGCTTTGCCGAAGCCTTGCCGCTGAAACGGAGGCAGCACTTCAAGCTTAAATAGCTCCACAAACGGTCCTTGCAAAATAGCAGTGTCCTCTGTCTGTTTATTCATGTACAGACTCATTCTCGCAACAAGAGATTCTCCGTAACGAATACCATAAAAAGGAGATTCGCTATCGTTTTCAATCATGTTTGCTTGCAGATCTTCGAGCATAGATAGCTCCTGTGCGCCGCAGCCTTTAAACTTTTTAAATTCTTCCAATGTTTTATAATTTACGAGCAATCGTTCAATCTTTGGAAAAGACAAAGTAACGTCACATCCTTTTTTACAGAGTAAAGAGTTTTAAATAACTTTTATCTAGGGGGAGCTGTTTCTTAAGGAAGAAGACGGAGAAGTCTGGTATGCCGCACACGTTAATTAGACCTGTACAGGTTTGGGTCTACGAATTAAGCAACTAAGACCTATATTTCTAAAGTTAAAGAAAAGTAAAAATATTCCTACTTCTATTATAATGCTATTGAAATGGTTTATGAAGGGGAGGCGGAATTTTCGGTATTTTACTGAAAAATTTGTTACACTAACGATAAGAATACAGAGACGGGAGAGTGTGTTATGAAAATAGGAGTGATCGGCCCAGGGGCAATTGGTATGCTGTACGCCTTTTATTTGCAAAAGGCTGGTGCCTTGGTCACGATCTATACACGAAGCATGGAGCAAGCAGAGCATATACGCCATTTTGGAATTTCATGCACATTTGATGGACAAGTAGAAACGCAATTTCCCGATGCCGTTCCCCTAGGGGCTATAGCGATAGAGGATGACTATGTGTTTGTGGCGGTAAAGCAATACGATATCGGTTTGGTCTTGCCGCACTTGCAGCAGGCGCAGTCATGTTTTGTTTTTTTACAAAATGGGATGGGGCATCTTTCTCTATTACAGAATATGCAGCAGAAATGCATTGCTGTGGGCATTGTGGAACACGGTGCTAGAAAAGAAACTGCTGGGTCCTTTGTCCATACTGGCATTGGTGTGACGAAACTGGGTATTTTAGCAGGAGAAGAAAGATTTCAAGCGCTGCTGCCGCTTTTTCAAGCTCCCTATTTTCCGATTCTAGTTGAGAAGAATTGGGAAGAGGTCTTACGAAGTAAGTTGATTGTGAACGCATGCATCAATCCGCTTACCGCATTATATCGGGTTCAAAATGGCATGTTATTGGATAACCCGGCTTTTTACAACGCTATGAAGCAAGTGTTTTCGGAGGTTATATTTGTTCTAGATGAAAAGAAAGAACGCTGGGAGCATGTCTGTAATGTATGCCGGAAAACAGCTGAGAATCAATCTTCTATGCTGACGGATGTGAAGCTTGGAAGGGAAACAGAAATTGATGCAATTATAGGATATTTGCTTGTGCAAGCAGAGAAACAAAACAAACAGGTACCGCTTTTATCGTTTTTACAACAATCTATAAAAGGAATGGCCCCTTGAGTAAAATTCTTTGCTTTTGTATACAACATTGACTACAATTTTGTCATATACAACGTCTGGAGATGAAAGGAAGAGCTTTTTATGGAGTTGAAGGAAATCTCAGCTTCACTACCAAGTGGAGCCGTGGGAGATTACATACAGCAGAAGCAGCAAATTTCAGCCTGTTTTGACTACTTGCTAGAAGAAGAGGCGTTTCAAAAACGGGTTAAAGATTTACAAAGTCGGTCGTATCCTCGTCAGGAGCTGTCTGCTCATTTATTTGCTTATAATGAGCGGCTTGGAGCAGGAGCAAAAACGCTCCAAAACATTCGGTTGCTATCGGAACCCAATACATATGTTGTGATCGGCGGACAGCAGGCAGGTCTTTTGACAGGACCGCTCTATACGATTCATAAAATCGTCTCGATTTTACAAATGGCGAAGGAACAGGAGAAAAAGCTTGGTAGGCCTGTCATACCAGTATTTTGGATTGCTGGAGAGGATCACGATATAGAGGAAATTAATCATGTATTCGTGGCGAAAAATGGGAGTTTAAAAAAATCGGTTTTATACCAGACTGGTACAGGAAGAACGAGTGCATCCTTTCTCCCCCTTGATCGTGAAGCATGCTGGTCATGGGTGCAGAGCGTATTTCAGACGTATCGAGAAACGGAGCATACAAATGATTTGCTAAACTTTGTGAAAGATTGCTTACAAAGTTCAGCTACATATGTTGAATTTTTCGGCCGGCTTATTATGGAGCTGTTTAAAGAAGAAGGTCTGGTGCTTGTTGATTCTGGGGATAGCGAGCTGCGCCGTTTGGAAGCAACGTTTTTTCAAACGATCCTTCATCAGCATGAAGAGATTCAGGCTGGTTTGCAGCAGCAGCAGGAAATGCTGCGCGAGCGTGGATATACACCTTTGATTGCAGCCAAGGAAAATAGTTTGCACTTATTTATTCACGAAAAAGGAGAGCGCTGGCTGCTAGAAAAGGCGGGGGACCGTTTTGTGTATAAAAATGGAAGCTATTCCTTTGCGGAGCTAGAGAGCCTTATGGCGGAGAAGCCTGAGGCATTCAGCAATAATGTAGTTACACGCCCGCTTATGCAGGAGTATTTGTTTCCGACGCTCGCATTTATCGGTGGTCCGGGAGAGGTTGCTTACTGGGCAGAGCTGCAGCAGGTCTTTCATCGTCTTGGCTTCTTGATGCCTCCTGTTGTGCCTCGTCTTATGATAAGCTATCTAGAGAGAGGGATTGAGACGGATTTGCAGGAACTGCATATAGGCGTGGAGGATGTATTTCGTAAACCGATTGAACAGATGAAGGAACACTGGCTCGCACAGCAAGTCGTTGAGCCGATTGAAGACACCTTTGCCGAGGCGCGCCAGCGGTTCGAGGAGACGCATAGAACGCTGCGAGAGTTGATCGGAAATATACAACCGGGGTTAAATCGTTTTGCTGAGAAAAATAAACAGAAGATTGAGGAACAAATCAACGTGCTAGAACATACCTTAGGGCGGGAAATCGAGCTTATGCATAATGTGCAGCTGAATAAATTCCGCCGTATTCAAATGTCTTTGCAGCCGTTTGGGCATTTGCAGGAGCGTACATGGAATATATGGTACTATTTGAATGAATACGGCTTTGATTTTATCCCGGATTTGCTGAAACAGCCATTTTCTTGGAACGGTTCCCATTCGTGTATTCGCCTGTGAATGACAATTTGGAGCTCAAGCTTCTTTGATAGAGATATGTTGCTTATTCACCTTTTTACATTAAAATCCTGCAAGTGTGCAGGATTTTTTTATTTTATATGGAATTGTTTGTAAAATAACAGTCTGTCCGCTGGATTGGAATATAAGAACATGCGTTTGTTTAGATGTTACAAAAGAGGATAAGATATAACAGGAGACACTAAAATTCAATGGAATTTTAACAAACATTTTCGCAAAACATGATAAAATTTAGTATATAATAACACAATAGGTAAAAAAGTTATGATTTCATAAAAGTAGGTGCAACAATGTTTAAACATATTACAGTGCTTTTAAAAGAAACAGTGGACGGACTGCATATTCAGCCAGACGGTACATATGTGGATTGTACTCTGGGAGGTGGCGGACATAGCTCGTATTTGCTGTCGCAGCTTTCCGAAAACGGCAAACTGATTGCTTTTGACCAGGATGAAACGGCAATTCGAAATGCGCAGGAAAAGTTCGCTTCCTATGGAGACCGCTTTATCGCAGTGAGGAGCAATTTTCGTTATTTAAAAGAGACATTGACAGATATTGGAATTGAGCAGGTGGATGGTGTGCTCTTTGACCTTGGAGTATCTTCTCCACAGTTGGATACGCCAGAGCGTGGTTTTAGCTACCATCATGATGCGCCGCTTGATATGCGAATGGATCAGGATGCGCCGTTAACGGCGTACGAGGTTGTTAATGAATGGCCATACGAAAAATTAGTGAAAATTTTCTTTCAATATGGAGAAGAAAAGTTTTCTAAGCAAATTGCACGCAAAATCGAGGCGGCGCGAGCAGAAAAACCGATTGAAACAACAGGAGAGCTTGTGGAGCTCATTAAGGAAGGAATTCCGGCTCCTGCAAGAAGAACGGGCGGTCATCCTGCTAAGCGCGTCTTTCAAGCGATTCGTATTGCTGTGAATGATGAGCTGCAGGCATTTGAAGAAGCGGTGGAGGCGGCAATTGAAGTAGTCAGACCGGGCGGTCGCGTGAGCGTAATTACCTTCCACTCTTTAGAAGATCGGATTTGTAAAACAGTATTTAAGGCGCATAGCACACTGCCGCAGCTGCCGCCGGGCCTTCCAATTATCCCGGACGAGTATAAGCCGAAGCTGAAGCTGATTACAAGAAAGCCGCTATTGCCAACAGAAGAAGAGTTGGAGGAAAATAATCGAGCTCGCTCAGCTAAATTGCGTATTGCAGAAAAGCTATGACAGTCAAACGATTTGGTAACATGAAAGTAAGGGGGGAGTAAGAGATGAGTAATCTTGCTATGGAACGTAAAAAGCAGACAGAGAAAACCTCGTCTGTGCCAAAGCAAGCCCCAAAAGCACGAACAACGAAGGTGACGAGATTTGAAAAACTGCTATATGGGATGTTTGTTGCTTTTTTAGTGTGTGCGTGTATTACTTTAATCGGTAACAAAGCGGACTTGTATAAGGTGAATGCGGATTTCTCCAAGCTGCAGCGAAGCATTGAACAGCAAAAGAAAACAAACGATGACCTAAAAGCGGAAGTTGAGCAGTTAAGTCGATATGAACGCATCGCCAAGAAGGCGAAGGAAATGGGTCTTGATGTGAATGAAAACAATGTAAAAGGGCTAAATCAATAAGCGGGTGTGAGAAACGGATGGATACAAAAAAACTCCATATGAATAGAGGAGCAGGATTGTTAATGCTTATATTTCTCCTGCTCTTTTTCCTGTTAGTGTCACGCTTTCTTTATATCCAGTGGACGGGAACTGTACATGGACAATCATTGACGGAGTTGGCAGAGGCAAAGCATAATAAAAAAGGTGTGCTTGAAGGCAAGCGTGGTACAATCTTTGATCAAACTGGCTCTGTGCTAGCCCAGGATATTACAGCGTATAAGCTTGTTGCTATGCTCAAGGGAGACAGCCCAGTAGAGGACAAGGAATACACAGCGCAGAAGCTTGCATCAGTTTTAGATATGGATGCCGATGAGATTTTGGAGAGGCTGAATAACGAAAAGGCGTATCAGGTTGAATTTGGTGTTGCCGGAAAAAACTTGACAAAGAAACAAAAAGAGAAAATTGCAGCTATGAAGCTCAAGGGAATTACCTTTATTGATGGGAAAATGCGCAGTTATCCAAACGGTGATTTTGCTTCGTATGTTATTGGTTATGCAAAGCCAAACGACGAAGGGGTATTAGAAGGAAAGTTTGGTCTTGAACAAACGCTAGATTCATATTTACATGACGAAAATGGTTCTATCTCTTACGAGGGGGATTCACGCGGCCTGCTGCTTGCGGACAGCGAGGAGAAAATGAAGCCTGCGGAGAACGGCAATGATGTGTATCTCACGCTTGATCAGCGTGTGCAGAGCTTTCTCGAGGATGCCATGACAAAAGCAGCGGAGCAGTATGACCCATCTATGCTGCTTGGCATTGTTGCGGATCCAAAGACAGGGAAAATTTTAGCGATGTCAAGCCGTCCAAGCTATGACCCGAATATACGTGATATTACATATTATTTAAACAATCCGATTGCATACGCGTATGAGCCTGGATCAACAATGAAGGTGTTTGCGCTTGCAGCGGCTATGAATGAAGGTGTATATCAAGGTTCTGCTTACTTTCAGTCCGGCACATATGCAGTAGGCGGAACACAAATTCGAGACCATAACGGCGGAGCAGGTTGGGGCTCTATTACTTTTGATGAGGGAGTGCAGCGTTCCTCCAACGTTGGATTTGCGATTATAGCGGAAAAGCAGCTTGGCTTTGACCGGCTTCGTCAATATATTCACAGATTTGGTCTCGATCAAAAAACAGGCATTGACTTACCGGGGGAAAGCGGGAATACAATCTTATTTGAAAAACAAATCCAAAAAGTTACAACGGCATTTGGACAAGGCTCTACGGTAACGCCAATTCAACAAATTCAAGCGGCAACGGCAATTGCGAATGATGGAAAAATGATGAAGCCGTATGTGATTGACCGTATTGTTGACAGCGACACTGGTAAAGTTAAGGAGCAGCATAGACCTGAAATGGTTGGAGAACCGATTACGGAGGATACAGCAAAGCGGGTGCGGCAACTGCTGGAAACGGTCGTTACAGCTCCGACAGGAACGGGTGGCGCTTATAAAATTGATGGGTACTCCGTTGCGGGAAAAACGGGAACGGCGCAAATTCCGGGTCCTGACGGCAAGTATATGTCGGGCCGGGAGAATTATATCTTCTCTTTTCTCGGTATGGCACCAGCGGACGACCCAGAGCTGCTTGTATATATTGCTGTGAAGCAGCCGCATCTGAAGGACACGGAAACAGGAGCTACACCGCTTGCCGATATATTTAAATCTGTAACCAAGAACAGCCTGCATTATTTGAAGGTGAAGCCGTCCATTGTAAAAGATGCAAACAAGCTGGCTGCACAGGAAAGTATCGTTGTTCCAGATGCGGTTGAAGAGGCGCTTACAGATGCAAAAGAAAAGATTGAAAGCAAGGGGCTGCGTCCGATTGTGTTAGGAGAAGGTGCTGTTGTGAAGCAATCGCCGCAAGCGGGGGATAAGGTGTTAAAAGGCGAGCGTGTACTGCTTGCCGGCACGAACAATAAAATGCCGAACCTAATTGGCTGGTCGCTCCGTGATGTAATGAACCTTGCCAATGTACTTGGTCTCGAACTAAAAACATCCGGAAAAGGATATCTAACAGAGCAAAGTATTCAAGAAGGAACCGCCGTAAAAAAAGGCGATTTGCTTGAGGTAAAGCTGGTTCCTCCGGATGAGGGAGCACAATAGGAGAAGAGAAAGCTGCTTGACGCCTGTAAGGCGCTGTGTTCTAATCAAAAAGGTACAAGCATATATTGAAACGAGCCAAAGTGCAGGGGGGTTCTTTCAGTATGCGCGTATCAAATGTAACAGTACGGAAACGACTTATATTTGTATTAGTATGTGGGTTACTCATTTTTTTGGTCATTGATGTGCGTCTTGGCTATGTACAGTTTGCTCTTGGAAATATGCTAACAGATCGGGCGAAGGATTCTTGGAGCCGGAATATTAAATTTGAACCGCAGCGCGGCCGGATTTTGGACAGGAATGGTGTAGAGCTTGCGACGAATCAAAGTGCTCCTTCGATTTTTGTTGTGCCAAGGCAAATTGAAAATCCAGCAGAAACGGCTGATAAGCTTGCAGCGGTATTGGATGCATCACGGGAAGACATTTACAAGCATTTAACAAAAAAGGTAAGCATTGAACAGCTAAGACCAGAAGGACAAAAGATTTCCCATGAGAAGGCAAAGGAAGTGCGCGCCCTTGGCTTAAAAGGGGTGTATATTGCTGAGGATTCAATCCGGCATTATCCGTTTGGCAGCTATTTATCACATGTTCTTGGATTTGCCGGTATTGACAATCAAGGCTTATTAGGGTTAGAGCTTACGTATGACGCAGAATTGAGCGGTGAGAAAGGGTATGTTCGTTTTTATGCGGATGCAAAGGGACAAAAGCTTGAAAACATTGGAGATGATTATAAGCAGCCGGAAAGCGGACTAGACTTACAGCTTACGATTGATACTCGCGTTCAAACGATTGTGGAGCGCGAGCTGGATATCGCGCAAGCTACGTATAGTGCTGATGGTATTGTTGCGATTGCAATGAATCCGAAAAATGGAGAAATTTTGGCGATGTCAAGCCGCCCGAATTTTGATCCAGCCAATTATAAAAACGTCGCTTCAGAGGTGTATAACCGGAACTTGCCTGTTTGGAGTACATACGAGCCAGGTTCCACCTTTAAAATTATCACGCTTGCTGCAGCTCTAAACGAAAACGAGGTTGATTTAGACAAGGACCGCTTTTTTGATGACGGGGCAGCTGAGGTTGGCGGGGCGAATCTCCGTTGCTGGAGACGCGGCGGTCATGGCGATCAGACGTTTCTTGAGGTTGTCCAAAACTCATGCAACCCTGGGTTTGTCGAGCTCGGGGAACGACTTGGCAAGGAAAAGCTGTTTCAATATATCTATGACTTTGGTTTTGGACAAAAAACAGGCATTGATTTGCAAGGAGAAGGAAAAGGGATTCTCTTTAATCCTGCAAAAATTGGTCCTGTAGAACAAGCAACAACAGCGTTCGGGCAAGGGGTTTCTGTAACACCGATTCAGCAGGTTACAGCTGTTGCCGCGGCTGTAAACGGCGGCACGTTGTATCAACCGTACATTGCCAAGGAATTTATTGATCCAGAAACCGGGCAGGTTGTGAGCCGGAAAACGCCAGTTGCAAAAAAACAGGTTATTTCAAAAGAAACATCAGCAGAGGTACGGCGTGCACTTGAAAATGTAGTTGCAAAGGGCTCTGGTAAAGGAGCATACGTTGAGGGTTATCGTGTAGGCGGTAAAACAGGAACAGCGCAAAAGGTTAAAGATGGACGTTATATGGATAATAACTATATTGTTTCCTTCATCGGCTTTGCGCCTGCTGATGATCCCCAGGTTGTCATTTACGTGGCTGTCGACAATCCGAAAGGAACCGTGCAATTTGGCGGTGTAGTTGCAGCTCCAATTGTTGGGAATATGATGCGTGATATATTGCCTGCTATAGGCGTACAGCCGCGTACGGGAGGCATTGACAAAGAGCTGACATGGCTCGATACACCTTCTATTGAAGTGCCGAATCTAATCGGCATGACGAAAAAAGACTTGCAAACGCAGCAGATCGATCTTGAAATTGAAGTGCAAGGTGAAGGGGAAAAGGTAGTTGAACAGCAGCCGCGTGCTGGTGTAAAGGTAAAAGAGGGAACGAAAATCCGCCTGTATTTAGGAAGCTAGTTTACGTATGAGCGCGTTTCGTTTCAGATACAATAAATAGAAAGCAGAGAGGTACAGCAGAATGAAGTTGCATACACTCATGTCATGCTTGCATGATTTTTCTGTCATGCCGGCGGAAAATCCAGAAATTGAATCCATTGAAATGGACTCACGGCAAGTTAGTGCCGGCAGCTTATTTGTTTGCATCAGCGGGTTTACGGTCGATGGGCACGATTTTGCAAAGCAGGCTGCCGCAGCAGGTGCGGCAGCTATTATAGCGGAGCGCCCGCTTGAGGTGGACGTCCCGGTTGTTCTCGTGAAGGACAGCGCGCGCGCCTTAGCGGCGCTCGCAGATTTCTTTTACGGGCAGCCAACCCAGCATTTGCATTTAATTGGTATTACAGGTACAAATGGAAAAACAACAACATCTCATATTGTAAATGAAATGTTGCGCGAGCATGGTCATACGACCGGCTTAATTGGCACGATTAACATCAAAATTGGAGATGAAACGTTTGATGTGAAAAACACAACACCAGATGCGCTAACATTGCAAAAAACGTTTCGCCGCATGCTAGACAAGAGCGTAACAGCTGCTGTCATGGAGGTATCGTCCCATGCGCTTCATCTTGGCCGTGTGCACGGCTGTGAGTATGATGTTGCTGTATTCACCAATTTAACGCAGGATCATCTCGATTATCATAAAACAATGGATGAATATAAGCGTGCAAAGGGTCTTTTGTTTGCGCAGCTGGGCAACAGCTATCAGCATGATCGCACGAAATATGCTATTCTAAATAACGATGATGAAGCTTCTCAGGACTACATAATGAGTACACAGGCCACGGTCATTACATATGGAATTGACATGAAAAGTGATATTTCTGCAACTGACATTGAAATGACTGGAGCAGGCACATCATTTACGCTTGTCACTCCGTTTGATAGCGTTAGAGTGACAATGAAGCTTGCAGGAAGATTCAATGTTTACAATGTGTTAGCGGCAACAGCTGCTTGTCTCGTTTCAGGTGTACCGTTAGAAACAATAGTGCGTGTCATTGAACGTATGCAAGGTGTATCTGGGCGATTCGAGCTTGTAGATGGGGGCCAGGACTTTGCTGTTATTGTGGATTACTCGCATACGCCGGACAGCCTGGAAAACGCATTGCAAACCATTCGCCAGTTTGCAGCGGGCAAGGTGTATTGTGTTGTTGGCTGCGGGGGAGACAGAGATCGAACAAAGCGTCCGGAAATGGCGCGTATTGCGGCTCAGTACGCGGATTACCCAATCTTTACTTCTGATAATCCGCGCAGTGAGGATCCGCTTGCTATTCTAGATGAGATGGCTGCGGGAGTCACTGGTGAACAATACGAAATTCTACCGGATAGAAAAGAGGCGATTATGCGCGCTGTTTCGGCTGCAAAGCGCGGGGATGTAGTCTTAATTGCCGGAAAAGGTCATGAAACCTATCAAATTATTGGTACGACAGTCATTGACTTTGATGACCGTCTTGTTGCGAAGGAAGCAATGAAATACCGTTCAAGCACACAACAAGATAGTTGACAGCAAGAGAGAAGGGGGGCTATTTATGCTTGAACTTGGACTTTTAATTACAATTGCCGTTGCTTTTTTAATTGCGGTCGCGCTTTCTCCTATTTTTATCCCGTTTTTACGTCGGTTAAAATTTGGACAAAGCATTCGTGAGGAAGGACCAAAATCACATCAGAAGAAGTCAGGAACGCCGACGATGGGGGGAATTGTTATTTTCCTTTCCGTCATCATCACGACGGCTTTAATGGCTGCAAAATTTGGGGAATTAAACACAGAAGCTTACTTGCTTTTACTTGTTACATTTGGCTACGGTCTAATCGGCTTTTTAGATGATTACATTAAAGTAGTCATGAAACGAAATTTAGGACTAACATCAAAGCAGAAGCTTGCTGGTCAGCTCGTGATTGCGATTGTATTTTTTCTGTTTTACCAAAAATATTCGTTCGGAACGGATCTTCGCGTGCCAGGAACGGATATTAGCTTTGATTTGGGTTGGGGCTATTTGCTTCTAATCATTTTTTTGCTTGTGGGTACATCCAATGCAGTCAATCTTACGGATGGCTTAGATGGGCTGTTGGCGGGAACATCTGCGGTTGCGTTCGGGGCGTATGCAATTTTAGCTTATAACCAGCATCAGTATGAAACAGCAATTTTTTGTGTGGCTGTTGTCGGAGCCGTTCTTGGCTTTTTGGTGTTTAATGCCCATCCGGCAAAGGTATTTATGGGGGATACCGGCTCGCTTGCGCTTGGCGGCGCATTAGCAGCGGTTGCGATTTTAACAAAGCTGGAGCTGCTGCTTGCAATTATCGGCGGTATCTTCATGATTGAAACACTTTCTGTTATTATTCAGGTTATTTCATTTAAAACAACGGGAAAACGCGTATTTAAGATGAGTCCGCTCCATCATCATTACGAGCTTAGCGGCTGGTCGGAGTGGCGCGTCGTTGTGACGTTTTGGTCAGTCGGCTTGCTGTTTGCAATGCTAGGAATTTATATTGAGGTGTGGATGTAATTGAAAACTGTAGCGGATTATCAAGGGAAAAATGTGCTCGTCCTAGGGATGGCAAAGAGCGGATATGCTGCTGCCATCTTGCTCCATCAGCTTGGAGCAAACGTAATCGTAAACGATAAAACTCCATTTGAGGAAAATGAGATGGCGCAGCGTCTAAGCAATCAAGGCATCGAGGTTGTCTGCGGTTCTCATCCTCTTGAGCTGCTTGAGAGAAGTATTGCAATAGTCGTTAAAAACCCTGGGATTCCGTATACGAATCCATTGGTGGCTGCGGCGCAGCAAAAGGAAATTCCTGTTATTACAGAGGTGGAATTGGCCTATCGTATTTCGGAAGCGCCGTTTATTGGCATCACCGGTTCAAACGGGAAAACGACTACAACTACGCTGACGTTTGAAATGCTTCAAGAAGGCAATAAGCGTCCGCTGATTGCAGGAAACATCGGCACAGTTGCTTGTGAGGTAGCACAAACAGCAAAGGCGGACGAAGTGATTGTAACAGAATTATCATCTTTTCAGCTGATGGGGATTGAAACCTTCCATCCGAAAATTGCTGTGCTTTTAAATTTATTCGACGCCCATCTTGATTATCATGGTACAAAGCGTGAATATGGCTTGGCGAAAGCAAATCTTTTCAAAAACCAAACACCATCTGATTACAGCGTTGTGAATGCTGATAATGAGGATGTGATGGAGCTGGTAAAGGGAAGCAATGGACAAAAGGTGTATTTCTCGACGGTGCAGCTGCTTCCGGATGGGGCTTGTGTACAAAACGACGCGCTCTATTTCCGAGGTGAAAAGGTGATTGAGATTGCCGACATTGTGCTCCCAGGAAAGCATAATCTTGAAAATATTCTTGCAGCGATGAGCGTTGCGAAGCTGATGGGTGTATCCAATGAGGCAATTGGGTCCGTATTAAAGAGATTTACAGGAGTAGCGCATCGCCTGCAGTACATAGCAGAAGTAAATGGCCGGAAATTTTATAATGATTCAAAAGCAACAAATATTTTAGCAACACAAAAAGCATTGTCTGCGTTTACGAAGCCTGTCATTCTGCTTGCTGGAGGATTGGATCGCGGCAACGAGTTTGATGAATTGATTCCGTATTTTTCTCATGTTAAAGCGCTCGTAACATTTGGACAAACCGCACCGAAGCTAATCAAGGCAGCAGAGAAAGCGGGAATGAAATCTATCAAACGTGTCGATAATGTCGAACAAGCAGTGCAGCAGGCTTATGAACTGTCAGAGGAAGAAAACGTGATTTTGCTTTCGCCAGCGTGTGCAAGCTGGGATCAGTTTAAGACTTTTGAAGATCGAGGAGACATGTTTATACAAGCCGTGCATAAGTTAGTATAAAGCAGTTTAAAACGCCGGGAGGACCCCGGCGTTTTAAATGAGACTTAAGCTTGTTTCCAAGAGGTGATGTTCGAATGCCAGCGAAAAAAACACCCGATTTCATCATTGTTGCGGTTACGCTCATATTATTGACCGTCGGCATGATTATGGTGTACAGCGCGAGCGCAGCCTGGGCGTCGTATAAGTTTCAAGACTCGTTCTTTTTTGCGAAGCGGCAGCTTTTATTTGCCGGGCTTGGCGTTGCAGCAATGTTTGTCATTATGAAGATCGATTACTGGATTTGGCGTGATTATTCGAAAATCATTTTGCTTGTGTGTTTTCTGTTCCTGATTCTCGTGCTGATTCCGGGAATTGGAATGGTGCGCGGAGGAGCCCGAAGCTGGATTGGGGTTGGTGCTTTTTCCATTCAGCCGTCTGAATTCATGAAATTTGCGATGATTGTATTTTTATCCAAATTCTTATCAGAGCGGCAAAAAACGATTACCTCCTTTAAAAAGGGACTTGCTCCGTCGCTTGGGATTGTGTTTTTGGCGTTTGGAATGATTATGCTGCAGCCGGATCTCGGTACGGGTACGGTGATGGTTGGAACGTGTGTGATCATGATTTTTGCGGCGGGGGCAAGAGTGGCGCATTTTATGATGCTTGGAGGAGTCGGGATAGCAGGTTTTATCGCGCTAATCGCATCAGCGCCTTATCGCATCAAACGCATTACATCTTATTTAGATCCTTGGTCTGATCCGCTTGGAAGCGGTTTTCAAATTATCCAATCACTGTATGCCATTGGTCCGGGAGGATTGTTCGGTCTTGGACTCGGACAAAGCAGGCAAAAGTTTTTTTACTTACCGGAGCCGCAAACAGACTTTATCTTTGCGATTCTTTCTGAAGAATTAGGTTTTATCGGTGGCTCGTTTGTGTTATTATTGTTTAGTCTTTTATTGTGGCGGGGTATCCGTGTTGCACTTGGGGCACCGGATTTGTACGGGACATTTTTGGCGGTCGGCATTGTAGCGATGATTGCAATTCAAGTGATGATCAATATCGGTGTAGTTACTGGGCTGATTCCAGTTACTGGTATTACGCTCCCGTTTTTAAGCTACGGGGGATCAAGCTTGACGCTTATGCTTGCAGCAGTTGGAGTATTATTAAACATAAGTCGTCACTCCCGATACTAAGCCCTGTTCATGGACAGGGTTTTTCTTAATGTCTCAATATCGTGATGTTATGTGATGGTTTATCAAAATAACTCGATATTTCCCGAAAAATAAATATAGGCTATAACAAGAAAATAACGTTAGGTGAATGTCCTGCATATTACTATAATTAGCGGAGAATTGGATTGGGGGAGAGCAGCATGGAACAATTGGTGAGGGAGTTAAGGGAAGCAAATGTTGGAAAGGTGCTGGAGCAGGAGGCGTTAGCACGTCATACAACAATGAAAATTGGAGGGCCAGCTGATATTATGGTGATTCCAAGCAGCATAGAAGGCGTGCATAAAACGCTGGAGATTGTGAAGGAACACAAAGTGAAATGGACGGCAATCGGCCGCGGTTCTAATCTGCTCGTGTCTGACAAAGGAATTGAAGGTGTTGTCATTAAGCTTGGTGAAGGACTCGACCATTTAGAGGTAGAGGAAACAAAGGTACGTGTTGGGGCTGGTTATTCACTCGTTAAGCTTGCGACTCTTTTGAGCCGTCAGGGCTTATCGGGGCTTGAATTTGCTGGCGGGATTCCAGGAAGCGTCGGCGGTGCGGTCTATATGAACGCAGGCGCCCATAAGTCTGATATGTCCGAAATTGTAACAAGAGCGCTTGTTATGTTGGAGGATGGCACAGTAGAATGGCTTACAAATGAAGAGCTTGCGTTTTCTTATCGCACCTCTGTTTTGCAAAAGCAGCGTCCAGGAATTGTGCTTGAGGCAGAATTAGAACTGCAAAAAGGCGACCGTGATGAAGTATTCGCAGTCATACAAAAAAATAAAGACTATCGACGTGATACACAGCCGTGGAATCATCCTTGCGCAGGAAGCATCTTTCGTAATCCCCTGCCAAGCTTTGCCGGCAATCTCGTAGAAAAAGCTGGACTGAAAGGCTATCAAATTGGCGGTGCCAAAATTTCAGAAATGCATGGGAATTTTATCGTAAACACAGGAACGGCTACTGCAGAAGATGTCCTTGGTTTGATTCAGCACATTAAACAGGTGATACAGGAGCAGTATGGTATTGAAATGCATACGGAAGTGGAGATTATTGGTAGATAACAGTTGTCTACTTTATATGGAAACATTTATGATATAATAGAAGATAAAGAACGGCATGTGCTTCCATGCCGTTCTTTATGCTACATAGGGACAAGGGGGGATCGAAATGAAAAAAGGAAAGATTATTCAACTTGAGGAGCGCGTACCAAAGCTGAAGAAGCAACGGCAAAAGCGAAAAAAGGTAAATCGCAGGTTGATTTTGTATGTCGCAGTTTTATTTTTGTTAGTATCATTTGTGATGTACTTTCGATCTCCACTTAGCAACATCGCTCATATTAATGTGCAAGGAAGCCACTATATGGATGATGAAGAGATAATGAAGCTGTCAGGCATTACATATAAAACAAGTTATTTTCGAGTAAAGCCAAAGGAAGCTGAAGCGAGATTGTCTGAAAGAAAGGAATTTCGAGCAGTACAGGTTGAAAAAGTGCTGCCAAATAAGATTCGGATTACAATCAAGGAGTACAAGACAACCGGCTATGTATATAAAAATGGCAAGCTGTATCCACTTTTAGAAAACGGGAAGATACTGTCAGCACTTCCTGATCAGACGCTTCCAGTAGCAGCTCCCATTTTATTTGGATTTAAGAAGGAAACAATATATCAAGAGATGTCTTCTGAGCTTACTAAAATGTCGCCAAGCATATTTCGTTCTATATCTGAAATACATTTGAGTCCGAAGGTGTCTGATCCGCTTCATCTTACGCTTTATATGAATGAAGGCTATGAAGTGAGCACGACTGTTCACGGTTTTTCTGAGAAAATGGCGACATATCCGCTCATTATAAAAACGCTACAGCCGGATGAAGAGGTACGAATTAATCTTGAGCTGGGAGCATACACGGAACGTTTGAATACAGAGGAGAAAGCGCAATGAAAAAGAAAAATCGTTATGTATGGCTTTCGCTTGTTTGTCTGGTTCTCGGCTTTATGATTGCCTATTCCTACTCGGTAACGGCAAAGAAGGAGCAGCATGAGAGAGCGGACAGGGAGTGGGACCGAGAGTATAAGCTGCGTGAAAGATTGATTGACCAAGAGAAAACAAATGCCAGCCTACAGCGTCAAGTAGCCGATTTGCAGAGAAGCGTGCGCAAAGAGGAAGAGAAGCTAGGAGATCAGGAAAACAATCTGTCGAATGCAGTAAGTGAAGTGGAGCAGCTGCGTGTATATATAGGAGAGGTGAAAGTGAAGGGACAAGGCCTAGAAGTTACGCTTGCGGATAGCTCAAAAGCACTTGCTGATAAAAATGTTAATAATTACCTTGTTCATGACGGTCATATACAAGCTGTGCTTCACGAATTATATACTGCGGGCGCGGAGGCAATTGCTGTTAATGGACAAAGGCTAACAACCCATTCGTATGTGACGTGCATCGGACCGGTTATAAATGTAGATGGTACAGAGCATCCTGCGCCTTTTGTCATTACAGCTATCGGCAATCCCGACGTGCTGCAAAAGGCGCTCGATATTCGCGGAGGTGTCGTGGACCGTCTTCTTAGCGACAATGTCTCTGTGAAGCTCCAAACAAAACAAAATCTTGTACTAGAGCCGTATTATAAAAAGTAATGGTAAGAAGGAGAAGAATAGTGAGCCGAAAAAGATGGAGCTTTACTCTCATCATGTTAATTATTGGAGCTATGGCTGCTGTACAGTATAAATCGCTGCAAAATCCGACAGTTACAGACAACCGGGATGAATGGCAGCTAAAGGAAAGTTTGAAAGCAGAGCAACAGGTTCAAATCGAGCTATTAAAGGAAATTCGGAAATATGAGGGACAGCTTGAGGGATATGAGGCGAAGCGAGCTGGAAGCAAAGAGGATGCGCTGCAAAAAACACTAGAGGAGCTGCGAGAAAAGGCTGGACTAGCGGATGTGACAGGAAGCGGTGTTACCTTTCGTCTCGCTCCCTTATTTGACAATATAGGGGAGGGTGAAGAAGCGCCGGTTCTATCACCTCAGCTGCTGCAACGCCTCATAAATGAGTTAAATACATACGGTGCAACGGCAGTACAAATTGATGATCAGCGTATAGTAGCTACAACTCCTATCAGGGATGTGAACGGAAAGGTGGCCGTTAATCAGATTGTGCTGCCGCCTCTTCCACTGGAAGTGAAGGTCATTGCCAAAGATGCAGAGGAGCTGTATGACCGCATGAAGGTATCGAATGCGTTTGATCATTTTGCTATTGATAATATTGAATTGACCATGTCAAAACCTGAGGATGAGATTACGATTGGGCGTTATAAAGGAGAGATTGACACGGAGCACATGGAGGCTATAAAAGCAGAAGAGGAGGGGAAGTAGCATGTGGCTCCCTGTTTTAGGTTTATTGATTGGCGTTGCGCTTGGATTAAGTTCAGATCTTACCATTCCAGAGCAATATTCTAACTATTTATCGATTGCGGTGCTTGCTGCCCTCGATACATTGTTTGGGGGAATACGTGCGAACTTACAAGGGGCATATGATGAAGCAGTCTTTCTTACCGGTTTCTTTTTCAATATCATCTTAGCAGCAAGTTTAGCTTTTCTAGGAGTACATCTTGGTGTAGACTTATACTTGGCTGCCATCTTTGCTTTTGGGGTGAGGCTATTTCAAAATATCGCCGTCATTCGAAGGTTGATTCTTGCTAAAAGAACGGATAGTAAACAAAAATAAGAAAAATCTCCTTGTAAAAAAAGGGAAACGTACGTATACGTTGAATATTTTTCTTATAAATACAAGTGCTCCGTCTATTGTTTGATAGATGCATGTTTATAGTATAAATATAAAAAAGGAGGTGCCAGAGTATGAGCAGCAACGAAATATACGTAAGTCTTGACATCGGTACATCCAATGTTAAAGTCATTATTGGGGAAATGTCCCATGATACTTTAAACATTATTGGTGTTGGAACTGGAAAATCGAGCGGTTTAAAGAAAGGCTCCATTGTGGACATAGATGAAACTGTACAGTCAATTAAGAGAGCAGTTGAACAAGCTGAACGAATGGTTGGTATGCATATTGACCGTGTTGTTGTCGGAATTAGTGCGAATCAAGTACAGCTTCTTCCTTGTCACGGAGTGGTGGCTGTTTCAAATGAAAACCGTGAAATTGGCAGCGAAGATGTATTACGTGTACTAGATGCAGCACAAGTCATTGCAATTGCACCCGAGAGAGAAATTCTTGATATTGTGCCTCAGCAGTTCACTGTGGACGGGCTAGATGAGATCAATGATCCTAGGGGGATGATTGGTGTGCGTCTAGAAATGGAAGGACTATTAATTACCGGTTCGAAGACGTTGCTACATAACTTGCTTCGTTGTGTAGAAAGAGCGGGGCTGGAAGTTGTGGATATTGGTTTACAGCCACTCGCAGCAGCGAGTCTTGCTCTTTCTAAGGACGAAAGAAATATGGGGGTAGCATTGGTTGACATTGGTGGCGGTTCTACGACTTTGGCTGTATTTCAAGATGGTGAGCTAAAGGCGACTAGCGTGTTGCCAATCGGTGGGGATCATATTACCAAAGATATTGCAATTGGCTTAAAAACATCTACGGAGCATGCAGAAAAGATAAAGCATAAGCATGGCCATGCCTATTATCATACAGCATCGGAAGATGACATGTTTGCAGTATCCGTGATGGGAAGCGATCAGACAGAGCAGTTCGCTCAGGCTGATTTAGCGGATGTCATTGAAGCGAGACTAGAAGAAATTCTTTTATTGGTGCAGCAGGAGCTGCGCAAGCTTGGCCTTAAGTCACTTCCTAGCGGATATGTGCTAACGGGCGGTGTTGTTTCAATGTCAGGCGTGTTAGAGCTTGCCCAGGATGTTTTGCAGCATAACGTTCGAATTGCCACACCTGATTATATTGGGGTTCGTGAACCTCAATATACAACCGGGGTAGGGTTAATCAAGTACGCCTACCAAAAATCGAAGCTAAAAGGAAAAATGCCGCAGCAGGAGCAGCCGGAATACGATCGTCGTCCTTCTGTACCTGTGCAGCAGCAGGCTCCAAAGCAACAGCCACGAGAAGAAGAACGCGTTATGTCTAAAGTGAAAAAAGTATTCCGCTATTTATGGGATTAGACACGGAAAGAAAAATGAGGTTCTAGGGGGATTTTACATGTTAGAGTTTGATACTACGCAAGAATCAATGGCCAATATAAAAGTAATCGGTGTTGGAGGCGGCGGAAATAACGCTGTAAACCGTATGATTGAGCACGGTGTACAAGGTGTTGATTTTATCGCTGTTAATACAGATGCCCAGGCCCTTAATTTATCAAAAGCAGAAATTAGAATGCAAATTGGCGGAAAGCTTACAAGAGGACTAGGTGCTGGAGCGAACCCAGAGGTAGGAAAGAAAGCTGCTGAGGAAAGCAAAGAACAAATTCAGGAGGCGCTGCGCGGAGCGGACATGGTATTCGTAACAGCAGGAATGGGCGGCGGAACTGGTACAGGTGCTGCTCCCGTCATTGCGCAAGTGGCAAAGGAGCTTGGTGCGTTAACAGTAGGTGTTGTGACGCGCCCATTTACCTTTGAAGGTCGCAAGCGTGCGACACAAGCTGCTGCTGGAATCGCGGCTTTAAAGGAAAATGTTGATACACTTATCGTTATTCCAAATGACCGTTTGCTTGAAATCGTTGATAAGAACACGCCGATGCTGGAAGCGTTCCGCGAAGCGGATAACGTACTTCGTCAAGGGGTGCAAGGTATCTCTGACCTAATTGCGGTACCGGGACTTATTAACCTGGACTTTGCAGACGTGAAAACAATTATGTCCAACAAAGGGTCCGCTCTTATGGGGATTGGTGTTGGGACAGGAGAAAGCCGTGCAGCAGAGGCGGCAAAGCGTGCGATTTCAAGTCCGCTTCTTGAGACGTCTATTGATGGCGCACAAGGTGTGTTAATGAACATTACAGGCGGAACGAACCTAAGCTTATACGAAGTGCAGGAGGCAGCTGATATCGTTGCATCTGCGTCTGATTTAGAAGTAAATATGATTTTTGGTTCTGTTATTAACGAGAACTTAAAGGATGAAATTGTTGTTACTGTTATTGCAACCGGCTTTGACGACTCCATTGCACTACAGATACCGCCATTGAAGCCATCGGCTCGTTCAGCTGCTAGCGGAGTGGCTCAGCAGCAGCCGGCAGCTCCACAGCAGCCGCAGCAACCAGTCAAACCGATGCGGGAAGTGAAGCGTGAAGAACCTGTTTATAACGACACTCCTCGTAATCCACAGGTAGAGGATTTAGATATTCCAGCGTTTTTACGAAATCGCCGCAGACGATAAAGAAAAGTGAATGTGAATGATAGAAGCAGGAAAAAGGCAAAGGGAACAAATCCCTTTGCCTTTTTCTTCTACACTTTAAGAAGAGGGAGGATCAATTTTCAGCTGGAAGCGAATTTGCCGTAGCAGGAAATTTTAGAGGTATCAGGACAACTGCTCCTCTGTCTTCGCCCAAAGGCAGGATTTGCTAATCGGCAAGTTTTCTTTATGGTAAAGAACAGAATCTTTTGTAAATAGACGCGACTCTATGAAAGCTATGTATCTTATGCGCACACTGTTTATCTGTAGGGATGTTGGAGATTTTCTTATACTTTAAGAAAGTATAAATTTCTAGCTGGAAGCCAATTCGGCGTAGCGAGAAATTTTAGGAACAAAGTATAAGTGTAACTACGCCTCTGTCTTCGCCCAAGAGCAGGGCTCGCCAGTCGGCGAGTTTTCTTTATGATTGACAGATTACGGGCAGAACTTGCAAAATAACAAAAAAATCACACGATGAATTGACAGACTTTTCCATTCTATTTATTCTATACTAGTCTCAACCGACCAAAAAGAGGTGAGTACTTGGTTGTTTATGCAGATGCAATATGGCTTTTAAATTTTTGCATTGATTGTCTTCTGCTGATGCTAACTGCAGTTGTGCTGAAGAAACGTGTGAAGAAGCGGCGTTTGCTGCTTGGAGCATGTATTGCTTCTACGATTGTTATATTTGCTTTTACTCCTTATGCAGCTACGATGACGAATCCGCTGATGAAGCTGTTGTATTCTGTGCTTATTGTATATGCAGCTTTTGGATTTACAAGGATTCGTACGTTCGTACAAACGCTGCTCATGTTTTATTTTGTTACATTTATGGTAGGCGGGGGGCTTATTGGGTTGCATTTTTTTATGCAGAGCAACCAGCTGACGGGAGGAGTTCTATCCACAAGAAGTCTTTCGTTTGGTGATCCTATTAGTTGGACACTAGTTGTATTTGGGTTTCCTCTTATGTATTACTTCTCCAAAAAGAGAATCAGCGAGATTGAAGTGACAGAAATTCGCTATGACCAAATTGTCAAAGTAGAGATTGCTATAAATGGAGCAGCTCTACAGCTTAGCGGGCTGATTGACAGCGGTAACCAGCTATACGATCCTCTCACAAAAACACCAGTTATGATTCTAGAAGCTGCTTGTGCCACAGAGTTCTTTCCAGAGTGGCTCCTTCAGCAGACTCGGCTTAAAAATGCGCTGCCTGAGTGGGATGAGAAAGAACCGGAGTGGGCAACGCGTCTTCGCATTGTACCGTATCGTGTTGTCGGACAAAATCATGGCTTTTTGCTTGCTGTGAAGCCGGATGAAGTTCGCATTTATAAGGGAGACGAACTTCTTCGCGTTACGCGTATTCTTATCGGTTTATCTGATACGAAGCTTTCATCCGACCACGAATATTCATGTATTTTGCACCCGAAAATGTTTGTATCTGCTGATATTGTGTCTGCGTAATACGATGACTAGGAGGGGGAAATATGGCGAGTATTAGGCTGAAACTGACATATCTCTTGTATAAAGTATTAAGGAAACTTGGAATTAAGACCGATGAAATTTACTATATCGGCGGAAGTGAAGCGCTGCCGCCTCCTTTAACAAAGGAAGAGGAGGAAATGCTTCTTGAGAAGCTGCCAAAAGGTGATGAAACGGCCCGCGCGCTGCTGATCGAGAGAAATTTGCGTCTCGTTGTGTACATAGCGAGAAAGTTTGAAAATACAGGTATTAACATTGAGGATTTGATTAGTATCGGCACGATTGGGCTGATTAAAGCGGTCAATACTTTTAATCCTGAGAAAAAAATTAAGCTTGCCACGTATGCTTCACGCTGCATTGAAAATGAGATTTTAATGCATTTAAGACGAAATAACAAAAATCGTTCCGAGGTGTCGTTTGATGAGCCGTTAAATATTGATTGGGACGGCAATGAGCTGTTGTTATCCGATGTGCTCGGTACAGAGGATGATATTATTACAAAGGACTTAGAAGCCAATGTGAATCGGCATTTGCTTTTAAAGGCATTGCATCAGCTTAATGACAGGGAAAAGCAAATTATGGAGCTTCGTTTCGGTCTCGATGGCAGTGAAGAAAAAACGCAAAAGGATGTCGCTGACATGCTTGGCATCTCACAATCGTATATTTCTCGCCTGGAAAAGCGGATTATCAAACGCCTTCGCAAAGAATTCAACAAAATGGTTTAGTACAGCTTGTGCATAAAATTCCCTCCTAAGGAGATACTTTACACTGTACAGCAACTCCCAGTAGGAGGGAAGACAGTGACACGAAACAAAGTAGAAATTTGCGGTGTAGACACATCTAAACTTCCAGTACTGAAAAATGATGAAATGCGAAGGCTGTTTCAAGAAATGCAAGGCGGCGACAACAGCGCGAGAGAAAAATTGGTCAACGGTAACTTGCGGCTTGTCCTCAGCGTCATTCAGCGATTTAACAACAGAGGAGAGTTTGTTGACGATCTGTTTCAAGTCGGATGTATTGGACTTATGAAGTCGATTGATAACTTTGACTTGAGTCAAAACGTTAAATTCTCAACGTATGCTGTACCGATGATTATCGGAGAAATCCGGAGATATTTGCGCGATAACAACCCGATCCGCGTATCACGTTCGCTGAGAGACATCGCCTATAAGGCACTGCAGGTAAGAGAAAAGCTCATGGCGGAAAACTCCAAAGAGCCGACCGCGATGGACATTGCTGAAGTGCTTGGTGTAACGCATGAAGAAATTGTGTTTGCTCTAGATGCTATTCAAGATCCTGTTTCATTATTTGAGCCTATCTACAATGACGGTGGCGATCCCATTTTCGTGATGGACCAGCTCAGCGATGACAGGCAGCGTGATGAGCAATGGGTAGAGGAGCTTGCATTAAAAGAGGGCATGAAGAGACTGAACGATCGAGAAAAAATGATTATTCGCAAGCGATTTTTCCAAGGGAAAACACAAATGGAGGTCGCTGAGGAAATCGGAATATCACAGGCGCAAGTCTCTCGTTTGGAGAAAAGTGCGATTAAACAAATGAATAAGACGATTCAAGGATAAGAGCCCGCCAATTTGGCGGGCTCTTCTTACGTTCACACTTTCAGAAAGTATAACTTTCTAGCTGGAAGATCATTCGACGTAGCGAGAAATTTTAGGAATACAGTATCAGGGCAACTACGCCTCTGTCTTCATCCAAGGGCAGGACTCGCCAATCGGCGAGTTTTCTTTACAAAGAACACATTTTCTATTTTTCTTCACCTTCTACCTGCTTCTTTCTCGTCATATATTAAATGTAAAAGGAGAGGATGCCCATGATTCGTATATCGGAGTTTCAGCTGAAAGATGTTGTGAATGTATCAGATGGAAGGAAGCTGGGGAATATTGGGGATATTGACATCGACCTTCATACAGGGAAGATTCAAGCGGTGATTATTGCAAAGCCAGGAAGAGGTCTTGGTTTGTTTGGAAAAGGCGAGGAAATTGTTGTACCGTGGAAGCATATTGTGAAAATTGGGGAGGACGTTATTTTGGTGCGCGTTTCCGGCAGCGAGTCATTACCAAACCCAATACAAACAACGACACTTTCATAAAATTTATTACAAATTATTCTTTTTTTTATGTTATCCTTATGGAAAAATAAAAGTATGGTAAAATAGACAACAAGTACCATAAATTTTAGGTCAGTAAGATTTGTTAGCTTTACGCTACTTAGATAAGACGATTATGAGAAGAAAAGGAGGAAGTGCAGGAGAAGTGTTGGCGAAGGCCAACGAATATTCCTCCCCCGCTTGCTTATTGGGCTACGCCCTTCACATGTTTTGAGGTAAGGGTCTCCTGTGCGAATGTTGATGAACCAAGAGCCGTTTCAATACAGAGAAGAAATGCTGCATCTAGCTGGGTGGGAAGATGTAATAGCTGGATTTACAACGCGTGAGGGCGGTGTAAGCAATGGATATTTCTCCTCGCTGAATCTAGGGCTGCATGTGGGAGATGAGGAAGCTACGGTGCACGAGAATCGGCGCATCCTTGCTTCCCGCCTTCATTTCCCATTACATATGTGGATTTGCTCCGAGCAAGTGCATGACAACAAAGTGGAAAGGGTTGGAGGTGCTGAGCGCGGAAAAGGTGTATTTTCCTATGTGGACGGTGTGCCGGGGACAGATGGAATATATACAGGGGAACCCGGCGTTTTTCTTACCTCCTGTTATGCGGATTGCGTCCCTCTCTATTTTTATGCACCAAAGCGTCAGTTGATAGGTCTGGCGCATGCGGGATGGAAGGGAACTGCAAAGGGAATTGCGCGTGAAATGCTTCGTAAATGGCAGCAAGATGAAGGGGTTTCCCCTTCTGATGTGCTTGCGGCTATCGGCCCGTCGATTGGCGGATGCTGTTATGTTGTTGATGACCGTGTGCTTGAAGAAATGAAGCTGCAGCTGCAAGGAGATGTTCCGCATAGGGTGATTTCAAGGGGGCAATATGCGCTCGATTTAAAAGAAATCAACCGTTTGATTTTCTTGCAGGAGGGACTCAAGGAAGAGAATATTGCTGTTTCTTCGTTTTGTACGAGCTGCGAGGAGTCGCTCTTTTTCTCGCATCGCCGCGACCATGGGAAAACAGGTCGTATGCTTAGTTTTATTGGGTTTAAGGAGGGTTTAGGCAGTTGACAGTACAAGAGAATTACATGCGTGTCAAACAAGATATTGAAGAGGCCTGCAAACGGTCGGGTCGTTCTATAGAGGATGTAACCGTTGTAGCGGTAACAAAAACTGTAGGAATTGAGAAAACAAGAGAGGTGCTTGTAAGCGGGATTGAGCATCTTGGCGAAAATCGAAACGAAGGATTTTTGCCGAAATATGAAGTGATTGGGTCGGATGCTGTTTGGCACTTCATCGGATCCCTTCAAACGCGAAAGGTAAAGGAGATAATCAATCAAATTCATTATCTGCATTCACTTGATCGTATCTCACTTGCACAGGAGATCCAAAAGCGGGCTGAGCACCGCATCTCTTGCTTCGTACAGGTGAAAACATCGAATGAAGAAACAAAGCAAGGCCTTGAGCCAAATGAACTGCTGCCATTTATTCAGGAACTTGCCTCTTTTGATCGCATACATGTTGTGGGGCTGATGACAATGGCTCCTTACACCAGTGATGAAGAAGAAATTCGAACATGCTTTCAAATGCTCAAGAAGCTGCAGCAGGATGTACAAGCTTTAAATATGCCGCATGCTCCTTGCAGGGAATTGTCAATGGGCATGTCTAATGATTATGCCATTGCAATAGAAGAAGGAGCGACATACATTCGCTTAGGAACAATTTTAGTAGGGTAGAGGGGGAAAAGCTATGAGTTGGACAAAAGTCAAAGATTTCTTCTTTGACACGCCGGAGGAACAAGAGGCACGGATTTTGTATGAAGGAGAGCGAGGAAACCCTATGGATGAAGATATCCAGCTGCCAAAAGCGCCGCAAAAACAAAATGTAGTCAGTATTGAGAAAGCGAAGCAAGGGACTAAGGTGGTACTGCTTGAGCCGCGCACCTATGCTGAGGCACAGGCCATCGCTGACCATCTAAAAAGCCGCCGTGCCGTTGTGATGAATCTGCAGCGTATGTCGACCGATCAAGCGCTTCGCATCGTGGACTTTATGAGCGGTACAGTGTACGCCATTGGCGGTGATATTCAAAAATTGGGTGTGAGAACCTTTTTATGTACGCCGGAAAATGTGGATATTCAAGGATCGATTTCAGAATTGCTCGGCGAGTCGGAAGAAATTAACAATAAAAGGTGGTAAGCATCATGGACGTTGTGTTGAGTGCCTTGTTTTTGCTATTTGATATCTATTACTACGCTTTAATCGTATATATTTTACTTTCTTGGCTGCCGGGTGCGCGAGACTCAAGTTTTGGACACTTTTTGGCTCGCATTTGCGATCCGTACTTAGAGCCGTTTCGCCGTTTCATTCCGTCGCTTGGTATGATTGATATTTCACCAATTGTAGCCATCCTTGTTTTACGCTTTGCGAAAATCGGTTTGGCTCGTTTAGTGGAGATGATTTTGTAATTGGGAGAATATTATGAGCATTTATGATCATTTTCGAGCTGAAGAGGCCGTCCTTGTTGATCAAGCATTGGAGTGGAAGGAGGCGGCTGAGCAGTATCATAAAATGAAATTGACTGATTTTCTTGATCCGCGTGAGCAGCAAATTCTTTCTGTAATCATTGGCAGTCAATCAGATGCCGCTGTGCAATTCTTTGGTGTCTTTGAACAAGCCGAACGAAAGAGAGCGCTTATTTATCCGTCCTATATTCAGCCCGGACCCGAGGAATTTCAAGTGGAAGCGCTCGAAATTTCATACGCATCCAAATTCCACACAATTGAGCATCGACAGGTGCTTGGGGCGCTGATGTCCCTTGGTATGAAGCGCGGGAAGTACGGCGATATTGTTTTGCAGGGGGATCGGATTCAAATTGCTGTGGCAAAAGAGGTCACAGAATACATTCGTCTGAACCTGCAATCTGTCGGAAAGGCGACTGTTTCGTTGTCAACCGTTTCATCAGACGATATTTTACATCAGCAGGAGGAATGGCTGGAAAAGTCAGGTACTGTATCCTCCATGCGTCTGGATGTTTTAATTGCTGAAATATTTAATCTGTCCAGACAGAAAGTTTCTCCGCTCATTAAAAACGGTCTTGTCAAAGTAAATTGGAAGGTTGTAGAGCAGCCCTCATATGAGTGCTATGCAGGAGATGCCTTTTCTGTTCGTGGGTACGGACGGGGGAAGCTGCTGTCGGTAGACGGAAAATCAAAACGCGACAAATGGAGAATCCTATACGGACTGCGAAAATAAGCAGCCTTTGGGAAGGAAACACTTTTGTTTTGTCGAACACATATATCAAACTGTATTTTAGATGACTACTTGGAGGTGGCATAGGTGCCTTTAACACCGTTAGATATTCATAACAAAGAATTTGGCCGCGGCTTTCGCGGTTATGACGAGGATGAAGTAAACGAGTTTTTAGACCAGGTTATTAAGGACTATGAGCTGGTTATCCGCGAGAAGAAAATATTAGAGGAAAAAGCGGCAGATTTGGAGCAGCGTCTTCATCATTTCTCCTCCATTGAAGATACGCTAAATAAATCCATTTTAATTGCACAGGAAGCGGCGGAAGAAGTCAAGCGGAATGCACAAAAAGAGGCAAAGCTTATCATTCGCGAGGCGGAAAAAAATGCGGATCGCATTGTTAATGAAGCGCTTGTAAAGTCAAGAAAGGTTTCTTTTGATATCGAGGAATTGAAAAAGCAATCGAAGGTGTTTCGCACGCGTTTTCGCATGCTGTTAGAAGCGCAGCTGGATATGCTTAACAATGATGATTGGGACAAGCTGATGGAGCTCGAGGAATCCCAATTGCTAAAGCGTGAAGAAGCATCCTTGTAAGCTTGACGTTTTCACGAGAATTACATATAATTCAATAACAAATAGTATCGATAAATACGGAGATAGGGACAAGTACTTTTTTCACACCCTTACATAGCGAACCGGGGAAGGTGAGAGCCCGGTTAAGGAGGAAAAAGGAATATCACCCTGGAGTTCCGCGCTGAACCAATCAGTAAGCGCAGGCGTGCATTCGCGTTACGAATATGAAGTGGATACAGGCATTCGTCTGTATTTATAAGGGTGGTACCGCGGGAGACCTTCTCGTCCCTTTTTGGGATGAAGAGGTCTCTTTTTTGTGCCTATTTCTAAAATCTTAGGAGGATTACTATGGAGTATAAAGACACGTTATTAATGCCGCAAACAGATTTTCCAATGCGCGGCAATTTGCCGAAGCGCGAGCCGGATGTACAGGCGAAATGGGCTGATATGAACATTTATGAAAAGGTGCAAGAGCGCACGAAGGATCGTCCGCTATTTGTACTGCATGATGGACCGCCGTACGCAAATGGTGACATTCATATGGGTCACGCATTAAACAAGGTGTTAAAAGATTTTATCGTTCGCTATAAATCAATGAGCGGCTACAACGCACCGTATGTTCCAGGCTGGGATACGCATGGACTTCCTATTGAGCAGGCATTAACGAATAAAGGTGTAAAGCGTAAGGAAATGACAATTGCCGAATTCCGTAAGCTCTGTGAAGAATATGCGTATGAGCAAGTCGATCGTCAGCGCCAGCAGTTCCTTCGCTTAGGTGTTCGCGGTGACTGGTGGAATCCGTACATCACATTAAAGCCGGAATATGAAGCGCAGCAAATTAAAGTATTCGGTGATATGGCGAAAAAGGGCTATATCTATAAAGGCTTAAAGCCTGTGTACTGGTCTCCGACAAGTGAATCCGCATTAGCTGAGGCGGAAATCGAGTATAAGGATAAAAAATCTCCTTCGATTTATGTGGCATTTGACGTGAAGGATGGAAAAGGTGTGCTGGAGGGCAATGAGAAGTTTGTCATCTGGACGACAACGCCATGGACCATTCCGGCGAACCTTGGTATTTCCATCCATCCGGATTTAGACTATAGCGTAGTAAAGGCTGGCAATGCGAAATATATCATTGCTTCAGCGCTATTAGAATCTGTGACAAATACAATTGGTTGGGAAAACTCTGAAGTTGTTAGAACATTAAAGGGAAGCGAAATGGAGTACATTGTGGCGAAGCATCCGCTGTATGGCCGCGATTCTCTTGTTATGCTTGGCGAGCATGTTACAACGGATGCGGGTACAGGCTGCGTACACACGGCGCCAGGCCACGGGGAAGATGACTTTATCGTTGGTCAAAAATACGGTTTGGATGTGCTCTGCCCAGTTGATGATAAAGGCTGCATGACAGCGGATGCGCCGGGCTTTGAAGGATTGTTTTATGAAGAAGCAAACAAACCAATCGGTCAAAAGCTGGAAGAAGTGGGAGCGCTGCTTAAGCTAAGCTTCATTACACACTCCTATCCGCATGATTGGAGAACGAAAAAGCCAATCATTTTCCGCGCGACAGCACAATGGTTCGCATCTATTGCTGCGTTCCGCGGTGAGTTGCTGCAGGCTGTAGAGGAAACAAAATGGGTACCGGCATGGGGAGAAACACGCCTGTATAATATGGTGCGCGATCGCGGTGATTGGTGTATTTCCCGTCAACGCGCATGGGGTGTTCCAATTCCTGTATTTTATGCGGAAAATGATGAAGCCATCATTACAGATGAGACGATTCAGCATGTAGCTGCTCTTTTCCGTGAACATGGTTCAAACGTATGGTTCCAGCGCGAAGCAAAAGATTTGCTTCCGGAAGGCTTTACGCATCCAGGCAGCCCGAATGGCCGCTTCCGTAAAGAAACGGATATTATGGATGTTTGGTTTGACTCCGGTTCTTCCCATCAGGCTGTATTGGAAGAGCGTGATGACTTGCAGCGTCCAGCGGATTTATATTTAGAAGGCTCTGACCAATATCGCGGATGGTTTAACTCATCCTTGTCGACTGCGGTGGCAGTAACAGGAAAAGCGCCGTATAAAGGTGTACTGAGCCATGGTTTCGTCTTAGACGGAGAAGGCCGCAAAATGAGCAAATCCATTGGAAACGTCGTAGTTCCGCAAAAAATTATGGATCAATTGGGCGGGGATATTCTTCGTTTATGGGTTGCGTCCGTTGATTATCAATCCGATGTGCGTATTTCTAATGATATCTTAAAGCAGGTTGCAGAAGTATATCGCAAAATCCGTAATACGTTCCGCTTCCTTCTTGGAAATCTATTTGACTTTAAACCGAGTCAGCATGCAGTAAGTGTCCAGCAGCTTCGTGAAGTGGACCGCTATATGCTTGTGAAGCTAAACAACTTAATCCGTAAAGTCAAGGGCGCATATGAAACATATGATTTTGCGGCAATGTATCATGCGCTTCATAATTTCTGTACGATTGATTTAAGTGCGTTCTATTTAGATTTCGCGAAAGATATTTTATATATCGAGGGCGCTGATAACAGCGACCGTCGTGCGATTCAAACGGTATTATATGAGGTGCTTGTGGCATTAACAAAGCTCGTTTCTCCTGTTTTACCGCATACTGCTGATGAAGTATGGGAATATGTGCCTGAGGTAAGCGAGGAAAGCGTCCAGCTCACGGATATGCCGGAAGCGGTGGAAATGGAGAATGCGGAAGCATTGCAAAGCAAATGGGATGCGTTTTTAAGCTTACGCGATGATGTGCTAAAGGCACTTGAGGAAGCACGTAACGCAAAGATTATCGGTAAGTCATTAAACGCAAGCATCACCTTGTACCCAACACAGGAAATGCATGCGTTGCTTGCATCGATTCAAGAGGATGTGAAGCAATTGTTTATCGTATCTGGATTCCATGTTGCGGGAACGATTGAGGATGCACCAGCTGAAGCGCATAAATACGAGCACACTGCTGTTGTTGTAAAGCAGGCAGAAGGCGAAACGTGTGAACGCTGCTGGACTGTTTCTACGGAAGTAGGCCAAGACAGCGAGCATCCGACTCTATGTCCGCGCTGCGCGACTGTTGTTAAAGAAAACTATGTGAAGTAAAAACAAGAGGGCTAACTCATAATCAGATGAGTTAGCCCTTTTTTAATAGGAAAAACTTGTGGCTTGTAAGAGCAGACTTTTCGGACAAACTAAAGCTACGTTAAACGGTGATGGAGGGATGACAGCGTGAATATTACAACATACTTCGAAATTAAGTATGAGCTTGAGTTGATGAAACGAGAGTTAAAGGCACGGCTAAAACAGGAACAAAACCGTTTATATCGAATGGAAATAAGCGAGGAATATGGCATAGCAATATCTGAAGAGGAAGCGAAGCGCAAAACAGTGCTGCATCATATACAAGAGGATTTAAAGGACGTAGAGCGAGCTTTATTGAAAATGGAAATAGGAATGTATGGTGTTTGTGAGGAAACAGGAAAGCATCTGCCGCCAGAGCAGCTGCGAGTTATGCCCACGGCACGAACAGCTCGTGAATTTTTATATGAACGCTTAAAAACAGTATAAGGAAAAATAACATTGTTATTATACACGTCAATTTACATTTTATTCTCCTGATGAAGCCATTCATTGTGAAATGCTTAGACGTATGCTACACTTTTGAAGTATACTGTCATGGCGGGGGAAAAGAAAAATGATGTATTATTTAATTGCGCTAGTTGTAATTGCAATTGATCAATTCACAAAATGGCTCATCGTAAAAAATATGGAGCTGGGTGAGAGCATTCCAATCATTGATAATGTGCTATACATAACATCTCACCGAAACCGTGGGGCTGCATGGGGGATATTACAAAATCAAATGTGGTTCTTCTACATCATCACAGTCATTTTTGTAATTGGAGTTATCTATTATATACAAAAGTACGGGAAGCAGGACAAGTTTTTAGGATTGTCACTGGCGCTTATTTTAGGCGGAGCAATCGGAAATTTCATCGATCGTGTATGGCGGAAAGAGGTAGTGGATTTTATCCATACGTATATTTTTTCTTATAACTTTCCGGTATTTAATATCGCTGATTCCGCGCTTTGCATTGGTGTGGCGCTCATCCTGATTCAAACGCTGCTTGAAGGCAAGAAAGCGAAGGAGTAGAAAAAAGTATGCAAGAGGTTGTAGAACAACAGGTAACAGAAGAGCAGAATAAAGAGAGAATTGATAAGGTTGTTGCGGGCATGAATGCAGAATGGTCGCGCTCACAAGTGCAGCAATGGATTAAAGACGGAGTTGTCACTGTAAATGGGCAAGCCGTAAAAGGAAATTATAAAGCGAAAACAGGAGATGACATTACCGTTACAGTGCCGGAGCCAGAGGTGCTTGACGTATTGCCAGAGCCAATGAACCTTGAGGTTTATTATGAGGATCGTGATGTGCTTGTTGTGAACAAGCCGCGCGGTATGGTTGTGCATCCGGCGCCTGGTCATGTAACTGGAACGCTCGTAAACGGCTTAATGTATCACTGCAAAGATTTGTCGGGCATTAACGGTGTTATGCGGCCTGGAATTGTGCACCGCATTGATAAGGATACATCAGGCTTATTAATGGTGGCGAAAAATGATATGGCGCACGAATCGCTTGTAAATCAGCTTGTTGCGAAGACGGTGACAAGACGATATAAGGCGATTGTACACGGAGTAATCGCGCATGATACGGGAACGATTGATGCGCCGATTGGCCGTGATAAAGTAGACCGTCAAAGTATGACAATCGATGAAAATGGAAAGCATGCCGTTACACATTTCCGTGTTCTGGAGCGCTTTAAGGATTTTACGTATGTAGAATGTCAGCTGGAAACAGGGAGAACGCATCAAATCCGCGTTCATATGAAATATATCGGTTACCCGCTCGCGGGAGACCCGAAGTATGGTCCAAAGAAAACACTTGATATTGATGGTCAGGCGCTTCACGCTGGTATTTTAGGCTTTACTCATCCTCGAACAGATGAGTACATAGAGTTTGAAGCACCTCTTCCACAAGATTTCGCACAGTTGCTTGAATATTTGCGTCGATTATCTTGACAGGTTAAAGAAATACTGAGATAATGTTAGCAACTCAATAAGTCCTTTAACGCAGCCCCGTGAGGTTGAGAAGGAGACGGTTTGAAAGAAATAGGGTGATGTATGCCCTTTTTCGAAGGTCCTCTTGCACACGCGGCGAGAGGACTTTTTTTATAAGAAAAATGATGGCTTCCTGATAATAACAGCCTAGGGGTGAAACGAGTGACGGAAAAAGCGGTTGTATTGGATGAGCAAATGGTTCGTCGCGCTTTAACACGCATTAGCCATGAAATTGTAGAGCGTAATAAGGGAATAGAAGAGCTTGTTCTCGTTGGTATTAAAACGAGAGGGATTTTTCTAGCAAAACGTTTGGCGCAGCGCATTGAGCAATTTGAGGGAAAAGCAGTTGCGATAGGGGAACTAGATATCACGCTGTATCGCGATGATTTGACGCTTCAAGAAGATAACGATCCGCTCGTGAAGGGTTCAGATATTCCAACCGACATTACGAATAAAAAGGTAGTGCTCGTAGATGATGTACTATATACGGGCAGAACGGTGCGCGCTGCAATGGACGCACTTATGGATATAGGAAGGCCTTCACAAATTCAATTGGCAGTGCTTGTTGATCGCGGCCACCGCGAATTGCCGATTCGCGCCGATTATGTCGGCAAAAACATTCCAACATCTAGCGAGGAGCGGATAGTTGTAGCTCTGAGTGAAGTGGATATAGAAGATAAAGTGAGTATATACTACTAATAATGCCCTTTTAAACGCAGTCCCGTGAGACTGTCAAAGGGTCTTTGCTTCCGTATGCCTTGTGTATGCATATGGATGTACAGGACTCTTTGTGTAACGGACGCAAAGAGTTTTTTATTTATGAGGAGGATTTCTTTTTTTATGCACAAACCAGCACTTGACATCCATGAAATACCGAGTCCAGGAAAGTGGTTCTTACTAAGCATACAGCACTTATTTGCTATGTTTGGCGCAACAGTGCTCGTACCCTTCCTAACAGGACTAAATCCAGCAGTTGCACTTATTACGAGCGGAATTGGAACACTTACCTTCATTTTAATTACAAAAGGGCAAATGCCCGCGTATCTTGGTTCATCGTTCGCATTTATCGCACCAATTATTGCAGTGAAAGCAGCGGGCGGTCCAGGAGCCGCAATGGTGGGAGCATTTCTAGCAGGTCTTGTCTATTCCATTATTGCAATCATCATTAGGAAGGCAGGATCTGGCTGGGTGATGAAGCTGTTGCCGCCAGTTGTTGTAGGTCCTGTGATTATGGTCATTGGGCTTGGACTTGCAGGCACAGCGGTTAATATGGCTATGAATGACGCAGGCGGAAAATACAGCTTAACAAACTTTTTAGTTGCTCTCGTAACACTTGCCATTACAATTACATTCTCCATTTTCGGAAGAGGCTTTTTTAGCATCATCCCGGTTCTGCTAGGCATTATAGGCGGATACATATTCGCTTATACAAAAGGTCTGGTAGATTTTCAGAAAGTAATTGATGCAAAATGGTTTGCAGTACCGGATTTTACAATTCCGTTTTTAACATATACACCTGAAGTTTCCTGGACAATTATTCTTCTTATGGTTCCGGTCGCGGTTGTAACGATTTCCGAGCATATTGGACATCAGATTGTACTTGGAAATGTAATAGAGCGCGACTTGTTTCAAAAGCCAGGCTTACACCGTTCATTACTCGGTGACGGGGTAGCAACGATGCTAGCCTCTCTTCTTGGAGGACCGCCAAGTGTTACATACGGTGAAAACATTGGCGTACTCGCGATTACACGTGCATACAGCGTATATTTATTCGTCGGCTCGGCAGTAATGGCAATCGTGTTTGGGTTTGTAGGGAAAATTTCCGCGCTCATCAGCACAATTCCAACAGCTGTTATGGGCGGTGTGTCTATCCTGCTATTCGGGATTATAGCATCAAGCGGTTTACGGACAATGATTGACGATAAAATAGATTTTGGGGAAAAACGCAATTTGGTAATTGCGTCTGTCATCCTTGTTCTTGGAATTGGGGGGGCGGTCATTCATGTCGGCCAATCATTCCAGGTAGAAGGCATGGCGCTTTCCGCGATTATCGGTGTGCTTTTAAACCTTGTTCTCCCTGAGTCAAAAAAGGGAGAGTAATTCAACATAAAAGCAGCATAACCACCTTTTAAGTAAGTCCCGTGAGACTTGAAAGGGTGTAAAAATGGTTGAACTTTTTACACCCTGGTCTTAGAAAGGCTAGGGTATTTTTATTCACGTATTGTTATAAATATGCTGATGTAGTATGATAAAAAACAGGAATGAGGGATTAGGATGACAGTGAATCATTTGCTAACGATGAGCGAGTTATCAGTGCAGGAGATACAGGAGATTTTAAAGGACGCTGAAGGGTTTGCCAATGGCTGCATTGCAGAGCCAAAGGAAAAAACTTTTGTCGCAAATCTGTTCTTTGAAGCAAGTACGAGAACACGCTTTAGCTTTGAAGTAGCAGAAAAGCGCCTTGGACTTGAGGTTCTCAATTTTTCTGCCGAATCATCAAGCGTGCAAAAAGGAGAAACGCTGTATGATACTGTGAAAACCTTGCAATCCATCGGAGCAAAGGCTGTGGTCATCCGCCACCAAGAAGATCGTTATTTTGATGAGCTTAGGGGAAAAATAAACATTCCGATTTTAAACGCAGGCGACGGATGCGGCAATCATCCAACGCAGTCCTTGCTCGACCTACTTACAATCAAGCAGGAGTTTGGCAGCTTTGAAGGGCTGAAGGTGGCGATTGTCGGGGATATCCGCCATAGCCGCGTAGCACGTTCCAATGCTGAGGCGTTAACAAAGCTAGGAGCCGGCGTTTTCTTCGCAAGTCCAAAAGAGTGGGAGGATGCGCAAAATCCTTTCGGAGCATACGCATCTCTTGATGAGCTGATTCCAGAGGTTGATGTTCTCATGCTGCTGCGCGTTCAGCACGAACGTCATGACAAGTTTGCAGAGAATATTATGAGGGATTACCATAAGCAGCACGGTTTAACAGTTGAGAGAGAAAGCCGTATGAAGCCAGAAGGCATCATCATGCATCCTGCGCCAGTCAACCGAGGCGTCGAAATTGCAGACGAACTCGTAGAATGCGGACGTTCCCGAATCTTCAAACAAATGGAGAACGGTGTATATGTAAGAATGGCAGTGTTAAAGCGCGCGTTGTCAGCAGAATTAGGAGGGGTGAACCATGAATTATTTGTTTAAAAACGGTTTGTATGTAAATGAAGAAGGTACTACGGTCAAAACTGACATACTCATTCAGGACGGCGTAGTTGCAGAAATAGGAGAAAACCTAGAAAGCAAAGACGCACAAGTGATTGACATACAAGGGCATTTGATTGCTCCAGGATTCATTGATGTTCACGTGCATTTACGAGAGCCAGGCGGAGAGCATAAAGAAACAATTGCAACTGGTACGCTTGCTGCGGCAAAAGGCGGATTTACAACGATTTGCCCAATGCCAAATACGCGTCCTGTTCCAGACAGTGTGGAACATATGGAAAATTTGCAAAAACGTATTTCTGAAAGCGCACATGTAAATGTCCTTCCATATGCTGCAATTACAGTGCGTCAGCTTGGAGAAGAATTGACTGATTTTGAGGCTTTAAAGAAATTGGGAGCCTTCGCTTTTACAGATGATGGTGTCGGTGTGCAAGATGCAAGCAAGATGCTAGAAGCAATGAAGCGAGCGGCGGCGATACATATGCCGATCGTGGCGCATTGTGAAGAAAATACATTGATTAATAAAGGCTGTATTCATGAAGGCAAGTTTTCTAAGGAAAATGGACTAAACGGAATTCCTTCTGTTTGTGAATCTGTTCATATCGCACGCGATGTGTTGCTCGCAGAAGCAGCTGATTGCCATTACCATGTTTGTCATATTAGTACGGAGGGATCTGTTCGTGTTGTGCGTGATGCAAAGCGTGCCGGCATTCGTGTAACGGCTGAGGTTTCACCGCATCACTTGCTGCTGTGTGATGAAGATATCGTTGGACTTGATCCGAACTTTAAAATGAATCCTCCTCTTCGCGGGGCAGATGACCGGAAGGCACTTATTGAAGGACTGCTCGATGGAACAATCGATATGATCGCAACAGACCACGCTCCGCATACAGCAGAGGAAAAAGCGATTGGCATCGAACGTGCTCCGTTTGGGATTACAGGACTGGAAACGGCATTCCCGCTGCTGTACACGCACTTCGTTGAAACAAACATTTTGACATTAGCGCAGCTTGTGGAATTCCTGACAGTGAAGCCGGCTGAAACTTTTGACCTTGATAGCGGCCGTCTTCAGGTTGGCAAAAAAGCAGACATTACAATTGTAAATTTAGAAACAGAACAAGAGATTGATCCGGCAACATTTGTATCAAAAGGGAAAAATACGCCGTTTGCTGGCTGGAAATGTAAAGGATGGCCAGTTATGACACTTGTCGGCGGTAAAATTGCATGGCAAAAGGAGAGTGTATTCGCATGAAGCGACAGCTGATTTTAGAAGATGGAACGGTATTTATCGGGAAAGCATTTGGCGGCGAGACAGAGAAAGCTGGAGAAGTTGTATTTAACACAGGGATGACAGGCTATCAAGAGATTTTATCTGATCCTTCTTACTGTTCACAAATTGTTACACTTACGTATCCGTTAATTGGAAACTACGGCATTAACCGTGACGACTTTGAGACAATCAACCCATCTATCCATGGATTAATCGTAAAGGAAGTATGTGATCACCCATCAAACTTCCGCAGTGATTTGTCGCTTGATGTATACCTAAAAGAACGTGATATTCCTGGTCTTTCTGGTATTGATACACGTAAATTGACAAGAATCCTTCGTCAGCACGGTACACTTCGCGGCCGTTTATGCGGCATGGACGCAGATGTGAACGAAGTGGTAAATCAGTTGAAGGACACGGCTTATACAGGTCAAGTAAAGCAAGTATCGACAGGACATGCTTATCCAAGCCCAGGACGCGGCTACCGCGTTGTTCTAATAGATTACGGTATGAAGCACGGCATTTTAAGAGAGCTAAATATCCGCAACTGTGATGTAGTTGTTGTACCTTATAACACAAGCGCTGCTGAAATCCTGCGTTTAAATCCAGATGGTATTATGCTAAGCAACGGCCCTGGAGATCCAAAGGACGTACCTGAAGCAATTGAAACAGTTCGTGAGCTTATCGGCAAAGTACCATTGTTCGGCATTTGCCTTGGTCATCAGCTGTTCGCGTTGGCAAGCGGAGCAGATACAGAGAAGCTTAAGTTCGGCCACCGCGGCTCTAACCATCCAGTTAAAAACCTGGTAACAGGAAGAGTAGACATTACAGCGCAAAACCACGGCTATACAGTAGAACCATCATCTATTGCAAATACAAAGCTTGAAGTTACGCATGTAGCGCTAAATGACGGTACAATAGAAGGGTTGCGCCATAAAGAAGCACCGGCATTTACAGTGCAATATCACCCAGAGGCGTCTCCTGGACCAGAGGATGCGAACCACTTATTTGACCAATTTTTAAGTATGATTGAAAACTGCAAGAAGGAAGGGGAAGCGTTATGCCAAAACGTTTAGACATTAATACAATCTTAGTAATCGGATCCGGCCCAATTGTAATCGGGCAAGCAGCGGAGTTTGACTACTCCGGTACACAAGCGTGTCAAGCGCTGAAAGAAGAAGGATACAAGGTTATTCTTGTTAACTCCAACCCTGCGACAATCATGACTGATACGGCAACTGCCGATAAAGTATACATTGAACCACTAACAGTAGAGTTTGTAAGCCGAATCATTCGTAAAGAGCGTCCAGATGCGCTTCTGCCTACATTAGGTGGTCAAACAGGCTTAAACATGGCGGTAGAATTAGCGAAATCCGGCGTGTTAGATGAGTGCGGCGTAGAAATCCTAGGAACGAAGCTTTCCGCAATTGAACGTGCGGAAGACCGTGATTTGTTCCGTACTTTAATGCAGGAGCTTAATGAGCCAATCCCGCAAAGTACAATTATTCATACGTTGGAAGAAGCTTATACGTTTGTACAAGAAATCGGCTACCCGGTAATCGTACGTCCAGCGTTTACGCTAGGCGGAACGGGCGGCGGTATTTGTTCAAATGAAGCAGAGTTGATTGAAATCGTAAAAAGCGGCTTAAAGCACAGCCCTGTTACACAATGTTTGCTTGAGAAGAGTATCGCTGGCTGCAAGGAAATCGAGTACGAAGTAATGCGTGACGCAAACGACAACGCAATCGTTGTATGTAACATGGAAAACATTGACCCAGTAGGTGTTCATACAGGGGACTCTATCGTTGTGGCGCCTAGCCAAACGCTAAGCGACCGTGAATATCAAATGCTGCGTAACACATCTTTAAAGATCATTCGCGCATTAGGTATCGAAGGCGGCTGTAACGTACAGCTTGCGTTAGATCCAGACAGTTTCCAATACTATGTAATCGAAGTAAACCCGCGTGTAAGCCGTTCTTCTGCGCTTGCATCAAAAGCAACTGGTTACCCAATCGCAAAATTGGCAGCGAAAATCGCAGTAGGCTTAACGCTGGATGAAATCATCAACCCAGTTACAAAAACATCATTTGCATGCTTCGAGCCTGCACTTGACTATGTTGTATCTAAAATCCCACGCTGGCCGTTCGACAAGTTCGAGGACGCAAACCGTCTTCTCGGCACACAAATGAAGGCAACAGGTGAAGTTATGGCGATGGGCCGTACGTTAGAGGAATCTCTTTTAAAAGCAGTTCGTTCCCTAGAGCTTGGCGTGTACCATTTAGAAATGGATCACTTAAAAGAGCTTGACAAGGAAACAATGCAAAAGCGTATTGCAAAAGCGGATGATGAGCGTTTATTCATCGTAGCGGAAGCACTTCGTCAAGGCGTGACAAAAGAAGAAATTCATGACTGGAGCGCAATGGACTTCTTCTTCCTGCAAAAAATCGAAAACATCGTAAATATGGAGAAGCAATTGAAGGGGAATGTTGGAAATCTTGAAGTGCTTCAAGAAGCGAAGGAAATGGGCTTTAGTGACCGTTACATCGCATCCGTATGGGCTACAGACGAAAGCGCGATTTATGACACAAGAAAGCAAAACGGCATTATCCCTGTTTACAAAATGGTAGATACATGTGCGGCTGAGTTCGAATCTGCTACACCGTATTTCTACAGCACATATGAAGACGAGAACGAATCAATCGTATCAGAGCGCAAGAGTGTTGTTGTACTAGGTTCCGGTCCAATCCGCATCGGTCAAGGTATCGAGTTTGACTATGCGACTGTACACTCTGTATGGGCGATCAAAGAAGCGGGCTATGAAGCGATTATCATCAATAACAACCCGGAAACAGTATCTACAGACTTCAGTATTTCTGACAAATTATACTTCGAGCCACTAACAATCGAAGATGTAATGCATATTATCGATTTAGAGAAGCCAGAAGGCGTTATCGTTCAGTTCGGCGGTCAAACAGCAATCAACCTTGCTGCTAAGCTTGAAGCACACGGCGTGAAAATTTTAGGAACATCCCTTGAAGATCTAGACCGTGCAGAAGATCGTGACAAGTTTGAAGCGACTTTAACAGAGCTTGGTGTTCCACAGCCGAAAGGTAAAACAGCAACAGCGGTAGAAGAAGCAGTAGCGATCGCAGAAGAAATCGGCTATCCAGTGCTTGTAAGACCGTCCTACGTTCTTGGAGGACGCGCGATGGAAATCGTATACCGCAAGGAAGAGCTTCTGCATTATATGAAAAATGCAGTGAAAATACATGCAGAGCATCCGGTACTAATTGACCGTTACATGATCGGAAAAGAAATCGAGGTTGACGGAATCTCTGACGGTACAGATGTATATATCCCAGGCATCATGGAGCATATCGAGCGCGCGGGCGTTCACTCTGGTGACTCGATTGCAGTATATCCATCTCAAAGCTTAACGCAAGAAATTAAAGATAAGCTTGTACAGCATACAATTTCCCTTGCAAAAGGATTAAATATCGTTGGTTTGCTTAACATCCAGTTCGTTGTGTACAAAGATGAGGTATACGTGTTAGAGGTAAACCCTCGTTCAAGCCGTACTGTACCATTCTTAAGCAAAATTACTGGCGTACCAATGGCGAACATTGCGACAAAGGTTATTCTTGGCAGCACGCTCAAGGAGCTTGGCTATGGCACAGGCTACCACCCAGAAGCGAAAGAAGTGTATGTAAAAGCACCAGTATTCTCATTCGCGAAGCTGCGTTCTGTTGATACAACACTCGGCCCTGAAATGAAATCAACAGGCGAGGTTATGGGTAAAGATACAACGCTTGAGAAAGCATTATATAAAGGCTTAATCGCAGCGGGTATTAACGTCCCAACACATGGCTCTGTCATTGTGACGGTTGCAGATAAAGATAAAGCAGAGGCGCTTGAAATCGCAAAACGTTTCCATGATATCGGCTTTAACATCATGGCGACAGCTGGCACAGCGAAATATTTGCAAGAAGGCGGCATTCCAGTTCAATTTGTGAACAAAATTGATTCTGAGGATTATAACCTGCTTGACGTTATCCGCCAAGGAAAAGCACAGTTTGTGATCAACACATTAACGAAAGGCAAGCAGCCTGCGCGTGACGGTTTCCGTATCCGCCGTGAGTCCGTTGAAAACGGTGTTGCCTGCTTAACATCTCTTGATACAACAAGAGCGATTTTACAAGTTATTGAATCGATGACATTCTCAGCAGTTGAAATGAAGGAAATTACAGTTCCGACTCGTCAACAGGTGGTGTATTCATGATGAAAAAGCAGCTCATGACCGTCGTCCGTCAGCAAGCAATCGCAAAAAATATTTATGAGTTGACGTTAGCAGGCAGTCTTGTGCAGCAAATGAACGAACCCGGGCAGTTTGTGCATATTAAGGTGGCAGAGGGGCATTCCCCTCTGCTTCGCCGCCCGATCAGCATTTGCAACGTGGACAAGGACAAGAATGAATTTACTATGCTGTATCGCGCGGAAGGAAAGGGTACATCTCTTTTAGCGAATAAGCGTACAGGTGATGAAGTGGATGTGCTTGGTCCGTTAGGTAACGGGTTTCCGGTTGAAGAAGCAGAGCCAGGGCAAACGGCTTGCTTAGTTGGAGGCGGAATCGGTGTTCCTCCACTCTATGAATTATCACAGCAGCTTACAGCACGAGGTGTTCGCGTGATCCACATTCTTGGATTTCAATCGAAAGAGAACGTGTTTTACGAAGAAAAATTTGCAGAGCTTGGCGACACATACGTAGCAACAGTGGACGGCACACATGGAACAAAAGGCTTTGTTACAGATGTGATTGACCAAAATGGCATTACCTTTGATATTCTGTATTCATGCGGACCGACGCCTATGCTAAAAGCATTAGACGGAAGGTACCAAGATCGAAAAGCATATATCTCGCTTGAAGAGCGGATGGGCTGCGGCATTGGTGCTTGCTTCGCCTGCGTATGCCATTTGCAAAGCGATCCAGAAGGCTATTCTTATAAAAAGATTTGCAGCGATGGACCAGTATTTAAAGCAGGGGAGGTTGTATTATGAGTCGATTACAAGTAGAATTGCCCGGTCTTTCCTTAAAGAACCCAATTATGCCGGCATCCGGCTGCTTCGGATTCGGACGTGAATACGCCAGCCTGTATGATTTAAGCGTCCTTGGCTCAATTATGATTAAAGCAACAACAGAGCACCCGCGCTTTGGAAATCCAACGCCGCGTGTGGCAGAAACACCGGCTGGTATGCTAAATGCAATCGGCCTCCAAAACCCAGGTCTTCAGAAGGTAGTAAATGAAGAATTGCCATGGCTGGAGCAGTTTGATCTACCGATTATCGCCAATGTGGCGGGATCGCAGGCAGAAGATTACGTGGCAGTAGCGAAAGAAATTTCAAAAGCGCCGAACGTACATGCGCTTGAGCTAAATATTTCTTGTCCAAACGTAAAAACAGGCGGAATTGCTTTTGGAACGATACCTGAAGTTGCGGCGGACTTAACAAAGAAAGTAAAAGAGGTATCAGAGGTACCTGTTTATGTAAAACTATCTCCAAATGTAGCAAACATTGTGGATATCGCAAAAGCAATTGAACAAGCTGGTGCTGACGGGTTAACGATGATTAACACGCTTCTTGGCATGCGCCTTGATTTAAGAACAGCAAAGCCAATTCTCTCTAACCGGACAGGCGGTTTATCCGGTCCTGCGATTAAGCCGGTTGCACTTCGCATGATTTACGAAGTAAGCCAAGCGGTAAATATTCCGATTATCGGCATGGGCGGCGTAGAAACAGCAGAGGATGTTATTGAGTTTTTCTATGCAGGCGCAAGTGCTGTAGCAGTTGGAACAGCAAACTTCGTAGATCCATACGTATGTCCGCAGATTATTGAAGAATTGCCACAGCTTCTTGAAGAGCTTGGATACGATCACATTTCAGATTGTCACGGAAGGAGCTGGAAGAATGCGAGCACCTATAGTCGCGCTTGATTTCCCGAGTCAAAAGGAAGTTGAGCAATTTCTTGCGCATTTCGGTGAGGAAACCTTATTCGTAAAGGTCGGCATGGAGCTATTTTACCGGGAAGGGACAAGCATCATTACCTATTTGAAGGAACAAGGCCACCGTATTTTCTTGGATTTAAAGCTGCATGATATTCCAAATACCGTAAAAAGCGCGATGCGAAATCTCGCTATTCTTGGTGTAGATATGGTTAATGTTCACGCTGCTGGCGGAACGAACATGATGAAAGCGGCGCTCGAAGGGTTGCAGGAAGGAACGCCGGAAGGAAAAGAACGGCCGATTTGCATCGCCGTAACGCAGCTTACGAGCACATCTGAAGAAGTGATGCAAAGGGAGCTGTGGATTGAAAAATCCTTGGAAGAAACGGTACTGCATTATGCGAAACTCGCACAAGACAGCGGGTTGGACGGTGTTGTTTGCTCAACCCTTGAAGTGCCGAAAATCCGTGAAGCGTGCGGAGAAGACTTCGTAACGGTTACACCGGGAATTCGCATGGCAGACGACAAGGTTGATGATCAAGTTCGCATTGCAACACCAGCACGCGCACGTGAATTAGGCTCCACATATATCGTAGTCGGACGAAGCATTACAAAAGCGGAGCAGCCGCTTGAGGCATATAAGAAGGTAACACAACAATGGGAGGGAACTACTGTATGAAAAAACAAATCGCATCTCATTTATTAGATATCGGAGCAGTATTTTTACGACCAAATGACCCATTTACATGGTCATCTGGTATTAAATCTCCTATTTATTGCGACAATCGTTTAACTCTTTCCTTTCCAAACGTAAGAAAAGATATTGCAACAGGCTTACAACAATTAATTAAAGAACATTTCCCAGGGGTAGATGTAATCGCGGGAACAGCAACAGCTGGTATCCCACATGCTGCATGGGTAAGTGATTTGATGAACCTGCCAATGTGCTATGTACGCAGCAAAGCGAAAAGCCACGGCCAAGGCAATCAAATCGAGGGAAAAGTAGCAGAAGGACAAAAGGTTGTTGTTGTTGAGGATTTAATCTCAACAGGCGGCAGCGCAATTACATGTGTAGAAGCATTGCGCGAAGCAGGCTGTGAAGTGCTGGGCATCGTATCGATCTTTACATACGAGCTGCAGGCAGGACAGGATAAGCTGGATGCGGCGAACGTAGCGTCTTATTCTTTAAGCAACTACTCTGCACTTATCGAGGTTGCATTAGAAAAAGGCATCATCGCTGAAGGTGATTTAGCGAAGCTGCAGGAGTGGCGTCAAAATCCGGCAGAGTGGCTGACGGAAAAGGCTTAATAAGTAAGAAGAAAAGAGCAAAGGGGCGGTCCTTTGCTCTTTTTCTTTTAGAAGGATAATGGAGCAAATGTTTTGGGCTAACCATGCTTTCCTTAATGAACCCCTCTCCATATAAGTACGCTCCCTTCATATAGCGCATAGGATAATTTTATAAATTTATGGAGGGATTAAGAAATGTACTATACTCCTTATCTGTATCCATACCACTATGTAAATCCTTATTACATTAATGTGCCAATGTATAACTATGTAAGACATCCTGATTATTGGACCATGTTTAATGATACTAACCGATTCGGTCGTTTGCCATTATCAGAGGTAAGAAATGCGATTGAGCTAAAAGATTATGGGCCAGAACCATTTGTAGTGAATATCAATGAGGCTGCGAAGCAAAACAATGCGTTTCGAACCGCTTTATGGACAGGAAATCACCTGCAAGTTACATTAATGAGCCTTAAAGTTGGTGAAGATATCGGTCTAGAAATTCACCCTAACCTTGATCAATTCTTACGTGTTGAACAAGGTCAAGGTGTTGTTCAAATGGGCAAGAGAAAAGAGAATTTAAACTTTGTACGAAATGTGTATGATGATTCTGCCATTATGATACCGGCTGGAACATGGCATAATGTAACCAATACAGGCAATATCCCGTTAAAACTCTACTCAATCTATGCTCCTCCGCAACATCCATTTGGTACGGTTCATGTAACGAAAGCAGATGAATTGGCTGCGGAAGATTAATTTCTCCTTAAAGAACGGGTTGGTTAGTTGAACAAGCGATTTAAAGAAAACTCGCCGATTGGTGAGTTTTCTTTATAACCAGGCCTTTTTTAAGAGCTGTACACCGAGCTGGATTTCATCACAAGAAAGATTACTAAAACCAAGTTTAATAATTGGTTTATCGGTAGTATTTTTAATGAAGTAGAGCGAGGTTGGGTACACTTTAACACCATAAAGGGAAGCGCGCTCGATTAGCCATTCTTCGGAACATTTTAGGTGTACCTTGACTAATAAGTACAAACCAGACTGCTCGCCAATAATGGATATATATTGCTCGAATTGTTCTGTTAATGCTGATACCAAGTACTGCATTTTTCGTTTATAAACAAGCCGCATACGTTTAATATGGCGATTCCATTCTCCATCTTCCATAAACTTAGCCATTGCAAGCTGGCTAAGAAGTGAAGCGGTGCTCTCGAAATGAAGAAACTGCTTTTTATAACGGTTTAAAAGTGGCTGCGGCAGCACCATATAGCTTAAACGAATTCCTGGGAGAAAGGACTTTGAAAAATTACCCAGATAAATGACTCTTGTTGAATCAATAGAAGCGAGAGCAGGAAAGGGTTGTTGTGTATAGCGAAATTCACTATCATAATCATCTTCAATAATATATCCAAGCCTCTTATTAGCCCAATGAATAAGCATTTGCCGTTGTTGAATGGACATGCTTACTCCGAATGGACTGTGATGGGAGGGTGTTACATATATTAGTCGTGATTCTATTTGTTCTAATTGTGAAAAATCAGCACCTGCTGCTTCATAAACTGGTAAAGTTTCAAGCGTAAAACGATGGAATTGAAAAGCTTCTCTAGCGCCATCATACCCAGGATCCTCTACTGTAATGCTTGAGAAATCATTCTTCAGTATATGCCCAATATTCACAAGCATTTGTTGGGTACTACTTCCAATAATAATGGCATTTATATCTGTTTTTACCCCGCGAGATTGGAGTAGGTATGCGGCAATTTGTTCACGTAGGTATACTTCACCAAAGGGTTCCCCATATCGAAAGCTTTCCTGTAACGTTAATACTTGATTGGAAATTCTCCTCCAAATTTTTAATGGAAAATGTGCTTGGTCTACGGTGCCTGCTCGGAAATCAATGAGGACAGGTGCTACTGATTTTGTCTGCTTTTTATGATGAAGTATTAGTGCGTCTTGGGATAAAAGCGGCTCTAATTCATTTACAAAGTAGCCTTTTCGCCCTTCTCCACGAATATAGCCTTCAGCTACAAGTTGTTCATAGGCCATTAATGTTGTATTGCGACTTACTTGAAGAGAGTCTGCAAGTTGACGGATAGAGGGCAATTGTTCGTCAGCAAGCATATCACCCCGTTCAATCAATAATTTAAATTGCTCGTAGATTTGTTTGTATTTAGGGGAATCGTCCTTAAAAGCAAAAATGGCATTTTTCATTTATGCTCTCCTTTGACATGTTTATTTATTTGAAATTGTACCTTTTTATATGTCAGTTTGTATAATACTATATTTTATAGATGGAAGCTCTCGATTACTAGAATTAGAGTTAACAAGGATATTAGTAAAGGTTGCTAAAAGTTTATATGCAGGTTGAAAGGAGATTTTTTATGTATATTCCTAAGCAATTTGAAATCAAAGAATTAGCAGTAGCCTACGATGTTATACAGAACAATAGTTTTGCAACATTGTTTTCAATGCATGAAGGAGTTCCTTTTGCTACACATTTACCATTGCTTTTGAATCAAGAGAAAAACTATTTGTACGGTCATTTTGCTCGTCCGAACCCTCAATGGAAGGATATTCAAAATCAAACAGTGTTAGCAGTTTTTCATGGTCCTCATTGTTATATCTCTCCCTCTTGGTATGAGACGAATCAAGCAGTACCAACATGGAATTATGTGACCGTTCATGTCTACGGAGAAGTCGAACTTTTAGGGGATGAAGATGAATTAGTGAGTTCCTTGCATGACATGGTGTTGAAGTATGAAGGCCCAGATAGTTCATACAAATTGCAAGATGTAGACGCTCAGTTTCTCAGTGGTATGAACAAAGGAATTCAAGGATTCAAAATAAAAATCAACAGGATAGAGGGGAAAGCAAAGTTAAGTCAAAACCATTCATTACAGCGACAAGAACTAGTTGTTAATCAGCTGGAACAGATTTCAAACACAGATGAGCAAAAGATTTCCTTTTTAATGAAGGAGAATTTAAAAAAATAATATGTAAAGCTATAGCTTTTTTTTCAATTAACCTTGTAAGGTAGTAGATAGATTGGGAAACCCCTTCTTCCAATAACCCGAGAAGGTGTTAAGGAAGGAGCATTCACTAAAACCCCTCAGAGCCAAATTAGCTAACTCTGAGGGGTTTTTCATTTTTTGCACGTTGGTTAGTCGTAGTAAAAGCCTCTTTATTCAATGCTAATGAGAAAATCATCACTATGATGCAGGCTGTACCAACCCATTGAAAAGATCCAAAAGGTTCATTTAGCCAAAGGACTGTTGTTAAAACGGCAGCCAGTGGTTCTATACTGCCTAGAAGACTTGATTCTTTAGGTGACAGACTTTGTAAACTTTCGATATAAAAGCAAAATGCAATCATGGTACCAAATATGATAACGAAGATTAAGTATACATAGGTTTCTAGCGTGAGGCTTTTAAAGTCCATTTGCCAAGGAGGATGGATACAACTTAATGCAGCGCCACCGATGATCATAGCCCATCCCACAATGACAAGGGAATCATATTATTCCTTTTTACTGACCATTTTTTCTGCGAGCTGTTATTGTTTCTCCTGCAATGCCCCAATTATCAGTATCAACCTCGTCAATTACCACAACCGTTGTGTTAGGGTTTTTACCCAATACATCCACAAGTAATTGTGTTGCACCCTTAATCAGTAATGCTTTTTTTTCTGGAGTAACATTTTCATTAGTAATCTTAATGTTTACATATGGCATAACAATTACCTCTTTTCATTTTTAGTGTATGGATGAATCTTTTACATTAGCTTTTCTCTCAAATGGAATGCCATTTAAAAGTAAGCAGGCTCCAACTAATACAACACTAGCTGCCCCTGTCAGAGCAGAATTAAAATCTTGAGTGAATGATGATAAGACTCCTGCAAGGGTTGGCCCTATCATTTGTCCAATAGCATAAATAGCGGTAAGTTTGCCAATGATCCGATTGCTGTTAGATGGATTCATTTGTCGTGCCAATGTTGTAGCAAGTGTAGTTATCCCCATAAATGTAGCTCCGAATAATAAGGCACTTATTACTAAACTCGTTTGAGACATCCAGAGGACTGGCATTACAATACCAAGGGATTGCAAAGTCATTGCAAGCACTAAGGATGTAACGTATCCCCATTTTTTAGCAAGTAACGACCAGATGAGACAGGATGGAATTGCAGCCAATCCCACCATCATCCAAACTAAGGTAGCATCGCTATGAAAGGCTGAGGTCTTTTCAGCGATAGATACAATAAATGTGCCTGTAACAATGTAACCCAATCCTTCTAATCCATACGCAATAGTTAGCCAAGGGAGCCACTTAGTGGGAGGGACTTGTGCAAAAATCTCTTGTTTATGTTTTATCTCAACAATATTGGAGGTATCCGTGAGCCAAAACCAAACGAAGAAAGCAAGAATGCCGCTTAGGGCAGCGAGTCCGATCCATGTTCCTTCCCACTGAAATGACGGGCTCAAACCCGGAATCATCAGACTGGATAAAAAGATTCCGCATCCTACCCCCCCATAGAACAAGCCTGACCAATTTGTCTTATTTCTAGAAGCGAGTTTATCTAACACGATGCCAGAGGCTAAGACGAACACAAAAGCACTGGCAAGCCCTGATAGAAAACGAAGTACATACCAAAGTAAATGAGAGTATGTTAGACCCATGAGGGCAGTCGTTAAAATACTGACGATTAGACTTATTCTCAAGGAAATCGTCCTATACTGCTTCAAGGGAATGGCCCCTGCTAAAATTGCTCCAAGCAGATATCCTGAGTAATTGCTTGAGGCCAGGTAACCAGCAACTGCATTTGAAAAAGAGAGATCTTTTTGCATAAGCGGAAGAATAGGAGTATAAGCAAATCTTCCAATTCCCATAGCAATGATTAAAGAGAATATTCCCCCTATTAAAAAAAGAAAAGACTGTCTCTTCAAATCATCACCTCCAATTTAAAATGTATTCTATTTTAAGCATATCTTTTTTTAGTTATCTGGTATAATACATAAAATTGATATTAGCTATCAGTAAATTAGATGGAAAAAAGGATATACCAAGGGGGGAGATTTTTATGGATTTACATGCATTGAAAATTTTCCAGACTGTTGCAAAGCTGGGCAGTATATCACAGGCAGCAAGAGAGCTTCAATATGCACAGTCTAATATCACGATGAAAATGCAGCAACTGGAGGCCGATCTTCAAGCAACCCTGTTTTATAGACATAATCGCGGCACTACCTTAACAGCCAAAGGAAGCATGTTACTAACATACACTGAAAAAATATTTCATCTCATAGAAGAAACGAAAAACGTGATGAATGATGATCAAACACCAAGGGGGCCTTTAATGATTGGTTCTATGGAAACAACCGCCGCAGTTCGATTACCTGCCCTAATTTCAAAGTATCATAAAGACTACCCCGACGTTGATTTGACTTTACGAACAGGTCCTACTGCACAAAATATTCAAGGAGTTCTTCAGCATGAGCTTGATGGAGCATTTGTAGCTGGACCAATCGATCACCCTGAACTTATTCAAAAGGAAGTAATCGAGGAGGAATTGGTACTCGTTACAGATACAAGCCATCCTCCTTTATCATCTATCAAAGATATTCAAACTAGGACATTGCTTGTATTTCGTACGGGATGTTCTTATCGGGCAAAGCTTGAACAATGGCTACACCAAGAAGGGGTGATTCCCAATAAGATTATGGAATTTGGCACCATGGATGCGATCATCGGCTGTGTAGCTGCTGGTCTAGGCATAAGTATGCTTCCTCATAGTGTTATTGCAAAGCATATACAGGACGGAACTCTTAGACTGCACTCAATTCCGAATCCGTACGGAAAAGTCAAAACGATATTTGTTTATCGAAAAGATAAGTATGTACCTGCGTCTTTAATGAAATTTATAGATATGTTGAGTGATGATGCGTGATTGATTTATAACAAGAGTTTAAAGGGGTAGTTATTGTCTTTAATAGTGAAGAAATGAGGGTAGGCCAACCAACTCCATCTAATAAAGAAAACTCGCTGATTGGCGAGCCCCGCTCTTGGGCGAAGACAGAGGCGTAGTTGCCCTTATACTGTATTCCTAAAATTTCTCACTACGTCGAACTGTCTTCTAGCTAGAAATTTATACTTTCTTACAGTGTGAAAAAAAAGGCTCCAAAAAGTCAAGTTTCACTGATTTTTTGGAGCCCTTTTTATAAATCATTGAGTTTTTATACCATAAAAATTAATGTCCCTCTTAAATAGCATTATAAACATTCAATTTAATGAACTATGCAACTAGAAACTAGAACAGTCAAAAAGTCCAAAGCTTTACGGTACCGAAGAGAAAAGGAAGCCCGCAGGCTCCCTTTGAAATATCAATGCATCGAATTCATCGTCGCATGGTTGACTACAACACGGCGGATGAAGAACGCCATGATCAGACCTATTAGTGTCACAACTAATGTAAACAAGAACACGTGTTGTGAGCCGAACATCATTGCGTTAGCTACCTCAGTGTTTTTAGTCGGCGTGGGGGAGTTGTGCAAATACTTCTCCATACCGCTCGTAAGGATGATAATCGCAACCGCTGTACCGATTGCACCTGCGACCTGCTGAAGCGTGTTCATGACTGCTGTACCGTGCGGGTATAGCTCCGGCGGCAGTTGATTCAGGCCATTCGTCTGCGCAGGCATCCAAACCATTGAGATACCGACCATGAGCCCGATATGCAAGGAAACAATAAAAGCAATCGAAGACGCGGTCGATATGCTGGAGAGGAACCATAACGTTACAGCGACGATGACGAGGCCTGGAATCACTAGCCACTTCGGCCCATACCTGTCGAACAAACGCCCCATGCGCGGCGACAGGATGCCGTTCAGCGCACTGCCCGGTAACAGCATAAGTCCGGTTGTGAACGCGGACAGTTTCATTCCGTTCTGAAGAAACATTGGTAAAATAATCATGCTAGATAAGATGATCATCATACACGATAGTACCAAAAGCAGCCCCACGTTGTACATTGGGTATTTAAAGACACGCAGGTCCATCATTGGTTCACGCATAGCCTTCTGCCGCAACGTGAACAGTACGAGCGCGACTAGCCCGACGACGATTGAAGTGACTACGATCGGGCTGTTCCAGCCTTCCGCACCTTCGCCAGCCTTGCTGAAGCCGAAGACGACGCCACCGAAGCCGATTGTTGATAATCCGATTGACAGTAGGTCGATACGGGGCTTTGTGACTTTGGTGACGTTCTCCAAATACTTCAGTCCTACCAACAGCCCTATGATTAAAAACGGTAGTGATAGCCAAAATATATAATGCCATGTTAAATATTCAATTAGGATACCAGCTACAGTCGGGCCAGTCGCCGGTGCGAACATGATGACAAGTCCGACGAAGCCCATTGCTGCCCCGCGCTTCTCAGGTGGATACACAACTAGGATTGTATTGAACATGAGCGGAAGCAGCAAACCCATGCCGAGCGCCTGCAGAACTCGAGCAACCATCAACATTGTGAAATTGAACGCAAGTGCAGCAATCAAAGTGCCGACAATCGAGCTCGCAAGAGAAGCGATAAATAATTGCCTTGTTGTAAACCATTGTAGCAGTAACCCGGTCATCGGCATCAGAATGCCGAGAGTAAGCAGGAAGCCTGTCGTCAACCACTGTGCGGTTGCAGCTGAAATTTGGAACACATCCATTAAATTCGTAATCGCAATGTTGAGAGCCGTCTCGCTGAACATACCAACGAAACCACAGATAAGCAGTGAAGCCATAATTGCACGCGTATTGTATTGCTTCATTTTCTTCAATTCCACTTCCTTCTACTTTTGTTTATATTTACGTTCTTTGTCTGAAAGGGCAGAGTTATACGTTTGACGGCAGTATTGCAGCCAACGGTCTAACATCTCCTTTTTTTCTTCTGTCGGGAATATCTTATATTTTTGATTCAACAACACTGTCGTCACCGTCCTTCCATATATAACTATTATAGAACATATGTTTCTGTAACGCAATACTTTAGGCTGCGCCTAAACGAAACTCATCCCCTCCTTATCCTTAGGCTTCGCCCTTCACAGTCTATGAATAGAATTTTTACGGAATTCTGTGGGACTTAGTCCTGTCCACCTTTTAAATTGTCTACTAAAATGAGAGAGGTTTTTATAACCTAAACGATTGGAAATTTCTTTTTAAGAAACATTGGGCTACTGTACTAAAATTTTAGCTTCTTGCAATTTCAGTTCAGATAAATATTTTCGCGGAGACATATGATAAACTTTCTGAAAAGTTGCAAGGATTCCTATTTCTCCTGAGGGAGAGGAAGAGTGGCTAATGTATACGGCTCCTATTCAGATAAGTGATGGAGTGAGTGCATTGTATTTTACTTACCAAGGTGATGGTGCCATTGATTTGTATTCCTTTACTATAGAATAATGAATAATATTGCAACACCCAAATAGAAGAGAAGCTGCATGCCTATCAAGCCAAGAAAACAGGTCACCCCCAAAACGATAAAATTATCTTCTTTGTTACAAGAAGGTCTAAAATTTCGTTCTGGGGGTGCTCAATGATAAGGCTCTCTTCATTCAGTCATTTTAAAATGTGCAGGAAATTAAAGAAGTAGTCACTTTATTAAGTGACTACTTCTTTAATTCATATGTACCTTTTAGTAAAGAATATATCTTACGTCAAGATATTCTTTAGAAGGTACTAAAATATGAACTGTGATAGCGTTGATATGAACTGGATATCTGAATCATAGCATATCCAAATACACTTTAGTTTATTTCATAAGATATGTTTACAAACTTCTCTTCCTTAATGCTTCCCTGTCTACATTTTGTGGTGGTTGTTCCAGCCACTTGTTTTCAATCATCAACTTAACACCATCATTTGCATATTGTAGTATTTCAGTCAGCAGTCTTGTATAATGTCCCCCTAAATCTTTTCTAAGGCTTCCCCCAATCGCTGCCCCATAACCTGCCACACTAATGGCAATTAGACTATTCATATGAAACATCATTAATTTATCTGAAAATGGAGCTTCAATGGAACGGGAAATTGTTGAATCCCATGAACTTGGGAAAGCTACTCCATCTTCTACTAATATTTCTCTAAATACAGTTTCATGCTTTGCTGCTATTTCCGCACCTCTTTCCATATACTTTCTAACTTCAGGTGATTGAGCAGTTTGAGAAAAACCAGAAATAAATGTTCTACCAATTGAGTTTGTTTCCGTATTTTTAGAGATATGGGCTAATTCCACGACAGTTAAAGGGCGATGTTTGCCTATTAATCCTGATAGGAATGATTCACTCTGGAGGTATTCGGCTTTTTCCATTGGAGGTATAGTTGGTGAACGGATAAAAGCACCCTTCTTCAGGAGTAAGTCGCACGCATTATTGTAAAGTTTCATAAACATTTCGGAAGTTGTAGAAAAAAATTCTCTTACATCTTTTCGTGCCAATACTTCGAGTAAAGCTGCCGCCGCTGCTGTTCCAGCAGCAGCCATGTATTTAATATATCGCAAGGTAAAAAGGTCTGAATAGACTCGACCCGCTTTTAAGTTTACATCTTCTTGTGTAAATCCAATAGGTATTGCATGATTTTCTTTTTCGAAGATTCGTTTGACCTCATTTACAACATAACTACAATTTGTTAAAGCAGTTTGAATAATGTCTGTACTATCAGCATCTTCATTTACATTGGCAAAATGCTGAACGATACAATAAACCATTGAGTTCTGCATATAGGCACCCCACAAGGCTGCAACTTCTGAAGAAACAAGTTTTGGGTTATGTTCCATTTCTAATGGGAACTCCTTTTTTATTTTTATTATGACCAAAAAGGATTGGTAAAATTTAAAAATTATAATTTAACGTTTGTGAATGTGTAGTTTTTGATACCATTGCAAAGAATATTTACTAACTGCGCTTTAGGTTAAACTACCCAAGGAGATTTACAGGATGGAGGCATCAGCATGAATAAAGCTTTTATAAGTAACACTTTCGAAAAAGCGACTCTAAGGTTTCTATTCCTTTTTGGGATAATTGCTTTTTTTAACTTGATAAGAAAGCCTCTTATGAAAGACTGGCTCATTATCTTTTTTCTTAAAAGTTACATTTCAACAATTCTAGACGCTGTAGTCGTGAAAAAAGGTTACGTAAAGTATCCTGTTAATTTGTTTAAAGTCTTTGATTTCAGCTTCTTGTTCAGTTACATTCTCTTCCCCATTGCATGTGTGTACTATAATCAACTAAGCAAAAATTCAAATATTTTCGGTATGATAGCAAAATCTCTATATTTTAGCATCCCTATGACAATTGCTGAAAATTGGCTCGAAAAGAATACACGACTAATTGAGTACAAAAAGTCATGGAATTGGAAATATACGTTTTCTTCCCTAACCACAACATTTTTGATTGTCCGTTTAATTATGGACATAATCCGAAGAAGCACCAACACAGGATATACTGCTATTAACAAAGAACAATAAAAAACACCTGTCACACGATAGGTGTTTTTCTACATACCTCACTCATAACGATTTATCAGATCTAGGATTGCAATCTCTAGCAAGTCACTTTTGTTAAATCGCTTGCGGAGAGCTTTCTATTGTATTGAATGTACCATTTCACAGTATAATCTTTTCTCTTTTTCAACTAAACTTTTTCGTTAGTTGAAGGAAGCACATTGTATAACGTATACACGTGAAGTTGACATAATCCCTCATTATTGGAAGTAAAAGCTTCTGGTTTCATTGAGATCGGAATTTTTTTAATGCAATCAACAAAATATCTATTATGTTGCATCATTAGACATAGCCACATTCATTTCTTTTAATAATTCACCAGTAATGGTATATAAAACTAAATTTCTTTTCAAATTATATAGGTACAGATAAATATTTTTTTCTTACTAAAGTGTAAAGGGGATATATCGTGGAAAAGTTCATTCAAAACTTGGATTTATCAGCTAAAGGTATATGGGTTCCTATTATTCTGGGTACTATTTCTTTACTTTACATGCTTTTTATGCCAAAACGATTAAGTTGGAGGGAAATTTACCTTACCTTTGGCATAGGTGCTTTCTTAGCAATCCTACTAGATGTGATTGTAATGTCAGGCTTAATAGATATATTTGACTTAGGAGACCCAAATAAACAGGGGCTTGGTGATTTACTAAGTTATGGCATTGCTGCTCCTTGTTACGCCATAATATTTCTTAATTACTTCGAGCAGGAAAAGAAATGGATGTACGTTGTTCTTTTTACACTCCTATCTTTTTTATCTGAGTGGATACTTGTTCAAGTGGGATTCATGGAATTAAAGGGATGGAATACTTGGTGGTCTATCCCTGTATACATTATTATTTTTGGATTCTGGTTACCTTGGCATTTAAGGGTAATGCGAAATGTGTCAGAAACATAAGTAAAAACCCACCCCTTAAATGAACTGCACCCCAATTGTTAGACACAACTAACAATTGGAGGTGCAGTTTTTTCATGGCTAAATATTCTTTAGAAACAAAATTAGAAGCTGTTCGTACTTACCTAGAGGGGACAGAGTCTTTTAAAA
>JBEPZN010000002.1:0-243015 GCA_041640875.1 Ectobacillus sp. | reverse complement strand
TCAAGCAATACCGGGAACACCAAGCCGATAAGGAAGTTTACGATCCAAAGGCAGAACACAGTAACACCCATACCAAGACCGCGTAATCGCAGCGGGAATATTTCTGAGAGCATAAGCCATGTTACAGGTGAAATAGCTCCCTGTTGGAAGGCAAGGAATGTAACTGTTAAAGCAAGCACAACATATGGAAGTGCTGGAGATCCTTCAAGCACATTCGAGAATATCCCAATAAGAAGAAGCGCTGTTGTAGTTCCTGCCAAACCAGTTATGAGCATTGGTCGACGGCCAACTTTTCCAAGAAGCCAAATCCCAACGACAGTTGCCACAACAGAGATGACACCGTTTGCAATATTACCGATAAGTGCAGCTTCTGTTGCAAAGCCAGCATCTTTAAGGATCTCAGTACCGTAATACATAATCGAGTTAACCCCTGTAATTTGCTGTACAATAGCAATTCCAATTCCTATAAAGACGATGCGGCGCACCCATGGTACATTCAAGTCTTTAAAAGTTGCTTTCTTCATTCCCTCTTCTTGAGTGGAAGCTACTTGAATTTCGATCAATTCTGATTTAGCACGTTTCTCCTCACGTATCTTTTGGAGAACTTTCAGAGCCTCTGCATTTTTCCCTTTTGCTACAAGCCAACGCGGGCTCTCAGGCACTCTAAGCATACCGAAGAATAGAAAGACAGCTGGAAGTGCTGATATAACTAGCATATAACGCCAGATATGCGAAACATCGCCCAGTGTATTACCAAGAATAGCATTGAAAACAAACGCCAATAATTGTCCGCTAACAATCATCAGCTCATTTTGCGTAACCATTCGGCCCCTGCTCTCCGCAGGTGACATTTCCGCTAAAAAGGTCGGAACCGTTACGGATGCTCCCCCTACAGCAAGTCCCAGCAAGAAACGGAAAAGAATCATAACCTCAACATTCGGGGCAAGAGTACATCCGAGTGTCGAACCAAAAAACAATACTGCAAGCAACAGGATGCTTTTCCGACGACCGCTATAATCTGCTAATCGGCCACCGAATACCGCGCCTAATGCTGCGCCAAAAAGAAGTGAACTCGCAACAAGGCCTTCCGTAAGTGAGTTAAGACCAAGTGCTTCAGACATATAAGGCAAGGCACCATTGATAACGCCTGTATCATATCCGAAGAGAAGTCCTCCGAAGGTCGAGACTAGGATAATGGTACGTAAAAATGACTTTTGGTTCCCCATAGAAATTCCTCCTTCTCCTTCCTTGATTTAAGAAAAGATTAATAATGTTCTATCTGTATATTTTTAAATTTAATGAAGCATAGTACAAAGGCAGAGCTATGAATACATTTTATTTAAGCCCCATATTTAATAACAAAGAGTACTAAACATCTTATTGCCTTTAGCTTCATATATAACTCCCTTAGTACCATAGACAGGAAAAAGTAAATTTATGGTCTGCTGAATATCACATTTCGGGCTTTACAAAGGCGGATACATATAAGTAATAGTGCATGTTTCATAACAGATGGTTACTCATTCGCCTGAACACCCTCTTCTCTTACAATTACCTTAAAGTCCAAGATATAACGCTTACATTTTTATCATAATTTAGTAAATTCATATCTTTCCCATAAAAGCGAATAAACAATAGCTGCAACACATGTTATTATTGTTATTCCAACGACTTCTTTTGAAGAAAACAGGATTATCGATTTCCTTAATTAAGAAAAAAATGTGGGAATTCAGAAAAAAATCCAATTTTTTCGTCATTACTTCTCTACTTCTATACAAAAAAACAATTATAAACGCTTTCAAACCCAAAATCATAAGGGTTATCGATTTCCTTTATTGACTTCATTTTATCCTGTACTTTATAAAATTTCAACACCTTTTTTTGAAAGACTTCGAAATACTCAAACAGGCTTTGTGCATAAACTTCGCATAAGGACTTTCTGTGATGTTCTCCAAATCACCAATATAATGTACTTCGAAATTGTTCACCAAGCATGCGTAACCCTTCAGCTAATGTGTACTTGTTTGTAGACATAAATCGGGACACCTATCCCTACAGTACTGTAGGGATAGGTGTCCCGATTTCATTGTTTTATGCATTTCTTTACGTTGATGGCGATGGGCTATATAGGTTCTTATACACAATTTGACTTCTTCCTATCATAAGATTCACTAGCCGACCCACGAAAAGAAAAAAGTGAGTCGGCTTTTTCATGTGAAAAATGCCTCTGTTTATGAAGCCTTCCATCTTCCCATTCTTTATATAGGATATTCATTTCAGGTTTCCATAACATCACAATGCATGAAAGACGAATTACAAAAGCGTCATTCCCCTTCGGCAATTACTTCTTTGCAATGTTCGCATTCGTGTAAGTATGATTCGTGTTGCTCTTCGATCTTCCAGCCGCAGCCGCGGCAGACCTTCGTAGATATTCGTCTATAAAATTCTAGGTCTTCCATAACAAGCGCCCCCCTTCACTTTTATTCGTACTGTTGTATTATTCAGCAAGGCGGCAATTTGATAACCGTCATATAATTCCAATTAAGAAAACTCACTGATTGGTGAGCCCTGTTCTTGGGCGAAGACAGAGGCGTAGTTGTACTTATACTTTGTTCCTAAAGTTTCTCATTACATCGAATTGTCTTTCAGCTGGAAATTTACACCTTCTTAAAATGTAAAAAGACGCCTGCAGCGTTAAGCTACAGGCGTTTTTCTTTACGTCATTTTGTTTTTTCTTTCGCAGCTTCTTGTTCCTGTAGCATATGCCTTAGCGCTACATAGGTTATTTGGACAGACTTCACCCCTTGTTGAAGTTCTCCTTTTTCAGCATACGCATCCCCTCCACTCCGCAGAGAATATGGTTGGCTAAAGGGGCAGGATATTAAATAATCATGAAGCTGTTATTGAAGGGATTGCAAATGCTCAGCGAGACGATCCCAAGTTTCAGTAATTCCTTGCTCCATTCCCATATCCAAGACAGCTTTGAGTGCTTCAGCGGAAACGTATTGAGCCCGATTGACAAGCTTCGTTTTGCCTTCATATTCTACAAAAGTGATTGTGTTCTTACTCGAAGGCATCTCCTCCGCTTCATTGCCTTCAGCATCAGAGAAATAGTCGACATATACGATTTTTTCTGCCTCTACAATTTCCTGGTATACCCCTTTGCCCCAAGATTCGTATCCGTAAAAATCTCCTTGTTTCTCATCAATACATTTCATGCAATAATGCCAAATGCCGCCTGGACGAAAATCTATGTTGCAAACCGTAAGCACCCATCCGCGAGGACCCCACCAGTGCTTTAGATGCTCTGCCTCGGAGAATGCTTTGAATACTAGCTCACGCGGCGCATCAAAAACACGTTCCAAAATTAGTTCCTGACCCTCTACCTTGGAAATCATTTTGTTTGACATTGGAAAACCCTCCCAATATTTAATTTTATTTTTCCCCTTTGGATTGCAGCTTCTGCAGATAATTCTCTAGATTGTCTAGTCGTTCCTCCCAAACACTGCGGTAAGTTTTAAGCCAAGTGTCCAGTACTTGGAAGGGCTCTGATCGGAGCTTATAGATTCGTCGATTAGCAATCGCTTGTACCTCGACGAATCCAGCTTCACTAAGTACACGGAGATGTTTAGAAGTTTGTGGCTGGAGAAGACTAAGTCGTTCAGCAATTTCCCCTACAGTAAGAGGACCATCACGTAAAAGCTCAACAATGTTTAGTCGATTGGGCTCAGCAAGCGCATTCAAAGTTGTTGTAATTTTGACACCCATATAATCTTTCTCCTTTCACTTTAAATATAACTCTAAAGGAATATTCCTGTCAAGGAATATTCAAGCGCTATTTTTCTCACTACAAAACTAACGAGAGATGTTCTGCATAGATACGAATCAATACAGAGCTCCTCATGACAAACTCCTTTGTTCAATCTGCGTCTTTCCTCCACTTCCGTATTCATCTTACGAGATAATTGTTAACCTGTAACTACTCAGCCATCCCATGAACATACAAAATAGTTAGATAAATTGGCTAAAAAACGTGGCTATCTGTTTTATCATTGTGTGGAACGACCATCTTCACTATAAGATGTAGCAGTATGTGCATCTATCTTTGCTGCAGCAAAAACAAACAGAGCGAAATTTAGCCTATCAACCCTCTAAATCAAGGGCATGGCTGAGTAGCTGCGTTAATCTTTTAATAGAGAACATTCACCTTAGATTTTATTAACTATGTTAACTTTCATTCTCTACTATTTATGATCATCCTTTTCTATGATTAGAGGTTTTTCTACGAAATTAATTTTCTTCATTATTTTTTGTATTACCCTTGGAAAAAAATAAGCGCCAAAGAAAGCACAAATAAAAGCCTGTGACCAAATTTTTAACCAGTTATGAAAAAATGTATGATCATAACCAAAATTTATTGAGACTAATACAAATGAAACAAAAAGAGACATACTTAAAGCCATTAAAAATGCAAACATAATATTTTTGTATTTGGCATTAATATTCATTATTCCCCACCTCATGTATTCCAGTTAAGAGTAGCTATATCGTATCACCTGCATTTAAATTAGTAAAACGAATATTTATAATAGAATCATTAGAAATTCTAATACAAAGGAGCTAGTGAGGTTGAATTCGTATTATGCTTTTATCAAGGCCATAGAAACAGGCAGTTTTACCAAGGCAGCTGAAGAACTTGGCTATACTCAATCCGCCATTAGCCAAATGGTGCATTCATTAGAGGAAGAACTTTCTACCACTCTTATTTTACGCTCTCGAAAGGGCATTACACTGACACCAGATGGTGAGGAATTTTTGCCCTATATTAAAAATATTTATAATTCACATAGGGAACTGATAGAAAAACTCAAAGAGATGGAAGGACTACAAAGCGGGCTTATTCGAATTGGCACATTTTCTAGTGTTGCATGTCATTGGCTACCTGGATTGATAAAAGATTTTAAGGAACTGTACCCAGCTGTTCATTTCGAATTACACCAAGGTAACTATACGGATATCTCTAATTGGATTAAAGAAGGAAGCGTCGACTTTGGCTTTGTGAATCCAAAAGCTGTATCGAATCTAACTACCACTCCCTTGCAAGAAGATGAAATGCTTGCCGTATTGCCAGTAGATCATCCTTTAGCCGCGCACAGCAACGTCTTATTGAAAGAATTAACAAATGTGCCTTATATACTTTTAGATGAGGGAGAAATAAGTGAACCCTTAACTATATTTAAACAAAACAACTTTGAACCTAATATACAATACCGAGTTCATGATGCTTATTGGATTATGTCCATGATTGAACAAGGACTTGGCGTTTCTATTTTACCAAAACTTGTCTTAAATAGATGTCCGTATAATATCGTCACGAAAACAATCTCACCATCTGTTATTCGTACAATTAGTGTGGCATATAAGGACAAAAGGGTATTGCCCGTAGCAAGCAGGTATTTTATTGACTTTATCATTGAAAGGTATAGTAAAAATAAGCCTTTATGAAGTTCAATTAGAATCCATACATTAAAAACATTAAATATTATTGTTCAGCTAACGCCCCTTATACTTTCTTAAAGTGTTAAAAAATATTTCATAAGCTTGCGTGAAAATGATAATCTTTATCAATACTATAAGTAGCAAACAGCAACCAAATAATGGTTGCCTCCAGATATTTATACTCCTAGTATAAATGTCTTACAGTCTGTTTCTTTACTATCAGATGCTTGTTTGCCTGTGTGACTTACTACATAAATGGAATCTGTACTACATTTATTTCCAGCATCCCAATATTTACAGTTATTCACTTCACAAAGAACGTCTTTAGCCATCGTATCACACCTCCTTTTTGTTAGCATTAACAAAAAGGAGGTGTGCGATACTTTTTTGGTTGTTGGTGATACTATTCTTGTCGAATACAACAATAGAAGATTATTCATGGTAGAAGATAGGTATTAAATGGTAAGATCTCAGAGGTATTTTTTATGAATCAGAAGCTTCAAAGGTTTTACAGCCTGTTTCTTCAATTTGAGAAGGTGCTTTATTTTCAACGCTCACTACATAAATGAAATCAGCAGTACATTTGTTTCCTTGTTCCCAGTTTTTACAGCTATTTACCTCGCATAATACGCTTTGTGCCATATAATTCGTCTCCTTTCAAATTGGATGTGAAAATTTAATGACCACCAATATTTAATTCCTCTTATCCTCTCAAAAACCTCCTTTATTTCCATTATTTTCCGAATGGATATTTGCATGTTGTATACATTTGAAATTAAAAGTAAAAAAATAGGCCTTATCTATTCTCCGATAAAGCCTCCTGTGTCATACCCCTTATTTACCTTTTTCTATAAAAATAGCAATTCCGTGTTTACATCTATCTCGTATTTCATTAGGTGGATTATACGATAATAAACCTTATCCTGCTGTCTGTTTTTGCTCTACTCCATAATTCACAGCCATGTTTTGTTTAGCCGACTTAAGGAACTGAGTCAATACCGCACTCACAAAATATAGACTCGCAAAAATCCACATCACACCGCCTGCTCCAATACTTCCAATAAATAAACCAACGAGGGCCGGCCCTACAAATGCGCTTAAACCTGCACCTAAATTCAAGATAGACATCGCCGCTCCCTTATTATCTGGTGCTAATGAAGGCATTAAAGCGGATAATGGAACATACCCGGCTAAACCTGCCCCAAATAAACTAGCAACAATAGTCATTACCCAATAGTTATGACCGACGATCTGCGGCGTGTAGTACATAGCTATGATAGAAACTCCGCATAGCACCCCGCCAAACCATGCTACTGTAGTTCTCCAGCCAAGCTTATCGCCGACAATTCCAAAAATTAAATTAAAAATGATATTCACAGAAAATAAAGTTCCATATATTTGAAGCCACTCTGAAATTGTGAAACCATATTGCTCTACATAGGATGGAAAAAACACAACAAATCCAAAAGAAGCTGTTGTATTAATTGTTCTGATAACTCCTCCTATAGCAACTCTAGGATTTTCAAACATAATGGTAATCCCTTTTGCCAATTCCTTCAGCTTTGACGTATTCTTGTCCATTGCTTGTCCATCAAATTTATCCTTGTTTAATACGATTGCACATAACCCACCAAGTAATACAAAGATTAACGCACTCCATAATGTCGGTATTTCACCAATTCTCGGAACAACATAGCTTGAATAATATGATCCTAAAACATTTAAGCCTAGTGTAAACGCAAACCAAAACCATCCTACCGCTGAGCCTAATTTTTGTTCTGGACTCCGATACGTTACCCACACGATGAAAGAATACGCGAACAATGGATACCCTATCCCTCGTAGAGCATATGTGGCTAACATAACAACGTATTCATTATTAGGTAAACCCCATCCTGCAAATCCAATTGTTCCTACTATAAAGGCAGTTAAGCCAATCGTCATAGCTTTTCTCGGCCCCCAAGTTTGGACAAAAATTCCCGATAACCAAGATGATATAGTTAATGCAATGCCATAAACCGTATAAAGAAAAGCTGATTGCTGCATCGTCATCCCATTTTTAATTAAATAAGAAGATAACCATCCAGCCTCTAAACCGTCTCCAATCATAAATAAGGTAAGCCCGATAAATCCCCAAATTAAATTTGAAGGAATACCCATTCTGTCTAAAAAATTCTGTTTGCTTCCTGCTATATTCATGCTTTCGTCCTCCCTATTTTTCTTTTCATCTTTCTAGCCATTACAGTCCTTATAGTCTTTCTTACTGATTTCTTACTGATAATGAAGAAAGATGATCACGCTTTCATATTTCAATTTTACCTGTATACAAAAAAATGTTCATTCCTTAGTTGTCCTAATTTTGTCATATGGAGAAATGGAAAAAATTTAAGGTGTCTATCATGTGAGGGATTAGAGTAGTCAACGTGCGAGGTACCGGTTAACCTTTCAAGGCGTCTAGTTTTTGTTCCACTTTAAGAAAGTATAAATTTCTAGCTGGAAGCCAATTCGACGTAGTGAGAAATTTTAGGAATAAAGTATAAGTGCAACTACGCCTCTGTCTTCGCCCAAGAGCAAGGCTCGCCAATCGGCGAGTTTTCTTTAATATACTGCAGCATGTTGTGAATGAAAGAAAGGAAAGGCATGGATAGAATGTTATAGCTTCCTGCTAAAAAGGGCTAGTCCCATTCTGTTTAGAAAATGAGAACTAGCCTTTTGTACCTACTACTGTAGTTTTAATCTATTCAAAAGATTATCGTATGCATCGATATCCGTAAATGATTGCAAAGGGTAGTATACCTTGTTTGGTGCATACTTTTTCACGCTTGCTACAAGCTTTTGATGACAAATAATCAAGTCCGTATCTTGAGGAATTTCATCAACAGATGAGTTATCTACTTCTATCTGTAGACTTGCTTGCTCTAATTTCCTCCTTAACATAGCAGCTCCCATCGCACTGGAGCCAAGACCAACTTCACAAACAAATACAATTTTTTCAATATTGGAGGTATATTTGATTGCTACCGGATCATCAGATAGATAATCGGGTTCACCTGTCTTCATATCTTGGCGTATCGCTACATCCTCTTCATTCAGATCTTCTATCGTTCCTAATTTGTTCATAAAAGTAACTTGCTCTCTATTTTCTTGCTCTGTTGGTGATTCAGTAACTGGCTTTAATATGATCATACTACAAAGAAATGTAACGACTGCCGAAAGAAAAACCCCCATAAATACAAATACCATATCTTCTTTTGGAGCTAACGCTAAAAATAAAAAAATACTCCCTGGCGATGGAAGAGAGACGGTACCAACATCGAACATCTGAAACATAATAATCCCTGTCATTCCGCCTAAGATTAAGCTTAAAATGAGTATGGGCTTTCTTAAGACGTAGGAAAAATACACTTCATGAATTCCCCCAAAAAATTGAATAAATAGTGCTAACTGAGCCCCTCTTCGTTTTTCTCCGGCACTTTTTAACCAATAGGCAAGCAAAACCCCAAGACCTGGACCAGGATTTGATTCCAATAAGAAAAATATAGATTTCCCAAGCTCCTTTGCTTGTTGGATCCCTAAAGGTGCTAATATACCATAGTTCACTATATTATTAAGAAAGAATACCTTAGCAGGTTCAATGATAACAGCTGCTAACGGCAGCCAACCCGAATAAATGATTTGTTCCAAATACTTTGTTGACCATTCCACCCCTGCAGATAATGTTTGACCAATATAAAGAAAGCAAACAACGGTAAAACCAACCCCAATCAACGATGCCAGTACATTATTGATTAATAATTCGTAACCGACTGGGATCCTTCCTTTTATAGTCTGATCACACTTACGAATGATCCAACCAATAAGGGGGCCTATCATCATAGCGGCAAAGATAACAGGAGCAGAGCTGGAAAGTGTTAATCCATATATAACAAAGGATGCTACAACAGCACCTCGCTGCCCTCCAATCAATTTGCCGCCGGTATATCCTAATAAAATAGGCAATAACGTATTATAAATGGGGTCAACTAGTAATAGAATCCGCTCGTTATACCACCAGCCATACACCCCAAAAATTTCGCGAATAATGCCTACAGCAATAATCACTGCAATATTTTGCCAGATCATTGCACTTAATAACTGACCAAGCTTCCTCATCTATTTTATAACCCCTTTAAGGTACCTTTTGCTTTAGCGGCGTATACTTTTGATAACACATCATCTAGCTTGGCTTTCACTTCATGAATTGGTGCTCCTTTCAACATCGTCAAGAATGATTCTTCAATTAGCATGGAGCTAATTTTACTAAGCATCTTCACATGCTCTGTTGGAGCATCCTTTGGCACTACTAATAATAAAAATGTATTAATTAGCTGTTCTTTATCATCATCACGACGCCACTTCACACGTTCTCTTGTTCGAAAAATCACTGCTAATAACTCAGTTACCCCCTCAGATCGAGCGTGAATCATTGCTAAATCATCTAACACAAAGCTCCCCTGCTGTTCACGCTTTTCAATATCCTCATACAGCTTATCATAGTCACACACCACACTATTATGTTTAATTGTACTTAATATAGTTAATAAAATCGGTTCCTTAACTGGGATATCATCAATCACTTCTACATTCCGCAAAATTTGTACCATCGCTTCGCCAAATCTAGCAAGCGATATCATCGAAAGCTGCTGATCCCCTTTTATCTCTTCCTTTTGTTCCAATAACTGTTGTTTCGGAATATCTTTTAAAGAACTCTGAATTCTGGACACATCTTCTTTCCGTAAGAATGGGCTAACAATAACAATATTTTCATTCTCTAACGGAGGAAACGCAATCGTAGAAATAAATATATCAACGGAACCATTATCTTGAATCCATTCTTGAATTTGATTTACAGAGATAACCCCCTTTATTTTGAGATTCGGTATTTCAGTACGCAGCTGGGACGCAAGATATGTTGATGTACCGAGTCCGCTTGCACACACAACAACCGCCCGGTAATCCTTTTTTAACATCTCTTTTTTACGAAGCATTGCTGCACCAATATGCATAGCTAAATAACCAATCTCGCCTTCTGGTATGGCATATCCCGTTTTTTCTGTGAGAATAATACAAGCTTTTTCACAGGCAATAAAAATTTCTGGATATCGATCTCTAATTTTTTCAAGCATGGGATTATGAATTTGCAAACCTAGTTTTAAGCGATTAAAAGCTGGAACAAAGTGAGAAACTAGCCCCTCCAGAAGCAATTCATCTCCTTCAAAGGACTCTCCAAGATAGTATTCGACTGCATGAATAAAGCTGTTTGTTAATTCGAGCCATTCAAATTCCTCGGGCTCTTCAGCCTTTATTATTTGTTCTCTTAATAGTTGTGCTCCCGCAAGATGGAGAGCAATATAATTCACCTCTATTTTTGGAATAGAAATGGCAAGTGCATGTTCAATACTGGAAACGATTTTTTCAGCAAGTGAATAGATTGCTTCATCTATGGCTGGATTTAGCAGTGCTGTTGACTCTTCAATTACCCTATCGTGTTTAATTCGTTCAACTGCAAGCATTAAATGAACAATAAGATTTACATAATTGCGATCGGTTAGCTCGATGCTCGATTGTTTTTCCCTTAATGCTTCATGCACAGCCTTTTCAACAACTAAAATATTTGGTGTGTACACAAATTTAAGAAGCCTATTTCTAATGATCGAGCCCAATGTATCTGTTCCCACAGAAGGTTCGTCTTGTTTAGATGTATAAAACAGCTCTAGCCATTCTTCAAACGCAATATCTTTATGAAGCAAATATGATAACATTGTTCTGCGCTGTTGTTCCGTCCCTTTTACATAAACACCCATTCCTGGTACACGCGCAAGCTCAATACTTCCTTTTTGTAACCATACAGCTACTTTATCTAAATCATTACTAATTGTTGCTTCTGTAACACCATATTGACTGCTGAACACAAACTGCTTAATCGGATCTTGAGAAAGCAATAATTCATATGCAATCCCTTCCCAACGCTCTTCAGGAGAATACGTTGATAACGCTTTTGTCTGTCTGAGATGTTCTTCCAACGTTTTCCTTCCTTCTACAGAACCTTTCAGCTCAATTCCAAACCCTATCTTCCTTCCTACTTTTAAATCGTAATACTTTAACACTGACTTTAATGATGTTACTTCCCTTTGTATTGTCCGTGCACTCACTTTAAACATATCAGCTAACTGTTCATATGAAATAGGCTTCTTCGCAAGTAATAGTGTACCTATTAGCTCTTTCTGTCGAGAATTAATCATGGCTAGCTCTTGATTCATTGTGTCATTCTCCTTCTTCTTACAAGTACCTACATGGTCTGTTACTCCTTCTTTCCTAATGCTTCATCGCTTTTCTTAGCAATGTTTCGCACCGTTTCTTCGGGAGTTTGCTTATTTAAAAGCATTTTCGATAGTTCAGTAAAAATAAACGTATTTACTTGCTGCCACTGCGGTATTTTTGGTCGTACATACGTTTTTTCATCCTTCCAAGCCTCAAAGGTAGTTTTCATTGGTAGTAAATTAGGTAGTTTCTTCGAATCTGGCATCCCATCTTGCAAATCTTTTTGGATATCGGGAAGTTCATACACGGAATAGCGGGTTGGTGTTGATCCACCAGTGGTTGATTGCAAAAGCATATATTGTGTTTGCGGTGCTGTAGCCCATATAAGGAATAGCCATGCGGCCTTTTGTTCCTTCTCACTCGCATATTTATTAATTGCTAACCCTGTTCCACCAAATGAATTAGCATACCCCTTCTTCCCCTTTGGCAAGATGGCCCAACCTACCTTGCCGGCCACGTTGGATTTTGCTTTATCCTCAAATAAGGCAGAAAAATCATGCCACTCAGGCGCCATTGCAAGATCTCCGTTTGCAAAAGCATCTGCAAGCTGTGACCAATCCCATGAAATGCTCTCCGGTGCAGCTATCTTTATCAGCTTCTGATAAAAACGAACTGATTGCAGCGCAGCAGCTGATGTCATAGCAGAATTTGCAACTGTTGCTGATTTCCCCTGTTCAATATTTGACTTCTCAACATAATCACCACCATTAGCTGCAAGAATATTACTAAAATCATTCACTAAGGAATCCCCACGCTTTGCTTGGTGTCCAATTCCATACTTCACTTCAGTAATAGTGCCATCTGCAACCCTCTCGTTAATCCACTTACCAATTTCATAATACTGATCCCATGACAGATTAGGACCAGGTGTCCAATCGTACCCATGCTCCGCCATAAAGCTGTCTTTGTATGTTTCAAATACATCCTTTCTATACGCAAGCAGCATTGTAGATGCATCATATGGCAATGTTAACAGCCTGTCTTTATTGCCCATGTAGCTGACAACATTAAGCTGATTTTGAATAAAATCTCCTAATCCTCCTGGTACATGAGGCAATTTAGGGTCATCATTAAATTTGTGCAAGTCAACAAATCCCTTATAATATTGGGGAAGGATTTGATATGGATCGGCATAAATAATCTGATATTTGGCTGCTGCTGCATTCATATCAAGCCCTGTCTTCTCAATTACTCCCCCCAAATTATCTAATTCAATATTTATCTGAATTCCTGTTACAGCCTCAAATCTCCGAATGTTTGCTGCTAAGGCTATTGAAGGTGGCGTATTTTCAGTGATCATATGAATTGTAACTCCGTCAAATTGTCTCCAGTCAAACCCCTCCGGTGCCTGAATTTCTGGAAGTCCCTTAGCTTCTTTTGCAAAAAACAACGGAGCTGCTATCTTTTTATTCGATTCGCCCTTTGTATTAACGTCGTTATATAAAAAGACGCCATTTATCGCTCCTCCTATAAGCAGCGAGACTATTACAATCGATATAAAGGAATACCTTTTCATCCAAAATCCCCTTCTCACAGCGCTATCATTCTCCTTTTTAAAAAATAAGAATCGTATAGACTTATTCACTACACGACTCTTAATAGTATTGCTTATAAGAAATGATTAATAACAATCAGCGGAATCTTTGTCTACTGTTATAGCATGAGGTTTACACATATGAGAAGCAGCCAAGGCTTTCTTGAAAAAGCGCTTGACTGCTTGTTTATCTCTTGATTCACTTAGATAAAAATCAATAGTATTCCCTTCTGAATCGACTACACGATCTACATACATCCTATTAACCTTTTCCATACCGATCACATATTTTTTAGAATAATAGTATCAGTATGTCCGAGACTTAGATTGCTTGCAATTGTCTTGAAGTTAGTGCACTAGAACCCTATCATTTAGGTCGCAGAAATTTTCGTCAGCGTTTTCATATCACTCTTTAAATTCTTGTATACAGATTTATAAACACTATAATACTCATTATATTTTTCATGATTCTGGTTATTTGGCATAATCTTTTCATCCAACACTTGCCATTTTTTCATATCTTCATAAGAGAGAAGACCTGTTCCAATGCCAGCAAGCATAACATCTCCCATATTTGCTTCTACATCATGAACTGGACAAACAACTGGATAGCCAGTGACATCTGCAAAGATTTGTCTCCACAATTTTGACTTTGTCACACCACCGGCAAGCAATATATATTCGCCGAGATTTTCGCCGGTCGCTTCCATCGCATCTCTTAAAGAAAACGCAACCGCTTCTAAAAAGGCACGGTACATATGGGCTTTTGTATGCGCCAATGAAAGCCCAACGATTGTTCCCTTTGCATCTGAATCCCATACAGGGCTTCTTTCTCCCATAAAGTAAGGAAGTACAATCAGACCTTCACTTCCAACCGGAATGTTAGCAGCCTGTTCATTTAAAACATCATATGCATTTTTGCCGCCGGCTTTTTCCGCTTCGATTTCAAATTGACACAGCGTTTGACGGAACCATTTCACAATTGCTCCAGCTGTAGCTCCACCAGCAAAATAATAGGATAGTCTTTTGGCATCATATAAATATGGCCAAACAATTAAATCTTTTCCCTTCACTGGTTTATCGGAAATTAATGCTGCGCACATAGAGGTTCCGATTGCCGCTGCATAAATACCAGATTCAAATACACCGAGGCCGATATTGGCAGCACCGCAGTCAATACCACTTGCGATCACTGGCATTCCTTCAGAAAGCCCTAACTCAGCTGCGACTTCTTTTGTCAATCTACCAACAATATCCGTTGATTCAACGATTTTTTCTGGCATCATCGACAGAGGAATTCCCATCGCATCCATCATTTCTTTAGACCAGGTTCTGTTATTCATATCGAAAATACCGCCGATATTTCCTGCCGAAGAGTAATCAATGGCAATTTCTCCGGTAAGTTTATAAATGACATAATCATTTGGTGGTAAAAAGAGCTTTGTTTTCTTCCAGTTTTCCGGTTCATGATGTTTCATCCATAATATTTTCGTATAGCCGTAATAAGGGTCGGCTCCATTATGGGTAATTTCTAGAAGCTTTTCTTCTCCAATATGATCTAAAATCCACTTTGTTTCTTTTTCTGCTCTACGGTCCATCCAAATCATACACGGCCTGACAGGTTCCATATTTTCGTCCAATGGAATTCCAGAACCCCCATACAGACCACTAATGGCTATACCGCGAATTTTCTCAGATGGAATTCCTGATTTTTGTACCGTATTTTTAATAGACGTTTTCGCTGCATGCAGCCATACATCCGGCCACTGCTCGGCCCATAAAGGCTTTGGGGTTAATACATCATACTCCTGTAAATCTTGAGCAATTAGATTGCCCTCTGTATCCATTAAAATCGTTTTGGTACCGGATGTTCCGATATCTGTTCCAAGTAAGTAGTCCATTGATAGTCTCCTCTTATAAAAAAATCAGATTCTTTCAATCTATCAAATACAAGTAAACGCACCGTCTATGACAAAGTCAGCTCCTGTCGTAAAGCTACTAGTGTCTCCTGCAAGATAGACACAAATAGACTGAAGTTCTTCAGGTTTTCCCATTCGTCCGAGTGGCGCCATTTTATTCCATTGTTCAATCAAAGGCTGTAAGCTTGGAGAATTTAATGTAAGTTCTGTTCCGATATATCCTGGGCTGATGCAATTCACGCGCACATTTCTTGTTGCCCATTCCACTGCCAGTGATTTTGTCAGCTGGATCACACCTGCTTTAGAGGCATTGTAGGAGCACTGTGGTTGTGGCACATTCACAATATGCCCTGACATGGATGCAGTATTAATGATGGAACCGCCACCTTGTTTTAACATGACCTTTCCGGCTGCTTGTGCTGTTAGAAATACACCAGTAAGATTAATATCAATTACTTTTTTCCACTGGTCATACGTCATTTCCTCAGCTGGAATGTTCATACAGATTCCGGCATTACAGAAGGCAACATCTAATCGTCCAAAAACATTCAGGATTTCTTCGATCATCGCATCTACATCTTCTTGTTTTGTTACATCCGCTTGAATTGCAATCGCTTTAATTCCATTGTTTTCTTCAAGCTCTGCCGCTGTCTTTTTTGCTTCATCGATATCCAAGTCCACAATCGCTAAATCTGCTCCCGCTTCAGCGAAAGCGGTTGCAACACTTTTACCAATTCCCCTTGCACCGCCAGTGACAAAAATTTTCTTTCCATCCAATCTCATTTTTTCAATAATTCCCATGTTTAATCCGCTCCCTCTTTTATAAATTAATTTTGTAAAACTATTTTATAAAATGTATTTTCATAATAGAACTTTCTTCTGTTTTCGTCAACATCAATAAAGTTTAGAATTGGCAAAATACATCTTGCCAAAGTTGTTGTTACTTTATCTTGTATGATATATTTAAACGGAATTAAGCAAAAAAATTTTATAAAATCATTTTATATAATGGGGTATTTTCATGGATCATAGCATCACATTTAAAGATATAAAAAAGAATAATTACTCATCGATTTACCATCTCATTTATCAAAATCGGAAGCTTTCAAAGCAAGAAATTGCGAATCAGCTTCATTTGAGTTTACCCACTGTAACCCAAAATCTAGTTCGCTTAGAAGCGAACAAACTAATTGAGAAGAGCGGACAGTTTGAATCTTCCGTTGGCAGACGTGCAACTGCTTATGACATATGTCCTCAAGCGCGTATTAGTATTGGTGTGGAAATTCAGAAAAAGACTGTACGAATATTAGCAGTTGATTTGCTTGGTGCTGCCTTTCAGCAAACGGAATTGTCGCTTAGTTATTCCAATGTAGATAGTTATTACAAAGATTTAAGCGATGCTGTCCAATCATTCATCTCATCTTTAGATGTAACAGAAGAGCAAATTCTTGGTATTGGATTTGCCGTACAAGCATTAACATCAATTGATGGACAAAAAATTACGTACGGAAAAATATTAAACTGTACAGGGTTAGAGATTGGGGTTTTTTCACAATACCTCAAGTATCCTTGTATCTTTGTACATGATGCAAAGTGTGCGGCAACAACAGAGCTATGGGTAAGAAATGATATTGGAGATGCTGTCTATCTGTCGATTGGTATGCACCTTGGGGGAGCCATTATCATGAATAATCAAATTGAGATGGGAAAAGAAGGACATAGCGGTACAGTAGAGCATATGACGATTGATCCAAATGGTTCTCCTTGTTACTGCGGAAAGAAAGGATGCATGGAAACCTATTGCTCAGTAAATGCGCTCTTGGAAGAAGGAGAATTATTAGATTTTTTCTTTGAACAGGTGCGTTCCGGAACTCTTCCATATGTGGATAGATGGAATATTTTCCTAGATCATTTAGCATTTTCGATCAACAATATCCATCTTGTCATTAATAGAGAATTTATTCTAGGCGGGCATATATCTTCTTACTTAAAGGAAAAAGATCTTCAAATTCTTCATGAAAACGTTTATGAAAGAACAGCATTTCCAAGCAATGAGCCATTTATTCATATTAGCCGTTCACCTGAAAATGGAGTTCCTATAGGTGCTGCTATACCATTTATTCAATCATTTTTGAATGCAATTTAATTATGTAAATGTGTCATAAACGGTTCTGGTGCAAATATAACGACAGTTTTAAAGAAAACTCACCGATTGGCGAGCCCTGCTCTTAGGCGAAGACAGAGGCGTAGTTGCACTTATACTGTATTCCTAAAATTTCTCACTACGTCGAATTGTCTTCCAGCTAGAAATTTATACTTTTTTACAGTGGAAAAAACGAATAGATTCCTTCAGAATTCTATCCTATGCGAGAAGTCCAAACAATGGATGTATACACTCTTTCTGGTTTTGGGCAGATCTCTGCTTTTTTCGAAGTATGCCCACCAGCATATCATCTTCAGTTCATAAAAAGAGTCATTCTTGAAATAGCTTGGAGTGCAATTCGTATAAACATGAACTGGTCAACTACACGTAATGGTGATGAACCAATTTCGGTTTGGATTACCAATTTAAACCATTCAGAAATATATACACATCCTCATATACCTTCTCACGTTCTTTATCTAAGGTAATAATGTGACCGGATTGTTCATACCATTTTAGTTGTTTATATTTTGTTTTCAAGTTATCATAAATAACTCTAGCACTCTCAGTGTATAGAAAATCATCCAAGCCTCCCTGTAAAACCAGAGTGGGAGAGGAGATTAAAGAAAGTTTTTCGTTCATATCATCAATCATTTGTTGAAGCTCTTTAAGAGAATGCATAGGTGTTTTTTTTAATTCGTTTATTTCGATAGAGATTTGCTCTTCATTTTTCCCCTCAATTTTCTTGTATCTCTCAGCGTAATCGAGGACACGCTTCCGTAATCTATCAATGCTTTTACTTTGTACAGGAGCACACATTGAAACAACGGCTTTAACGGGTAATTCAGCTCCTGCTTTTAAGGAGAAAACCCCTCCTAGAGAAACTCCCACAACAGCAATCTCCTTAAAGCCTTCATCTTGAAGAAAATGATAGCCATTTAGTACATCTTGCCACCAATTTTCGGGACTCGTATGTATGAGTTCTTCAGGTTCTAGTCCGTGGCCTCTGTATAAAGGAGAATAGCAGGTATAGTCGCGTTCATGTAAATACCGGCCTAACATTTTAACGTCTCTCGTGTTTCCAGTAAATCCGTGAAGCAAAAGAACAGCTTTATTTCCGCCTCTATATGTAAAAGGCTTAGCTGAAACTATCTTCATTATGTTATCTCCTCTGTTCTAAATATTGTATTTTTCTAAGTTAAAATCACCTATAATCTCGAATACTATAAATTTTATATAGTACTTGTAAAACTCCATATTTTATCTTTACACATTCATAAAGTGGTTTCGGCGCAAAAACAATTCGCTAGAACCATAGAACAACAATATCCTATTAACCTTGAGGTTAAGCAGCTAACTTAAATAACTTATGAATGACTTCAATCTCATTTTGGGCATAGTTCACCCTTTGATGAATAATGCTTCCATTTAAATTCTGTTGGCTTTTCATACGGATACACATCCTTTTTAGAGTAATAGTATCAAAATGTCTAAGCTCCCTAGATTTTTTGCACCAGAACGGAAAAACCAACTATTTTACACCTGATTTTTCCAATTTTTTAAGTGAGAATTGAATAAGATAAATAATAGCTTGTGTACGAGTTGTAAAATCATTTTTTTCCTTAAAATCATCAATACGTTTTAATAATTCCACTGGATAACGCATATTTATGAATTGCTTCATTGTTTCATCCTCCATATGCATGAAAGTAATGTATGATAACTAGCTATATACCCTAACGATGTACACACAATGTTCATCTAACGAAGTAATATCAATTACTTAAGGTTAAGGATAGTGCAATAATTGGAATAAATAAAATGCTAAAAAATTATACGTACTTATAAAAAAGTTTTATATGATATAGATTTTTGAGGGAGAGAGTAATGGATTATCGCGATTGGGACATACTGAAGGTTCTCTATAGTCAAAAAAACCTAACGAAAGCGGCGCGACTTTGGGTCTCCCTACTTTTTGCATAGAATCCTGCATATTTTTTTGACATACTTTATCTCTGACAAAAATATAATGCCAAAGGTATAATGACAAAGAAATGGACAAGAATCCCCCAACTCTTGAGCTAGTTTGTTCATTTCTTCTTGTTTTGTAGTACACCCCTCCCCTTTCAACGGCCTTGAGGGGTGTTTTTATTTGTCCTAAAACACGAATCATACATTTTCTAAAAGTTAATTGAGTGAAAAACACCATATTATCAATAAATGAAGTGAAATAAGAAGTTTCGGACTTATTTCTAAGTCCATTTTTTTAATACTTTAAGAAAGTATTAATTTCTAGCTGGAAGCCAATTCGACGTAGCGAGAAATTTTAGGAACAAAGTATAAGGGCAACTACGCCTCTGTCTTCGCCCAAGAGCAGGGCTCGCCAGTCGGCGAGTTTTCTTTAAAAATTACGTAATAATTCCAAACCATAAAAAAACTGTTTACATTGTTACATACCAATGGTAATATGTCCCTAACAGTAGTAATATTTTTTACTTTTATTTATATAAGAGTTATTTTTACTACAATGTTAATTATTTTTTTTTAGTTTTTTTGAAACCGTTATCAAAAAGTTAGGAAAAAGCAGAATTGAGAATTGAATCTTATTTTAAAGGGGTGTATGTCATTGTTTAATGTAGCGCCGCTCTTGTCTGCGGAAATTATTGAAAGAGCAAAACATCTTAACACGACACTTATAGCAGATGCTATGGGATGTACTGGTTCTATGGATTACAAAATAAAACCTGTAGCAACCGGGATGAAAGTTATAGGAACTGCTATGACAGTCAGTTTGAGACCTGGGGATAATCTATTTCTTCATCAAGCTATTTATTCTGGGCAAGAAGGCTATGTGCTAGTTGCAGATGGAAAAGGTCATACGACAAATGCTTATCTTGGAGAATTAATGGCAGGCGCTGCTAAGGCAATGGGAATTGAAGGCATTGTCATTGATGGATTGGTTCGTGATAAGGAAGCCCTTAGCAATTTGAACTTCCCAATTTTCGCTAAAGGATTTATTCCTAATGGTCCTCTTAAGGATGGTCCAGGTGAACTAAATGTCCCGATTTCTTGTGGAGGCGTGTCTGTTCATCCAGGGGATTTGGTGATGGGTGACGAGGATGGTGTCATTGTCGTTCCACGAGAAAAAATTGAAGATGCTCTTGCTAAGGCAGAGAAAAAATTAGGTTATGAGGAAAAACGCATAGAAACTATCGCAGAATATGAGAAAAAACGCCAACAAGGGATTGATGGAGGAAGCATCCAGCCTCCTTGGTTAAAAGAGAAGATGGAAGCTTACGGATTGTAAAATAAGAGGAAGGTGTAAAGATGAGATTAGGTTTTATCGGGTTTGGAGAAGCAGCCTTTGAATTATCAACCGGATTAAGACAAGAAGGGATCGAAACAATTATTGCCTATGATGTAATGTTAAACCACCCTACCTTTGGCACACAAATGAAGGAGCGGGCCAGCCAAGCTCAAGTCCAAATTCTTGCTACGCCGGAGGATGTGCTGAAACAAGTTGAAGTCGTCATAGTGGCGGTACCTGCAGATAAAGCTTACGGAGTGAGCGAAGAGTTGAAGCCGCACCTAAAGAAAGATTGTGTCTATGTTGATGTATCAGCTTCCACTCCTGAGGTGAAACAAAACATTTCGAAAAACCTCCAGCAAAATGGCGTACTTTTTGTAGATGCAGCGATGATGGGATCCTTGCCAGTCAATAAACATAAAGTTCCTATTTTAGCAAGCGGTGGCGGAGCAGACCAGTTTATCTCTTTGATGGCCCCATATGGAATGGTCATCAGGAAAGTCAGCGGGAATCCTGGCGAAGCTTCCGCGGTGAAACTAATCCGGAGTATTCATATGAAGGGAGTAGCGGCGCTTTACCTGGAGTTGTTGGAGGCCGCCCACGCATTTAACGTGGAAAAATTGGTGTTAGATTCATTAAGCGATACTTTGGATGGTAAAAGCTTTGAACAAACCATGAATCGATTAGTAACCGGCACCTCCATTCATGCATTAAGAAGATCCATCGAACTGGATGGCTCCATCCAAATGCTAGAGGCTTCCAATATTGATTCATCTATGTCTAAAGCAGCAAAAGAAAAGCTTCAACACCTAGCCGAGCTGAATTTAAAGGAAAAATTCAAGGGAAAAAAACCAGAGCGCTGGTTGGAAGTGATTGAAGCTTGTAAAGAAAACTCGCCGACTGGCGAGCCCTGCTCTTGGGCGAAGACAGAGGCGTAGTTGCACTTATACTGTATTCCTAAAATTTCCGACTACGTCGAATTCGCTTCCAGCTGGAAATTTATACTTTCTTACAGTATAAAGAAAAAAACATACTCATTAACAGCTAATAGAGGGATGAAGAAATCATTCTATTAATTAATATTTGTTTCATTTTTCTTTCAGGCCAAAACTGTAAGGTTTCGGGAAAGAAATCTTACAGCTTTGGTCTGATTAATTCAATTTTTATTATTGAAGAATAGATGGATACTCTTATTACTAAGACTAATCAATAATTCAAATGAATGAAGAATGATACGAATAGTATGAGATGGGTAAAGTGCCTAGCTTAAAGCAAAGCTAATAATCATAATCGTTCTATTCTTACTAAATGTTTGCTAAGGACTCTTTTCATTGGGCTTATTACATTTAATTTCTGAATCGTAATAAAAGTCTGTCATGTATTTTAGTTTTTGTATATGCAATAACATTTGGTGTTGTTAGATTTGTAAGCCTTTCCAAATGAAATTGAGATCGTTGTTTACTTCTTGTCTTTGAATATTACTTCGTACTTACTACTAGATGTTTACCATAGAAGGATTATCTGCTATAAGCTGCCATTTAATCTAAAGAATTCAGCGAAATATGGAGGGATATATAATGCTTGCATTTCTGGGATTTGCAATGATTGTAGTCTTTATGTATTTAATAATGAGTAAGCGTTTATCAGCGTTTAACGCACTAACCATTGTTCCGGTCGTTTTTGCACTAATTGGCGGTTTTACCGATTTAGGGCCAATGATGCTGGCGGGGCTCGAGAAAATTGCTCCGACTGCTATTATGATTATTTTTGCCATTCTTTACTTTGGTGTGTTGATCGATACAGGATTCTTTGATCCACTCGTATTAAGAATTCTAAAAATGGTAGGCGGTGACCCATTAAAAATTGTACTTGGTACTGCAGTTTTGTCGTTGATAGTTGCTCTAGATGGTGACGGTACAATTACGTATCTTATTGTAGTAACAGCATTTCTTCCACTGTATGAACGACTAGGTATGAACAAACTCATTTTAGCCTGTATTCCCGCATTAGCAATGGGAGTCATGAATTTGACACCATGGGGGGGACCTGCTGTTCAAGCCACGGCAGCCGTAAAAGTAGATATAATAGAATTACTTATGCCGCTTATCCCTTCTATGATTGCAGGTGGGTTATGGGTTATGGTTGTTGCCTATTTTCTCGGGCGGAAAGAACGTAAGCGATTAGGGGTTATCAATATTGACGAAGATTTTAACGCAGAAATCGCTGCTACGCTTGATATAGGAATGGATTCATCAATAAAGCGCCCTAAATTATTTTGGTTTAATCTAGTGTTAACAGCCTTAGTAATGACAGCTTTACTTACTGGCTTCTTACCATTACCGGCTTTATTCATGCTTGGATTTGCCATTGTTATGATTGTTAATTATCCCAACTTGCAAGATCAAAAGGACCGTTTGCATGCACATGCAGGTAACATATTAACGGTTGTCTCTATGATATTTGCAGCAGGTATATTTTCCGGTATTATAGAGGGCACTGGAATTGTTAAAGCTATGGCAGATATTCTCATTGCAGTTATTCCAGATGCACTTGGACCTCGATTAACCGTCATTGTTGCACTTATCAGTATGCCATTTACATTTTTTATGGCGAATGCTCCCTTTTATTTCGGGATTATTCCTATCATGGCGGAAACAGCTGCCCACTTTGGCATTAAACCAATAGAAATTGGACAGGCTTCTCTATTGGGACAACCGTTACACTTGTTGAGCCCGCTTCAAGGTTCTATTTATGTACTAGTAGGACTTCTTGGTATTGAAATAGGTGACCATATTCGCTTTGCGGCCAAGTATGCATTAGGGACAGCATTGGTTATGACAATTGTCGGCGTTTTACTCGGAGTACTATCTATTTAATATTATAAACACTATAAGCTGGAGAGCGCTCATATTTCAGAATATTTACCCTTTTAATAGAAGTCTACTTAATCGATCTCTTTAGCTAAAATTTAAGATTTTTTATGATTAATATACTACGGTAGTTGCCTAAGGTTTGCACATGAAGCTCGACCAACATTTTTATAAAAAATTGAAGTGAAATAAAAAGTTGCGGGCTGAATAATCAGTCCGTTTTTTCTTCTTTAACATCTAGAAATCATTAAAAATGTTAACAGGTTATTAAGGATAGTAGTATTTTTATCACTATTCGTATTTGTGATTTTTAAGCCGATTTTAAAATCATTATGTAACGTTTAAGAAGAAAATTATGATTGAGGATTTACCGTTTTTTGTATGGTAGATAAGGAGTAGATTAAGATGAAAAATAGGCATGATCGTTATGCTATGTTTAGTAGTGTATGTTTGTTTATGATTACGATTTCAGGAAGTCGCCCCCTTATTTCGCTTTACGCGAGAGATTTAGGTGCCAGTCATGCAGAAATTGGAGTTATTGTTGCGTTGTTTTCTTTTTTACCTTTGTTCTTATCCATAAAAGCAGGAAAAGTAATTGATCGTATCGGGGTAAGGGGTCCACTCATTCTCGGTGTTCTACTTGGAAGCCTTTCAATGATTGTTCTCATAGTATTCAATAATCTGGTAGGTATATATATATCGCAAATTTCTTCTGGTCTTGCTCAGTTAATATTTGTTCTATCGATGCAGGCGTACGCCGGACAGTTTTCGAAAAGCAAGTTGCGTGAATACTTTATTTCTGTTTTGAGTATCGCCGTTGCCACAGGTAGCTTTATCGGACCGTTTATTAGTGGAGTGCTTTCGGATTTATTTAGCAATACTTATGCTTTCTTCATCCTAGGGATTGTTATTTTAGTAGCCATGCCTTCGTCTTTTTTATTAAAGAAACTACAGGTAAAAAAAATGCAGCCAGTTAAACAGGAGAAAAAAGGAGAAAATACGTTTCAGTTACTGCACATACAAGATTTACGAAAAGCGGTCTTAGTCAGTTCACTTGTTTTGTTGGCAAAAGATTCCTATATTGCTTTTTTTCCACTGTTAGCAGCGGAAAAAGGGGTTTCAACCGTCGCGATTGGTGTCGTTATCTCATTGAATGCAGCTGCCGGTATTTTAATTCGTAGCATCTTACCATGGGTTGTACGTCGTTTAAAGCGCAACATTATTATTACGATATCAATTGTCGTAGCAGGGATTATTTACATTTTAAATCCATTCGTCGACAGTGTGGTAGGGCTTAGTATTCTTGCCTTTGTTCTTGGATTTTGTTCAGGCATAGGGCAGCCGCTTTCTATTTTCACTACCATTAATTCATTGCCGCAAGATCGAGTGGCGGAAGGCCTTGGTCTGCGTCTAACGTTTAATAAGTTAACACAGATTATTGCGCCGCTATCGTTGGGGGCAGTTTCAGGTATTGCGGGAATGTCTGGTGTATTTTATGTGTGCGGTGCCATTATTATGGCTGGTTCCCTCAATCCACATCATATTTTTTTTACAAAAAGGAAATAGGATTACTATTTATGAAAAAGGATTGATGGAAACTTCACCAAGCATTCGACTTTAAAGTGAAAGTTCCTCGTAAAATTTTAATCTTGCTTCTGTTGAACGGTATATTTATAAGGGAATGCTCTTGGTTTTTATGTTTTTAAACGAAAAAAAACGAGTTCATTCTATGCGAGGCCTGGAATTTTTTCGAAAAGCAAATGCCATTTATTCCATAATAAAATGGTATAATAATTACACTATAGCAAAAAAAGTTGTAAAATTAACGATATAATATGATGGGGAGATAATGTATGGAAAACCCAATCTTAAAATTAAAAAATAACATCTCAGAATTAACGGAAGCGCAACGCAGGGTGGCAGACTATATTATTAAGAACCCTATGGATGTGGCATTTTTAACGGTTGATCAATTAGCTGGGATTGTGGGAACGAGTACCACCACTATCATGAGATTAACCTTTAGTCTCGGTTATTCAGGATACACTGAATTTCAAAAAGGTCTTCAGGAAATTTTGCGTAACAGTGCGGCTCCTAAAGTGAGATTAGAGACAAATTTAAAAGCTCAAAGCCAAAATGATTTATGGATTCGCTGTGCTGAAAATCAACTAAATAATATTAAATCAACAGTGGAAACGATTTCTGAAGAAACGTTAAATAATGCGTTAGAGATGATTGTTTCTGCGAAGCGAATTTTCTGCACTAGTGTAAGAAGTGGACTGCCCGTAGCGGAATTTTTAAACTTTGGGCTTAATCGGATGTTGGGAAATAGCGATTTAATCATTGCAGATCAAAGTGACTGGGTTGAGAAAGCAATCGATTTTACTTCTTCAGATCTAGTCATCGCGGCTAGTTACCCGAGATATGCAAGAAGAATTGTGGAATTTACTACTACAGCTAAAAAATATAATGCGAAAGTTATTTCTATTACAGATAGTTATTCTTCTCCGTTAGTCAAAAGTTCAGATATAGTACTTCCATGCAGTTCTGGCAGCATTGCTTTTCATAATTCACCAGCAGCCTCTATATTCGTTGCTGAGTATCTTATAAGTGCTATTGCAATTAAACATCCAGAGAAGATCAAAAAACGTCTTGATAAAGTAAACGCACTTCTCACAGAAATGAATTATCATTATATGAATTAAAGGGGTAAGGGTGATAGGAATAAAGAAACTCGAATTTGTAGTTTAATTCGAGTTCTTGTACCTCTTTTTTCTCCTTCAACTAGGGCACGAAGCATGTCCCGTCTCGAGGTTCTGGTGCAAAAAATGAAAATATATAGAAATTTTGTTTGATTCATACAAAATTTTGTATGTTCCGGAGTATTCATTTCTATATTTTGTATGGCTACACGCTTATTTGACGTTGTTTAAACTTTTTGCACCAGAACCATTTATTTTTTAAGGGATACTTAATAAGCTATCTAACAAGATTTAAATTGCCTGCAAGTATACCAAATATAACTGGATATGCTAAAGCTGAGTACCATAGTTTCCATCCACATAAAAGCACTCCTAAGGGAATACTCTAATTTCTTATAACTGCTTTTTTACTTCTTCAATTCCTTTTTCCTCAAACTCTAATTTTTCAGGGAAAATCTCAAGTACGTTATTATTGTACTTTTCATCCTCCATTCCGCCCTGATGAAAAGCTTCTTCCTCTTTAAAGCGAATATAAGCAAGATTTTTAAGTTTATGAAGATGGTAAGCAGCATGTTTACTGTTTTCAAAACCTAGCTCTTCAAAATTAACTTTTTTCTCGTAATTGAATTTGTATTCATACAAAGAAAGTAAAAAATTTATATCAAGTTCATCTAACACTCCAATACCTCATTTCTATATTCTTACACTCGACAATTAAAAACAATATCCTCTCATCGTCTCAGTAAGTTTTTTTGTATTGTGAAATTCAAAATAGCGCTCCATTTTCTCCTATGCCGCTTTTTGTTCCCTTACACCAAAAATTTTACCAATCATGTAGGAAACGCCCCATACAGATGAATCACGAAAGCCTGATATGTATTTTAAGCTGAGTTTCTGATGTTAATCTTAGAGGAATTCTCAAACTTAAGTGTAAATCCTCCATTAGTGACAATCCAAATAACATTTTCATTTAAGGTTAAAAGCTGCAATGACCTCAGCCTTATCAACAAGGATGCCAACAAGATCTTCCTCTAACGTATCATTCGTTTTATAATTTTCCAATTCAATCGCTATTTCCATGTTTAGTCACTCCTTTTTTGAAAGTTTCCTCGTTCCCAATCCATATTGCACACAATTTAGGAGCTTTATACTTACCGAGCTACCTCTATTTATCGCATCTCGCTTCTTAACTTCTTCATTTTGTGCCTTATAATATACAGAACTAAACTGCATATTTCTTTTTTAACTTTAAAAATAAATACGGTAATTGAAATATTAAAAACCTGTTTAATCAGCCTAAGTCAATTTTCTAACGATAAAGTTATTGCTAATATTAGTATTAATATCAATTTTATTATTTATTTTAATTTAAAATCACCTTATTGGCATTGTTTTGTTTAATGAAACGAATAAAAGAACAATAATTGATTTAGCCATCATCAAAGACTTCATTCGTCCGTAAATAGGCAATAGCCAGTCGTGTGATGCATGAATAAATCAATTGGAAAGATTCTTATCATTTGTATTCAGGTCAGAACGTTCCCTCGGTAAAGAAGGAAATTTCAGCGTTGGCCGTTTTGATCGTGCAAACAGGATTCGAGGAAAGTACTGCCGGATTTGTTGCAGAAGGAAGTATTTTCGCTTTCGATATGTATTGTACGGGGACAATTGTTAGTTTTTGTTGTGGCATATGAAAAGCACCCCCTCCTTAAATTAATACGTTTATCGTACTAGGGTGCTACTCTTTTCTATACGTTGTTTGAATACGGGCTTACTTTAGAGACTAATCATAATTATGTTGAAGTTTTTGCAACAAAACCTAAACAGGAGGAATTACTTTTAAAGAAAACTCGCCGACTGGCGAGCCCTGCCCCTGGGCGAAGACAGAGGCGTAGTTGCACTTATACTTTGTTCCTAAAATTTCTCACTACGTCGAATCGGCTTCCAGCTAGAAATTTATACTTTCTTAAAGTATAAAGAAAACTCGCCGACTGGCGAGCCCTGCCCTTGGGCGAAGACAGAGGCGTAGTTGCACTTATACTTTGTTCCTAAAATTTCGCACTACGTCGAATTGACTTCCAGCTAGAAATTTATACTTTCTTAAAGTATAAAGAAAACTCGCCGACTGGCGAGCCCTGCCCTTGGGTGAAGACAGAGGCGTAGTTGCACTTATACTTTGTTCCTAAAATTTCGCACTACGTCGAATTGACTTCCAGCTAGAAATTTATACTTTCTTAAAGTACAAGAAAAAATAACTATTTCACACCTGATTTTTCCAACTTTTTAAGTGAGAATTGGATAAGATAAATAATAGCTTGTGTACGAGTTTTAAAATCATTCTTTTCCTTAAAATCATCAATACGTTTTAATAATTCCACTGGATAACGCATATTTATGAATTGTTTCATTGTTTAATCCTCCATGTGCATGAAAGTAATGTATGATAAATTGGCTATATGTCCTAACGATATACATTCATCCATAAAGCCTATACATTTAGTCTAGGTGCTGAAATGAATCACAAACAACAGTAACTAACAAACCAATTGGTTACATTCAACTTGCACTCTTCTATTAATAAAGATGACGTTTGTTAATTATTTTTTGTAACATAGCAATTTTTATGTCTAGTTGTTGACTAAGCTTTATAACTTCTATATTAGAAAAATCCTTACTTTTTACTAGTTTATCCATTTCATTTTTGCATTCTTCTATAGAGTTACTAAGCTGTACCACATTTTTTAAGATCATAAACTCCCATCACTTTCATAATTAGTAATTGTAACTACTCAGCTCTTATTCTTAACCTCAATGTTTGTTAAGCTAAGTTCTTTATTTATTATCATTTCACCAAAATTACATGTTTATTTGTTGTAAGGATTCTGGTGCAAATACGATCTGTTAGAAACATCGAAACTTCAGAGAATCATTGCAATTGTTTTGAGGTTTTTGCACCAGAACCATGTGTTTTATCTCCTTGAGCGTTGAACAGTCGGCTCCGATTTTTGCTATACTAAAGGTCCGCCTAGCTTAACAATCTCTTCCGATACGCTTGTGAACTTTTTGAAGTTTTCTTTGAACTTGCTGGCAAGATCTAATGCTTTTGCTCGATAAGCTTCTTTGTCAGTCCAGGTTTGTTCTGGCATTAATACGTCATCAGGCACACCTGGAACATGGAGCGGAATTTCTAGACCGAAGATGTCATCCTTTCCGGTTTTCACGGTATCCAATTCGCCGTTAAGTGCTGCTTTCACCATGGCGCGTGTGTAGGAAAGATTTATACGCTCCCCTACGCCATATTCGCCGCCAGTCCAGCCTGTGTTCGCTAAGAATGCGCTTACATTATGCTTTTCAATTTTTTCTCCGAGCATTTCTGCATAACGAGATGCGTTAAGTGGTAAGAACGGAGAACCGAAGCATGTCGAAAACGTGACTTGCGGAGATGTAATCCCCCGCTCTGTTCCTGCTAGCTTACTCGTGTAACCGCTTAAAAAATGATACATGGCTTGTTCTTTGGATAACTTGCTGATTGGGGGCAATACGCCGAATGCATCAGCTGTTAAAAATACAATTGTATTTGGGTGTCCGGCAACGCTTGGAAGCATGATATTATCGATTGCGCCAATGGGATATGCTGCACGTGTATTTTCAGTTAGAGCTACATCGTTGTAATTTGCAAGTCTAGTATTCTCGTCAATCGTAACATTTTCTAATACAGAACCGAACGTAATCGCATCGAAGATTTGAGGTTCCTTCTCGCGAGATAAGTTCACGCATTTTGCATAGCAGCCGCCTTCAATATTAAACACACCATCATCGGACCAGCCATGCTCGTCATCACCGATTAACTTGCGGTTTGGATCTGCAGATAGCGTTGTCTTTCCTGTTCCGGATAAGCCGAAGAACAATGCCACATCGCCTTCTGCCCCTACGTTTGCAGAACAGTGCATGGATAGAATGTCTTGTTCTGGCAACAAGTAGTTCATAACAGAGAAAATAGATTTCTTCATTTCACCTGCATACTCTGTACCGCCGATCAGTACAATGCGTTTTTCAAACGAAACGATAATGAATGCTTCAGAATTTGTGCCGTCAAGAATTGGATCTGCTTTAAATGTCGGGGCAGATATGATTGTAAATTGTGCATCGTGTTTAGAGAGCTCCATCTCTGTCGGACGAATAAATAACTGATGTACAAATAAGTTATGCCAAGCATATTCATTTACAACTTGAATTGGGAGACGGTAGCTTTGATCCGCTCCGGCAAAGCCTTTAAATACGAAGATTTCTTCTTTTGCTTGTAAGTATTCTAATACTTTTGTGTAGAGATGATCAAAATGCTGTTGGGAAATCGGTTGGTTTACAGTGCCCCAATCGATTTTGTCTGCAGTGGATGCTTCTTTCACAATGAATTTGTCTTTAGGAGAGCGACCTGTGTATGTACCGGTTGAAACAGAAACAGCACCGGTAGAAGTTAATGTTCCTTCTTCTCTCATCAATACTTTTGCCACTAGCTGCGGAACACTTAATTGAACCTGTGCATTACTTCCATGTAATAACTCATGTAATTCAATTTGGACATCCACAGTACTCATATACATACCATCCTTTGTCTTTTTTATAAAAATTTTTCGTAATTCCTATAAATAACTACGGGGATCATCCCTGTTAACGAAACAGATTAATGTAACCTTCTACAAAGGAAATCTAGCACAAAACAACAAACTGACTACAAATAACCACTAAATCTTGAACAATCTGATATTATTTTGCCAGTGTAAAATGATATTTGCGTTACAACCTCAGTTTTTGTGGTATATAGACCTTAAACAGTAATTTTTGTGACACAAGGATCATTAAAGTAAATAATTTCGGAAAGAACCTTATTTCCTTTCATTTTCTCGAAAGTATCTCTTGCTTCTTTTTCTGTATCAAATTCAAACAGTGTAGTATTTTCTTTTGAATACACAGTGATTATCCACATAATATAACTCCCCCCAAGCAAAAGATTGATAGGTAATTTTTAAACTTTTTACTAAAACTCATTTAGGCTGTTCCACGAAAATAACCCCATATCGTACTCGTACTTTTCTTATACATATCTTTATTTTCCAGGTTTATACTAGTGTATAACTGTTCAGTCTCTAATGAATTCCGATTCATATAATTGCAATAAGTTTTAGCTTTAATTGTCCCCCTCATTTTTTTCCTTTCCATCGCTCCTTAATCGTTTTTCTATCAAAAAAATCATGTTCATATATAAATCATGATTTTTATAGTTTTCATCATAGCATACGCCTTTTTATTTAACAATTAAAAATTTTTAAATATTTTAGCTCACTTTTCTTAACTTAGCTCCTTACCTGCAGTCAGAAAACGAAAAGTAATCATCTCTAAAAGGAAGTTCTTAATATAATAGCTAGCGTCTTCATTATTTGGAAAATTATAAAAATTAATAATTGTAAGTGTTATCCTATTTGTACTATAATGATGATGTTAAATCGATTTATGATCATGATCATAATATGAACAAGATTTCGAAACGTTAATTACTAGCAAAATCAATTGACGAATTTTTGTGGAGATTCAGCCCTTCAGATTGTTCAAGACTTAAAATGTACTGCCTTAGTTGAAGCAATTAACAACAGGATGACAGTTGCTTTATTTTCATTTTTTGATTATTTTCCTTGTAGTTCAGCCTTAAGCTTTATTGCTATCCTATTGATCACTAGCTTTTTTATTATCTCTGAAGATTCAGCTACTTTCGTATATGGTATGGTTAAATAGATACATGTAAAGACCGGCCATGACAGAAGCTCTATCATTCTAAGTTATCCTAAAATAATACAACTTTTTGAGGTGAAGATTATGCAACTTACTGAAGTGAATCAGATGCCAGCAGCTTTTTCAAGGACAAATCCATTTCAAGCGAGGGTTCTCAAAAATATTAATTTGAATGGAGCAAGCTCCAGTAAAGAAACGAGACATATCGAGTTATCGTTAAATAGCTCTGGTCTTTCCTATGTCCCAGGTGATGCCCTTGGCATTATCCCTCAAAATGATCCTGAACTAGTGGCCTCCCTTCTTAAAGAAATGGAGTGGGATGAAGAAACGCTAGTAACAATTAATAAGGAAGGAGACACTCTTCCACTGAAGGAAGCGCTAACTACTCACTTTGAAATTACACTTCTGACGAAAAAGATTTTACAACAGGCAGTGGAATTAACAGAAAATGAAGAGTTACAAAAGCTTTTGTTAGTTGAAAATGCAAACCAACTGAAAGAATATACCTATGGGCGCGATTTGCTTGATATGTTGCGCGATTTCGGTCCATGGAACGCTTCTGCTGAGAAAGTTGTGTGTCTTTTAAGGAAGTTGACACCACGTCTTTATTCTATTGCAAGCAGCATTGCCGCAAATCCTGAGGAAGTGCATCTCACCATCGGTGCTGTGCGCTACACGGCTCACGGACGCGAACGAAAAGGAGTTTGTTCTGTTTTAATTGCTGAACGTCTTCAAGAAGGAGATACGCTTCCCGTATTTATTCAACCCAATAAACACTTTCATCTGCCAGAGTCCGGGGATAAAGACATTATTATGGTTGGTCCTGGGACAGGCATTGCACCATTCCGTTCCTTTATCCAGGAACGAGCAGTGACTAAAGCAACAGGCAGATCGTGGCTATTTTTTGGAGACCAGCATGCAGCGTCGGATTTCCTTTATCAAGACGAGTTCGAGCAATATCAAAAAGATGGGGTACTGACAAGATTAGAGACCGCATTCTCCCGTGATACGGAGCAAAAAGTATATGTACAGCATAGAATGCTTGAGAACAGCAAAGAATTGTTCGAATGGCTTGAAAATGGAGCCTACTTCTATGTTTGTGGAGATAAACAATATATGGCAAAAGACGTCCACAACGCGCTTATTAGCGTTATTGAAAAAGAAGGTGCGATGACTCGTGAAGAAGCTGGAGCGTATCTAGACGAGATGCGGAAGCAAGGACGTTACCAACGTGATGTGTATTAAAATGAATAGGTGTTAGTGGCACTGTCGAATTAGTTTAAAAAACGAGTGACTTTATTCCGTAATGAGCGGTAATAAGGAGTCACTCGTTTTTAATACAACCTTTTTCTGTATCGGAAGGGTTGATGGGTTCGTATTATTTTATTACCTTAAATTTGAGCTGGTGTATCTACAAAATGTTTGTTTTTTAAGAATAATAATAAGAAAAATCCTTCCCTTTAAAATTGGTTTAAAAATTCCAAAAACTATTATTGTTAGTATATAACACTTATATTATAATAAAAATAACATTTTGAACATGTTCATATTATGATCGAGATTTTTAAAAAACCTTAAAACTCATTATCGGCTGAATGTCCCTCCCCAAAAGGCATAACCCTGCTTGGGGACGGCCTTACCATTAGAGGAAATTAAGAACTATAGTAAAGCCAATCTCTTAAAAATTTCCTAGCTTATTTGTTTACTTTATTATACCTTCCCTACAAATGATAAATTCGTCTTAATAATGTTGATTTCTGCTATTTCTATACTAAATATAGGTACTTTCAATGTAAAAGGTGGGATAAATATGTCTCTACGGGATCACAGAGTAAGGCTTGCCATACTAGTTGTTTTTGTTTATTCACTCACATATTATTCTTGGCTCTTTGTATTTAAGGATGCAAAAGAATTAAAATACTTTGGAGGTGGAATTTTCTCGATTCTTGCCCCTGTTCTCGCTGCTCTCTTTTTGTATCTCAACATTAAAAGATTAAGTGGGAAAAGAAAAAAATTTTGGGTCATATTATTTATCAGCTGTTTCAATTTTTTGATAGCGGAGTTGATATGGAGATATTATACATTCTATTTAGATGGTCATTATGTCTTTCTCGGATGGGCTGATCTGTTTTGGATCTTCAATTTGGCATTCTATGCCTTTGCTTTGCTTTGCTTTGCTTTGCTTTGCTTTGCTTTATAAAGTTTACGAAAAAAGAGAGAAATACCGTATATTACAGTTATTTTTTGATGTTAATATCATCATGAGTGTTTTAATAACTGCCGTTTGGGTGTATTTATTAGAACCGGCCTTATTTGAAAAGAATTTATCTATGTTTTATATGGGGTTATCAGTAGGCTATTCTATTGGCCATCTAGCTGTCTATCTAGGTAGTATCTTGCTCTATTTATCTTATAAAAATCATTTTCCTCCTCGTGTATTACTTTTGAATTTAACCGGAATGATTATTTATGCCATATCTGACTCCATTTATCTTTACCAAGAGATCTTTTTTAAATTTGAGCGTTATTCTTTTTTACAACCGGTTTGGAGTATATGCATATTACTTATAGGGCTTTCAAGCTTTTTTGAAAATGAAAATGAAAGTGAAGAACGCAAACAAATAGAAATACAGCCATTGTTCAGGCTGGGACGAGTGCTTACTCCTTATATTAGCATCATACTATTAATCGTTTTGGCGATACTTAAAGAAAGCGAATTGTTCAGTATATTTATCGGCGCCACAATTGTATTGTGTCTCATCATTATAAAACAAGTGATTATATTACTAGAAAACGATCGTCTATTTAGACGGCTTCAAAAATTAAACGATACGCTTGAATTTAAGGTAAAAGATAGAACTGTTCAACTATCCTTGAAAAATAAAGAACTTTCTCATCTCAATCAGCATCTCGAAGAAAAAGTATATGAAAGAACAAAAGAATTAGAAGAAATAAAATATAGATTATCCGAGAGTGAACAGCGATATCGATCTCTCTTTCAAAATTATCCTGACACCATTGTGTTGTTTGATTTAAAAGGAAAGCGCCTTCAATCCAATCATGCTACAAATTTCTTGAACATCCGTGAAGAAATATGGGTTAGCGCTTTTAGGGAGAATGCTTCAATGGTCCACTTTCAGCAAGCCATTCAAGGGAAACCACAAGACTTTGAAGTCGCCATTCATCATGAGGACGGCCGTGTATTCGACTACAATGTTACTTTTGTTCCCGTTTTAATTGATGAAAAAATCGTTGAGATATTTGGTATTTTTCAAGACCTTACAGAGAAAAAAAGAACAGAAGAATTAGCACGTAAGTCCGAGAAACTGGAAATTGTCAGTCACCTGGCGGCGAGCATTTCTCATGAGGTTCGAAACCCTCTTACAGCCGCTAAAGGCTTTATGCAAATGTTCTATGAAGATTTAACGGAGGATTCAAAGAAACAGCTTTGGGATATTGCGATACAAGAACTTGATCGCGCCGCAGAAATTATTAATGATTATTTAATGTTTGCAAAACCAGCAATTGAACACAAGGAAATGATTAATATCTGGCATGAACTTAAGCATGCGGTAACTATCGTTACGCCACTTGCCAATATGAATACAGTCCAAATCCATCTCCCCCTGAGAAATGATGAAGCTGGTTTTGTTCTGGGAGATAGGCAAAAACTTCAGCAATGCTTAATCAATGTCTTAAAAAATGGAATAGAAGCTATGCCAAATGGTGGCGAACTGCAAGTCCTTTTACACCATGATCATTCGGATTTACAAATCGATATTCATGATTCTGGAAAAGGCATGACACAAGAACAAATAGACCGTCTAGGTGAGCCCTATTTTACGACAAAAGAAAAAGGAACAGGTCTAGGGATGATGGTTTCCTTTAGCATCGTAAAAGGGATGAACGGAAGTATCAACGTGACCAGCGAGCCTCAAAAGGGGACTTGTTTCTCTATCAAATTCCCCCTCCATCAAAAAATAGGGGAACCAAATATGAAGGCAACTTCTAAGGAACAACGCTTCAACAGAACACAAGGAATATCTTCTCTTCCAATTACCAAAGACGGCCCAAAGAAAATGTCTATCTAAGGCGTTTTCCTTGGGCCGTCTTTTCAAATTTTCACAGTATCTTCGTTAAAGAATTTCCTATGTCATACAAACTTATAACCCCTGTTTATAAGATCTATCCAATGATGATTTGTTAACCGTTCCTTTTGTGCTTAACATCGATACTGGACTTCTAAGAACAACTAACAGCGTTCCCATAAAAATCAGCAATCCCCCAGCAAAAAAAGACCAGGTAAGTTTCTCCCCTAAAAACAGCCATCCAAACAATCCCCCGATAACCGGCGTAAAAAAGTAAAACATAGAACCGATTCCAGCTTCCAGATATTCCATTCCTTTATTCCATAAAAAAAAGGCAATGGCAGTCGCAACTACTCCAAGATAAAGAATCCCCATCCAAATTGACATTTCTTTCAAGTTGTACAAATCTTCCATGTTCAAATCCATAATCATCGCAGGTGTTGTCACTAGGAGGGCAGCACCTGTCGCATAAGCTGATATTGCCAAAGAAGAATATTTAGCTGCAATCTGCTTTACAGATACGCAATATAAAGCCCAAGCTAAAGCACCCAGAACTAAAAACAAATTTCCAATCATTTGGCGGCTGCCTTCCGTTGTTTCCATCCCAATAACAATGACTACTCCACATGTAGCCATTGCAACAGATATGATTTTTTTCAATGTTAATTTTTCTTTAAGAAGCCAATAGGCAAGTACAAGTGTAAAAGCAGGCGACGCAACAGTAATTAATGAGCCCATATGTGCCGTTGATAAATACGTACCGATAAATCCACTGCCATTTGCTGCAAGATAGCCGATAAACCCAAGCCAAACCATAAACAGCCAATCACTGCGCTGTACCTGTTCTTTCTTCCGAAGCATAAGGCAGGCACCTAAAACAATGAAAGCAATCAAAAAACGAAGCCATAGAAGAACGAATGGTGATACATACTCTAACAAATATTTGCTGATGACAAACATTCCTCCCCAAATACCTGAAGCGGCCATCAAGCAAATGCTACCCAATATTAGTCTGAACATTGATCAAGCTTCCTCCTTGGACAACAAATGATACAAGCAGAATATGAGACTCCACTTGTATCAATGTCATCATCATAATTACGACTTAACACACACCGTTTTAATCGACGTAAAGAACTCAATGACGTCTGCAGCTCTACTCCCGCGCTTTCTGCATTCATGCGAACAAGACCTGCGGACATGTCGGTTTCCTGCCTTTGTTATTTTTCCTTGCCGTCGCAGTTCTCCACTTGAACTTTCTTACAGTGTAAATAAAGGTTGGGTCCTTTTGGAAATCCCAAAGGTACCCAACCTCTTTAATTACTGATAATCACAAATGATACAAACTAAAAATGAATAAAGGAAAATCCACACACTTCTCAGCGTATATTTAGCCATCTCCGTCTATTAATCAATTCATCACATAAACTCTCTCATCAATTTATCAAAATGGTCCGGATGAAGTTCAATATCTGAATGAGCCAGTGACTGTTCAGCATATCCATTTACGAGATCTTGATACGATAGACGTTCTTTGTCTTGATAAATAATACCTGTCACAAGGCTTTCATGTTCGATTAATGTTTTCATAGCCATTTCACGATTGGAAGGGTCATACCCATCTATGTCCTTCAGGCCGACTAAATGTTCTTTAAACCAGTCATATGTGTTCACTTTATTATAGGTAACACAAGGGCTGAACACATTGATAAAAGAAAACCCTTTATGTTTAATTCCCGCCTCAATAATAGCAGTTAAATCCTTTAAATCAGTAGAAAAGCTTTGAGCCACAAATGTAGCTCCGCTTGTCACAGCCAATTCCATCGGCGATACTGTGTTTTCAATCGCTCCATGCGGTGTTGATTTTGTTACAAATCCAACAGCAGAACGTGGAGAAGTCTGCCCCTTAGTCAGTCCGTAAATTTGGTTATCCATGACAATATAAGTGATATCGATATTACGGCGCATCGCATGAACGGTGTGTCCCATCCCAATTGCGTAGCCATCGCCATCTCCCCCAGAGGCAATAACCGTCAAATCCCGATTGGCCATTTTGACACCTTGGGCAATGGGCAGTGAACGCCCATGAATGCCATGAAGCCCATATGATCGAATATAGCCTGAAATCCGTCCTGAACAGCCAATTCCAGAAATAACCGCCATATTTTCCGGTGTGAGTCCTGCATTAGCTGCAGCCCGTTGAATGGCTGCCTGAACAGAATAATCCCCGCATCCAGGACACCAATTTGGCTTTATATCGTTTCTAAAATCTTTAAATGTAACTGTAGACATGCTGTAACAGCTCCTTGCTTCCATTGTAAACTTGAATTGGCTGAAATGGATTACCATCGTATTTTAATAGACTCTTAATTTTCTCTCGATATCCAACATTCATTTTTATTAGATTTGCCAACTGGCCAGTCGCATTATTTTCTACGACGAGTACATTTTCAGCGGCTTCGATAAATGGCAATAGAGCTGCAGATGGGAACGGATGAATAAGCCGAATGTGCACATGGTTCACTTTTAAACCTTCTTTTTCAAGACGGCCGGCCGCTTCTTCAATTGCACCTCGCGTTGAATTGAACCCAACCAGCAAAAGATCTGGCTTTTCATGAGGCGCATATGCTGAAATAGGATGAGGAAAATATTCCGGCAGCTTTTCCAGCTTGCGCATACGCTTGTCCATTTGCAGTTTCCGATTAGCCGGCGATTCAGAAGGCCTTCCTGTTTCATCGTGCTCCACGCCGGTTACGTGGTGAATACCATTTTTTGTTCCTGGTATGACCCGTGGAGACACTCCATCCTCCGTCAATTCATATCGCTTAAAATAGGCTTTTTCATCTTCCTGTGCCATTTCATCTGTCACCAGTTTTCCCCGGCGGATTTTCACCTGACTAAAATCGAATGGCTCAACGGTTTGCTTTCCTAACGAAAGCTGCAAATCAGATAATAAAATAACTGGGCATTGATATTCTTCAGCAATGTTAAATGCTTCTATTGTATCGTAGAAGGCTTCTTCAGCTGTACTCGGCGCAATGACGACTTTAGGAATCTCACCATGGGTGCCATAGATCATGGCCATTAAATCGGATTGTTCCTGCTTTGTCGGCAAGCCAGTGGACGGTCCACCGCGTTGTGTATCCACAACCACAAGAGGAATTTCAGTCATTCCCGATAGCCCGATCGCTTCCATCATGAGAGAAAGGCCGGGTCCGGCTGAGGCGGTAAATGACCGCGTGCCGGCGTAGTTGGAACCTATCGCCATGGTAGCTGCCGCGATTTCGTCCTCTGTCTGAATCACGGTTCCGCCCAATTCCGGCAGCTTATCAATGAGATATTCCATAATCTCAGAAGCCGGTGTGATTGGGTAGGCTGCCATAATACGGACTCCTGCCGCGAGTGCTCCGAATGCAATCGCATCATTGCCGATCATAAACAGACGCTGCTGTCCATCCGCTTGTGCAAGCGCCAGAGGAGTCGGCTTATTCCCTAGATTCTTCTGCATGAACATATAGCCTTGGTTAATGGCTTCCATATTTTTCAGAACGACCGTTTCGCCTTTTTTACCGAATATTTCTTTCACTACGTTCGCAAAGACGAGTGGATTCAGATTAATGATGGCGCATGTTGCTCCAATCGCGACCATATTTTTCATAAGCGGTGTACCAAGTTCCGTTGCCATTTCAGTGAATGGCACAGCGTAAAGTTTCGCTTCTGTATCTTCCGGTTTAACCGGTTTAAACTTTGAATCTGCAATAATAATCCCATCACTATGAAGTTCAGCATAATTCAGATTAATGGTTTCCTGATCAAAGGCTACTAATATATCAAGGTCATCAGCAATTGTACTTACTCGACTGGTACTTACTCGAATCTTATTATTTGTATGACCGCCTTTAATTCGAGATGAAAAGTGACGGTATGCATATAAAAAGTAGCCAAGCCGGTTTAGTGCCGTAGAAAAGATTTCTCCAGTGCTCTCAATTCCTTCTCCCTGTTGGCCTCCGACTTTCCATGAAAGTTGATGTTTCACCGATTTCACTCCTCAATTTGTTAATTCGTAAGATTGATTTTTAATATTTGCGCAATCATTTTCTACATCACTGTTTTTGAAAACCCCTTATAAAATCCTGATATTTAAGTGATCGCGATTTATTAATTGCGGCATGATCCTTATAGCTTAATACTACTCATACCCATATATCTTCGTGTAGTAGCACTTAGTTCAGTAGATTGGCTAAGGCTCTTAATTGCTTCTGTTACCGTAATCCGCCGATAAGTCTCGGTCGCACGACCATTGACGAAAATATCTCGTCTTCCCCGTGATAACCGTTCTTTTTCCTCTTGGGACAACTCTTTTGACATCTCTATCGCACCAAGAATATAACCTTCTGCAGCTTTACAACTCATCACTTTAACATCGGAATTCTCGACCCGTCCAGTAGGTGAATATGCAAGAGCACTAACAATTCTTTGCTCTGCACTACTGATGGTTTCAGGCATGAACATATTCATCTCTGACGAGGGTTCAGCATCCTCAATGAGTAAACGGGTAATACCGCGGTCATTGATCGCCTCTAGTATTCTCTCTGGCTCATTTTCAACTATTATTTCCCTATGTGGTGGCCACACATCCAAATTAGCATGGTTCATATGGAATTTCTCTACATGGAACACAAAGAACTCAGGATAAATTCGAAGTTCACCAGGGCTGTTACCGAGATACGGACGATGAAAATCATAAAATCGTGTTACGATCGCCATCAGCAAGGCTCCTGCACCTACGCTTCCACCTGGTGTCTTCACTACAATTCCAATTCGATCGTTTTTACTAAAACCGGGTAATACATGTTCCAAGGAAGCTGTATTACCATTGATCGAAAAACTGAAATCTGTAGTTTTTAAGGTATTTACAGTATGCACCGATTAACCACTCCCTCCTTGTATTGATATGAGGAGACTCTGTTTTTTTTACTACACAAGAATGACTATTAGTGAGTTGACCTGTACCTTAATGGATCTACACCAACCTGAGGTAAAAGTGCTTCTGTTGCGAAATTTGAGTTCATATAAAACAAATTCTGCTAAGAAAAATGAGAATGTATACGATGAACTGAAAATAGAGTGCATTCTAGTGTGTTTTACAAGCCTCATACATTCCTTTTTCTTTTAAGACGGAGATTAATGTTTCACCCATGACAGAAGGGGTTTCTGCCACCTTAATTCCGCATTCGTTCATGGTCTTGATTTTTTCTACGGCTGTTCCTTTGCCTCCTGAAATGATCGCACCCGCGTGTCCCATCCGTTTTCCGGGAGGAGCTGTTTGACCGCCGATAAAGCCGACAACTGGTTTTTTCATGTTCGCCTTTATCCATTCGGCTGCTTCTTCTTCGGCCGTACCGCCAATTTCACCAATCATGATAACAGCATATGTTTCTTCATCCTCGTTAAAAGCTTTTAATACATCGATAAAGTTGGTGCCGTTGACAGGATCGCCGCCGATTCCAACCGCTGTGGACTGTCCGATACCAGCTTGTGATAATTGATGTACCGCTTCATATGTTAACGTACCAGAGCGGGATACCACTCCTACATGACCTTTTTGGTGAATATAGCCGGGCATAATCCCAATTTTGCATTCATTCGGCGTAATAACACCTGGGCAGTTTGGTCCTACTAAGCGTGTACGTTTACCCTCCATATAACGTTTTACCTTGACCATATCTAATACGGGAATACCCTCTGTAATACAAATAACAAGATCTAAGTCCGCATCGACCGCTTCCATGATTGCATCTGCCGCAAATGCAGGTGGAACATAGACAACGGATGCATTGCATCCTGTTGCTGCTTTTGCTTGAGAGACCGTATCAAAGACAGGTACGCCTTCTACTTCCGTTCCCCCCTTACCTGGTGTGACACCGCCCACGATGTTGGTGCCATACTCTAGCATTTGTGTTGTATGGAAAAGACCCACTCCACCTGTAATCCCCTGTACAATGACTTTCGTATCTTTATTAATGAACACACTCATGTTCAACAACCCCACCTTTTTGGTTAACTAATGATACAATTTTTTGAGCACCGTCTGCCATTGATTCTGCAGCGGTAATGTTTAAGCCTGATTCATGTAGTAATTTCTTTCCAAGTTCGACATTTGTTCCTTCCAGTCTAACAACAAGAGGGAGTTTCAAGCCGACTTGCTTCGTTGCTTCGATGACACCTTGAGCGATAACATCACATTTCATAATACCGCCAAAGATATTAACAAAAATTCCTTTTACATGTTGGTCTGAAAGAATGATTTTGAAAGCTTCCGTTACTTTTTCCGTTGTCGCACCGCCCCCAACATCTAAGAAGTTAGCTGGATTGCCTCCGTAATACTTGATAATATCCATTGTAGCCATCGCCAGGCCAGCACCGTTTACCATACAACCGATATTGCCGTTTAGGGAGATATAGCTTAAGTCATATTTGGACGCTTCGATTTCCTTTGGATCCTCCTCGTCTAAGTCACGATACGCTAACACATCTTTTTGACGATAGAGCGCGTTAGAATCAAAATTTAATTTTGCATCAAGTGCCATGACTTTCCCATCACCCGTCACAACAAGGGGATTGATTTCAGCAATCGAACAATCTTTTTCAGTGAATACTTGATATAAGCCCATCATGAATTTAACGGCTTGACCAACTAGTTCTTTTGGGATGTTAATGTTAAATGCCAGTCTGCGAGCCTGGAACCCTTGTAATCCGACTACTGGATCGATAACTTCTTTAAAGATCTTTTCAGGTGTTTGTTCTGCTACTTCTTCAATCTCTGTACCACCTTCTTCCGATGCCATCATGACAACTCGGGAAGTAGCACGATCCAACACCAAGCCGATGTAATATTCTTTCTTAATATCGCAGCCTTCTTCAATTAATAAACGCTTTACTTCTTTTCCTTCTGGGCCTGTTTGGTGAGTGACAAGCGTCTTGCCTAAAATCTCTTTTGCATATGAACGTACTTCTTCTAGATTTTTCGCCACTTTTACACCGCCGGCCTTTCCACGTCCACCAGCATGGATTTGCGCTTTTACTACACATACAGCTGTGCCTAACTCCCGAGCGACTTCTACTGCTTCTTCTACAGAGAAAGCGACGCGGCCGTTCGGAACGGATACACCATATTTTCTCAAGATCTCTTTTCCTTGGTACTCATGAATATTCATGATCCATCCTCCTATCATTTTTTATCCCGTATCTAACGGGCGGTAAGACCCTCACTGATGGAAATTTCACTTTATCATTCGCTCTATTAGAATACAGCTTCTCTTTTGCGAGCCAACATTCACCATGCGGACGAATTAAACTATTATTCCCCATAATATCCCTTTCTCGTGTTATGATTTTTATTCAAATTTTGTTGGATCACCATCAAAAGGCTCATCAGAAATCTTAATAGAATCTGTAGGGCAACCATCACGTGCATCTTCCACATCATCCACCAGGTTTTCAGGTATTTCTACATTTCCTTGATTGTTATCGAGTATAACAAAGGAAATTCCTTCATCATCATAGTCGTAAATATCCGGTGCGGAAGCTCCACATGCTCCGCAAGCAATACAAGTTTCCTTATCAACAATTGTATATTTAGCCATATTAGAAACCCCCATATATAATCACTCAACTTTCGCACCTAGGTAATAAGGCTAATCAGTTGAGAATATTACGTTCTTTGTCTATCAATTATGTTCCTTGACATGTTAGAATAAAGCAAACTCGCCGATTGGCGAGCCCTGCCTTTGGGCGAAGACAGAGGCGTAGTTGCACTTATACTGTATTCCTAAAATTCCCCACTACGTCGAATTCACTTCTAGCTGGGAATTTATACTTTCTTACAGTGATAAAAATACCTCGATCGTTGGTATAGTGAGATTGTTGAGAAATCACTCCCACACAGAAGAGCCTTCCTCGATTTGTGTATAACGTGCTAATACTGCTAGAGCAAATTGCCAAGTTCCCTAATATACCATGTAAATTTTAAATTCTTAATAAGTTCTGGTTAGTTAAACTTCAAAAGTGATTACAAACAAAGAGATAAAAATTGAAATGATTGGAATATGAATTAAATGGAGTAAGCACCCAGCGCCTTTCTATAGGGGTACCGCTAACCAAGTGACATAAAACCCGCGATCATACAATTAATGAACATAAAAAATGTTTTATTTGTAACAGTACGCGTTTCATTTTTTCTTCGATTACACTATGAAACCACTATTTATTTATCTTTCTTAATGTATTCGTCAAGCATCCCAATTTCTCAATCTCAATGGTTACTTCGTCACCATCTTTTAACCAAACTCTTTTTTCCTCAGGATAACCTACAATGACCCCCTCAGGTGTACCGGTCAGTATTAAATCGCCTGGATAAAGCGTCATATGTTCAGAAATATAGCTCACAATTTCATCACAGAAGAAGATCATATCTGAGGTATTTGAATCTTGGCGTACCTCTCCGTTTACAATTGAACGGATACGCAGGTTATTTGGATTCCCTACTTCTTCAGCACTCACAAGATACGGGCCTGTGGGGCTAAAACCATCACATGTCTTCCCTAGTAACCATTGGGGAGTTTTAAATTGCAAGTCTCTAGCCGATAAGTCATTGGCGTTGCAGTAACCATAAACATAAGAGAGCGCCTCCTCTTTTATTACATCCCTCGCCTGCTTTCCGATGACAATGGCCAGTTCTGCTTCATAATCAACTTGAGATGATGTTTCCGGTAGAGGAATATCCGTTCTATGTCCTGCAAGCGTATTATTAAATTTACTAAACAAAAGAGGAGCAGACGGGTAATCCATATTACATTCATCTGCATGTTTTTTATAGTTCAGCCCGACACATATTATTTTTTGCGGTTCGGGTACACATGGTCCAAACACCAATGAATCTTCCGAATAAAATAAAGAATCCTCTTGATACACTCCATCAACTAATTTTTCTAACGCTTGTTTCCCTTTCTCACCTTTGGAAATTAGCTCTCCAACAGATATAGGAATATCGTCTAATTTAGAAAACTTTATAATGGCAGCTTCTACATCGAGAATTCCCTTGTCTGTTTTTACTCCTAATCGTAATTCTTTCTCCTTATAAAAGGTTACAGTAATCACTTTTTCACTCCCCCATATAAATAAGACCTAATCCGTGATGCCCAGCCGCTACCATGCCATGCGGCAACTGAAAGGAAAACAGAAACAAGTCCCGTTTTCTGGATCTCAGACGACTCTTCACCTTTTGGGTGCGGTGAATCCAGAACTTGTTTCTGTTGTTCCACAAAGGTTCTCCCTTTCTAATTAGCAGTCTTGCTCGATTTGAAGCTATCTGGATCTGTATTTTTAGATTTATTGATAGAGCTAGCTTCCGTTAAACTCATATTCTTTGTTTCCGGAGCCATGAATAGAGAGACTAAAAATCCAATGAAAAGCACCGCCCCACAAATATACAACGTAGGGGCCAAACCATACTTCGCCATAATGGCTGGAGAGAGAAACGTACCAAAGGTAGAGGCGATGCGGGCCACTCCAGTGGTAAAGCCTACTGCCGTTCCCCGTATATGGGTTGGGAAAAGCTCACCCGGATAGATCCAGCAATGGGCCCCCATCCCGGTATTAACCGTTCCATAGATGACAAAGAGAGCTAGGATGAAAACAAATGGCATGTTCATTCCAGAGGTTGCTCCCAGTACGAATAAAGTGATGGAACAGATTAAAAATGACCAATAAAGTGTAGGTCTTCTTCCAAATTTATCAACAAGATAAAGGGCAGGAAGCAAACCGACAAGATAGATAAGATTAATGACTGCAGCTCCCAAGTATTCCCTTGTTCCATCAGCAAAACCAAATTGTCCAAGGATCTCAGGAATATAGGTATTTATTCCATAGAGAGGGAGGACTTGAAGCGAATAAAAAGCTGTCACGAAAAGTGTTAATTTTCCATAACCATTTCGAAACATATCGAAATAGGAAGTTTTCTCCTTAGTTTCTGGCTCGGCCGACATGATGACATGTTCCCCGAATATTTTCTGAACAATCTCATTTGCTTCTTTTTCCCTGCCTTTGCTGGCAAGCCAACGAGGGGATTCTGGCATATTTAAACGTGAAATAAGCATGATGATGACTGGGACCGCACTACTTGCAAGCATCCATCTCCAGCTGTTATCACCAAGGGACAACAAAAGATAACCGGCTAAAAAGGAAATCGCGTAACCGACATACCAAAGTCCATTAAGACCTCCAAGTAGGGAACCACGATTTTTTGTCGGTGAAAATTCCGTCATCAAGGCTCCTGCAATAGGATAATCAGCCCCTACCGCAATCCCTAAAATAAATCGTAAAACAACCAACTGCATGGGATCGTTGACATAAAACTGAAGGATGGACACAACACCCATGACAAGCATATCGATGAGAAACATCTTCTTTCGGCCAATAATGTCTGTTAGATAGCCTCCTAATACTCCACCAAATAACATACCCGCAAGAGTTGCCGCTCCAATCAGACCTATCATGGTTACAGACATATCGAGTTGAGTCTGCATGACAGAAAGTGCTATCGCAACAATTCCAATAATATACCCGTCGAGGAATGTACTCCCACTGGCATAGGCAAACATTTTATAATGAAATCTACTTAAAGGCATTTCTTCCATTGTGCGGACCTTACTCATAAATTCCCTCCTGTGACTTATTAAAATTTAAACCAATTAATAAGTCCTGATATAATTTGAAATCATGAAACTACTGCCTGGTTATCTTTCGGTTTCAAATGAACGGATAAGATTGGATCTATGGATAAGAACATCAAATGATCTCTTAAGTATATATAAAGCGTTTACATTTCCTCGAACTTGAAGTCCCGTTTCATTGATTAAAAAAAGCATACTAACGTGTGAAGCATAAACAATCTTTTCAAGAGCTTCCTCAATTCATGGTTCAATATCTACTGCTATTTTGCGTGTGATTGGAGCAGGGGTTGCAAGGACGCTTGTAACTCCTGCTCCAATCCATTTTGGGTATAGCGTACTATAACAGATAAAATGATATTAACCTTTTACAAATACTGTTTTAATATTTGTGAAAAATTCGATTGCTGCTTGACCTTGTTCACGTGAAAGAGAACTAGACTTTTTCATACCACCAAATGGAGCCTGTAATTCTACTCCAGCACTCTCAGCATTGATGCGTACAAGGCCTGCTTCCATTTCATTGATGAACGAAAGCATTTTCTGAATATTTGTTGTGAAAATGGACGCACTAAGTCCAAACTCTACATCATTTGCCACTGTTAATGCTTCTTCCATTGTATCGACTTTCATCAATGCTAGTACAGGTCCAAAAATTTCTTCTTGAGCAATTGTCATGTTGGAGTTTACATTTTCAAACACAGTTGGTTGCACATAAAAGCCATTCTCCAAACCAATAGCTTCACATTTACTTCCACCATGTAAAAGCACTGCACCTTCCGCTTTTCCTTTTTCAATGTAATCCAACACCGTATTTAATTGGCTTTCACTCGCACAAGGCCCCATCCAAGTGCCACTATTTAATCCTTCGCCTACTTTTATTTCTTTTACTTTAGCTAGCAGCTTTTCTTTGAATACATCGTAAACAGAGCTTTGAATGATAACGCGGCTAGTAGCCGTACATTTCTGACCTGTTGAGCGAAGACCACCACTTATTGTTGCTTCAACAGCCAGATCAAGATCAGCATCCTCCGCAACAATCACCGGATTTTTCCCGCCCATTTCCAACTGATATTTAGCTCCGCGTGCAAGCGCTCCTTGACCAACTCGTTTTCCTACACCATCTGAACCAGTAAAGGTGATTCCACTAATATCAGGATGATCAATAATGCCTTGTCCAATAACTGAACCCGAACCTGTAACCATATTAATAACACCAGCTGGTAGTCCTGCTTCATAGAAACATTCGATTACTTTTGCTGCTGTTACAGCTGTTTCGGTTGCTGGCTTTAAGACAACTGTATTACCGTATACAAGAGCCGGGGCCATCTTCCAGATTGGAATGGCAACGGGAAAATTCCACGGTGTAATTACTCCCACAACCCCCAGCGGCGCTCTACTTGTGAACATAAATGCTTCACTATCTGTAGAAGGGATTACATCTCCTACTTTACGCATACCCTCTCCGGCATAATAGCGAAGAATGGCTACACCGCGAGCCGTTTCACCTTTCGCTTCTGGTAATGTTTTTCCCATTTCCCTTGTCATTGTTTCTGCCACTTCTTCTAATCGTGCCTCTAATATATTTGCAACTTTATAAAGATAGTCTCCTCTTGCAGGAGCCGATAATTTTCTCCAAGCGATTTGTGCCTGTTTAGCTGATGTAACTGCTTGGTCCAAATCAGCTTTTGTTGAGCTTGAAACATACCCAACGATTTCGTTTTTATTAGCCGGATTAATACTCTCCTGAATTTCACCGGAAGATGAAGACTGCCATTTGCCGTTTATATAATTAAGATATGTTTTAACTTCTGTGTTGACTGTCATGAAATCAATCCTCTCTGTAATTCAGCTTTAGTTTTTTAATAAATATTAACTTTCAAAATAATTTACTTCCTAAAAAAACAATAAAAGGAACTGTCAATATTGCACAAATTGTTGAATAAACTGCTGCCTTTGCTCCTATTTCTTCATCCTGTGTATAACGTGCTAATAATACTGGAGCGAGTGTCATCGTAGGCATCGCTGCTTGAATAATAATTACTTGCTTCATCAGCAAGGAAAAGTTGATAAACGCCACAAGCATGATTGTTAGAATTGGGAGGATAATCAATTTCAATACTATAGGTACTGTTAATCTACTAATTGACATGGCTCCCTTTTGTTTAAGCATCATCCTTATAAGAATTCCAATATAAATCATTGCTAGAGGGGTAGCCAAACTTGCTAACATCCCATTTAATTGTTTAATAATTTCTGGCGGTTGAATATCGGCAATGATCACAAATAAAGCTAGAACTATTGAAATAACTGGGGGATTCATTAATTGTTTTAAAGATGCCAGTGAAAACTGATAATTTTCTTGCAATAACGCAATAGCTACTGTAAATAAAATAATGCCTACCCCTGTATCAAATGCTGCCGCAAGTAGAGCCCCTTTTGGACCAAATATTTCCGCACATAAAGGAATCCCAATAAAACCTGTATTTCCCAATCCGGCAATAAGAGCCATTTTCCTTGCATTACTAGGAGAATAGTTGAAAATTCTTGCAAAAATCCATCCCAATAGTAACCCCAATAAACTAATGATGATTGAAAAAATAAAAATAATCATCAGCTGAGAAATTAACTCTTTCCCTACCTTAGTTTTAAAAGCACCATCTAAAATAATGCATGGAATCGCTACATTAAGCATAATACTTATCAGCAGCTGCTTTGATTCATCTGTAATTTCGTTAGTTTTAGCAATCATATATCCAATTACAGAAATAACCGCCATAATAAACATAGGACCTAAGATCGATAGAAATACCAAGTAAAGCTCCCCTCTTACAAGCAAAAGTTAACATTATGTTTAGAGTCCTATTTCATATAAGAACTTTTGATAGGTTCCTCTTATTTTATGAATGTAACTTTCACTTCTCCTAAATGTTCAAATACAGCTGTAAATTCATCACCTGGTACAACATCAATAGTAGTAGCAAGAGCACCAGAAAGAATTACTTCTCCAGCTTGTAATACTACATCGAACTCTGCTAATTTATTAGCTAGCCATGCAACACAGGCTGCAGGATGCTCCATAGCATTTTTTCCTATACCTTCTTTCATTAATTGACCATTTTGATATACTTTCATCGTGATATCAGGAAGATTAACTTCATCCACTGAAACAGGTTTATCTCCAAGAACATAAAGACCAGAAGATGCATTATCGGCAACTGTATCCTGCAATTTCAAATTCCAATCTTGTATTCTACTATCGATTATTTCAATAGAAGGAAGAACATAATCTGTTGCTTGAAGAACTTCTTCAACGGTAACATTAGGACCCTTTAAATCTTTTTTTAAGACAAAGGCAATTTCAGCTTCTATCTTCGGTTGAATAACATCCTTAAAAGATACTTCATGGTTATTTTTAACGATCATGTTTTCAAATAAATGCCCACAATCCGGCGTATCAATACCATACATGATTTGCATGTCACGTGAAGTTAAACCAATTTTCTTCCCAACAATTTGGATTCCTTTAGATACTTTTTCCTTAACGACTTGCAGTTGAATTTCATATGCTTCCTCTAACGTTAAATCTGACTTTAATTCAGTTAAAGGCTGGATTGGCTTTTGATTTTTCTCAGCGTCGATTAAGTAACTTGCAAGCTCTTGCACTTCTTTAGACACTACTTTGTTCAATAGAAAAACCTCCTTAAAGATGGGTTGAATTCTCATTTTGCAATATTACTTTTCCGAATTTCTCAGAATTTTTAAAGTATTCTTGAGCCTCTCGTGCTTGTTCCAAAGGAAAAGTCTTATCGATGAGAGGTTGAATTTTCCCTTCACGAATCGCAGCTAACATTTGATCGAATTCTTTCCGCGTACCTAACGTACACCCTAATATTGAAAGATGTTTTAAATAAATCGTGCGAATATCAAGCTGTGTAACCGCCCCACCTACAGCTCCAGATATTGCTAACCTTCCCCCGTTTCTCAGTACTTTCAAACATGTTGAAAATAAAGGATCTCCCACGACATCCAATACAACATCAATCTCGCTACCTGCAGCCTTTAAGATATCGTCTGGTAAGGTGTTTGATTTGTAGGATAAAACTTCTCTTGCTCCTAGCTCGATCATTTTTTCTTTAAAAGATAAATCTCTCGCTAAGGCGATGACATTCGCTCCAAATACTTTTGATGCAATTTGAATAGCATAAGAACCAACACCGCCGGTAGCTCCTGTAATAAGAAGCTTTTCTCCGGGTACAACTTTACTTTTTTCAATCATATGCCATGCAGTAAAACAACTAACAATAAAAGAAGAACTTTCAACATAGCTAGATAACGGCATCGGTCTGCACAATTCTTTTGGCCATGCAATGTATTCAGCATATCCGCCATCACACTCAGAACTCATTAACGTTATATCTTCTGCCATATGCTCCAAGCCATCGGGTCCTGAAGAAATAAAAGGAAATAATACAACCTTTTCTCCCAAACATGAAGGATCGATATTTGCACCTACAGCTACGATTTCACCCGCAATATCAGTTCCAGGGATACGTGGAAAAGAAATGGGTTCTCGTTTCCATCCCGCTTTTTCCCCGATGTTCACATCCGTGCCATAACCGCCTTCACGCATTAAAATATCTGAATTGTTTACAGCGCAAGCATGTATTTTGACGAGAACCTCATTTTCATTTGGAAGCGGTACATGTACTTTCCGCTCTTCAAGCTTCTCTAGCCCGCCATAGTCTGTTACGACTACAGCCTTCATTTGTGTTGGAATGGATTCTAATAAACCACTTCGTTCCAAATTTTTCTCTCCTCATCGTTTCGTTAATTTGCTTCTTATTATTTCAAGCGGCTCATTACTATTTCAATTTGCTTATGAAAAAGTTTTGGTACTGTCTAACACTTTATTTCATGCTCTTTATTTCCTTTACACTTTGTAAATACTGTTCTGCCCATTGTGTCATTGCTTCAGTCAAGTCTGTTAGAATATAGCTGGCTCCCCATTGAATAGCTTGCTTTGCTTGTCCCACATTACTAACATAAATACCAGCTGTTTTCCCTTTTTTCTTTATCATTGTGATAATTCGCTCAATCATTTCTAGTACTTTAGGATGTCTTGGGTCGTGGGCATATCCCATTGATACAGCTAAATCAAAAGGTCCTATAAAAAGGACATCAACACCTTCTACCGTTAAAAGTTGTTCAAGATTTTCGACGGCTTCTACCGTTTCAATTTGCAAAATAACCATCAATTGTTCATTTGCTTTTCGTAAATACTCCATTTTATTAGGATATAAACTATAGTCACATGCTCTTGGTAAAAAATCGTATCCTCTTTTACCAAATGGAGGATAGAGTGCTGCACATACCGCTTCTTTTACTTCATCTAGTGTGTTAACCATCGGGATTTGAATGCCATTTGCCCCGCTGTCCAATGCTTTTTGAATATATTCTGGACGATTCACAGGCGTTCTTATTATTGACGGCACCCCGGCACATTGGGACCCGCGAATCATATTTTCCATGACCATGTAGTCCATAATTCCATGTTCATTATCAATACATGTAAAATCAAAACCCATTTGAGCAGTAAACTCTGTTAAACCAGGTGATGGAAAAGTGACGAAACAACCAAACACGGGCCGTTCATCTAACCTTTTTTTCAAATCACTCCACAACATATTCTGCACCCCATTAATGATATGCATTTCATATATACATAGACTTGAAATGCTAATTCGTAAAAGTTAGTCTCATAAACGATGAGGCATGTCAGGATATTATTAATAACACTGCCACAAAAAAACCTCGATTACAAAAAGATCTTGATCTTTTTGTGGCAATAAAAAATGTTTCCTTTTAATTGTTAGGATACAACACAAGCATGCGTTTTAATTAACGAAACTGTTTTCGGCTCTTTATTAAGATATAAAACAATGGAATCTCCTTCTTGACGTATATCATACGTCTTTAATTTACATTTTTCCGCATCAAACAAAGATTCACCCGTTTTAATATCAAATCCCCAGCCATGTAAAGGGCAGCGTAAAATCTCATTATGTCTTCCATATTGGTACGTATGAGGATCACTTGGCAACATCGTTCCATCGATCGTACCATATACCATGGAGACTCCTTGATGTGGGCACTTATTTCGAACCGCATATAACCGGCCATTAAGATTAAAAACAGCAATTTCTGATCCATCCACTTTTACTAACTGTCGTTGCCCCGGTTGCAAATCCTCTGCTGAACAAATTGTCACAATGTTTAATTCAACCATTTTTCGTTCTCCTTTCTACTACCGGTTAAAGTTATAAGTGTTTAAAGCGTTTTCATAGAAAATTTTATGTCTTAATTCTTTCGGAAAACTATTGAATACACGATCTGCTTCATCCCCGTCCCAGTGTGGATAATCACTGCAGTAAAGAAGCATATCCTCAATCCCAGCCATTTGAATGATTTCTAATAAATCTTTTGGACGATACGGTTCTTCAATTGGCTGCGTTCCTAAGCGGACATTTCGTTTAATATATTCGCTAGGTAATTCTTTGATCCAAGGTACTTCTTCACGAAGTGTCTTCCAGTTTTTATCTATTCTCCACAAAAGCGGCGCAATCCCGGCGACACCATATTCTACAAATACAAATTTTAGTTTAGGGAACCTTTCAAAAACCCCTTCACAAACTAAACTAACAATATTTCTTTGAGCATTAAGCCCTAAACAAGTATGCCATTCCATGTAAGTTGATGCTGGACCTACTGCTTGTGCCGGGCCGTTCTCTCCTGAGGCCTCAGAATCCGGGTGTATAAGCATTTGCAGTCCATAGTGTTCCGCAGCTTCATAAATAGGATATAAATTTCTATTGCCAAATGGAATAGTAGTGGTTTGTAAATTAACTGCTACAACTCCTGGTTTTTTCCCAATTCTTTCAATTTCCTTTACTGCTGCTACAGGATCAAGAGGTGATACAAGCATAGACATCTTATACCTGCTGTCTTTTTCAATCCAATTCTCATATTGCCAATCATTAAAAGCTGTATTAAATCCATTAGCGACATCTATATTGTGAAAAGCACCCATTGTTGCATTACATGAATTCAAAATTCCATATTGTGTGTTTGAACGGTCAAACAAATCTTTAGCTACAAATTCAGGATCAGAACCTGGGATAGCCCCTTCTGGTGAAAAAGCATCTCCACGTACAACCGAAACCGGATTGATATATCTACATTCTGGGAAGCGAAATTCTGCTGCAGAGATTAGCTTCCCTTCAAATGCCTGCTTTTTAAATTTACCAATATTTAAGCGTTTTTGAAGCGACTCATCACAATAAGGTACAAGGTCATCAAGTGAATTTAAATAAGAATGAACATCGGAATCAATTACTAACTGTTTTGTCTTTGCAGAACCTGCAATACTTTCTTCATTAACCGCATTAACCATTTAAATTACTCCCCTCATAACAAAAATTTGTTCATTTTTAAAATTGATTTTTAATACTTGCGCAATCATTTTCTACATCACCGTTTTTGAAAACGCTTTAAAAAACTTGATATTTAAACGATCGCGATTTCTTAAATACAATATAACCCATTTTGTTTTTTTTGTAAATATCTAAAAGTTAAGAATTCTTTTTTTATAATAGCCATAACTTTTTGCATAGGAAAAGGGGTAGAAAAACGAAGTAATCCATGAAAAAGTCACCAATTTGAACTGCCCCTCCAATTGTTAGGCACAACAATTGGAGGTGTAGTTGCACTTATACTGTATTCCTAAAATTTCTCACTACGTCGAATGATCTTCCCGCTAGAAATTTATACTTTCCTACAGTGTAAAGAAAACTCGCCGATTGGCGAGCCCTGCTCTTGGGCGAAGACAGAGGCGTAGTTGCACTTATACTGTATTCCTAAAATTCCCCACTACGTCGAATGAACTTCTAGCTGGGAATTTATACTTTCTTACAGTGTAAAAAAAACCCAATCGACCTTGCGTCCTTTTCTTACCCAATTTTTCTTCTTTTCATCACTTTGGTTAAATATCCACCTTTAAATGAACGCAGCTCATAAGAAGCTATAAATGCTTTTGGGGCAATCGTGTTTACAATTTCCAGGAATTCCTTCTCTCTTGAGCGTTTCGCCACTATATCCAAGCGAAAACGTGTTGTATCATTAATACCTTCTCCTTCAAATACCGTAACTCCGAATCCTGACGATCGTAATGCCTCTACCAAATCATTACATTTTTCCAACAAACTTATATTATATGTAATGTAGCCAATCGCCAGCTTCCTTTCAATATACCCCCCGAGCAGCAAACCGACACTAAATCCAATTACATATGCAACAATATTCCAAATATTAGATAAATCTTGAAAGACAATTCCTAAACTGACAATGTAGATGATGCCTTCCAAAAGTCCAACACCGGCTGCTGATTTCGTTTGGTTCTTTACTAAAAGAATTGTACGAATTGTTAAGACTGGGACATAAATAATCTGTAGCAAAAAGATTAGCAATGCTTGCATTAACATGAAATCACCTCTCTATTTTTAGTCTAGGTATGGTACCAACCATTGAAAAACTTATTACAATATGAACTCTTGTTCTGGCTAAACTAGGACACGATTCGGCTTATATACTTGCCTCTATATATAAAACTAACAACTATTTTTCAACAGTTTGAGAGGTAGAAAAACCATCTTGGTTTTTCTACCTCTACACAATAAAATTATTTACCTAACACTCATTTTATATAAACAGAAACGTTCATAATTTGTCACTCACTACTCAGAGATGAAATCGTTTGCTTTCACAGAAAATCCAACTTTTTTCGCACGAATGAGTCACAATCAACACTTCTCTCTACTATACCTTTATAATAAATCTACATTTTTGCCATATTTAATGTTATATCCCGTATATATTCCATCGTTTTTTTGGAGGCTTCTTCCGGTGTATACGTTACTCGATTGTTAAGAAGAGATGTAATCATTCCTTGCCATAGCAAGATTGTGATTTCACTAAGTTTGTCAATTTCTTCTTTTTTAAATACACCTTTTTCTGCGTATTTTTCTAACACTTTTCTACTTCTCTTACTCAAATTTTGTTCAGTAAGAATTCCTTCTAATTCTTCTGGAAGTTGAATAGTATCAAATCGATAGATGGAAGAGTAATGTTTTAGAAGTTCTTCTGGATGTTCTCCTAGATCTGCAATAAATATTGCGTGATATAATTCAGGTTCCCTAAATGAATGATCACAAAAACATTCCCATCCTAATAAATATTTTTCTAATGGGTCTTCTGCTCTTGCAATATATTTAGGTAAATCCTCTATATATTGCTCTAAAAAGCGCATTGCTGCAAAAAATATAAGGTGGGAAACTTCCGAAAAATAATTATAGATAGTGGAACTTGTGTATCCTGCTTCCTTTGCAATTTTTCTTATACTGATATTTTTGATTCCTTCTTCTTTTATTAATTTGGCGGTTGCATCAATAAAGTAATTTAACATTCGTTCAGTTTGTATTTCACTTCTCGCCATTAAGATTTCCTCCCTTTTTACGCCTAAAACAGTCATTCATGGACTGTTCTACCTAGTTGTAAAAGATAAATTTAAACTTTATATAACACGTTTAACATAAAACGAGTGTTGATTAATCAATGAGATGTAGCAAAGCTAATAAAGAAAACTCGCCGACTGGCGAGCCCTGCTCTTGGGCGAAGACAGAGGCGTAGTTGCACTTATACTTTGTTCCTAAAATTTCTCACTACGTTGAATGATCTTCCAGCTAGAAATTTATACTTTCATAAAGTGCAAAAAAGACATCTTTTTTGTTAGTTATAAGTATTATCAAACTTCCCTCGAAAGGAAATATCCGTCATGTAAAATTATACTACGTTTCCTAATTTACTTGGAAAGATTGTTTTAAAAAATAAATGACAAGTCATCATAAAAACTGTTAACTATAAAGATACGGTATGTTTCAACAGAAAATTTGTCCACATGTATAAGGTACGTTGGACAGTTAAAGCTTTATTCTGATTTATCAAACAACATTTATCCAGAATTACTGAGAAAGCCATTTATAATCAACTGTTCGAAACCTTAACTGCTTATGTTCTATATGAAATGACTTTATGACTAAATATAGAATAGAAATATGTAGCTCTTAAGTAATATAGAATCACAACAAATTAAATGATCTTGATCATTTAATTTGTTGTGATAATAACACAGTTCTTACAACTAAACAAGTTAAAAACCCTACTTGAGTTGAGTGAAATAATTTATATATATTCACACATAAAAATGCATAAAAAGAGACATAAACAAATGCCCTTGATAGAATAAAAGCGCCAACCAATACCCAATCAAAGGAGTGTTTATGTCTCGTGAAAAGGTTAGTACATCAGACAGAAATCTACAACACAAAATGCTTATTTTATTTATTACTCTCATAAATTCTTGAATTTCGATACCACGCTACTGCTTTTTGTTCAATCTCTAATGCTAGCTGTTCCTTCCCTTTTATGTACGATTTCATGTCGTAGGGGAAACATTGAGATAATTCCTCTTTTAAGTCTCCATACTTTTTTGAAGCATCTGGATGTGTCCGCAAGTAATCCCGAAATGCAAGATGACGTTCGATTTCGGGATTGCCCAATTCATAAATGTGGACATGGTGGGTTCGATTGTCTCCACCTTTTTGGAAGTATCGACGTCCAAATATCCCGTTTTCTCCCTTTGATTTATAACCAATGGCAACCATTGCTGTGTTAAATTCATCAACCCGATTAATGTCTCTAACCACGGGCATTATGTCAATTACAGGCTTTGATTTTAGACCTTTTACAGACGTACTGCCGATGTGATGGATTTCAATGATTTCGGGACCGAAAATCTCATGCAATTTATTGGCTTCTTCTTCAAACATTGAAAACCATTGTTCGTTATATGCCTTCACTTCTACTTTTCTCATTCAGAACCCTGTGACCTCCCTTATATTGCCAACAACGTCTATCAATTCAGAATTTCAAATTATTAAACGATTGATCTAGCAATTCTAAATCCGATATCATCTATATAAAAATCAGGCATACTCTTTCGACGACAAGTAGCTCCACATCCACGTTCTTCTTCTGCCCAACTTCCTCCGCGAATTATTCTGTAATTACCAAATGTCTCTTCATCGTATAAGTCCCAGCACCACTCCCAAATATTACCGATCATGTCATACAAGCCCCAATCATTAGGCTTTTTCTCACCAACTTCGTGTACTCGTTCGTTGGAATTATCTTTATACCAAGCGATTTCATTAATTTCACCATACCGATATCCTTTTGATTTTGCCTTACATGCATATTGCCATTCGGCATCTGTCGGTAAACGAAAACCATTAGTATTATAATTGCAAATAACTGATTTACTTTCATTATCAAGATCATAAAACTTATCATAACCCAGCGTATCAGATAGTAAATTACAAAAATTCACTGCATCTATCCATGAAACATTAACAATTGGTTTTCGAGCCTCAGTCGTTATTAACAATTTCTTCCCCATCATAATCGCATAAAGTTCTTCTGTCACCGTATATTTGGCGAGATAAAATGGCTTAATCTCAACATTCCAAATAACTTCCTTTAAATTTTTTCTAATACCCGGCATTCCAAATTTATAGTTTGAACTCATCCATTTTTGCTCGTTTCGAAAATCTCGTAGGCGGATTTCTCCTTCAGGAATATACACCATTAAATCTTTTAAGTAGTCATTCAAATTAGCTAACATTGTCCTCTCCTAGATCTTGAATTAATGTTATGAGACACAACTTTCATACTTAAGACATCTTTTAAGGATCATTGTTTAAATATTCCTTCACAATACCATACCAATATTAGCATAAATATCCAGTTTCATTTAGAAATCTATTCAAGAATATGACCTGATTGCTGAGCCAGAAAAAATCCTGCATATCAATACAGGATTTTTGATCAAACTCTTTTACAAATTATCAATCTTTGTCATAAACAATCAGACTTTTTTATAAATCATCGAACTTTATTTTAAAGCCACAAAAAGCGAATATATCGTTGAACAGCAAATTTCACTTCGTCAACTGTACGAAAGGAGTGGAGTGATTTAAAGTGGCTAAAGAAGTTTTCCATACTTGCATTGTCCCAACAGTTAATCTTTTGAAATAAAATAAAAAGAAGAATCCACTTAAGATTCCCCTCTTTGTACAATTATCTAATCTTGTAATAATTGTTGTATATTTGCCATCTTTAATCCTGTGAATTTTGCAATATCTTCTAATGGCATTCCGTTCTTATGCATTCCTCGAATGAATTGCATTTTTCCTTCTTCAATACCTTCTTTTCTCACATGGGCCAACTTCGCTTGTTCATCTAATAATATGCTTCATATGCACGACGGAACGAAGAATCATGACTCATATTTTCCCATTTATTCATTGCCTTTTGTAAGATTGGATCTTGATTCATCACAATCTCCTCCAGTGTTCGAGTTAAATGCTCATCTTCATGTTGCTATTATTCTACGTTGCTTGCTTTTTTACAGCCTCCTGGTAAAGAGCGGGCGACGCAATCCATCTGCTAGCAAGAGCAGCACCTACTAAACTTAACATCCCAGTAAACAAAAATCCTCCTGTTAATCCAAATGTATCTCCAATTCCTCCTGCCAATAATGGACCTCCAAACATACCGAGCGAAAAAATCGCCTGAAAAAACCCCATCGCTGTCGCGCGCTGCTGTGATGAAACATTTCGAATTGCAAGAGCGAGCAAAACAGGAAAAATAAGCCCTTGTCCAAATCCATTGCACGCCTGTGAGAAAAGAAGCAGTCCAAAGGAATTTGTGAACGGAATGGACAGTGTACAAACAGCCGATACTACAAATCCAAGAATGACGGTTTGCTTCTCTCCTATTTTTTTCACAACAATGGATCCGCTTATATAACCGGCAATTGCATTAGGAAGAGTTGTCAGAAGTGATAAGATTCCTAGTTCACCTTTAGATACTCCTAAGTTCGCCGCATGCAGCGGAGTAAATCCAAACATCGTTGTGAATACGATCGACTGCGCAAGCACAGCGATTAATGAAATAGACAGAAGCGACCATTCCTTCCCCACTCGGAACAAATCACCGACAGCAACCGGCTGACGCCGTCCGCTCGTCTTCTCCTCGTGAATGAAAAAGGCTGCAAACAAACCGATGCCCCCAACAGCTGCACCGAGAAAGAACGGCGCATGCCATCCGTAATGCTCCGCAAAATATCCTCCGGAAGCTGTTGCCAGCATTTGTCCAATGCTATTAAAAAAACTGATTAGCCCCATCGCCTTGGCTGATTCCTCTCTTGGAAAATAGCTTGAAAATAATACAGTAAATAACACCCAGCTCGAAGCCGCGACTCCTGCTAATGCCCGAAAAATAAGTGCGGATAATGCGGTACTGCCAAACGTAAAGCCTAGACTGCTTAACGCTGCACAGCCCATACCAAGCAAAATAAATACCTTTCGTTTTCCAATCCGATCAGACCAAATTCCAAGCGGAACGCGAAGGAGCATTTGTGTAAGCCCGTAGCTCCCAAGGACAAAACCAACAAAGAATAAAGAGCCGCCTGTATGTTCAACATACGGTGCAAGAACTGGAACATACGTATACATCGAAAACCAAAATGCTACTGTTGCTACATAAAAAATGAATCTGTTTCTCTTCGAGTTCATTCCCTTTCCCCTCTAACTAAATCGCTTTCATTTTATTTTCCTATCCTAATCTACACTGTACGGAGTAGGCATCCAGCGAACTACTGTCCATGGGCAGCACCCTTCACACACTTGAGGAGGGGAACTTCTTTTGAAATACTGTCAAACCTATCAAAGATTATCTCTCTTTGCTTGAAAGAAATCCTTCCAAGGTCACAATCGCCTCTTGCTCATCCTTTCCATTTGCAATTATTGTAAGTTCCTCTCCTTTTCTGATTACTGTAGCCATCAGACCCATAATACTTTTGCCGTTTACTCTTCTTCCGTCTTTCACTATGTTTATCTCGCTGCTAAAAGCTGATGCTTTTTCTACAAACTTGGTAGCAATTCGAGCCTGCAGACCATGGTGAAGATGAACAACAATCTTTTTTTCTGCCATTACTTATCACTCTACCTCTCAAATTCTGTTTAAAAGGATTTTTTATCTATCATTCTCATTTTTAGATAGAACAGCGTATCAGTATTTTCCGTAAGGTTTTCCCATCATTCTCCCATACATATTGTTCATATTATGTGAATACATACACAAATTAACCTTACAAGACGAGGATGCAACAGAAGAATCAATACCTCTGTTGCATCCTCCATTATCTCTTTCTTACCAACGAGCAGTTACCATTTCTAATCACTGGACAGAAATCTTTTTTGCTTTTCTAGCAAGTTACTTCTGTTACTTCTTCTATAGATAGATTACTTACAATCAGTTTGAGGTTTACACCATAACCATATTGTAATTCCTTTAATATGCTTACAGTCATTTTATTTAAGCATTAATCTTATCTAAATGTTCCTGATTATCATAGGTACGGAAATCATGCTCTAGTTGCTCAAGTGTGCGGCCCTTAGTTTCCGGCAAATATTTCTTCATTACGGCGATGGACACAAACCCTATCGCTGCGAAGGCAAGAAATGTTGCGGACAATCCGATTTTATCGAGTAATATCGGGAACGTTAAACCAATAAAGAAATTCGTGATCCAGAGGAAAAACACGCTGACGCCCATGCCGAGACCTCGCAACCGCAACGGGAATATCTCCGAAAGCGTAACCCATAATACCGGTCCAATGGCGCCCTGCATAAAAGCTAGAAACGTGACTGTCAGGCTAAGCATAATATATGGAAGCGCAGCCGACCCTTCAAGCATGGATGAAAGTATTCCAATAAGCAAAAGGACTGTCGTTGTTCCTGTCAGGCCAGTCAGCATCATTGGTCGACGGCCAACCTTGTCAAGGAGCCAGATACCAACGAGAGTTGCCAAAACCGAGATCACACCATTAGCAGTATTGCCGATTAGTGCAGCGGACGTTTCAAAACCAGCATCTCTGAGGATTTCAGTTCCATAATACATAATCGAGTTAACACCCGTAGCTTGCGATACAACAGCAACTCCAATTCCGACAAATACAAGGCGGCGCATCCACGGCACATTAAGAAGATCCGCAAAAGTCGTTTTCTTTATTCCTGACTCCTCAGATAAAGCGTTTTCAATTTCGTTCAGTTCCGATTGAGCCTGGCTCTTCTCGCGTATCCGTTTCAGGACGCTTAATGCAGCTCCATTTTTACCTTTTGAAACAAGCCAACGCGGACTCTCCGGCATTTTAATCATACCAAAGAACAGGATAACCGCTGGAAGTGCTGCGATGGCTAGCATGTAACGCCAAACATGCGCATGATCACCCATTGTGGTACCAAGAATAGCGTTGAAGACAAAAGCCAATAGTTGTCCAGACACAATCATCAATTCGTTCCAAGTAACCATTTTGCCTCGGCTCTCCGCTGGTGCCATTTCCGCTAGGTAGGTTGGAACCGTTACGGACGCGCCTCCTACAGCAAATCCCAACAGGAAACGAAAAGCAATCATAACTGTAATGTTCGGAGCAAGAGTACATCCAAGAGTAGCCATAAAGAACAACACAGCAAGATACAGAATATTTTTGCGACGTCCAACATAATCAGATAGCTGACCGCCAAACACGGCACCTAGAGCGGCACCCAAAAGAAGAGCACTTGCAATAAGACCCTCCGTGAATGAGTTGAGACCGAGCGCTTCTGACATATAAGGCAAGGCACCATTGATGACACCCGTATCGTATCCGAAGAGAAGCCCACCGAATGTCGAAACTAAGATAACCGTACTTAAAAACGACCTGTAATTGACTTGTTTATTCATATATATTCCCTTCCCCCTCTTTAAAAATAGATCGATAATTTTCCATCATATATGTTTTTGAGTCAGTAAAACTTATTCCAATGGATGAGCCAGAGGTGAATGCTGCTTCAGCTTCGAGTCACCTCTTGAATCCCATCACAGAAGAAAACACTTGTTGACTATTAGTAATAACTTCATGTGTCAGAAGACAAAGCTGTCATTACAGGCGGAGTCCGGTATATAGGTGTGCGGCTTTCATTTCCCTCACACCAAAGGGAAGTCTTGTTGTTTGACCCCAAATGTAGTTTTTATCAGACAGCGTAATGTTTCTTTCATTTATCTTAGTCAAAGCTTTTTGGTAATGCCTCTTTCAATACGTGAGTTGATTTTTTTAAAGCAGTTAGCGGGTCCATCGTTAAATCTTCCATTTCAAGACTAACAGGTCCGTCATAACCAACCATACTAAGCACTGAAAAGAATTCCTTCCACCAACTCGTATCATGACCATGGCCTAATGCTACATAATTCCATGAACGATTTGAAAAACTATCAATCGTTTTTGTATCAAGTACACCCTGCGCTTCCACGAGCCCTTTTTCAATACGTGTATCTTTAGCATGCACATGATAGATTGCTGATCCTAAGGTTCTTAAGGTCACGATAGGATCTCCTCCCATCCAGAAGAGATGACTAGGATCAAAGTTCATGCCAACCATGTCTCCCACATGATTCCTTAACCTAAAGAGCGTTTCTGGGTTATAAACGAGCTGGGAGCCGTGATTTTCTAAAGCAATCTTTTCAATACCGTGTTCTTTTGCTTGTTTCACAGTTTTTTCCCAGTATGGAAGTGCTACCTCATTCCATTGCCAATTTAAGATTTCAAGATTGATTGGGGGCCAACTTGTTGTGATCCAGTTAGGAGTTGTCTCCCCTGGTCCTCCTCCAGGAAGTCCCGACATCATATTTATGTTTTTTATCCCCAATAGTTCTGCAAGTCTAAATGTTTTTTCAACAACTATCTGGTGTTCTCGTCCCTCCTCATTTGGAGCTAACTGATTACCGGAGCAATTCAGAACCTCAATGGAAAGTCCTCTTTCTCTTAAAGCGTTTACAAACCTTTCCCGTTGAATGGAGCTTTCTATTAAAGCATCCAGATCCACATGTGGCGCTTTAGACCAATTACCACAAGCAAACTCTAAATTTTCATAGCCTAAGGATACGGCAGTGTCAGCCATTTCTTCAAAAGGCATAAATCCTAAACAATCTGTCACTAAACTCATTCGCATCAGCAAACACTCCTTTTTCTTAAATTAATGTTTTTCCACCAGCAATCGTCATGGAAGTTCCCGTAATATAGTTTGCATTCTCACTACTTAAAAACAACATGAAATCTGCTATTTCCTCAGGCTTCGCCAACCTTCTCATTGGCACCTGACTTGTTAATAATTCTTCATATTCTTCCGGTGCTTTCCCTTCAATCGCGCTTCGTTTTTGGAAAACCTCTCGTAGCATTTCCGTATCTACAAAACCAGGACAAACTGCGTTGACTGCAATGCCGTACTCTGCTAGTTCGAGAGCTAGCACTTGGGTTAACGAATTAACTCCTGCTTTTGATGTACAATACGCTCCGTTCCCAAGCTCTCCAATTTTTGAAGCCTGTGAGGAAATGGAAACTATTTTTCCGTTTTCGACCTCATTTTTAATCATATTTTTTGCAACGCCCTTACTGAGCAAATACACAGATTTTAGATTTACATTAAACACTCTATCCCATTCTTCTTCTTCTATATCTAGGATTAATCTTGAAGTAGAGATACCAGCACAGTTTGCCAACACGTCAATTTTTGTAAATTGGGACTCAACTTCCTGTAATGCAGCATCAATCTCTTTCGATGAAGTCACATTTACTACAAGTGGTAACACTGTTACTCCTAATGCTTCTATTTCTTTTGCAGTTGCTTCAACGGTTTCTTTATTTAAATCCATCAATACAACATTAGCCCCGTGTTCAGCATACTTGACGGCCACTGCCTTCCCTATTCCTCTTGCAGCTCCTGTAATAATACATGTCTTTCCTTCTAATTTTCTTTCCATTTCTTCCACCCTTTTCTAGTTAGTATTTTTAAGGTTTGTCTTTTTACGCATACGCTTGCGTAAATGCGCAAAAAATATATAAGAAGGTAGAATAAGTTTAAATGTTTATTCCACACGATTCTTCTAATGACTAAAGTAGGATTCATTTCAAGTTTTTGCTTTACATTCGACTGTCTGGAGCTTGCCTTCTTAGTTAATCGCTTACATGTCAACGCTACATTTTGTAGTGATTTCAGCACTTTCCTTATTTAAATCTATCAACACATTATTAGCGTCATGTTTAGCATATTCGGCGGCCTATGCCCCCTCACTCCTCTTGCAGCTCCTATAACAATACATCTATTTCTTTTTGATTATTTTCCATTTTCACCCTTTTCCAAGCAACAATTTTAAAAGTTTCTATTTTTTACGCATACGCTTGCGTTAATGCGTAAAAAAATATATAGAAGGTGGAATAAATTTAAAGGTTTATTCCACACGATTCTCTAATGACTAAAGTAGGACTAATCTCAAGTTTTTGTTTCAGGGTCAACTCTGTGGAGTTTAATTTCTCAATTAATCGCTTACATGTTAACGCTGCAATTTCCTTAGTAGGTTGATGTACTGTAGTAAGATATGGTTGATAGAAGGTACATAATTCGATATCATCAAACCCTACCATGGCAATATCTTCCGGTACATTAATACCGGATTCCTTTAATGCCTGTATTGCTCCCAATGCCATCAAGTCATTCTGAGCAAAAATAGCAGTAATATCTCTTAACGCCTCTATATTGTCCTTTATCACCTGGTAACCCGATTGAAAGGTAGTATCTCCATAAAACAACATCTTATCATTATATGGAAGATTATTATCACGTAGAGCTGCTTTAAATCCTTCGGTTCTTAACCCAAACTCGCCGCCTATATGATTTGCTGAGATACACATTATCCTTTTATGTCCCTGCTTAATCAGATGATCCGCAGCTATATATCCTCCCTTAAATTGATCAACACATACAAAATCTACATCTCTTGTTTTGTAAAAAGGTGGAATATACTTGCAGAAAATAAAGGGAATATCTGTTTGTTCCAAGATAGTTATTGTTTCATCATCTAAAGCTGGCTCTAAAATGATAAATCCATCTACTTTTTTTGCAGCAAGGAGTCTCTGAATGTTATTTTGTTTTGTGAATCTATTCTCAAAAAATGAGACAATTACATCAAATTCCATTTGTTCTAAACTTTCAATCAATTCATTCTGCCACGATCTGAAGTGCATTTCTCCCTCAAAACCAAACAAACTTTTTGGAAGAATTACACCAATAGTATAAGTTCTATTGGCACTTAGGCTTCTTGCGTGAGCGTTAAATTGAAAGCCGTGTTCTTGTGCAATTTTTAATACTTTTTTCTTTGTTTTCTCAGAAATCATCGGGCTGTCATTTAAACATCTCGATACTGTAGATTGACTTACATTCGCCATTTTCGCAATATCTTTTGTGGTAATCGCCATAATAGCTTCATGCCTCTTCCATTTTATTTTACGCATTCGTATGCGTTATGAGTTGAGTACATTTTATACTATGGAGATTGTTTAGTCAAATATATTTCTATCTAACAGTTGTTTCATAGCATTAAATATGTGGCATTTTCAATACCCAACATATAAAATCACTACTCACAACATCTTCTGAGATGATTGTCATAATAGGTTCGCATTCTTTTTATTTTACGCATTCGTATGCATTAAATCTTGATATCATCTTACAATATCGAAAATATTTAGTCAACAATCATTTTCCATCTAATAAATGTACAGAGATGTGCATGGGGGATTACCAAAATCCATGTAGAGGAAGGTGATTCCATTGAAGTGAGTAAGGCGAAGATTTAGTTACATAAGCCGGGTACAAACCTAGACATGAGTTATAAAAAATCTCAAGTCAAGGAGTAATCAGCCTAACATAGGCAAACAATGAAAGGAATTCAAACAAAATGAATGAAGAAATAGTGTAAGCGACCTTGTCGTTCCGATACGGATAGACGAGGTCGCTTACTGTTATTTTATGTTATCCTTCTATCCTCTTGAAAAGTGCTGACCAAGTTATTTTCTTCCAAACCTACCTAACATGTCTAATTAGTCGTTAAAACAAAACAGTTATTCGCTTTCATTTTCATTGTTTCCGTTGCCATGAATGTAAACCCGAGTTGCTAAAAAACCATAAAAAATATAAAGTGTAATCAATACATGAAGGAGGGAATTCAAATGAAAAAACTTTTAAATCTAGTCGCTTCAGCAATGGAAGAATACGGGAAATTAATGGAAACATACGGAAAGGCCCGGACTTGGTTGTAAACAAGTTGCTTAATTTAAGTTATCAAAAACAAGGAGTAAATCATAATGACTTCTTCTTATCATAAGATTCACTAGCCGATTCATGAAAATAAAAACGTGAGTCGGCTTTTTTATGTGAAAAAATACTTCTATTTCCGAGTAAAAACCAGCCCTAAGCTGGTTGATATAAGATTTGTTCTCGATAGTTACTTCACTACAGCACCCTGCCGTTTAAGAAAATATTTCATAATTGTTAACCTTCCAGCTTGTTTGTTGATGTTTTTAATGTTTGTGCAGACTTATCGAGATAGATGTCTAAAAACGTACCATCATTGACACTCCCACAGCTGAAGCAGTGGGATTCTAGACCCCACGCCGTTAGACATAACGTGTTCTCAACGGTCAATCTGTACTGTCAGGTTTTCCTACGTCTTTTGAACCTTCGATTCAAAAAGGATGTACCTCTTACTGCTCGGTACCCATTAGGCGATCATCGACTGTCCATCGACGAGAATTCTCAGCCCTTCAGCCAAGATATTGTTTGCAGCATTTACGTCTCTATCATGAGTTGCATTACATTCTGAACATATCCATTCTCGGACTCCTAAGTTCTTTACTTCTGGATTCTTATGCCCACAACATGAACATAATTGAGAAGAAGCAAAATTAGAGCCTACGACGACAAGTGTTTTACCATACCATTTGCACTTATATTCCAATATACGTCGAAACTCAAACCAAGAGACTTCAGATATTGCTTTTGCCAATTTCCTATTCTTGAGCATATTCTTCACACGAAGGTCTTCTATGCATATCACTTGGTTTTCGCGAACAAGCGAAGAAGTTATCTTGTGAAGGAAATCTGTACGAGCATTAACTATTTTTTCATGAATTTTCGCTACCTTTTTGCGTTGTTTCTTCCAATTGGAGCTGTTGTATTTCCGTCTTGATAGAACCTGTTGTGCTTTTATGAGTTTGTCTTCTAGTTTCCGCAGCCACTTTGGATTTTCAATTTTTGCTCCATCGGAAAATGTAGCAAAATCTTTTAATCCTACATCTATACCCACTTGAAAGAGTGAAGGTTGTACAAATTCAATTTCTTGCTCCGTTAGAAGCGAAACAAAATACTTGCCTGTTGCAGTCATACTCACTGTAGCAGACAAAATTCTCCCCTTTACTTGTTGGGTGGAAACAAATTCAACGAGTCCTAACTTTGGGATTTTCATAAAACGATCTTGTTCTATTCGAATCGTCGGACCACTTTTATGATAGTTACATTTGGACGTGTAGGAATGCACCTCATTTTTCTTACTTTTAAACTTAGGTTTCCCTTTCTTTTTTTGATAGTATTGTTTAAAGGATTCCCCTAAGTCTTGTAGAGAGTTCTGCAAAGCAGTAGAATCCGCTTCTTTCAACCAATCCAACTGTTTCTTAAGTTCTGTTAATTCTTTTTGTTCTTTAGATGCATTAAAAAAATCTGATTTCCACTGATTCTCAAGAAGTTGCCCATTTTGGACCATATTCTCTGTTATATACCAATACGCATCTTTTTTCTTCTGACTTCCTAAAGCTAGGTTCCAAATATAGCGACAGCATCCTAATGTTTTGTGTATTAACACTCGCTGTTCTTCAGTTGGATAGATTCTAAACTTATATCCCTTGTGTATTTTCATTCTTTCACCTCCAGTACATACGTTCTGTATATATTATACAAAAAAGGAAAATGTTTGAAAAGTATCTTTAATAGAAAATAATAAAAAAATCAAACAATTGATGTACCTAAAGGTACGCCTTGTTTGACCTCACTTTCATCCCATCCCTAAAGGAGTAGGCTTTCCCGTTCGGAAAATCTGTAATGGCGGGCTGTTCAGATGGGTTGCGGACACTATGTATATCCGCATTAGGCGGGTATACAAATGAAATATTATTACGGTTTACATGTACTACGTCAATCATCTCTAATTTATAGTCTTGCTCACATGCTGCATTAGGAACTTTAAGATATCTAGTTTCTTCAATAGTACCTTCATATATCCCCACAAGTCCCCAAACTAAATGGTCGTGAATAGGGGCTGTTTGTCTAGGACCCCAAACAAAACCAACAATTGAAAATATTTCATCTTCAGGATTATATAACAGAAATTTACTATATTTATCTGAGTTGGGCTTTTTATACTGCAGGCAGTAGGTTTTTTGTTTACAAAAGAGTTTGGAAATGGGGTTTGATACGTTCTACGATATTTTTTTCCGTTATTGCATCCTTTAGTATTTCTCGTACTGAATCTTCAAATTGGATTAACTGATCACGGATTGCCATGGTGGTTCCTTCTTAAATAAAGTTAATGAATCAGAATAGTTTGTTATAGAAGGTTCATAAACATCATAAAGGCAAATATTTATTTTATATAATCGAAAAAAGAGAACTGTAAATTCATTTAAATTGAACTGATTATAAAGTACTCGTTATTTCGAGAGTATCTAATTCCAAATAAAGAAAACTCGCCGACTGGCGAGCTCTACTCTTGGGCGAAGACATAGGCGTAGTTGCACTTATACTGTATTCCTAAAATTTCTGGCTGCGTCGAATTCACTTCTAGCTGGAAATTTATACTTTCCTACAGTGTAAAATTACCAATTCTTACTTGACTTATCGGAAAAATGGTAATAATATTTGGAATTAATAGAATATATAAGCCGACTAGACAACTGGAGGCCCTAATGCAGTGAAAAGTATCATCGCCTTTGTCTAGTAGGATTATCTAGCTTCTTGTAGAAGCTGCTAAAGCCTATGATCTTTTCATTCTAAGGGTCATAGGCTTTTTACGTGCATTTCATAATAGAATGATTGGGGTGAGGAGATGGATTTAAGAACAGTTAAAACGTTTCAAACGATAGTCCGGCTCGGAAGCTTTCAGCAGGCAGCTGAAGAATTGAAGTATGTCCAATCAACAGTCACAATGCAAATTCAAAAGCTTGAGTCGGATCTCGGGATTAAATTAATAGAAAGAGGCAAGAAAATTCATTTAACAGAAGCTGGCCGGCTATTTTATGAAAAAGCAGATGTGTTATTAAGACATCTAGATTATGTAAAAGATACAATGCATGAATGGCTGCACGGTGAGGATAGGGGCAATTGAACCAATGGCTATTTACCGATTACCTAACATACTAGCGCCTTTCAATAAACGCTATCCAAAGGTTCAAATAAGTATTCAAGTAAACAATACACAAACTTTAACCAAAATGATTAAAGAAGGTGAAATTGATATCGCAATTTGCAACACTCCTATTTTGGATCATACAACTCTATTCGAGCCTCTTTTGCTTGAGAAAGTGTCCCTATTACTACCGGAGAACCACAGGCTAGTACATAAAGACAAAGTGTACTTGTCTGATTTTAAAGAGGAGCAGCTGTTATTAAGCGCTTTTGTTTGTAATTATCGAATTAGTTTAGAAAAATCATTACTAGAAGCTGGAGTTAACCCTAATATAGGATTGGAGATAAATAGTATGTCTGCTTTGAAAGAATACGTACAAGCTGGTTTGGGGATTGCTGTGGTACCTGATATTATGGTTGCTTCTCCGCCTAGCGGTACAATTGCAAGGAAGATAGCAGATTTTAATGTTGGAGTAATGACGGGGATTTTAAGAAAGACAACTGCTACTATTACGAGCGGGACATCTATTGACCGGTTAATTACTTCTATAAAGGAGCCATTTGATTTAAAGTAGAATTCAATATTTTTGAATTTTCCATTCGTATTTATCAATTATACAAATTGGATAAATATTCGAGAGGAGATGAACATATGAAATTCTTAGTTGTGGGAGCTGGAGCGGTATGGTCTATCTACTTTTAAAAATCAAGTAGATTGATAGAACACATATACCACGAAAAAAGTCGTTCGCAGAACGACTTTTTTCACACTTTAAGAAAGGATAAATTTCTAGGTGGAAGTCAATTCGATGTAGCGAGAAATTTTAGCAATAAAGTATAAGGGCAGTTAAGCCTCTGTACCGTTGCTATTTGGACAGTTGGAAGTGTTGAAATTCATTCTAGGAAACGGCATAATAGGAATTATATGAGGAATTCAAGGTTGATGATTCACGTAATTATCATCCTGTGATTGTAAAAAACATGATGGACATATGAGAGTTACTGGGAGTGAGGTAATCCCTGTACTAGATGATCTAAATCATTCTATTACAATGCCTCAAATTCAAAGTTTATTTAAATTAGGATTGTAGGAGATCCCCCTATGAAAAAAGTGAAATTACTTGTTTTAGATGTAGATGGCGTCTTGACTGATGGGAAACTGTATTACGGTAATTCTGGAGAAGAGTATAAATCGTTTCATACACAGGATGGGCTAGGGATTAACCTTGCTCGTTATAGTGGAATAAAGATTGCGTTAATTAGTGGCAGAAGTTCAAATGCTGTTAAAAAGCGTGCAGAAGAATTAAAAATAGATGTTTTTTATCAAGGGATTCATGACAAGGTACAGGTATTAAATGAAATCATAGCTGACTTTAATATTAATTTGGAGAACGTATGCTATATGGGAGATGATTTAAATGATCTGCCTGTTCTTCAAATAGTCGGGTATCCCGCAGCACCGCAAAATGCAGTACATTTGGTTAAGGAAAGTGCTCTCTTTGTCTCAAAAGCAAATGGAGGAGAAGGCGCAGTGAGGGAGCTTATTGATCATATTTTAACTGAAGGATATGATTATAAGTCCTTAGTACATGATTACTTTAATGGGATGATTACTTTTACTCAATAACTTATTGAAGGGGATATTTTTAAGAAAACTCGCCAATCGGCGAGTTTTCTTTATATATTTCAAATGAAAGTACAATTTTATCATTTCCAGCAAGAAGACCCCCACTTCTAAATGAAATGGAGGCGCGGAATGAATCAGTTTTGTCGTTATGATAATTGAAGAACAAACTCCTACTTTGGATGAGAGGAGTTCAATCGAGAAATGGTCTCCTTATCACAAATAACAAAAAGCTGTGCGTTATCAGGGATTTTTTCATCTAATTTTTGGTTTATATGAAGATCACCATGATCTGCTACTAGTGTAGCTCCTTTATTAAGAAGATCCAAGAAAGCTTCACGATATGTTCCCCATCCATCTTGTTTAGAAACCTCATACATCCCTTCTTTACACTGCCTGCTCATTAGCTCCGAATACATGCGGGTAACTCCATGGAAAAACAAAGAGCTTACTGCCGCATGGGAAATCATTTCTTGTGTAGGAATAAATTCATCCACCTTTACGTGCTTAAATAAACGGATATGCTTTTGATTGATTACCTCGGCAGTGACATGAATTGATATATTCATTTTTTCTTCGATCGAGGTCATCGCAGTAGCAATTAATAATGTTTTTCCATCGACAAGTAATGGGTCTTTGGCAGCATGACTTTCCTGTGTGGTTTGATCTGCGAAAATGATAACGCCTTTTGCCCTGGGGAAATTTGCACGGAGTAATGTTTCTTGATCAGTGGCGTCCCCTCGAACATAAAATAGACGTTCCTCTACTATAGGAGCTTTCTCTAAATTATCGATGATCACAATATCAATCTTTTTATCAGAGTTTAAAATTTCTTGGATAGCTAATTTGGATTTATCGCTCCATCCAATCAAAATGATATGGTTTTTACCTGTATATTTCATGTTTCCACCAACCTTAAGTTTTTCGATCAGATATACAGATTCAATGATTTTCCCAATAATAAAACTAACAAGCGCGATACCAGTGATGTAAAGAAAGATTGTAAATACTTTTCCAAGATCAGTAACTGGGGAATAATCGCCAAAACCAACCGTAGCAAGCGTTGTAAAGACCCAGTAAACAGAGGTTAAATACGATTCGAACGTTTGCGGCTCTATACAAAGCGCAATATACGCAGCAACTAATATGTATAAAATAACAAAAAGCAAAAAGATTTTGTTTCTTGACTTCACTAGATAGTATAATAATTTCTTTATTGTAATCCCCATCATATCCACCCTAACTTCTAAATCATTGATTACATTTATATTTCCCAATTTTTTCAGTTGAACATAACTTTGTTCCTAAAATTTCTAACTACGTCGAATCGGCCTCCAGCTAGAAACTTACACTTTCTTAAAGTGCATAGAAAAAACAGCCGCATTATGACGGCTGTTTTGGCATGAGTAGGCACTTTAGAAATATATTTATTCAGCGTCCGATCTTATTTTTGTATAATAAGCAACTATCAAAATAACTAACGGAGGAAGTGCAGACAGTTTAAACCATCCCTCTGCACTACCAAAATACAAAGATAGGGATGGCAGTAAAAGTGCAATGCCGCTCGCTAATAATGCTTTCCACGATTTTTTCCATATACCCCAAAACAGTAAGAATAATGAAGCTCCAATCAGGATCCAGTAAAGAATACCTATCAAGAAGAAATCCATATTTGTTCTCTCCTTTGTCCATCTTTCTGTATATCTTTATAAATTATATGTTTGTATTCACTAAGTTCTCCGTTTGCTCAATAAAAAATTAATAAATAACATGCTTGTACTTAAGCGAAAAGAGGGTGACAAACTTAGGTGATTGTCCTATCTCTCATTAGCTCTGTGCTACATAGTATATAGAACAGGGCTAGTACATTTAAACGTACAGCTAACCAAAATAGGAGGATTATTATGAAACTTACAAAAGAAAATATTTTCAAACGTCTTCGCAACTGGAAAACATGGGTTGCGCTATTTGCATTAATCGGGATGATTGCACAGTCTCTTGGCTATGCTGATTTTGAAGGACAGCTTGGTCAAATTCAGGAAGTTATTTATACGGTAGGTGTTCTATTGGGTTTATGGACCGACCATGAAACAGTGCAGGGAGAGGATACATGATGGGAAAAATAGCTGATTTTTCCCATCACAATTCAATTGATTGGAGCAAAGCAAAAGACGAGTTAGATCTTGCTATTATTCGTGTGCAATATGGATCTTCTATCATTGATACGAAATATAAAGAATTCGTAGTTGGCTGCAAGAGATATAATATACCATTTGGGCATTATGCATATTGCCGCTTCAGAAGCGTAAATGATGCAGTTGTAGAGGCAAAGGATTTTATAGCTCGTGCAGATAAGGCCGCTAAGTTCTTAGTAGCAGATATAGAGGAAGCAACAATAAAGAATCCAACAGATCTTGTTCTTGCTACGCAAGCATTCATTGACACTTGCAAGGCTGCCGGCTGGAAGGTCGGATTATACACAGGGCATTTCTTTTATGAAAAATATAGTATGAACCAAGTGATAGCCGACTTTTTATGGATTTCTCGTTATTCTTCAAGTGATATTGGACAACCTACAGGACCTAAACCCGATATAGCATGTGATGTATGGCAGTATACAGAAAAAGGAAGGCTTGCTGGTGTAAGCGGGAATGTAGACTTAAATTTACTTATTGGAGACAAACCACTCGAATGGTTCACTGGTGCGCTGCTAGGGAACTAGTGCCAGTACATCGTACAAAGAATTTTATACTTTCCTACAGTGTAAACAAATGAAGCCCTCTCCTTATGGAAGGGCTTTTTGATTTTACCTCAACCTGTATCCCATAGCTGAAGGAGTGGGCTTTCCCGTTCGGAAAATCTGTAATTGCTTAACAAAAGCTGGCGCCTAAAGAAAACTCGCCGATTGGCGAGCCCTGCCCTTGGGCGAAGACAGAGGCGTAGTTGCACTTATACTGTATTCCTAACATTTCCGACTACGTCGAATTCACTTCTAGCTGGAAATTTATACTTTCTTACAGTGTAAAAAAGCAGCTGTCCTCTTTGGAACCATCTCAACCCTTTTTAGTTTTTAAATTCATAATAGTTACGAAGTAAATAAGAAATCCATTTACAATGAGGATGATTTCGAATATTTTCTAATAACCCTTTCACAATCGCAGGTCCGAAAGTCGGCTCAAGGAGCTGTTGCTTGAGCAGGATTAATGATTCTTTTTCAATAGGCTCTTCAATTTCTTCTATTTTTTGTTCCATAATTTCAAGGATTTGCTCTTTCGTTACCTCTTCATTCATCGGTTGCTTAAACATTTGGATCAGCTCTTGTGAAATAAATGGTATAGTTGTATGTCTCGCCAGTAAATTTGTTTTTTCCACAAGCGATTGAGCTAACAGGTCCAAATCCAACGGTACGTTATAGAATAAAAATAAATGTGAATAAGTATTCATAAAACCTTTAATACAATAAATAAGATCGTACTTTGTATGATTGACCTCTATACTATATAAACGTTCAATCATCGATAAGATGCTTTTTTCAATTAACTTGTCGTAGTAATGAACCTTGAAAATGAATTCTTCATTAAAGGAATGTGTTTGTTCCTTAATGAGGATTTTCGCGAAATTAGAATGCTTATAAAGAGAATGAAATGCTGTGTAATAGAACTCATATAAGAGTTTTTGATCATCACTCGTAGAATTGACCACATAGTCAATGTCAGATGTGAGTTGTATCATAAAATGATCGACCAAGGCTAAAATCAATTCATCCTTTGACTTAAAAGATAAATAAAAAGCACCTTTAGAAATACCGCAATAGTCAGTTATTTGTTGAACAGACGTAGCTTCAAAGCCTTGCTTTGCAAAAAGCTCTAATGCTTTTTCCATAATTAATTGTTTTTTAATCATTTTATCGCCCCTAGGTTATATTATTGACAAATGACTGATTAGTCATTACTATAAGTTAGTAATCTAAATAAGTCAATTAAAGGCAGGTGTGATAGTGAAAGGTTTAGTTAACTTCGTTTTACAGAACAAACTAGCCGTTTGGTTACTTACAATTATTATTACTGTATCCGGTATTTATTCAGGTACACGTATGAAGATGGAAACAATCCCAGATATTTCGATTCCTTACTTAATGGTAATGGATGTATATCCTGGAGCAACTCCTGAAAAAGTAATGGAGGATGTGTCCATCCCTTTAGAGAAAGCAATAGAGAATCTTGAACACGTAAAATCAGTTAATTCAAATTCCTATTCTAACATGGCAAGTATTCAAGTGGAATATGAATATGGCGTAGATATGGACGAGGCAAAACGTGCATTGCAATCTGCGTTAGATGCAGTGGAATTACCAGAAGGAGCAGAAAAACCGACAACTACAGCAATTAGCATGAACATGATGCCAGTTGTCGCCTTAAGTGTAAGCAGTTCAAAAGAGGATATTGTTGAATTAACTTCAACTGTAGAGGAAAGTTTACTTCCAAAAATTGAGAAAATCGATGGTGTTGCGTCTGCGACTATTACAGGCCAGCATATTGAGGAAGTGGATATTACTTATAACAAAGCCAAAATGACAGAACTTGGCTTAACCGAAGATAAAGTAAAACAAATGCTTCAAGCAAGTGACCTAGCTGTTTCGTTAGGACTTTACGAGTTTGAAGAAGGCGAACAAGCTGTAGCAATAGACGGCAAGTTTATGACGGCTGATGAATTGAAGAATATGCTGATTCCTGTAACACCGTCAGCAGCAAATCCATCACCATTTGTGAAGCTGAGCGACATCGCTACAATTGATGTAGTTGGTAAAGTAGAATCCGTTTCACGTACAAATGGTAAAGAAGCTATTGCGATTCAAATTGTTAAAGGCCAGCAAGCCAACACTGTTGATGTCGTAAATAAAGTGAAGGAGCTCGTCAAGGAAGAAAAGAAAAAATTCGACGATCTTGTTATCGATGTAACACTTGACCAAGGGGCACCAATTGAGGAATCTGTTTCAACGATGGTGGAAAAAGCGGTATTTGGCGGTTTAATCGCTGTATTAATTATCCTGCTATTCCTACGCGATGTTAAATCAACGATTATTTCAATTGTCTCCATTCCAGTTTCCATTTTCATGGCATTGCTGCTGCTAAACTGGATGGATATTACTCTGAATATTATGACGCTTGGGGCGGTTACAGTTGCCATCGGTCGTGTAATTGATGACTCCATCGTAGTAGTTGAAAATATTTATCGTCGTTTGCATTTAAAAGGAGAGAAATTAACAGGTCAAGCACTTGTACGTGAAGCGACAATTGAAATGTTCAAACCGATCCTTTCATCAACATTAGTAACGGTTGCAGTATTCGCACCGCTTATGTTCGTCGGTGGTATGGTCGGAGAGCTGTTCGTGCCGTTCGCATTAACAATGACGTTTGCACTGGGGGCTTCGTTAATTGTTGCCATTACCATTGTTCCTGCATTGTCCCACTTCTTATTTAAAAAGAAGTTATATAGTGAAAAAACAGAAGGCAGCCATAAAGAGACGGGTGCATTATCTAAATGGTATAAAGGGGTTCTGGAAAAGGCGCTTAACCATAAAATCATTACTTCAATCCTTGCTGTTGTTTTATTAGTTGGCAGCTTGGCATTAACGCCAGTAATCGGTTTTAGCTTTATGGGAAGTGAAGAGGAAAAAGTGATGTACTTAACGTACACACCAAAAGCAGGCGAGCTGCCTGAAGATACATTAGCGAATATTAAAGTGGTAGAAGAGAAGATGCTAAAACGTGATGATATTGATATCGTTCAATTATCGGTAACGAAAAGCGGCGATACGACGTCGGCGATGATGGGCGGCGGAGCAGGCGGCGGAGCATTAATGTATCTCATCTTTGACCCTGAAATGGAAAACTTCCCAGAGGTTCGTGATGATATTGAAAAATACGTAAAAAATATAGGACAAACAGGTGAATGGAAGAGCCAAAACTTCTCCTCTGCGTCCGCTTCTACAAATGAAGTTAGCTACACATTCTACAGCGAAGATTTAGATAAGTTAAATCAATCTGTAAAAATGGTAGAAGAGAAGATGCAGAAAATTGAAGGTTTAAAAGATGTTTCTTCAAGCGCAGAAGACGCCTACGTAGAATATACATTTAAAGTAGCGCAAGATGAATTGCTGAAGTATGGTTTAACAGCAGGGCAGATTGTTATGATGTTAAGCCCAGCAAAAACAGAAGATGTTTTAACAACGGTTGAAAAAGATGGCGACACATTAGATGTAATTGTACAGCAGGAACAAGCTGCACAGCCAAAATCAATCGATGATATTTTAGAAACACCAGTACAAACAGCACTTGGTACAACAATGCCGCTTTCAGAGCTTGTGACAGTTGAGAAAGGGACAACGTTAAATACACTTGCACGCAGTAAAGGTGAATACTACGCAACCGTTTCAGGAACCATCATTGGTGATGATATTTCAAAAGTTACACCAAAGGTAGATAAAGCAATAGATAAATTAGATTTACCTAAAGGTGTTACAATCGATGTTGCCGGTGTAACTGCAGACATGAATGAAACATTTACACAGCTTGGTCTAGCGATGGCTGCGGCAGTGGCAATCGTGTACTTTATCCTTGTTGTTACATTCCGTGAAGGTGTTGCTCCATTTGCAATCCTATTCTCGTTACCGTTTGCGGTTATTGGTTCATTTGTCGGTTTATTAATCGGTGGTGAAACAATCTCTGTCTCCGTCATGATGGGTCTACTCATGTTAATTGGTATCGTCGTAACGAATGCCATTGTACTTGTAGACCGCATTATTCATATGGAGCGCGACGGGATGAGCATGCGCGAAGCAATTCTAGAAGCTGGCGCAACGCGTCTACGTCCAATTCTAATGACAGCAATCGCAACGGTTGGCGCGTTAATCCCATTAGCAGCGGGCTCAGGCGGCGGCGGTTTAATCTCGAAAGGTCTTGGCATTACAGTAATCGGTGGTTTAACAAGTTCAACGTTATTAACATTAATTGTTGTACCTATCGTTTATGAAGTACTATCTAAGCTATTCAAGAAAAACCGTAAAGAAATAGAAGAAAACTAATTATTCAGCCCTGCAAGGAATGCATCTTGCAGGGCTTTTTCTTGCTTTTTAGAAATGCAGTGTAAGGGCAACTACGCCTCTGTCTTCGCCCAAAGGCAGGGCTCGCCAGTCGGCGAGTTTTCTTTACACTGTAAGAAAGTATAAATTTCTAGCTAGAAGACCATTCGACGTAGTGAGAAATTTTAGGAATACAGTATAAGTGCAACTACGCCTCTGTCTTCGTCCAAAGGCAGGGCTCGCCAGTCGGCGAGTTTTCTTTACGAATTTCCCGTATTGTCTACGTAACTTAGGTGGCTTTAATTTCAATATGGAAAAGGATAATGGAATGCTGCAAGAAAGAATTTAGGAGGAATTCAAAATATCTATATCACGGATATCATAAATTATATAAAAGTGAAATATAAGGGGGAGAGTTCGTGCAAATACATGTGGTACAAAAAGGAGATACCTTATGGGCCCTTTCAAAATATTACAATGTTGATATAAATCAAATACTCGCGGCAAATCAACCAGAAAACGCTGGGAATCTAGTGGTCGGTCAATCACTTGTCATTCCTACGCCTGGTTTAATACAATATACCCTTAAAGTGGGCGATACTCTTCCAGCAATCGCCCAGCGATATGGAGTCACGGTACAATCCATTTTACAAACAAACAATCTTACTATTTACTCCCCGCTTTATCTAGGGCAAACCTTGCTTATCCCTAAAAGAATCCAGACAAAGATTGAGGTAAATATTTATACAACTAGTATTAGTGATCAAACAGCAAAAGGAATCAAGAATATAGGACGGTATCTTACGTATATTTCCCCATTTACGTATACTTTCAAAGATAACGGTACGATTGTCACAATAAAAGATACATCTATTTTAGCAGCTTCCAAAGCTCAACGTGTAGCACCCCTTCTTGTCCTCGCAAATCTTGCGGGCGGGAAATTCAGCTCTGATCTTGCAGCAACGCTCCTTCGTAATTCCAACTTACAAAAAACGCTCATTACAAATATAGTTAAAACAATAAAGGCTAAAGGCTACAAGGGTTTAAGCTTTGATTTTGAAAATGTATATCCAGAAGATCGTAAAAACTATGAGGATTTCTTAAAAAAAATGACAAATGAATTACACAAAGAAGGACTCTCTATTTCTACGGCCATGCCGCCCAAAATTAGTGACCAGCAAAAGGGATTATTATACGAAGCACATGACTATGCTACTCAAGGGCAAATATTAGACTTTGTGACACTCATGACTTATGAGTGGGGATGGGCTGGTGGACCACCATTAGCAATTGCCCCAATTAATGAGGTACAGCGGGTGTTAAATTATGCTATTACAGTTATTCCGCGTAATAAAATCCTCATGGGGATACCTCTATACGGAAGAGACTGGAAAGTTCCGTGGGTGAAAGGAACAGTTGCAAAGGTAGTTAGTAATCAAGAAGCAATTCGCTTGGCTGCGAAATACGGCACCACTATCTATTATCATGAAACCTATCAATCTCCCTATTTTCAGTATACTGACGAAACAGGGCAGCAACATGAAGTATGGTTTGAGGATGCACGCAGCATACAGGCTAAATTTGATACAGTGAGACAATATGGTCTCCGTGGTATAAGCTACTGGAAGTTAGAAAGTCAGTTTGCGCAACAGTGGGCAGTTCAGGATGCTAATTTTCTAGTACAGAAATTGGTATAAGGTTCTTACACTGTAGAAAAGTATAAATTTTCAGCTAGAAGTGATTCGACGCAGTCGGAAATTATTTTAGGAATACAATGAATAGAATTCAAGATTGAAAGCGTAGGGCACTGATTCAGGGAGCATATTTGCTCTCTGCTTCGGTGCCCTCTTTTGGTTTAGAGCAATCATACATACTCTATCATGCTTCCGGCGTATGCACTTATACTTTATTCCTAAAATTTCTCGCTACGTCGAATGGTCTCCCAGCTAGAAATTTATACTTTCTTAAAGTGCAAGTAAAATGAGATGAATCTAGCAGTTTGGAAAACTTGGTCGTCCGTCCTATCACGAGTTAGCTGTCTTTTACATAGTATAAGACAAGCCAACATATGAGCTTTTTCATATTATTGGTAAAATAACAGAATAGGAGAGGGTGTCAATAGTTAAGATTTATATCGATGCAGGTCACGGGGGACAAGATAGCGGCGCGGTAGGAAATGGGTTGCAGGAGAAGAACATTACGGCAGAAATCGCGCGCCAAATGAATCAGATTTTAGTGGCAGAATACGAAAACGTGCAAACAGCCATGACACGTATGGATGATACGTTTGTATCCTTATCAGAACGTGCAAATCGCGCGAACGCATGGGGAGCGGATGCCTTCATTTCCATTCACTGTAATAGCGGCGGCGGGAAAGGATTTGAGTCTTACCGTTATAGCGGTGCATCCGATTCACGTACAATCGCTTTTCAAAATACAGTACACGATCACGTAATGGGATTTTATCGTCAACATGGCATTGTAGACCGCGGCAAGAAATCTGCTAACTATGCTGTTCTTCGTGAAACAAACATGATTGCCGTTTTGACAGAAAACTTATTTATGGATAATGTCGAGATTACAAAGTTTAATGATTTGAATTTCCTTATCGGAGTAGCCCGTGCTCACGCGGAGGGAGTAGCAGCATTTTTCGGATTAAAGAAGAAAACAGTCACACAGCCTCAAATCGTATATATTTATACTGGAGGATACTCTGGAAATGCACTTGTAGAAGTGCATGATTACTTGTTCCGTACAGGGCATGCCTTCGATTGCAAGCGCGGAGCAGATGGTTCCATCATCTTTTTAATCGGTCCGTTTGATACCTCGCAACCGAATTTTAAGGACTGCAAAGGTTTCTTGGATTCAAAAGGACACTACAACAAACTTCTGTCGCCTGAAGAAGCTGCAGACTGGAGATAAAGAAAACTCACCGACTGGCGAGCCCTGCCCTTGGGCGAAGACAGAGGTGTAGTTGCCCTTATACTTTATCCCTAAAACTTCTCACTACGTCGAATGATCTCCCGGCTAGAAGTTTATACTCTTAAAGTGTAAAGAAAACTCACCGACTGGCGAACACAGGGGCATAGTGGCATTTACACTTTGCCCCTAAAATTTCCTGCTATGTCGAATTCACTTTTAGCTGGAAACGTCTATTTGTTTAAAATGAGATAAGCGAAGCCGCCTTTTAGAGCGGCTTTTCTTATTTCCTCATGGACTGCACAAAAAGCTCAGTAAATATGTAAAGGAGAAAGGGTTGAAAGTTTATGAGAACAAGAAGGCAGAACAGGTTTATAGCCCAGGATAAAGAGACATGGAAAAATCTAAATTGAGGAACAAGACTGTTTTAGGGAGGGGCAGCAGATTTAAATGAAAAAGGTATTTGAAAACATTTACTTTATTGATATTATCGTATTATGATAGAAAGATAACTGAAGAGGAGGGGGATAATAGAATGAATATTGAAAAGTTTAATGACGGAGCAGAAATCTTAAAAGTATTAGCCCATCCTGCACGAATTGCACTTGTAAAAGTTATGATAGAAAAAGGGCCAGTAAATGTAACCGCTCTCTACGAGGAGCTTGAAGCGCCACAAAGTACAGTTAGCCAACACTTGGCGAAATTGAGGGCTGCCAAAATTATTTCAGGAACACGTAAAGGTTTAGAGATTTACTATGAAGTAAAGGATGAGCGTGTAGGGGCTATTCTTAATATGCTAGTCAGTGCGTAAGTGCTTCCGCAGGAAAGATTATAATCCAAAGCGTGAGGACACTGATTCAAAGAGCATAGTTGCTTTTTGTTTCAGTGTTCTTTTTTGCACTGTAGGAAAGTATAAATTCCCAGCTAGAAGTCAATTCGACGTAGTAGGGAATTTTAGGAATACAGTATAAGTGCAACTACGCCTCTGTCTTCGCCCAAGAGCAGGGCTCGCCAGTCGGCGAGTTTTCTTTAGAAAAGGCGTTTGGAAACATTTACATGGTTAATTCTTTATTGATATTGTTGTATTATGATAGAAAGGTATAAAAAGAGGAGTGAGGTAACGAGATGAACATTGAGGAATTTAAGGATGGTGCAGAGATGTTAAGAGTAGTAGCTCATCCTACCCGCCTTGCACTTATAAAAGTTATGATTGAAAAAGGACCGTTAAATGTAACTTCTCTTTATGAGGAATTTGGCATGCCCCAAAGTACAATTAGCCAGCATCTAGCAAAATTAAAGGCTGTTAATGTCGTATCTGGAACGCGTAAAGGCTTGGAGATTTACTACGAGGTAAAGGACGCGCGAGTAGCAGTCATTCTTAATGCGTTAGCTGGTGCTTAAGGCATCATTACCAGCTATATTCTCAGGAAAGATTTAAATTTTAATATAGGCCAAAAGCGAAAGCGTGAGGGCGCTGATTCAGAAAGGATAGTTGCTTTTTGTTTCAGTGTCCTCTTTTGTTTTAGAAAGGGATGGGAAGTGAAGCATTAAAACCAAATCCGAATTTTGTACAGCCTGTAAGAAGCCATCTCGTCTAGATAACGGCTTCTCTTTTTTTCATTTTAGCTCTATTTCCTTTACTATTAATTAGAATAGCCAAATGATAGCTTATTGATGAAATATATTTTGACGAATACGTGAAATATCCTAATAAATAAGCTGATTCAAACAACAACATTAAGTCTCGATAGTTTTCTTGGTCTTCTCATAGTAATACTGGATACACTCATAAAAAGAGAGGAATAGAGAAATAACCGTTATATAAGTCGGGAATGAATAAATTAGCTTCCAGCCATGGTAGGTAAATAAACCTAATTTTACGTTGATGTATTCAAAAAACACTGCAAATATAGCCCAGACTAGAATATAAAAAACAATTTGAAAGCCTCTTGGAAGAAGAATATCATAAAAATAGACGCATAAATAACCAAAGGGAAGATAAACCCCATCTAACAGTAAATCAAATACTTCAAATTTCTCCGAATCATTTAAACGATAAAAATCATACGGCGACATAGCAGCAATGCTGTGATCAATAATCTTAGGGATTGCTACACTTAACAATAGGATGAGAATGGTAATCGACGCAGGGAATCTTTTAGGCAATTTAAATAAAATAAGACTCAAAAGGAGAATGATGATTATAAACCATTCATTTTCATCGAAGTGTTTCGGAAAAATAAACATGGATTAAATGAGCCCCTCTTTACATAATTTTTTTCGATACCATTGCCATAAAAAGTATGAAACAGATACGATAAAAGCCCACTTGATACATGAATAAGCGAAATTCCAATTTTTATCAATTATAGTATCTAAAAAAATAAAACAAAATTCAACTGAAGCTATTGTAAATATAGCTAATAAAAGAAGAGCATACTTTTTTACTTTAGTATGAATAAGTATTGAAATATCGAAGAACCAAATAACGAGTAAAGGATAAAGGATAAGCAGGCCAAGAGTCTCGGTCCAAAAGTTCCCTAAATCCGTTGAAAGCTTTAACCATTTAAGATTGACAAAAACCATCCAGGCTATGCTGTGAGTAATTAACCAAGTAATCATCCAAAGGAAAAAAATCTCAAATATATGCATTCGTTTCGAAGTAACACAAAAAGAAATCATAAGTAGCAATGTTATGGCTATAAAAATTGGGAAGACCATTTCGTTCACCCTATTTCAATGTTTTAATAGGTACATCAAATACATTCCATAAAAAAATTAGCCAAATCATTGAAAAGCCCCAAGCTAAAAGCGGGTTCTTATGATGAAGCCGTAATATGGAAAACATTACAGTATCAAAAGCTAATGACCACCACATATTCCATCCGTGATAATGAGATAACAAGTTAAAGTGAAGGTTGATGCATTCAATTATGATATAAGAAAGTATCCAGAATGCCTGCCACAACAATTGCTTCCACCAAACATGCGGATATTTCCCGAGATATATCAATATTGTAGCTGGATATAGAATTGCCATAATCACAAGGTTAATGATTAGATGTCCGAAGAAAATACTTTCTCCAACTATGGTTTCCTGATACTCCCACATACGATAATCGTAAAGCAGAGCGTTCTTTAAGAGGTCACCGCCGATAAAAAACAGGATTGTTGGATAATAAGCTCTCCAGTTCCGCCAATCCCCCCATTTTATTGCTGCAGCCAAAAATAACATACTGTATATAAAGTGCATCTATAATCTACCTGCCCTTTACTTGAATAACTTAATTATTCCAAATAAGGAAGAGTATTAACCGTAGAACTTGGGTGGTTATCCTATGACTTATTAGCCTTGTCTTACATAGTATAGGACAAGCTGGTGCATTTCTTTAGTACTACAAATGTACGGCTAATAAAAACAGGAGGATTGCCATGAATTTTATAAAAGAAAATACGTTCAAACGTCTTCGCAACTGGAAAACCTGGGTTGCGCTATTTGCGTTGGTTGGGATGATTGCGAAGTCTCTTGGCTATACGGAGTTTGAGGGACAACTTGGACAGATTCAGGATGTTGTATATATATTAGGTATCATGTTAGGATTATGGACTGATCATGAAACAATGAGGGGAGGGGATACGTAATGGGAAAAATCGCTGATTTTTCACACCATAATTCAGTTGACTGGAGTAAGGCAAAGGATGAGCTAGATCTTGCCATTATTCGCGTACAGTACGGATCTACCACAATTGATAGAAAATATAAAGAGTTTGTAGCTGGCTGTAAGGCATATAATATTCCTTTTGGACACTATGCATATTGCCGCTTTGTGAGCATAAATGATGCGATTGTAGAAGCGAAAGATTTTATGTCTCGTGCAGATAAAGCTGCAAAATTTTTAGTAGCGGATGTAGAAGAAATGACGACAAGGAATCCAGCAGACCTTGTCCCTGCTACACAAGCATTCATCGATACTTGCAAGGCTGCCGGTTGGAAGGTCGGATTATATACGGGCCATTTCTTTTACCAACAATACGGAATGAATCGAGTAAAAGCTGATTTTTTATGGATTCCTCGTTATGCTGCAAATGATATTGGACAACCTACAGGACTTAAGCCTGACATGCCTTGTGATATTTGGCAATATACTGATAAAGGAAGGCTTGCTGGCGCAAGTGGAGATACAGACCTAAATATGCTAGTCGGAAATAAAACTCTTGAATGGTTTGTAGGAACTAGCAGCAAGCCGACTGGAGAGATTCGTTATATCTATACAGGTGGTTTCGCTGGCTCTGCACTTGGGGAAGTGCATAATTATCTGTTTACAACCGGGCATCATTTTGATGTAAAACGCGGCCCTGACGGATCTCTCATTTTCCTTATCGGCCCATTCGATACAGGCATGGAGAATTATGCGGATTGCAAAGCATATTTAGATAGTCATGGTCATTACAATAAACTTCTAACACCGGAGGAAGCTGCAGACTGGAGATAAAGAAAGAAGCCTTCTCGCAGGGGCTTCCTGTATAATTCAGAACTTGCGTTGAATAAATTTATTAACATATTCCTCCAGTCTGAAAGAAATAATACCTATTAAAGCCAACTAACATCTCAATAGTGATCTATTTTGGGCTTGCTGTGGAGGTGGAAATTTTGGCATTGTTGCATCCTTTACATTCAAAATTCATCCTATCTCGACGGTATCTAGCTTCTCCATTACATGGGAATGGGAAGACTGCAACTTGTCGACAGAGAGGCTTTATTATGCCCTAGGCTGGGCCTAGGGCATAATAAAGCTTCTAGCGTGGTATTAAAAAACTCTCCCATGATGCTAGAATATTTCTGGTCCATCAACCGAAATATCAGCATACGGAGGAATTTTGATATCAAAAGACACTGATATAGATTTGTAACAAAGGTTAAGGAACTGTAAATCTTTTTTTGAAAGGTCTCCTCCTTATATAGAAAACAATATGCTACCATTAAGTTAGGGAGATGATAACGTGAATTATTTCAACAAATTGAAGAAGATTTATTATATAGTTCTCCTTGCCCACAACGAGTTGATCCTACAAGGATGTTTAGATGATAATTTGAAGAAGAAAATTCAAAATAAGATCATTTATTATCACAAAAAGGTCCAAGCCATCGGTAACTAAATATGGGCGCTTTTTTCACGCTTTAAGCAGAAAGTATAAATTTCTAACAGGAAGACAATTCGACGCAGCGAGAAATTTTAGGAATACAGTATAAGGGCACTATGCCTCTGTCTTTGCCCAGGGGCGGTTAACCAACGGCGTTCTATAGCTGAACAGAGTACAGCTTTAGTGGAAGTGATCACTTAACAGTTTATTTAAACTTCTCTTCCTAGGCTACTAAAAACTTTAAGGGTAAAGAGGAGGGAAATCTATATGATTAAAAAATTTTGGCTGCTAATGACCATACTGTGGTGTGTGGCAATTTACTTGTTTACTGCTACACCATCATTTACTAGTAAGAATACTAAAGATGTAGTTCAAGATACTGTTCAGACTTCGTATCATGTGACTCATAAAGATACTAATGATAAGAAGTTCTATCTAACAACAGATTATCTTAATCAGGTTATGAGAAAATCAGCACACGTTGTGTTATTTGGGATGTTAGCTTGCTTAACTTGGAACACACTTCATTTTAAGAGAAATCGATACATCCTGTCATGGCTTTTTGTAACTGTGTATGCAGCTTCAGATGAATGGCATCAATCTTTTGTTCCAGGCCGTGGTGCAGCTGTGCATGATGTAGTATTGGATTCGACTGCAGCATTCGTGCTTCTCTCGATTATCTTCTTATGGCAGTCAAAGAGGGGGAAAAGAGCTCAGAGTATCACAGCTTAAAAAGAGGGGGGAGTCCGATTATTATCGGGCTCTTTTTCTTTGGAAAGAAATTTACAGGAAAAACACACCATTTTCACAGAAGGTAGTTAGTATAGAATTAAAGTTTTAGATAAGGAACAATGAAAGGGTGATAAAAGTGCCAGCCATGTACTTGAAACCTGTTTGGACTCCCCTAAAATGGTTTGGTATATCCGTTTTTAAGGATCAGGAAGACGGAAGGTACTATTACAAGAAGCGGGGAGGGACCCTGAAGCGTATAGGAAAAGCCTCCTAGAGTGAATTTTTATCAAAAATAGGCGAGAACACCCCTTCCTCAATCATGTGAAGGGAAATTGAAGCAGGGGTACTCTTTCAGCAAAATCTGCTAGATGAACTACAAGCAAGAACAAAGGCCGTTTCTTTTCATGAAATCAAAAACGAAAAGGAACGGCTTTTTCTGTCCTTTACTTGTTAGCGGTTGCCCATTTTGTAATTCCAAAAAAATCCCCTTCACCGTAGTTTCCATTCATGACAACGTCAATGTCGTGAAAGTATTCGTGAAGTTCCCGAAGTTTTTGCGTATCGTTTACTTCAGATAGTTCGCTCGCTAGTTTACGAATGTCTTCTAAATCCTTTTCCAAGTCCGCATTCCCTGTATAATTCAATGCGTCAAGGTCCTTGACAATGTTTATTGAGGTGCCATGAACGCCTTCCCAACTTGGGGAATCAATTCGTCCCCACCCGGTCAAATCATTCATTCTGCTATGATATCTATTTATGAAATCTGATAATTGTTCCTCTAGCTTTGGCTTCGCAACTTCTTCGGTCGATGTTTCTTCTTCCGCCGTGCTTTCTTCCGCCGTGCTTTCTTCCGCCGTGCTTTCTTCTGCCGCTTGAAGCGGCTTGTCTCCGAAGATATACGGCGTTACTGCATACGCACACCACGAAATTGAAACAACAACCAAGACCCAAAATACTGACCATATAATTTTAGTTTTCAACACTAACGTCCCCCTAATACAAGTTTCCCAGTTATGTACATATTTCCATTATAAATAGTAATTTGAATATTTTGAAACGATATTACTTGCAATCGGATACAAATTAGAAGGAATGGTATGAATTAAAAAATATTAACCCTCTCCTTGAGAAGCCCTTTTTTAATGGTTTTTAGCTTTGAATCCCTTTCGGCAACTATGGGCTTGTCGGTGAACGATCTCTTTCGCTTTTTGATATATTATTCGTTGTTATCTTTTAGGGTAACTCGTTTCTTGTTAGCTTGATGATACGTTAGAACATCTATAAGTGGACTATGAAAAAATGGAAAAAATATGAAAATAACTATATAATATAAAATATACAGGATAAGGAGAGTGAGAGAAAATGGGGTTTTTAGATGGATTAATGGGTAACGCAGCAGAAGTAGATATTGAAGAAATTAGAGTTGAATTCCAAAAAATTTTGGCTCCAGGCGAGAAAATCGAAAAGGCATATCGGCTGATTCGCGATATGTTCTTATTCACAGATAAACGCCTGATTTTAGTAGATAAACAAGGGCTAACAGGGAAGAAAACGGAATATCACTCTGTCCCTTATCGTAGCATTACGCATTTTAGCATTGAAACAGCTGGGAACTTTGACCTAGACGCAGAGTTGAAGATTTGGCTGTCTGGAAGTCAGGTGCCGCTTCAAAAGCAATTCAACAAAAGTTTAAACATTTATGAGCTGCAAAGTGTTTTAGCAGCGTATGTGCTAAAATAGGTAGAATAAAAGATGAAAAGAAAACTCTAAGCTAGCTTGAGGATTCTAAAGGGCTTCAGCATGAGATAAATAAAACTCGCCGATTGGCGAGTTTTATTTATCAAAAGATGCTATAAGATTGTTTTATCAGAGGTTATTTGATGATCCGTTTTCTTATTTTCCTCTTCAACTCGAGCACCCGTTTGATTTGGATTGACGAATGCGAGCCTTGCGGAAGCCATCAAATACATTGATTGCCGCAGATAGCATAAAGATGAAAATTCCACTGCCAACTATCCACGTTTTAAATTGATTCGCGGTAATAGTGAATAAATCGGTCATATACATAATGAAATCTTTGCTTATCACATTTGGATTTAATACTATCGCAATAAATACAATAGTTCCAATTAGCTGGAGGACAGCATTGCATATTGCCATTCTTTGCGTCCATTGTCCTTTTATTAATTTATAAAGGAATAATGCTATTTCTAAACCGATCAGAATAACAACGATTGGCCAATACCGAAGCAAAACATCTTGACTGAAGGTTGGAGTCACAAATTCAAGTCCGTTTCCATCTCCTCTATATACACCTACAAGACGGTGCGCATAAAAATAAAGCGTTGCCCAGATCGCAGTCCACATTAAACCTCCAAATACTTCACACTTTGAAATCGCTTTTTTCTTAGGGATATAAGAGATATTTTTCAAATCATCAGGAGTCCATTTTGTAAGGCATGCTGTTAATGGCTGTTCATCTTTTCCTTTATCTGTTCTTTCTAAAGTAGCAAACACAAGTGTTAGCCAAAAGAATACTTGAATCCCTACTTCAATGATTCTCCATATTCCTTCACCGATAAGACCCAAAACAATATTTATAACCGCTTGTTCTCCACTATATCCAATAAAATATTCGGCGATCATCGAGATTAATGAAATGACAGCGGCAATCGGTAAAATCATTTTTAGCAGCGTCACATATACATCAAAATAGCGTGGACCAATTAAGTGCATTGGCCGATCTCGATAACCACTAGCCAATGTGACGGGGCTCCCTAATTTTTCAAGAACCGCCTTTACATCTTCTTCACTGTAATCATCAGGAAGCATATCCTCTATGGTTGACCGTAACTCAAGTGTAATATCCTCACGATTTTTTTCAGGCAGCCTCTGAGCAACTTCCTGAATATAAATCTCAATTAAGTTCATCATTTTCCTCCCCTTGTAATAGGTTATAAAGCTCTTTCGAATTCTTTATCCATTCTTTTTTTAACTGCAAAAATATCTCTAACCCATATTCACTTAAAACATAGTACTTACGGGGCCTGCTCTCAGATGTATCCCAACTACTCGACACCAGCTCCTGCTTCTCCAATCGGCGAAGCAATGGATATAGGGTACTTTGATCTATGGCAATGCCTGATCCCTCCAACAACTGAACAAGTGAATATCCATACTGAGGGGTTTGTAATTGACTTAAAACCGCTAATGTCAACGTTCCTCTCCTAAGCTCTGTAGTTAATGAATTCAATAAATTGCTCATTCACCCACCTCATTTTTAATACTATATGTCATACAGTATATGATTTATACTATGCGTCATACACTATTGTTGTGATGAAAAACTTGATTATTTAAAAATAGTCTGTTATATTAATTGTAAATAGTACAATTAATAATTAAAAAAAGGAACTTTTTAAAAAAGCAAGAATATGATGTTATAGAAAAAGATAAGAAGCGATTGCGTCCCTTAAATTTTTAGTTATAATAAATGTAAAAAGTACAATTAACAATTAAAAAGAGGGATAAAGCAAAAGTTTTGAAAATATTTATTACAGACATACTAATTATTAGATAGAGAAGGGAATGTAGTAAATGGGAAAGTATCAAACAGAAGAAGAAGTATTAAAAAATTACGATTCAGATTCAAGAAAGTATGTAACTCCAAAAGGGTATACAGCTGATATAGCGGTTTTTACCATTGTTCCAGATGAGGACAATGATGAAAAAGTTCTTAAAATCATGCTAATTCAACGTGCATTATTAGATGCAGAAGGCGAACCTAATATTGAAGCAGGAAAATGGGCTCTGCCTGGAGGATTCGTTCAACCAAATGAATCAGCTTTTATGACTGCCAAAAGAGAATTGGAAGAAGAGACAGGCGTAAACGGTATTCATTTAAAGCAATTTGGAACTTATGATGAACCAGGAAGGGATAAAAGAGGTTGGATCATTTCTAATGCTCATTACGCTATTGTTCCTGAATTTCATTTGGAGAATCGAAAAGCAGCTGATGATGCAGCAGAAGTAGAGTTGTTTACCATGGAAGAGGCCTTTGCCTTAGAACTAGCATTTGACCACCGAAAGATTATTCAGGATGCTTTAGCTGTTATAAAACGAGATATGATGCAAACGAATGTGGCGAAGGAATTTTTACCGGAAGAATTTTCGGTATCAGAACTACAAAAGGTCTTGTTAGCCGTTTATTATCATAAGAGCATTGCTTCGGAAAACTTCTTTAAAAAGATAAAGAATCTTCCGTTCATTAAAAAAGTAGAGAATAAAGATAAGAAAACACAAAGAAATTCTAAAAGACCTGCTAATCTGTACCGATTCGTAGATGATGAAGAGTCAGAAATAGCTTCGTTATACTTTTAAACGTTTTAAATAAAATGTGAAGGTATCTAGGGATAAAAGATACCGCAATTTTTTAAAATAAATAACTGTAAAATGTACAATTAACAATTAAAATTTATATAAATAGGAGGGTGTTGAATATGAAAACAAAATTTGAAGAAATTGTTGATTTGAATGCAATCGGTGGTGTTAATACGAGAAAACTGAATGATTTATTAACTCTTGCTCATTCAGAGAATTTGATTCCTTCTATTGAAGATATCGAAAAAGTGATGTTCATTGGTATCGACTTTCAAAATGATTTTATGGAACAAGGAGAATTAGCTGTTCTTAATTCCCATAAAGACATCAAGAACGTAGCAAAGTTCATTTACAACAACTTAGAGAAAATTACCACCATAGCTGTTTCTTTAGATACTCATCAACTACAGCAAATCTTTCATCCAAGTTGGTGGATTGATAAAAACGGAGAGCATCCAAAACCGTTCACCATCATAACAAAAGAAGATGTTGAGTCAGGAAAGTGGGTAGCAGTAGATAAACAAGAAGAAAGTTTAAATTATATTCGTAATTTGGAGAAGTTAGGTAAAAAGCAATTATGTATTTGGACCTATCATTGTATTGAAGGTACAGATGGAGCGGCTTTGGAAGGGCAATTTTCAAATATCATTCATTTCCATTCTACCGCTCGAAAGTCTGCCATTAAAAAGATAGTAAAGGGTCAAGACCCATTAAGTGAAATGTATGGGATTATTAAGCCGGAATATTCTCAACATGAATACTGCAACGATGAATTTTTAGAATCATTAAAGTTGTACGACAAAATTATTATTGCAGGAGAGGCTAAGTCTCACTGCGTATTAGAATCTGTTAGACAGATAGTAGAATATTACGCAAATAATCGAGATATACTGGCAAGAATTTATCTATTAGATGATTGTATGAGCCCAATACCTGGTTATGAAGAAATGACAGAAAAAGCATTTAAAGAATTAAAAGACATATACGGTGTAAATATAGTAAATTCCACGGATTTATCTTTGATTTGATTAGATAAAAAGTAATTAAAACTAACATTCTATACTGGCTATGATGTTTACAGTATTAGGTTTGCATTAACACCAACTGGTGTTTAAACATTGGAGGAAATGAAAATGAATCAAAAATATATGGATGATAGCTTTGCACTACACACGGACTTATATCAAATTAACATGGCTGAAACATATTGGGAAGATAACATGCACAATAGACGTGCAGTGTTTGAATTATACTTCCGCAAACTTCCGTTTGGGAATGGGTTCGCAGTTTTTGCAGGATTAGAAAAAATTATTGAGTTTATTAAGGGGTATAGGTTTACAGAAAGTGATATCGAATATTTGAGAAATGAATTAGGATACTCTGATGACTTTTTAGAGTATCTGAAAACAATACGCTTCACTGGGAAAATCAGAGCAATGAAAGAAGGAGAATTAGTTTTTGGAAACGAAGCAATCCTTCAAGTAGATGCGCCTTTGGCAGAAGGACAATTGATAGAAACGGCGTTTCTTAATATTGTCAATTATCAAACATTAATTGCAACAAAAGCCGCAAGAATTAAGAGGGCAGCAGGAGAGCAAACCGTTATGGAATTCGGAACAAGACGTGCGCATGAGTTTGATGCAGCAATTTGGGGTACAAGAGCTGCGTATATTGCAGGCTTTGATGCTACAAGTAATGTTAGGGCGGGTAAAAAGTTCGGTATTCCGGTTGCTGGAACACATGCCCATTCACTGGTTCAAGCATATAGAGATGAGTACAAAGCATTTCACAAATATGCTCGTAGACATAAAGATTGCACGTTTCTGGTAGATACCTATGATACATTAAAATCTGGTGTTCCAACAGCAATTAAAGTGGCGAAAGAATTAGGAAATGATATAAATTTTAAAGGAATTCGATTAGATAGCGGAGACTTAGCTTATTTATCTAAAGAAGCACGAAAAATGCTAGATAAAGCAGGATTTAAAGAAACGAAGATTGTAGCTTCTAATGATTTGGATGAATACACAATTAGTCATTTGAAAGCACAAGGAGCAAAAATTGATGTGTGGGGCGTAGGAACAAAAGTAATCACGGCATTTGACCAACCTGCTCTTGGCGCTGTGTTTAAGCTTGTAAAAATTGAAGATGACAATGGAGAGCTTATCGACACTGTGAAGATTTCTGCAAACCCCGAAAAAGTATCTACTCCAGGTTTAAAGAAAATTTATCGCATTATCAATCTTACAAATCAACGTTCCGAAGGGGATTATATCACATTAGAGGATGAAAACCCCCAAGAAGAAGAAAAGCTGAAAATGTTTCATCCCGTTCATACGTTTATTTCAAAATTTGTTACTAACTTCGAGGCAAGAGAGCTGCACCACAATATTTTTGTGGACGGTGAACTTGTGTATGAGTTACCGACAATTCAGGAAATTCAACAATACGTAAAAGATAATTTAAAACTTTTGTGGGATGAATATAAGCGTGATATGAATCCGGAAGAATATCCGGTTGATTTAAGCCAAAAATGCTGGGATAACAAAATGAAGCAAATCCAGGAAGTTCAAGAAAAGTTGGAAGCGAAGTTAGCTCGATAAAAATACAGAAAAGATACGGTTAATTTTATAGAAACGAGGTGCACTTTGATGACAATTTCTCAAGAAAAAATGGTAGATTATTATCGTTCATTAAATCCAAATAAGAATATTGAAGATTTGTTTAACGAGGGTGTGAGAATTGGGCTCTATGGTTCTTCCTTTGACCCAATTACTCATGCTCATCTGTGGGTGGCTGCTACGGTAGCACATCGAAAGAAGTTAGATTTTGTTATCTTGCTGCCTTCAATTGGAGAGGCCCGGAGAGATAAAGTTCTTCAAACGCAAGATAAGCATCGAGAAGAAATGGTTAAATTAGCGATTGCTAATAAGAAGAAACTCATTTTGGATACCTATGAAATGAATGTCCGTCCTGAAAGACAATATACCTACTACACAATGGAACATTTTAAAAAGGTGTTTCCTAAAGCTGAATTGTTTTTTATTATGGGTGCAGACCTTTTAGTAGACATTAAGGATGGAAAATGGACGATGGATGAAGAATTGATAAAACAGAATCAATTCATCGTAATGGGAAGAAAAGGGATTAACATGACGGAAACAATAGCAGAGTCTCCTCTGCTAAGAAACTATGATGATGGTCGATTTCACTTAATGGATAAAGGGGTAGTCATGGAAATAAGCTCTACCTACATTCGTGAGGAAATTGCTTCTGGAGGAGAAGCTGATTCTTTGTTACCAGATGCTTGTTATGAATACATCAAAGAACATGGATTATATAAAGAAATAAAACGTTAGGAGTTATTTGAAAGCAACTACGTAAGCAAATGAATTAAACTATAAACGATTTGAATTACAATATGGAGGTAATTTATTATGAAAACATTACAACAGCAAATTATTGAGGAACTAAAGGTACAACCGGTTATTGATGTAAAAAAAGAAATTCGCAGAAGTGTGGAGGCTTTAAAAAATTATTTAAGAAAGCATCCGGCTATTAAGGCTCTTGTGTTAGGGATTTCTGGCGGACAGGATTCTACTTTAACAGCTAAAATTGCTCAGATGGCTGTAAATGAACTTAACGAGGAGCTAGGCGAAAAGGTATACTCTTTTATCGCTGTACGACTTCCTTATGGAGTTCAGAAGGATGAAAGTGACTGCCAAGATGCAATTCAGTTTATTCAGCCTGACGAAGTAATTACTGTGAATATCAAACCCGCTGTGGATGCTAGTGTAAACTCTTTAAAAGAAGCTGGCATTGAGTTAACGAATTTCTTAAAAGGAAATGAGAAAGCAAGGGAACGAATGAAGGTGCAATACAGCATTGCAGGTGCAAAAAACGGATTAGTATTAGGAACGGACCATTCTGCGGAAGCTTTAGTGGGATTCTTTACGAAGCACGGTGATGGAGCAGCGGACGTAGTTCCAATCTTTAGACTCAATAAGAGACAAGGAAAAATGCTGCTAAAGGAGTTGGGTTGCCCAGAACATTTATACTTGAAAACTCCAACAGCGGATTTAGAAGATGATAAGCCGCAATTACCGGATGAAGTAGCATTACAAGTCACATATGACGAAATTGATGATTACTTGGAGGGAAAAGAAGTAAAGGAGAAAAGTAAGCAGAGAATCGAAGAATTATTCTTAAAGACGGAACATAAGAGAAAAGGACCAGTTACTGTTTTTGATGTACTGGGAGAATAAACTTGGCAGAGGGAGATATAGTCTTCCTCTGTTTTTTTGCACTTTAAGAAAGTATAAATTTCTAGCTGGAAGCCAATTCGACGTAGTGAGAAATTTTAGGAATAAAGTATAAGTGCAACTACGCCTCTGTCTTCGCCCAAGGGCAGGGCTTGCCAATCGGCGAGTTTTCTTTATTTTAGGATTTAATGTATTTCCTTAAAAAATATAATTTAGTGGAAGAAAAATCATTTTCAAGGCGCTTTTAACATGTTGTTTACAAACTAAAAGCATTTAATCTGCTCCTCCGATAAAACTTTGAGTGAAGGTTATCTGGAAATATGATCCCACTTTGATAATTCACTGTAACAACCTTTAATGGAAAAAAGATGTAAACCATACAAAGTGTTAGTTTACATCTTTTTTATGGTATCCTGTAAAATAATTTAAACCATTTTTATTCCGTGACGCTCAAATGCTGCCGCTTCCAGAACGGACATACCTTGTGCCTCGGCAGCCTTAGCCGTTTCTTCCGAAACTTGCGGTGCAAGATTAGCAGGAGCAGCAAAGGACATTTCCCTTGCGCGCGCAGAGTTTCTGCGTTGGAACGGTCCCCAGATCGCAAAGGTTTTGCCTGGGCTTTGAATATTGACAAAAAGTGTGTTTCCATCTGGTGAGAAGGTTGGGCCTGCCAATTCAGAATCACTTAAACGGTTTGCGGCAAAAGGATAGACCTTGCCTTCTGGGGTAATTCCCATAATGCGGTCTTGTCCAGAACCATCTTCTGCAAACCAAAGGTCGCCCCAAGGAGTACAGCAGATATTATCCGGATATTCCATTTCTCGTGCATCATTTCCCTCATAGAAAAGCTCCAATGTATTAGTGTGAGGAACATAGCGATAGACGCGTCCAAGTTTTTTGTCACCGGCAGAGGTGTCATCGAACCAGAAGACACCCTCTTGGAAGAATGCTCCCTCAAGTCTGGAGAACTTAATGCAGTTTTGTGCATCTGCTTCCTCACGGCACCAATGAGGATCTATTTCCTTCCAAACAATCTTAAATGTTTGTCCTGTTTTAAAGGTACTTGCGGCTGGGTCAGATACCGCTTCAATTGCCGCTGCATAGAGCTTGCCGCCTTTTTGTAACGAACCTGGTTTTTGGCTGGTATCATTTGGAATGAAACGGTAAAAGTAGCTTGGGTTCGCATCCTCAGTTAGATATACATATCCTGTCGAAGGGTCAATGGCACAAGCCTCATGGGAGAAACGCCCCATTTCCTTGATTGGAGTTTTAGACAATTCGTTTTCCGGCTGCTGTGGATCTACCTCGAATACATATCCGTGTCCCTCGGAACGGTTTTCTTCACAAGTCAGCCAAGTTCCCCAAGGTGTCGCTCCGCCAGCACAATTTCGGATTGTACCTGAAGAGGTAACATACTCTTTGATTACTTCACGATTAGGACCTACAACTAGAGCGGTTGTACCACCTTTAGCATTCGCATCATATGGATTGCTTCCAAATGCTGGACCTGTCGATAATTCATGATTACGAACAAGAATGGTCGTATTGTTCGGCCCTTCAAAAGCCGCCATTCCATCAAAAGCACCAGGTATTTGGGTCCTGTCTGTCATCAGGTCGGCTTCTTTGGAGATGATTTTGTAATGGAAACCTTCTGGAAGGTCGAGGATACCATTTGGATCAGGAACTAAAGGGCCATATCCGCCAAAGCCGCTAGTTGGATTTTCGGTAGCATTCGCAAATGCCTTTGAACCGAGTGATAATACCCCAGTGGATCCAAGAGTAAGGGCAAGTGTGCTCATTCCTCCAACTTTTAAGAAATCTCTCCTGTTAATGCTATTATTAGAATTTTGGCCAGTCATACCAAACTCTCCCCGTCTATGTATTTTTATGTATTTTTTAATCTATTAATAGATTAAATGAAGATTATTAAGAAAATACCTGAATTTTGTAAGTATTCAATATAAATACTGTTAAAATGTAAAAAACTAGACCTGGTTCCACATTTTATGGATCTCAGGTTATTTCATTTCTTCTGAACCCACTTGTTCCATAGTATGATTTTGATAAAGATGAACACAAAGAATTTGTTGACAGTAGGTTTGCTTTCGAAAAAGGGGAAGTAATGTACGAAGGTTTGACGGATGAAAACATAAAAGAAAAACTGAAGTGGTAAGTGGGTACAGATAAGCTGAGAGGAATAAATTATGTTAAATAATTTTTTGGGTACAAAGTAAACTCATCAGCATCCTGTATTGCACCCATGTGGTGTGCGGAAACTTTATGTTTACATAATGCCCTGTTATAGGCACAAAATAAAGGATTTATATCGTAAAATCGATAGCAGCAGGGGAACATAAACCGGCTTCCTTTTTAACATCCACCCTTATCTAAAGAAAAAGCCATTTCCCGTACATCTAATGGAGGGACTGACCCCGTAGAGTGAGACAAATAAAAAACACCTTTTAGTTGAAAAATGGTATTGAGTGAAGTGACCCCAATTGTTAGACACAACTAACCATTGGGGTCACTTCACTGCATAAGTAGCCGTCAGCAATTCAAATACAGTAAGCTCCCGTGTTTACCTTCTCAAACACTAGGCAGACAGCTTCTTATTTATTTAAACATAGGCGGGTGAAGACGCATAAACAAAAAACGATCATAGGGATGGTTCCTATGATCGTTTTCCTCTACTTTGTAAACCTTATCGCATTATTGACAGGGAAATTATTGCGTTTCGGTGTTCAATCGAAAGTCGCGTTTCCTTTCATTCACGAACTCTGGCTTTCTAAAAACACTGCTTGTATCCTGGAGACTTTTCTCTTTATAAGCAGAAAACCCTATAATTTCTTCCGCTTCCCATATCCAACGCGTCTCTTTCTCTCCTCTATCTAGGTAATAAACATTATTGTCTATTTTGTTTCCTTCATTTTGCTTGAAAGGGCTGCTGATAAGGAGATTGGAATCTCCTGCGACCATGATGTTGTTTTCGATTCTATTTTGTTTTGTATTATATTGGAGGAGCAATTGTCCGCCATCTTGATATTTTGTATCATTTTTATACAGGATGTTGTCGGTAATGATGCTGTTTACAGTACTTCCTCTTTTCTCGTCATATCCTCCTATTGCAATACCTGCACTTCTATTCTCATAAATCGTATTTTTTCGTATAGTTATAGAACTTGTGAATTTGCCAGCATGTTCGCTAGCAGCTTCTATTCCTATATCGTTTTTATATACGTTATTCTTTTCGATAATGATCTCCTTTCCACCGTCCACATAGATCCCGCCAGCTGTATAATGGTTTCCGTAGGCTGGATTTCCGTAACTGGATATTTGATAGACCGTGTTGTTGCTGATGATTCCGTTTCTTGCCTGATCAAACGCTTCAACAGGAGATACGCCTTCAAATCCGATGACATCGATTCCTATATTATCGTTTCGCCTTAAGATGTTATATGTAACCTTGAAATTCGATACATTCCCGTTTAGCACCAGCGTTTCACTTGCACCCAGTTTCATATCTTCTAGTTTGTTGTCTGAAATCAAAATATCTTCAATAGCTTGCGGTGCTTTTGTTCCGTATATAGCAATTCCATGCGCATTCCCGTTTGTATGATGCGTTTCGATGTGATGAATATGATTACGCAAAATACGGATTCCTTTTCCGCTCCCGCTGACTGAGATGCCGATTGGTACTAAACCCTCTTTCCTTGTTTTGTAATTTTTGATTTCAAATCCATCGATGGTGACATAGCTTTTGTCATGCATTGATACTAAGCCCTGATAGTCCCATGACACCTTAAGACCTCTCCCATCAATGGTCACCTTCTCTTTTGGATAAGCCTTAATTATGATGGGGGCATTTTTTAGTCCAGATTTCTTTATGACGACTTGTTCTTTGTATATACCTTTTCTTACATAAACAGTTGTACCGGGTTTTGCTACATTGACAGCTTTTTGTATAGTTTTTAAAGGCTTTTTCTTGCTTCCTGCGTTTTTGTTGCTTCCAATCGGAGACACATATAATTTGTTTTTCTGAGCGCCATATACTACATTTCCATGCAGTATCACCCCGATAGAAAATACCATCAAAAGTAACATCACTGCTCTTACTTTTTTGTTCATAATCATTCCCTCTTATTGTTAATTTTGATTTAAAATACTATTTTTCGCCTTCTATCAATGATTTTTTTTGTGTTCGTATATGTTCATTAAAGCAACTATTTATACGGTTGTCATCCGCTCAACATCCAAGTCCTAGAAGTCGGATGCTTTAGCGTTAGATTTAATCTTCTTTATAATCGTTGCTCAATATCTTTTTTAAACAAAAAACGCGATTTCTCATGTTTGAGAAACCGCGTCATATCAAAATTTTTCTAATGATCCCGATTGGGTTTGAATCAGCGACCTTCACCCTGTCAAAGCCGTGGTGACCGTAGGATTATAACAGATTTAGTATGAAAAAGCCTGATTTTATTGGGTTTCTTATTGGATTGAGTTGATAGAGTATGATACGTTGGGGATTATTTTTTCTATTTAATCCCCAATAAAACCCCATAATATTTTCCTTTGTATTCAGGTGAAATGAGTTAATTCATACATATGTGACCTCTACACTGCCAGCGTGGAGCATGAAATGTCCTTTAGTTTTCAAGGGTGTCCTGAAATGCCCTTATATCGCACTTTTAAGGAGATTATTAATTCTTAAATGAACTTTAGTTTCCGGTAGTTTTCGCTAGTGTGTGACTACGATGTGACCAGAGTGTGACCAATTTTTTAGTAAGAAACCTAGATGAAATTTAACGCTAAATATTAAGATTTTAAGATTTAACAGTATGCCGAAGAATAATGGGAAGGGGATGATACCTTCTCTTTTTTTGTGTTGAAATATATATGTTTTTTAGATTGAGTTTTAAAATCGTTTGGGCTGTTTCGGCAGTTCTTTTATTTTTAGGCTTATTGAAGGGTTAGTGGAAGAAGATTAAAACTAAAAATCAAAGAAATAGTCTTTTAAAATCAATTACCAACTAACACATACAGGCAAAACTAAAATCTCTATTCAAATAAAAGTCAATTTATATCGTTTTGATAAAAAAATCTTCACTTTAGTAATGAAATAATCAATAATTGTTATTATGAATGAATAATTGTAAAGGAGTTGTAAAACGGAAGAGGTAAACTTAGCTTTTTCTGATACTTTAAAAGAAAAATTTAGAGAATTAAACGTTGAATTCCATCTGTTCCCGGAAACGCGAACTATAAAATTTGAATCTCTAGATAATTTCTACAGTTTTGTTTGTAAAGAAGTTGATGATTGAAATGATTGTACTACTGGATCAAGGGTTTCTGACATTAGGAACCATTTTCATGAAGTAAAAAATTCACTTGCAAATGCACATAAATATTCTACGAGATTTTTTGATATAGATAGTGCTATGGATTGTTTAAACTCAGCAGTCGAAAGAATTGGTTTGGATCAATACCCATGTATATTTTCACAAACGGAAATAGGTAGGCAAATAGGAGAGATGTATAACATATCACCTCACAGAGCTGAAGGTTTTGCATATTACTTACTTGAAAAACCAGGTTATGGCACCATTTCTTATGGGTGTTTCAATGATAAAGAATATGCGAAAGGTGTTTTTAATGCATTTGTATTTAAAAATCCTGATGTCTTGAAAACATTAACAGAAGGGGAAAAACAGGCGAGAATTAACTCCATTATAGACCTTCATGAAATGGTAAATCGATCAATAGGTGAATTAACCGGTGAAATGAATCGAATTCGTGAAGTCTCTAATTTAGAAGCAGACAAAATTCAAGAACTAAGGAATTCATTTAATAGCGAAAAGAACAAATTTATTATGGAAAAGAACAAATTCATTAGGGAAAATGAAGAATTTGCTAAAGAAAATGAAAAACTTTTAAAGTACGGTAAACAGAGAATATCAGATTTAGAGGAGCTTTACGAAGAAAATTTAAGGTTTTCTGCCCCAGCAAACTATTGGAAAAATTTCAGGAGAAATTATTGGATAACAGGGGCATTAATTTTTACTTTTTATTTCAATTTACGTATGAGGCGCAAACTATCGTAATCACAAACAAGTACATATTCTTTACTCTCACATAGTTCATCAACAGCTCTTCTAACATCAGGATAAACAGTGTAGTCATGAAACGCTATAAATCCTCCGCGGACAACTCTTGGAGCATATAACTCTATATCTCTTTTTACGCCTAAATAACTATGGTCTCCATCTACAAAAAGGGCAGATATGCTCCCAGGACAATCTTGTATTGCTTCATGGCTGAAATTTTTTATTGGTGATACATAGTTTGTAAGACGGAAGTTTAGAATATTATTGTGAAATTCATTAAAATAATCGGTATAATATCCATTAGAAATAAAAGGATCAATGGCAAAAATTGTTCGTTTTCTTTCACTTATCCACTTGCTCCCGAGACCTAATGCAACAGTACTTTTCCCTTTAAAGGAACCGATCTCAACAATTTCCCCATCCAAATGATCAACGAGAGCTGGCAAATGTAGTAGTGCAGTTTGCTCTGCAGTTGTCAACCACCCACTGACCGAATCAATGAACTGATACAATTGGCTAATTTGAAACTGATGTTCAGTAATTTTAGGTCACCTCTCACAAAACCCGTTATTTTCTAATGCTTTTTTTACAGATTCTAAATATTGGAAACTGTACTTTTTATCTGGTTCTAAATATGTTCCTTCGCCCCATTCATTCCAGGCATTAATAAACAAAAAGTCACTGTTTATTTCTAGAGATCTTTTTATTTGTTGCGTTAGATAAAAGGAAAATTTTTCGGGAGACGCACCGGTGAAGATGAGGGGCTGTTTTCCTCCAACCCGGGCGGAGTTATCCCAATCGATGAAAGCTCCTAAATAAGTTTTAACACTATCCTTGTCAGCCTTTCTTTCTAGTATATAGGACCAGTATTTATCGTAATCCATTAGATCAAATTTTTGCTTATAACCATCAACAACTCTTCCACAATGGATACCATTTGTTAAATGCATTGTGTATCCTGGCTCAAACTCAATACGAGCATCGAAACCTTTGAGTTGAGGGTTGTTAAATCTATTTAAAGTTTGGACAAGATAGATTCCATCAAGACCATTTTCGACAGCTAATTTTTGCCAATACTCCTGCATTTCCTCGCATTTGGGAATATCGCTAGGACGATAAATAAGAAATAAAGGTTTGTTTTCTACTCTGATATACCTTTTATCTTTAAATGCTGTTAGGAGAAACTCGAAATGTTCTTTCCAATCTACTTTTTCTCCGTAATCTTGATCTACCAATACCTCATGATCTGAACCGATCCAGGTTTTTGTCCACGGCTCGTTTGCCCAGGAAAGACAGAAGGGGAAATCGGGCTTCCCTTTTTGAAGAACTGCATCTAATGGTTTATGAAGAAACCTTTTTCCCTTAAACCAGTAATGATAATAACAAAATCCGTAGATGCCATATTTTCTTGCAATTTGTGCTTGCCATTCCCTTGCAGATTCGTCTGTCAAATTATAGTAATAGTCTTGGTACGGCTCTTTAGGCTGATAGTGTCCAGGAAATAGAGGCTTTGCTTTTCTGGTATTGGTCCATTCGGTAAATCCTTTTCCCCACCAACGATTATTTTCGTCGGTCTCATGAAATTGAGGCAAATAGAAAGCTATAAGTTTCAAAATCATCTCTCCTTTAAAAACTTTAGAAGGTAGGTTCTAAAATTAATAAGTGGTACCTTTTTTTGAATCAGAAGTTGTCAACAGCACTCATTTCATTAAATTCAATTGTCTCTTGCATTTTTGCCCTCGCTCAAGATAATCAGAAGCTTTGTATTCAAAGGCGGCAAAATTGCCGCGTATTGAAATTACCCGTCCACATGACATCATTGGCAGAAATACAGTTGCAGCAATGCAGGCGGGAATATTATACGGATATGTCAGCCTTTTAAGCAGTATTCCTATATTCGGAAATTCTCTGGAATTAACAGTCTTTACTGCTTGATATACATGCTCTCCCTAATATCCCGAGTGAGGGTCTTCCTTCCAATTGTCCATAGCATAACAAGAGGCAGGAACTGCGCATCTCTTATAGCCTGACAAAAACTTAAAAAAGACGTGCCATAATATGTACCTAGTTCCACAATATTTTCATATACAAGAGCCATTCCTAATGAAATACTGTGGCAATTCCGGTGCTAATTCCATGACAAATATAGTATCGTAAAATGCCCATGACAAAACCATCATCTCCATTTCTTTTTTAATACGATATATATTATGTGAGTGTTCAAAATTGGAAACGGGGTATAAGGCATTTGAATAGGATGTCATGATGGTATACAGTCTAATACAAGCTCCAAATTCACCATTCTAACTTCTGAATGAGGACTAGAATTCTCCAAATACCACTTTCAACAAAGGTACTAATCTTTTCTTGTAAGAATGATTTTATAATGTTTCGTGATGTCCTCTTTGCGCTATTATATTTCTCTCATCACGTGGCTTAGATAATATTCAATCTTATCAATCAATTCAGAAGAGGATGAGTAAATCTCAATTTCCTTTCCTGCCTTACAATAACGATGTAATTCAAGTCGAACATCCGTAATCTGAAATGGACGTCAGGAGGAAATTTCAAAAGTCCGCGGGTTAATTAAAACGGCCGGTAGTTTAATTACTGTTACAGATGAATAAAGTACTATCATTTGGATTTTGATTACAGCCATTGACCAATTTATTTCACTCCTTCTGTATAAAGTTATTAAAAATTTATTAAAGGTCTGAAAGAATCAGAGACTTCAACTTGAAAGGAAACAAACTTTTAAGATCCTGTTTTGATTCCTCTCCTGTAATTACATTATGTTTTCATCAAGCACTGGTATGGACAAACCCATCAACTATAGAGAAATTTGCACTTTTGTCTTATCAGCTAGAGAAAGTAATATAAGGGTCGACTTGTTTACAGTAAGTATTTATATTGAACAATGGTGAGAAAGGGGAACCTGTGGTTTATTGAAGAGAGGTAATAGTATTCTTGAGATTTATAGAAGTTACAACAAAAAAATGACACCCAACTCATATGGTTGGATGCCATTAAGTTTTTGACCACATTCTGACCACTAAACATATAGAACGGTATATTATTTCATTTTCTTTTTAGTTAATAAAAAGTGGATAACCCTTGATATGACAAGGATTTTTTTATCTCGTGTTTCTTCCTATTATATAAACACATAAAAGAACGTAAAAAATACGTTCTTAAAGGCGTTCGTCGTGCACCTCAGTTCTCAAAACGTTAATTATCAACGTTCAAAGGCTCTCAACCATTATGGTTGGGGGTCTTTTTTATGCATAAAAAACGCTTTTGACCCCATTTTGACCAATGAAATATTTTTTGACCCCATTTGATCACATATCATAGTTCAATGTATTTTTGAATTTTAGTAGCTGTTTGCTCTTTAACGTTGTCTTTTACGTGGGTATAGATGTTCATTTTCATTTGGATATCAGAGTGTCCTAGACGTTCCTGTATCTCTTATATACTTTTACCAGCCTCAAATAGCTCCTTACTCGTAACAACCTAGGTTAATTTGGTTAGACTGTTTACTGGAAAAACTAAACCATATCAGAGCTACATTACGAAAGGTTTGATGCTTAATCTTGACACTATTACTTTTTAAAAAATAATTGGTAATCTCAACAGAACTGTTGGAGATAATTTGGGATTATGCCAAAATCTTTTAGGGTGTCTAATTATTCTCGTGCAAGGTTGGTGGCATCACAACCACTTTCTCAGCACAGGATGCACAATACTCAGCATATTGGATACAGATTTCTAATGAATCATTGAGCTCCATTGGCCACCAGCGGATTGATCCTGTAGGTGCCTTTGCCGCAAAGGTCTCAATTTCTTCAGGAATACGACCCACAATCACTACCTCGAATTCCTGAAAATTAGTTTCAATACCCTTTTGAAGAGTTATAAATAATTGGGTATGCTCCTCTAATTCAGGACAGGAGTAGGGAATAGGAAACAATACCGAGACTCTGGTAAGGTCCTCATTGATGATATGTGCAGATCTCCGTGCAGGGTGATCTATAGAAGTCTCCCATATTCGACTATATGGCAATAACCCAGGTAATCCCAGTTCTTTTACTCTCTCATAGATTCTCGTATGATAATAACTCATTATCTCTCTTACGAGAATCTGGATCTGCTTATTCCTATGGAAAGTGGAATTATCTCCATTCTCATTTCGATATTGGATATAAAGTAAATCTGGAACAGCTACAAACTTGGTACAAAGAAATGTCCGGACTAACATGTCATAATCATCCGCTGCCAACAACTCTTCGCGATGACCACCGATTAAATGGTAGCAATCCCTCGTCCATGCACGAGGATGATTCGGTAAACCGACCAAGTGACGGATTGTATTCCCACTGATGGTTGTTTGTTTTTGCACATTTTGCCATCGATCCATTTGATGCAGCCAGACTCGGTAATGGATACTGTATCCATAACCGCAATCCCAGCCATACCAATGAGCATTTTTGCTTCCTTCGTATACCTCTGTACAATCCGCATAAACAAAACCACATTCTGGATGTTGTTGAAATGCGTGGACAATCTTCTCCAGACAGTCAGGAGTTAGCTCATCATCATGATCTACTTCTATTAAAATTTCCCCTGTACATAGACCTGCTGCATACCTTTTGATTGCCCCTATATAGCCATTTCGCGCATCTTGCCGATATCTTCGCACACGGGGATCATCTAAAGGAAGCAAGAATTGGCTGTATGTCTCATCCTCATCACCAGAGTCATCAACAATCACCCATTCCCAATTTTGGTAAGTCTGATTCAATAGAGAGTGATAAGGACGCTGAATTTTTTCTTTGGATTTATAGCTGGCTGTAAAAACGGATACTAAAGGAGTATCCGAAGTAAAACGGGCAGTGGGAATGATCCTGTTCTCCGAAAGAGGATCAGTATGTTTGAGCCAGCAGTAAAATAAATTAAAAGGCTTAAGGTCATCTGGAGAACTGAAATGCAGCCAACGACTTCTTTCGTGAATAGGCAGCGCATTAAGTGCTCTAAACTCCTTCCATTCTGCTCCCAAGGAAACATAAATTCGAGGTTTTTTTGGATTATTATCCAGTAATGGATCATCAGGCCCGTACACATACACTGTTATGAGGCTTTCCGCCAGTCTTGTCTTCAGTTCACTCAATTTTACCGTTGAAATCCCCGAGGAAACAAATAAATGTGTTGTCAATAATGGAGTATTATTTGATTGCAAGTTATTGCCCCTTTCCTAGATATCATAAAAAAATATAAGTTGTTGCTGTTCATATGTGAGTTTTCTTTCCTATAAAATATATTTCTTTAAAAAGAGGAAAATGTTACTGCCGATCTATTCACGCCTGTACAAATACCTTACTATCTTTCTTTTAGCCCAAACAGATTATTGGTGGCAATATGCTTGATTTTGCCACCAACTAGCCACCAGTTCACCCCCAAATGTTTCCGTATTCCACATGTCCAGAGTGTATGTGGCAACACAGATTTGGACTTGTATCTGCATTTCTTACTAAATATTATGGTTCGGACGTAGGACAATCACTAGGAGATCCACTTCGTACCATAACAACCAAAGACAGATTTGGCTTAGTTACAGTGCGAGGAGAAGATTATAAAATTACTGATATTGGTATGAGGATGCTACAGCCTCACGAATTGTTTGCTGCTCAAGGATTTCCTTCAAATTATATTATTGACTGGGATTATACAGGGAAGAGATAGCCAATAAAAGAACAAGTGGAACGATGTGGAAACTCAGTATCCCCAGTGTTACCTGATGCAATGGTTAGAGCAAATTGTCCGGAATTGTGTTCAGAAACAAGTCGTTATAAAACAGCAATTGCTAATTAGAATAATTAATCGAACTTTGAAAATGTTAGTCTATTACGTCGAATTGGAGGAATAAATCATGAAATTGATTTCGTGCAGTAAATACCATCAGCCTTTTCCGAAAAAATACACAGATGTTATTGATAAGAAAATTGTTTGCCATGAGTGTAAGAAAGCAAGTAAGAAATAGTCGACAAATATTGCGAAGGAGTGAGTATTTTGGAAGATAAAGTTTTAAGATGATCAAATGGTGTTGAATGGGGAGAAATCGAATTTTTTATAATCTGATCGCTTATATGAAAATTGCATAAATAAACCATTGTTCTAATAAGTACAGGCAATTTGTTCTAATATGTTAATAGAATGTAGTACTTAAATTAGGAGGCGATATTTATTGCGATTTCGTCCAAGATGTTCAATGGGAAATTGTCCAAATTGTAATGTTTGCAATGATTTATGTATTTGCTCATCTAGTTGTGGCCAACATTGGAAGCCTTGTTCCTGTTTTTTTTGTTGTCCAATACCAATATCAGGAGCAGAACCAAAAGAACCTCAAGGATTAATGGGACCACAGGGACCAGCAGGACCAAAAGGGCCAAAAGGTGAAACTGGTCCTCAGGGAGCAACTGGTCCTAGAGGAGACGCTGGTCCTCGAGGTGCAATTGGCCCTCAAGGGGTAGCTGGTCCTCGAGGTGCAATTGGCCCTCAAGGGGTAGCTGGTCCTCAAGGGGTAGCTGGTCCTCAAGGGGTAGCTGGTCCTCAAGGGGTAGCTGGTCCTCAAGGGGTAGCTGGCCCTCAAGGGGTAGCTGGCCCTCAAGGGGTAGCTGGTCCTCAAGGGGTAGCTGGTCCTCAAGGGGCAACTGGTCCTCAAGGGGTAGCTGGTCCTCAAGGGGTAACTGGTCCTCAAGGTACAACTGGCCCTCAAGGGGTAGCTGGCCCTCAAGGTACAACTGGCCCTCAAGGTACAACTGGCCCTCAAGGGGTAGCTGGCCCTCAAGGGGTAGCTGGCCCTCAAGGTACAACTGGCCCTCAAGGGGTAGCTGGCCCTCAAGGGGCAACTGGCCCTCAAGGGGTAGCTGGTCCTCAAGGGGTAGCTGGTCCTCAAGGGGCAACTGGCCCTCAAGGGGTAGCTGGTCCTCAGGGGGTAGCTGGTCCTCAAGGGGCAACTGGCCCTCAAGGGGTAGCTGGTCCTCAAGGGGTAGCTGGTCCTCAAGGGGTAGCTGGTCCTCAAGGGGTAGCTGGTCCTCAAGGGGCAACTGGCCCTCAAGGGGTAGCTGGTCCTCAAGGGGTAGCTGGACCTCAAGGGGCAACTGGCCCTCAAGGGGTAGCTGGTCCTCAAGGGGTAGCTGGTCCTCAAGGGGCAACTGGCCCTCAAGGGGTAGCTGGTCCTCAAGGGGCAACTGGCCCTCAAGGGGTAGCTGGTCCTCAAGGGGCAACTGGCCCTCAAGGGGCAACTGGCCCTCAAGGTGTAGCTGGTCCTCAAGGACCAGCAGGAGCAGCTGGAGGATTAATTCCATTTTCAACGGGTATCATCATCAGCGGTGCTACAGTAGTGTCAGCTGCTCCAATTTTAATGGGTTTTGGTAATCACACAGTTGAAGTTATTGACGGTTCTGGGGAATCAACTATGCCACCAGAAGCAGGTGGTTTTGCTTTCCCAATTCCTTTTGCGGGAACCGTTCAAAATTTACAAATAAGCGCAGATTTATTGGTTGCATCAGTGGCTTTTATAAATGTGACAGCTCTTGTATATGATTTTACAGTTTTCCTCGCACCTTCAGTTCCTAATAATGGGATTAGTCATCTTTCTTCACCTTACGTGACAACTTCGCTGACTAGCTCGCTTATTTTTGGAGGTCCTGGTAATACGGTTACTGCCGGTACTTTCTATACAGCAACCAATATAAATGTCGGATCATTACCAGTCGCAGCGGGTGATCGTATAGGTATTCGTATAAGGACGCGTGCATCGTCGGATCCCTCAGCAGCTGATATCACCCAACTCTCATTTAGCGCCAGTCTATCTTATACTCCTTCTTAATAAGCCTCCAGCATTGTAATCTGCCTGGTTTCATGGGTAGGGGGAACGATTGGCGACTTATAGTGAGTATGGGATATGACCAAAACGGAAAATAGATTAAAAGAACAAAAACGGTAACAACTCCTAGCAAACGCGAGGCAGAAAAGCTCCTCGCCCAGTTTGTTACCGAAATTGAGGCGGGGGAGTATATAGCTCCGGAAAAGATGCAGTTGGCAGACTTTATTCCAGAATGGAAGTCCAAGTATGCCGTGAAGCATCTCTCACCTACAACTATGGCAAGATATAACGAAATGATTAAGCTACGTATCATCCCTGCAATAGGTCATATGCGGATGGATAAAGTAAAACCATTACACATACTTGATTTTCTAGAAAAGTTACAGATGGATGGAGCTAGAGGAGACGGGAAAGAAAGAGGGCTATCCTCTGGCTCTGTACAATATTATCATCGTGTTTTAAAAAATATCTTCTCAAGAGCAGTGGAGTGGAGAATTATTAAAGATAATCCTGTGTCTAGTATAAAGAAGCCGAAAGTAGTGCAAAAACAAACAGAAGTCTATAATAAGAAAAATGTAAGATTTCTTTTTATGGCTTTGGAAAAGGAGCCATTAATGTGGCAGGTGTTTATTAAGCTTGTCCTTACAACTGGAATGAGAAGGGGGGAGTTGCTTGGCTTAGAGTGGGAGCATGTTGACCTGGAGGAAGGAATCGTATCTGTTAAACAAGCTATCACTTATATGAAAGATACTGGGTATGACATAAAGGAGCCTAAAACTCAAAACTCGGTAAGAAAGCTTTCTCTTCCTGTACCTGTTTTAAATGAGCTTAAGAAATATAGAAAGCTGTCACTGGAAAATCGTATGAAGACGGATGATATGTGGGAGGGTGGAGAGTGGTTCTTCTTGTTTACTGCAACAAATGGAAAGTCTCTTAATCCTAGCAGTGTTTACACATGGTGGAGAAGGTTTATTGAGAAGAATAATCTACCTTACATTCGCTTCCATGATTTACGACATACCTCAGCTACACTTTTAATTAATCAGGGCGCACATATAAAAACAATAAGTAGCCGCTTAGGTCATGCTAGTATCAGTACAACTATGAACACTTACGGACATGCCCTTGAGGAAGCAGATAAAAAAGCAGCTGATATGTTTAATAGCTTATTTGATGAAGAACAGAAAAAATCAAAGTAAGTCACATGAAATTAGAGGAGAAATTTTTAAGCACGTTCATTTAAGTTGTTTCAATATGCTCTAGTAGGATAGAGTTAATCCCCAAATAATCCCCAATTCAACTAACTGTATTAATAAAAATCCAATAATCTGTTATAACGACAAAACCCTTGAAACACAAGTGGTTTCAAGGGTCTGTACTAATGATCCCGACTGGGTTCGAACCAGCGACCTCCACCCTGTCAAAAAGCCGTGATGACCGTAGGATTATAACAGATTTAGTATGATAAAGCCTGATTTTATTGGGTTTGTAGTTAGATTGAGTTGATAGAGCAGGATGTGTTGGGGTTAATTTTTTAGATTTGAACCCCAAATAGTCCCCAGGTAAGACCCATAATAAATTGCCTCTACATTAAAGTAAAATGAGCTGTTTTACCATATATGACCTCTACGCTGCCAGAGTGGGGAGTGTATTTTCCTACCGTTTCCTAAAGTGTTTAAGCTTTTATATTAGGCTTTTGAATGAATTATAGGTATTAAAATGAACTGTAAAATCCGGCAGTTTTCTACAGCACGGACCAATATTTTAGTGTGAAAAATGTACTCGTTGCATGGAAAACGGAAAAAATTTGAGATGTGATGGTATGCCAAATATTGAAAAAGTAATAGAAGCTTGAGTGAATATTACCCGTTTGGTTAGCAACCAAGAGGGTTATTTTTTAGAAGAATAACAGTTGAGCGGGTAATATCTATTAACCGAACAAATGTTGACTTGTTGAATGAACAGCATGAGGGGGGACTTTTGGCATGCTATTTAGGGTTAATCGAGGTGAAACGTATCACAAATGACGCAAATTTTTTGATTGCATTTTGAGACTGATTAAGATGTCCATATATAAAAAAGTTTTGTTCAGGTGTCCTTAATTTTGGTTTAATAAATATCGATTTCACTTTTGTTGAAGTCTTTGTATTCCACGTTCTAACGATGGATGTATAGAGAAATGGTCAGCCACCCTCAAGGGGAATTATTTTTAAATGCAGCGTAAACTTTCCGACATTTTAAAATGACTGGCTTTTGATAGTGAAGTTGCTCAAGGGCGTAAATCATCGCTGAAGGGTCTAGCAATTGATCAGCTAGTTGATCGGCTTTAAATTCCCTATACCTTGAAAAATCTTTTACTACTAGACTGCCGAGAATAACAGAATAACAGTACGTATAAATTTCGTAATAGCGATTAACCAAAATACTCCGTCGCTAACCTGAGCGTTAGATGTAATCCATTAGCACTGTTGATACGTCAAATTCATCCTTACTGAAAGGGAATACTACATTCCTTTCGTTGATTTTTCTGTATTGGCGAGCATTTCATTATTGAGCTCGGTTATCGTATCAGAAAAAATAGGACTTTAACGATGACTGTTATGACTGTTTGTTCCATAAACGACAATGAACAAGGACCGCCAACAATAGGTAGTCCTTGTTTTTGATCTCATGGGTTATTCGCCATTAGAGTAAGATGGTGAGGGTAATAAAACTTTATAATTTTTACATAACTATATTACGTTCCGTTTACAATTAAGTTCTATAATGAACATGGTCAAACATTGGTACTAGTTATTTCCTGTCAACGTTGGCATCAATGTAGCAATTGTGTAGCTAATATATTATTTAGGAGGCAAGAGAATGAATTTGGCTATTAAAAAGAAATGGATGATCATCATGATCATCAGCGCTTTGATGTTATCCCTGCTCTTGGTATACGCGAGCACGAAAAACAACAGCGCTAAAGCCGCAACCACATCGTTCCGCTTTGTAGTTATGGGTGACAGCCGAGGATCGACGGACGGCGTCAATAGCACTACAATGCACTCGCTGCTGCAAAAGGTAAAAGGATTGTCTACACAACCTGCTTTCATTATGTATACGGGGGACCAAGTACAGGGCGGTTCCAATGTCAGCACAGAATTAACGGATTGGAAAGCGATTGCAGACGATTACTATCCGATCAACCAGTACTACCCTTCCTTAGGAAATCATGAAAATGACGAAACGATTTTTAGTAATGCGTTTACTTATTTGCCGACAGGACAATTGTCCGGCTATCAAAGAACAGCGTATTATTTTGATTATGGCAATGCCCGTTTCATTACCCTGAACTCCAACCGCAAAGATGCTAACGGCAAGTACATCGTTGATGCGAACCAACGTGCTTGGCTTGAGAGCGTGCTGCAAAACAACGGTAAAACCCATAACTTCGTACAGTTCCACGTTCCAGCTTATCCGATCGGAGCACACTACGGAGCTTCCCTTGATGCAAATCCAGCTCAACGCGATGCACTTTGGGATATTTTCGACAGATATAATGTGACAGCTGTATTTGTAGGGCACGAACACAACTATAACCGCCGTACAATCAACAGCACTTTTAACGGCAACGGTTATACATTTGAAAATTCGATTTATCAACTGACCATTGGCGGAGGCGGCGCACCGCTTTCTTCCACGAACAGCAATTCAACAAACGTAGTCGTTGGACCGGTAGCAAAGTATAGTTATATGGTTGTGGATATCGCGGATGCGACAGCGACCTTTACAGCTTATGATGTTAACAATGTCCAAATCGATTCTTTCACGGTAACTCGCAACGGTTCGACACCTCCTCCTTCGTCGAATTCAAAGTCGTTCCAAAATGGCGTTTTCCCTACAACATCTTATGCGGGCAACTTGGATACTTATATTTCCCAAAACACCCCGACTACAAATTATGGAAATGCAACAACCCTTCTTGTCGACGGAGACGAGCCTAGCGCCAGCTCGAAGGATGTATCGTCCATTCTGAAATGGGATGTTTCAGCCGTTCCTGCAGGAAGCACAGTGACTTCGGCCAGCATCATGCTAAATGTGGTTGACCCGAGCACCCAAACGTACGAGTTGTATGAAATGAAACGTAACTGGTCGGAAAGCTCGGCGACATGGAATCAATATGCATCCGGGTCCAATTGGGCCACTGCCGGAGCGAATGGGTCTACCGACAGAGGGACGACAGTGCTCGGCACAATTACAGCAAGCGCAAATGGAGCCTATACGATCAATTTGAACACTGCAGGTATTGCCCTTGTTCAATCCTGGGTCAATAATCCGGCAGCTAACTACGGAATGATTTTGATGAATGGCGCCAATTCTAACGGACTTGACTTCTCTTCAAGCGAAGCATTGACAACAAGCCAACGTCCAAAGCTGACAGTAAATTATTAATTCCAAGACTTTATAAAGGCGATGACAAAACCTATGAAGCCTACTTTTAATTCGCGTGATTTGGCGGTAACCCAGGCGTGCGTTGCCGCCCTTTTTTTTCTCATGATTCCTTTATTTAATCTTATGGGAATCAGTTCCTACACACTATCCAGCGTTCTTCACGGATTAGGTGCAACCATTACGGTTATGATCAGCTGTTACAGCCTCCATCAAGTGTATCCGCTCCTTCGGAGAAAAGAAGGGTCTGCGGCTAAGCTGGAATTTACGCTATGGTTAACCTGTGTTCTTGTCCTTGTGACAATTATTGCGGCGAACTGGCTCTATATCGGTTATCGCGCGCCGGATAGTGGGCAGCAGTGGCTTCTATACCATAATCCGATAGCGCATACAGTGATGATGGAGTTTAAGGAATTCGTCTCTTTATTCCCGCTTCCGTTAGGCGTTACTGCCGCTTGGATACTGCGCCGTTTTCGTGACCAGCTAAGTGAAGATACGGGCATCGCCTCAGTTATAGCCCTACTTGTGACGCTCATGTGGATCTGTTTAATGATCGGATTTGTACTTGGCATCGGTTTAGCGAAATTACGGATGGTATAATTAAAGGAGAACAATGATCATGTCTAAAAAACGAAGAAACACAGGGGAAATTGCTGCCGCGTTCCTTGCGATATGCATTGGTTTAACAGGTATGATAGCCAGTCATATATGGAGTGTGGTTGACCAGATCAACGCTCATTTGACGCTGCTGAAAATCGGATCCTGGATTCCAGGATGGTGGGGCATCGGGCCCTACGCAGGGAAAGAAACGGTTGGTCTCGTGCTTTGGATTGCAAGCTGGTTCGTTCTTCATCTTATATTCAAACGCACTAACGTATCTTTAAAAGGATGGACATATGTTTTTATGGTTATGTTTTCAATAATCGTCATCTTTACATGGCCGCCTGTATATCATGCCATTTGGGGTTGGCTGCCGACGCTGCCATTTTAAACGATGGAGCACAATAAAGAGGATAGGAGTCTTGCCGGTGTCCTTTTTTAAAAAATATAAACTGTCTTCTATGATGCTATTGATGTTTGTCATTATTGCCAGCCCTTTATTTTTGACTAACCTCCCCATGGAAGGTTCATTCAGTAAGAGTACCCCTGAACAAACGGCATTTCGATTTGGATATATGCTCGATAAGACTGACCAGGTAAATATTAAGGAATGGTTGGACAAAAACAAGAGCATTCCTTTTATCGCAGGAGCGGATCGTTTATTTGACAAAAAATCAACCGTACCCATGTCAAACTTTTATCCTGTTTTCGACGGTTCTTCTTCACTGGAGCAATTTAATGCGGTCTATCCTTACCTCCCGTCGGATGCCATCGAAAATTTTGGGAGATCTATTTACACGATAGATTATGTGAATACCCGTTTTTTGTTTTTACACGATAAAGCAATCTTAGATTCTAACCCTACAGGATTGAACTGGGTACAACAAACGGTCAAAACAAATAAACAACCGCACTCTGTGGTCTTCATCAATAAAGCCCCTGCGTTTCTATCTTTCTGGGAAACGATGCGTAATTTGAATGTTAATCTCGTCATAACCGAGGATGAAGTATTTGCCCCGGCACACCTAATCATTCAGGAGCCGTCGGATTTGAGTTTAGGACAACATCCGGATTGGAAGGTATGGAAGCCAGCAGTACAATTTACGGATACGCAATTGCTTGTGATTGAAGGAAAAGGAGAACGATTGAGTGTGAAAGCCATTGATCGTCAGGGACATCCGCTTGATCAGCTGGAGGAGGATGTTACTCCGTTTGAACTTAATGCAAACGAAAATATGCCGACACTGGTAGGTATGAAATCTGTTTGGCGTTATCATCCCGGCGGGAATGATATTCATATCACGCTTCCCGAAGGATATGACATAACAGGGGAAAATCCGATCACCAAAAGGCTGACTGTACCACCGGAAGATTGGCGGAGTTCCCAGTATAATGATTCCGGTTGGAGTTTAGGCCAAGCGCCGTTAGGGCATACGAAAAACAATGAAATGAAACGAGTAATCCATAAAACGCTGCCGATTATTGCGGAGTCGCCAACGTATTATTTTCGTAAATCGTTTGTTATTAACGAAGATCCGAGCCAATTTACAAAACTGCTTCTTCATGTGACATATGAGGATGGATACGTTGTATACCTCAACGGAGAAGAGGTGTCCCGTGATGGGATTCGAACGGGATTATTGACGCATTCATCGTTAGCATTTCATAACGAACCTGCTATTTATCAAAGTAAAGATTTAAATAACCATATTCCTAAGCTCGTTAAAGGAACAAACGTAATTGCTGTTGAAGTTCATCGCAGCCATCCCAAATCGCCTAATTTGTTATTTGATTTGAGCCTATCGTATGAAAAACAATGAGGATGAGAAGAGATGAGGTGAACGAGTCATGCGGAAAATCGGTCTGTCAGGATGGGCTATGATATTGCTGCTTAATGGCTGCAGCTATGCCAATGAACCGGACCAATTGCCATTAATTGCTTCGATTATGACAACGAATCAGCATCTTATTATTCAAAATGGAGATCCTATCGTATGGAAAAATGCGACGATCACCATTGATGATCGTTATACATATCATGCAGAACTGGTTCCCAGGGGGAGTGAGAGCATTCCATATACGAGCTTTATCGATGAAGACGGACAGGCTTTTCACCCCGTACTTTTAAAAATTCGTGAAGTGAAGATTCATGTTCCTAACTTCGTCGGTGATAAAGACGGTACATTTAAGTGGTGACCTTACGTAATATAATGCATGGCGAGAAGTTGATTAAAAGATAAGCAAGAGCAGCGATTAATTTAAAATCGCTGTTCTTTTTTGTACTATCTTTAGAGTTATGACACTGTAACAGTAACAGACGACGCTGATTAAGGTACGAGGGGATAGTACAAGAAAGACGCCATGTGTTATATCGCACTACGCCTGATGATAGACGAACACGGATGCGAAACTTCGAAACCTTGACGGATTATGAGGCATAGGACACCAACACCACAGTCTATTAGGCCTCCAGTGCCGCATAGGGCATCCTCTATTCTGTAATAGCCGGTCTGTTCGAAGAGCCAACTCCACTTAAAAGTTTTTTGCGGAGTTCGAAAGCCTCAGGGGCTATTATCAGAGATTAATCCGCATTCACAAACTGTGATATAAGTGATGTTCAAGCGAGGAGCGACCTTCCGTCTTTGCCATCCGTTCCTACAACATGGCACGTATACAAATGAAATGCCCACGTCAATTGACGACGCAGGCGACTTAACCAGTGTTAGCAGTAGTATGATTAAATTTGCGACTTCAAATATTGCACATAAGGAAAGGTTAAGCTGTGTTTTTAGTGAACACTAGTACCCTCCGCCGTATCCAGGATAATAAGGATAGTAAGGGTATGGATAATAGTAAGGCGGTCTTGGTCTTGGATAAGAATAAGGTTGCTGTCTTTCATCTGTATGATGAGTATAGTCATGTTCATTTTGTGACGAGAACTGTTGTTCTTCGACATTTAAATTTTGATACTGCAGAATAATAGCCTCCCAAATTTTTTTTCGACGCTTTACTTTATTCGAATCCCCATAATATGGAGTAAGTACAAATCGTTATTTATCATGAAGATTGACACAGGAATATCACGGGCGGATATTGTCGTTCTGAATATGCCTTTGTTGGACACGACGAAGTACCAAGACAACTTAGGAACGCCTATTTCCGACCTTGTGCCATAGATACTATCGTGGTTAGCGGAAGAAGAGAAGAAACGGATCAAGCAGCATCAACGTAAAGGAATCGATGTTACTTATGCAGCGTGGCGTAAAATTTTGTAGACCGAAAGACGAGATAACAGCTGCATTCATTGATACGTATGACGAATGGAAGCAGAGCGTATCAATGCGACAGAGGCGATGAAACAGGCAGGTATGAAGCGCACAACATTCTATAAGCTTGTAAAAGAATACGAAGAACAACGAGGTTAATCGAACACGGTTACCTTCTTCTAGTGTGTGCAGGGATGAAGGGGGTCATACCGGTACCCTAGTATAAGAGCGGAGGGGGCATTGTCAGCGCACTACGCCTAGGATTGCGTGGATATACGTATGGATGTTCGTGACCTTGTAGTTTAAAGGGAGTGCTAGACGATATAGGGGATGTTCTTTTTAATTTACTAGAAACACCCCCATGTATCTATCTAGTCCAACTTCCTTTCATTCAGCAAGGCAAGTACGTTATGATTGTGCATGATTTTGGAAACTAAACGAAATGCAGCCACCCATTAAATAAGATGCTGGGTGGTTTTCTTGTTAAAAGGTTACTCATTATGAAAATAAGGATTTTGTCAGGTGTTAATTATTTCTATATAATTAAGTGTATATTTAGTTGTTTCTAGGAGGAAATCATGCGATTTGTAACGCCGACAGAGGTAGGGTTAACACGGGATGATCAAATATATTTAGCGATTAAATCGATAGTGGAACTGGATGGCCAAGCTACGATTCAGGATATTTACGATGAAGTAAATCGCCATTTAGCAAAGAGGGATGCCCAGTTGTCTGAACAGGGAAAGGCATCAATACGAAGTAAGGTAAATCATTGGGCTGTTCAAGCAGGCTATATTTATGCGTTTGATCGAAATCAGCCTGGTTGGAGAGTGACTCCAGAGGGGGAGGAATTCTTTCATCAATATCAATTTGACGAAGGGAGATTACAATCGAATCAGTTAGCAAAGCCTTTCTCAAATATTTTTTATTCAAAGGACGAGGCTGAATGGGCATTTGATCTTATTAAAACAATACTTCAGGAGCTAGGGATTGATTCAGTTGGAAATCCGCGAATCTCTATAACTATAACGAAAAGAAAAAATAAGCAAGTCCTTCATATCAACTATTGCAACTGGCTGATTGTTGGATTTTATAAAGAACCGAATGGGTTATCTGTTCGACTGCCGCTGATTGAATCAGAGGAAATTAAAGATTATCCAGTCAGTTATAAGTTTTCGCAGCATGACGAAGAATTGAAGATTAATTGTTACCGGGTCCCAATGGAAGATATCATCACTTCTCAAGACTTGTTAAAGCCCAATTATGAGAAGGCTCTTGAGCATATAAAGCTGCGATTTGAAAGCTATAAAAAGTCACCATGGCGTATTCACCACGTTTATCAAATTGAAAGCGCAATTTTTAACGAAAATGAACGAGAAGAGCTATTTTTGAATGGTCTAGATGTCGAGGATCTATCTTCAGGTGAGGACGTTCAATATTTTTGGTTAACTGCAAATCCTACCATTTGGACTGTTGAAAAGATTAAAAATGGCGATGCCGTTTTTTATACTGCTTTTAATGAAAAGGGGAATAAACGCAGAATTTTCCATGCATTTGAATTGGCACAGCCTGGTGACAATATTCTGTTTTATGAATCTACCCCGCGTAAAGAGGTTGTTGCTATCGGTGAAGTAGTGGAAGGTCTCCACAAACAAGATGAGCTAGGTTTTGATGGTTCAGTTGAGGGAGTCTCTTTTCGATTTACAAGAGATATTAAACCGATTTCATGGTCCCAAATCATAGAAGTAGAAGAATTAAAGGATGCTGCGCCTATTAAAAATGGTGCACAAGGTAGTCTATTTCAATTAACACAGGAAGAATATGAAACCATTCTTGCTTTAGAAGGAGAAGAGATTGGTGTTGTGAGTCAGTCTTTGCCTACCATTGACTTTTCTACCCAGTTAGCGGCTACGAGTCTGCATTTTGAGGATGAGGCGCTCATTTTAAAGCAAGTGCAACTGGCATTGAAATCAGGAAAGCATATTATTTTAACAGGGCCTCCCGGAACAGGAAAGTCGAAATTAGCGAAAGAGATTTGCAAAAACTATGGTGTCGACTACCATATGACTACGGCCACGTCTGACTGGTCAACCTACGAAACAATTGGCGGATACCGCCCTGAAGTGGACGGAACCTTAGCTTTTAAGGCGGGGCTCGTTTTGCAATGCTTTAAAGAAGCCAATACATATGAAAGAAAAAATGAGTGGTTAATCATCGATGAGATGAATCGAGCGGATATTGATAAAGCGTTTGGCGCGTTATTTTCGGCCCTAACAGGTGATTCAGTTACGCTTTCATTTACAGCTGAGAGTGGTAAGCAAGTTGTGATAAGACCTGAGGCAAGTGAGGAAGTGGGCAAGAATGATTATGAATATATCGTGCCTAAGGACTGGCGCCTAATCGGGACTATGAACACATTTGATAAGGCGTCTCTTTACGAAATGAGCTATGCGTTCATGCGACGCTTTGCTTTTATTCCAGTCGGTATCCCTAAGAAAATAACGAGTGAACTAATTGAATCATACCTAGGGCATTGGGGGATCAAAGACTACAGCTATGTTGGTACGTTAGTAGAGGTTTGGCGACTGATTAATGAATATCGTCAAATAGGTCCAGCTATCGTTGAAGACTTAGCCAAATTCTCAGAAGAAGATGGGGATTTTACATCAGCCATTATCTTGTATGTCATGCCTCAATTTGAAGGATTGCTGGAGCATGAAATCAAAGGCTTTGTTAGTAAAGCGGGACAGCTTCAAGAAGTAGACGAAGAGCACCTACTGAGTTTCGCCTATGACTTTTTTCAAATAAAGGAGTAACGGATGAAGACCGAGCAACTTATTGAAGAAATCAGCGACTTTTTAATTGTGTATTTAAAAGCAGGAAAAGTTGGCATGAACTCATTTATTAAAAAAGCACAATTGAATCTGCAGCAGCTCGAACAATTGCTTCAAATTCATTATCTACTGAAGCCAGATGTCCAGCAGTTTTTTCGAACGCTGCCGGCCAGTATTCGAAAATTTAAAACCACGACGACAGCGACAAATGAGCGTTATATTGGCGAAGTCCGTGGGCAGATCAATTGGCCAAATACTATGAAGGAACGATTGCGACTCAATCCAAAGGACAGGACGATCTTTTCTTGTCAGGAAAATATTCGAAATTATGACCTGCCTGAAAATGTTATCTTAAAAGAGCTTATTCACACTGTTTATCAAATTCTTTTCGTAAAGATCGATACGACAGCTCTTGAAAAATATCCTTATTTTCGTGAGTGGAAAGAATTAAAGGTCATCGTGGAAGAGATGATGCGTCATAATGTCTATTTATCCAAGGTCAATTCGACTCAATGTCAAGTAACGGACCGAATGATTCAAAAAACGTTAGGACATCGCAATCCCCTTTATCGAGAAGCAGCACAGCTTCTGCTATTGCATCGAAGAGTGATGAATGGAGACGTTAATGAAGACATTATTCAAGAGTTGCTTAAAGAGACGTTTGTGTACCCAGAAAAAGAAGAAGTATTATTCGAACTGTATTGGGTAATCCAGCTCATTCAAAATAACAGTGAGGATGCAGTACTTCACTTAATTGACAGTCGAAGGAATCTAGTTGCGAGTTGGGAGGATGATCTGCATAATTATTATATTTATCATGATTCCACTGGTTCAAAGTCGCTCTCCTTTACGATCACAACAGCTGAAGTGGAGCAAACGTATCACCCTTTCATCCAAAAGAAAGTTCAATCAACGAAAGGTGCTCGTGAGCTAGCAGCAGCTTTTTTTCAATCGAGAATTGACACGAATACATTTTGGAGTGGAAGACCAGATATCTTGATTGAAGTATATCATAAAGAAACGAAAGAGCTTTCTAAAGTGATTATCGGAGAAGTGAAGCATACAAGGAACCGGGATTATGCTGTGAGGGGATTACGCGAACTAATAGATTACATGCAGTTAGTTAAGGAAACAGACGGTGTATTTTTGGACGAACACGCTAATATAGAGGTGGAGGGAATACTTTTCGTCGGCGACATGGAAGTGAATCAGCATCAAGTCGGTGGTGTAAGGGTTGTGTCGGTAAGGGATGAGGATAAATGCAGATTGATTATAACTGACAATCCGAAAGAGTGATATTAAGCCGTATTTTTAATGTATAAATTATCGAATAGAAGGTAGGACAATATTATGGATAGGGAAGAGGTACTAGAAAGGATAAAACATTTAAACATCTGGAAAAAAGGAGATCAACGGGCTCCGCATAAGCCATTGTTAATTTTGTATGCCTTAGGCCAACTACAATCTCAGAAACAAATACAGTTACCTTATAGTAACGTAAAATCATCATTAAAAGAGCTACTTATGGAATTTGGTCCTCCTCGTTCTTCTTATCATCCTGAGCACCCTTTTGTTCGTTTGACAGGAGATGGTATCTGGGAGTTGAGTGAAGAAATTGATAAGCGTAGCTTTACAGATAAATCCTTACTGCACATGAATGTAACAGGCGGTTTTAAAAAGGAAATTTATAACCTTCTCTCAACTGATCATACATTGCTTCAAGATGTTGCTCAGTTTTTATTGAATGAACATTTTCCGGATACGATCCATGAAGATATATTAGGAGCCGTTGGACTTGAATTTGAAACTCATGTAAAGAGAAAAAGAGATCCGAAATTCAGAGAAAAGATTCTCCAAGCCTACGAGTATAGCTGCGCAGTCTGTGGATTTAATGTGCGCCTTGGCCATAATTTAGTAGGGGTGGAGGCTGCTCATATTAAATGGCATCAGGCAGGTGGGCCTGACACAGAGGATAATGGAATTGCTTTATGTTCAATGCATCATAAATTGTTTGATCGAGGGGTTTTTACCTTTTCGGAAAACAAGGAATTGTTGGTTGCGGCTCAAGCACATGGAACACATGGATTTGAAGACTGGTTGATGAGGTTTCATGGTCAAAAGCTTAGGGAGCCGATTCATTCGTTGTATCAGCCGCAGGAGCATTTTATTCATTGGCATGTCAGAGAGGTGTTTAGGGGTCCTGCTCGATATCAAGTGAGTTAGATGAATAGAATTGAAATGCCTACAAACTAAGGCTATAGGCATTTTTTATTAGTTTGATACGGTATTTTTATCTAGTATAGCTCCCGACTGGGTTCGAACCAGAAACCTCTACCCTTTCAAGGTAAAGGGATGACTAGGATTATAATAGTTGTAGTTGATTTAGTTGATATGGTGGCTCTTTTTATCAGTTTTTATACAGTTTTGTTGTTAAAGTTGATATATTTGATGTAGTTTTGCCACCTTTTTTCCACCCGATGGTATTCTGCCACCAAGTTCGCCACCCAAAATTCCATGATATTTCTGGGCTGCCACCAGTTTTTCCAGCAATATTATTTGCGTAAGAATATCTTTCTCAAGTAGCACATGAGGCAGATCCATCTTAGTACATTATATGGGTTAAGTATAAGATTAAGGATAAAGAGTTGTTTGATAGAGTATATAGTTATGTCGAGATGTACTATTAAATTCTTATAATGTTAATAAAGAGTATATAAGGGGTTTGTCAGGAAGCACTTTGTATTGCTTTCGTATCTATATGGAACATCTGTGGTTATTCTGTATGTAGCAACTATGAAAATAAGGCAGTCCATGTGGCGAGTTCTTGCGCTGCATGGGCTCTTTATATGAAAGAAGGTCAGATTTTCTAGGTTTCTTTTTACCTATTACCCGAACAGGTGTTGAATGTTGAATAGGAAACATTGGATGGAGGAGAGGGCTAAGTATAGGACTAGTAATGAATGCAGTGTACTGTGACAAGATGGGAAGCAACCAAGGGAAGTTTGGTAGGAAGCACCCTGTATTGATTCCATATTTATGCGGAACATCTCTCGTTATTTTGTATGCAGTAACTAAGGAAAAGAAACAGTCCATGAGGCAAATTCGTGAGCCACATGGACTGTTTTTATGGAAGAAAAATCGGATGTTCTAAGTTGGTTTTACCCATTACCGAACGAATGTCTTCATGTTGAATGAGTAACATGAAGACGAGGTTAGTCATTTAATCTGAAAGGAAGAATTTCAGGCGGTCACTGAAACCTTACAGGTGATAATCTGTATTATTTTTTCGAAGAACATTTTTTATGTCTAATATATTACTTCTATAATAAGCAAAAGTCTACTCCAGTGAAGTAGGACAAAAAATTATATCTTCAAGGAAGAAATGCTTTGTCTAATTATTAATTAAACTAAAGGTAAGTGCTTTATATTAACGTGGTGACATGGATCCGCCTAGATAAACCTTGATATATTGACGATTAAATCGAGAGCAAACTTCGTTAGATTTTGTTTTAACATTGTGTAGGGCGCAGCGACCTCTAATATGAAAATCACACTTTCCACAGTTTTTTGAAGATGATTTTGACAGACGGATTCCTATGTTTTTTTCCTTTGTATTATCTAAGATAGTGTTATTTGTTAAAGACTGGGTATAAGAGGTGTTATTGGGCGGTTTCTTGGTAGTAGGTTTAACAGGGTTCCTTAGGGATAGATCTATATATGTTTTTACTCGTGAAGCTTTACGTGAAGGGTCGGAGGGAGGATACAGATTCAAATCGCGTATGGGTAGCTCTATAGTTTCCCAACCTGCATCATCAATATGGGTATCTTTTAGTATATGGTCAATTTTACATATTATGCATTTCCAAATATTTGTTTGTTTTTTTACAGTTCTTCCGGAAGTTTTACTTATCCAATCCATCTGTTTGCGTTTTAAAACTAATTTATTATTGCAACAGGCACATATCTTCATCTCCGTACAGAAAACAATGCCTTTCAATATAAAACCCCCTTCATATTTGTCTTGGGAATATTATCCTATTTTTCAAGGTAATCAAAATATTAAAAATAGTCAATGAAATGGCGTTTCTGGATTAGGATTATAAAAAAGTAGTTTTATAGTATAGCCGAGATAATTCGCGTAAGCAGGATTTTGTTATATACTATTCGAACAAGTGTTGACATGCTGAATGGGCAGCATTGGGGTAAGGGTAAGCTAAGGAATAGTAATGAGTAAAAAGTAAAATGTACTACAATGGGGTATGGAAGCAGCCAAGGGAGTCGTTAGGAAGCACTTTGTATCGATTTCATGTCTATGCAGAATACCTCTTATTATTTTGTATGCGGTAACTATAGAAATCATGAACTTTTGTTATGGTTAAAATGTGAATTTTTCAGGTTGCTTTTTACCTATTACCCGAACAGGTGTTGGACATGTTGAACGAGTAACATTGAAAGGATTGATAGGGCGTTTAGTATTAATAAGGCTGAACCGTATCATAAATAAGTGAGGTTTGAGGATTTACCAAATAAAAGTTATTAGAAAGGTTAATATAAAATGTATATATAATGGAGTGAGCTATTGTCTTACTCCATTATTATAATTATTTAATAAATTTATGCCTTATATAAGTAGGGAGAAATAGAAAAGGAAAAACTCGAAGCAATTAGTTCACTTTGAGTTTAAAGTTTAACTATTATTCTTCTACTAAATAATGATAAATATCATACTGCACAGGCTGTTCTAGTACTAAATTCATCGTAACGACTGATAGATGATTTCCTTTTCCATCAGGCATTGTTTCGTTTTTTGCACTATCCTCAGCAATGTCCACTTGGCCCAGGTAATAGAAATCGGTGCCTTCGCCGTCATCTTTTTTTGTAAACAGATGAATTTTCATCCCTGACTCTTTATAAGATAAGATGTTCTTTACTTCAATGGAATCTAGTGTTAAACGATTACGAGTGAACCATCTAAATAGTTCGGGTGCTAAAAATTCATCACCATAAGCTTGACTTGTTTCGACTTCATCCTTTTTATGGTACGTAACAAAGATTGGACAAGTGTTATGTTTTGTGCGGTAACCGTAAATGGTTGATGAATCATCATGTGGCCAGTTCAATAATCGACAAACATCTCTACGGGAATATTTCTCAAATAACGTCATTGCTTTTGTTTTATCATATTTTTCATTTTTTACATAGGCACACTTTACAATATCCTCAATATATCCTTTAAGATTTGAATCTCTCAAACTCTCTTGAATTTCATCATTAAATTGATAGTGTCCATCAACGATTTCAATAATTGGCTTAAATTTATACTTTTTCACATCATTTTGAACATGGAATTTTAGTGAGAACATATTTTCAACGGATTGAATTGTTGCATCATCTACATATGTTCCGAAATCTTTTAACTTTTGAATGAAAGCCTCTCTAGAAATTGATTCATCAGCAAGTAACGTTTCAATTAAAAGAATTTCGTGTATTCGTTTTCCATTCAAAAACTCTTTTGAAAGCATTTTTAAAACGGATAGTTCATATTCAGTGAGAGAAGGAATTGACTCTTTCATTTTCAATACGAAATTATAGTAGTTATCGGAATAACCTACAATTACTTCAGGGTCGATTGAGTTTTGCTCAATAAAGTCAAAGAGGGTAGGGATTCGACCTAAACGATTTTTCATTTCTGTATAAGCATCGCGTAATGTTTTAAATGTCGATAAATTTGTATTGTTAATAGCATCAAAAATCTTCTTCTTGGCAATTTCCTCAAAGTTTATTGTCGACACGCCTTGTATATAGTCTGTATTTACCGTTCTTCGGCGGACGTTATCTTTGTTCATGGTTTGATCTCCAGAAAGGGCAATCGGAATCAGATAGTTATTTTTATAGTTGCCGATAAAATCAATAATTGTCACATAGTCTTTTGAATCGTGTTTACGCAGACCACGACCAAGCTGTTGTATAAAGATAATGCTCGATTGTGTTTGGCGGAGCATTACGATTTGGTTTAAGAATGGGATATCAATTCCTTCATTAAAAATATCAACCGTTAAAATGTATTCGAGTTCACCACTATTCAATTTGCGAATTGCTTCTTCGCGCTCTTCTTGTGAATTGTCACCAGTTAACCCAATCGTTTTTAAACTTTCATGGTTTAAAGTAGTAGAAAGTTCATGAACTTCCTCCTTTGAACTACAAAACATTAATCCACGAACACGATCACCTGAATAGCCATAGTAATTAATCTTCTCAATAATGTGTTTTACACGTTCAGAAGATACTAACTTTCGAAGTTCTGTTGCATCATCAATGGTTTCGCCATCTTTTTCATAGTCCAAAACACCAAAATAATGGAAAGGGCAGAGCATCTCTTCTTCAAGGGCTGCTTGTAGGCGGATTTCATACGCGATGTTGTAATCAAACAACTCATAAATGTTGAATCTGTCTGTTCGTTCAGGTGTTGCGGTCATACCAAGTAAAAACTTCGGAGTAAAGTAATTGATAATTTTTAAATAGGATTCAGCACCTGCTTTATGTACTTCATCTATCAACACATAATCAAACTGATCTTTCGCAAATTGCTGAAAGTAGCCATCTCTTGAAATTGTTTGGATCGTTGCAAATAAGTATTTAGCATGAACATCTTTTGAGTTACCGGAAAGAATGCCAAAATCATCTTCATGTCCACCGAGAATTTTCCGATAATCTTGCATCGCTTTCTTTAAGATTTGCTCACGGTGTACAATAAATAGCATTTTTTTAGGAGAAAAGTTTCGAACATCAAAAGCAGATAAATACGTTTTACCTGTACCTGTTGCAGAGATAATTAATCCTTTTTGAGTGCCTGTTGCACGAAGCGCATTTAATTGCTCGAGTGCGGCTGTCTGCATTTTATTTGGTTGAATTGCTAAGCTATCAGCAAGAGCATTTGTTAAATATTCAGCATTTAGTTCCAGTGCATTCGAAGCAGTACGCTTAACAAAAGGTTGTAACTCATAATATTGTTCGTAATTAGCAATCCATTCTTCCTTTAAAAGAATCGATTCATCCCAAGCATCTTCAAATTGATTTTTAAAATGGTTAATAATTTCTCCACTTTCTAATGAAGTTAAAAATACATTCCACTCATAGTTTGTTTTTAATGCACTGTCTGTTAAATTTGAACTTCCTACAATTAAAGAGTAGTAGTCTTGATGTTCAAAAATATAACCTTTTGAATGGAAACCTTTTTCACTAGTTAAACGAACTTCAACGTTATCAAGTTTAAGAAGCTCTTTAAACATTTTCGGCTGGTTAAAGTTTAGAAATGTTGACGTTAAAATGCGTCCTTTTATCCCTTTTTGTTTTAAGTCGTAAAGCATTGTTTTTAAGGTTGCTAAACCACCTTCAGTAATAAAGGCGACAGAAAAAATAAATGTTTTACATGTTTTTAATTCTTGAAGTAATGTCGATAAGACAGTTTCATGATGTTTGTTTGTTAAAAGTTTTGGTTTAAATTGTGCAGAGACTGGTTTGTTTTGATCGATAAATCCTTTGTAAAGGGAGTTTTCAATTTTTCGAATTAGTTGCTGTTGCTCCATTTAAATTCACATCATTTCATTCGAATTTTCATTTTGCTTCCTTCGCAATCTTCTCCACCGCAGGAACATCCGCAGGGGCGAAATTCAGTTGTGTAAGTTCGTCTCGCGTAACCCATTTCGTAGCAGCATGTTCTAATGCGGTAGGTTGTCCATCTACTAGTTTTGCTTTGTATGTTTCAAGTCGTACAATTACGTTTTCATATTCATACGCTGTATCTTCTACTTTTGCACCTACTTGAATCGTGCAAGCAAATTCCTCTTGAATTTCGCGTTCTAACGCTTGTTCAGGTGTTTCTCCAACTTCTATTTTACCACCTGGAAATTCCCAATAATTTGCCAAATTCATTTCTGGACTTCTTAACGCACAGAAGATTTCATTTTTTTCATTTTCGATAATTGCACCAACGACGTGGACTGTTTTTTTCATAATAGATCACCTTTATTCTATTTTTTAACTTAAGTTTAGTTTATTTTAGTAAAGGAGTTAAGTAAAGAAGTTTAGTAAGAGGATTACGAAGTATCCCTATAGCATAAATTGTAAATAATAAAACCTTACTTAGCTACATCACGGAGAACCGTATCACAAGTAAGCGAGGTTTTTCAGAAAAATAGAACAGCACCTTCTATGAATGGTGGGAGAGGTGCTGTTTTGTTGTTAGTATGATTAGATGAACATTTGTTGCATGAAAGCTTGCTTTTGCTTTTGTAATGAATCTAATTTCTCTTGTTCGTTTTGTATTTTCTTTTCCAATAGATTTAGGAATTCAGCAATTTTCTTTTGCTCTTCTAGACTAGGGATACTGAATTTTAGTGTAGAAAAATCTTTGTAGCTAATAGCTTTTCCATCTCTAATACCATAGGTCGTTGAATTTAGAAGTTGTATAAAAGAATCTGTTTTAAAAAGTTTTGAAAAAATAAGGTTCATAAACTTTTTCGCTTTTTTTTACGGAAGACTGTATAAGCGGGACTAACTAAACCTTGTAAATTGGAAAACTCAATACCTCCTTGGAAAGAACGTAAACTAATAATAAAATCATTCTTTTCTACAAGTTTATATGATATTAAATTTTCATCATTGAATGCCATATGTCTTTCTAGTGAATCTCTGTATACCATTCCATTATCTTGAGTAGCAGATAAAACAGGAAGATCCCCATTATGATTTTTATTAGAGATTGGTTCAAATAATTCTTCTGCTTTAGTATTAGGTTTCCATTTAGGATACTCTAGTCCATTTTTATCTTTAAATCGTAATTCCTGTTTAAAAATCTTCTGCATATATCCTTTTTTTGTTTTTTTAATGTGTGTGTGAATTTCTAATTCTAAAAATAAATAAAAACGGGAAAACCCTTATGTACCAAGGATTTCCCCGTTTTTTTGAAGTATGATCCCGACTGGGTTCGAACCAGCGACCTCCACCCTGTCAAGGTGGCGCTCTCCCTGCTGAGCTACAGGATCGTAATGTAAGTTATGTACTACATAATATATAATGTTTCTAACAACTTGTCAACGTTTTCTTAAAAAACATATCCAATGTTTGTAAATTATGATATAGTGAGAAATATATTATAGAAAGATAATATGAGTTTACTTGTATGCGCTTCATTTAGAGAGTGTTTAATATAGTTAATGATTGAGAGAAAAGTAGAGGGGAACGGGTATGAAGAGAGCTAAAGTATTTGCGATGCTGCTCGCAGCTATTTTTACGTTTTTGAGCATTCCATCAAGATATTACGCAAATGAGTTGCAGCCTGATGTGTTTGGGCAATATGCGGTTTCGATTGATGCGAAAACCGGGGATGTTTTATATGATAAGAATGCCTACGCTCAGGCATATCCAGCGAGTATTACAAAGGTGTTAACAGCGATTTTGCTGATGGAGCATGTGGCCCCTGGCGAGCAGATTGGGTTTTCGCAGACAGCGTTGAATCAAGAGAAAAGTAATTATCAAATTGAGATTCAGCCGGGAGAGACAGTTGATCGTGATACAGCTCTTATGATTTTGATGGTGCTTAGCGCAAATGATGTGGCTCATGCGATTGCGGAGCATATTGCAGGAAGCGCGGAGGCTTTTTCTAAGCTGATGAATGAGAAGGCTGTGGAGCTTGGAGCGAAGAGTAGCCATTTTGTGACGCCTAGCGGGCTGCATGATCCAGCGCATCTTACGACTTCATATGATATGGCGATGATTACACGTGGGGCGTTGAAGTATCCTGAGATTCTGAAGGCGATGATTACGAAGGAAACGACGGTGACAACATCACGGCAAACAGCTTTTATATTTAATAAGTCAAAATTTTTTGAGCTGCCAAATTGCATTGCAGGAAAGAGCGGCTTTACAGATCAGGCACGCAATACGCTCGTTTTGATTAATCAAAAGGATAATATGGAGATTATTAATGTTGTCATGGCTTCGCAGAGGCCGGATATTTATAATGATATGAATGTGATAGCGAACTACGCGTTTAATAGTTTTGAGAAGCAAACCGTGCTCGATAAGGCGAAGTGGAGGAAACAAGAGAAGCTGTTGCATAAGACTGTTCATGTGGAGTTGGAAAGAGGAAGTGAACTTCTGTTAAAGCGCGGGGAAGGTAAGAGTGTACAAGCTAATTTTGAGCCGGTACAGTTTAACGATGAGAAGCTGTACAAGGAAGGCATTCATAAAGGTGAAGTGCTTGGTCAAGTGCGTGTCATGAAAAATGGGAATGTGTTAGATACTATTAATGTCATTTCCAAGGATGATGTAGCGTATGAGAAGCCGGAGCCGAAGAAGCCTGTAACGTTTTCGATAAGTGCTGCAGCTCTTGGTTTCCTTGCACTGTGCAGTCTTGCTTTTGTTGTATGGAAAGTAAGAAGGAGAGCAAAAGAAGGGGCAATGTAGGTTACTAGAACTTAGTTGTTTTATCAACCCGTAGGTTATCAAAAACAGAGCGTATCCATTTGAGGGGATGGCTCTGTTTTTTTGTTTGCTTGATTTCAGGGATTTTCGGGATTGCTGTTTTTAGATCCATGTATGTTCTGCTAGCGAGGCAAATAAGAAATACTACAGTAAGGTAGGTGATCTTTGTATATTTTTCCGTCCTCAGTGTAAAAATTTTGTGGATAGAGACAATGAGCAGTAGAATACACGGTATGCCGTACATAAAGGAGCAGTTTAATGGATGTTGCAGAACTCATCATAAAACAGAAGGAGTATTATAACAGCGGGAAAACAAGGTCTCTTGAAACACGGTTACATCATTTGCGTGTTCTATATGAAGGGATTCAGCGGCATGAGGCTGATATTTTGACCGCCCTTCAAGCAGATTTGAATAAGTCTGAGGCAGAGGCTTATATGACTGAGATTGGATATGCACTGAAGGAGATTTCTTTTTTAATGAAGCGGCTTCCCGCTTTGATGAAGCCGCAGAGGGTGAAAACACCGATTACACATGCGGGGTCAAAGGGTAGGATCATCCCTGAGCCATACGGTGTGACACTTATTATCGCTCCGTGGAATTATCCGTTCCAACTAGCGATTGCACCGCTTGTTGGCGCAATTGCGGCAGGGAATACAGCGGTAATGAAGCCTTCCGAGTTAACACCGAATGTGTCAAGAGTGCTGGCGCGCATCATTGGTGAGCTCTTTCATTCAGATTATATTGCCGTTGTAGAGGGCGGAGTGAACATGAGTACAGAGCTTTTGAAGCAGCCATTTGATTATATTTTCTTTACAGGAAGCGTAGCAGTAGGAAAGGTTGTGATGGAGGCCGCGGCAAAGCAGCTGATTCCAGTGACGCTGGAGCTTGGTGGAAAGAGCCCTTGCATTGTTCATGAGGATGCGAGGCTAGATGTTACAGCACGTCGCATTGCTTGGGGAAAGTTTATGAATGCTGGACAAACATGTGTGGCGCCAGATTATGTATATGTGCACCAAAACGTAAAGGAGCAGCTGCTTCGGGAACTGCAAAAAGCAATTCAGGAGCAGTTTGGGGTGCGCCCGCTTGAGAATAAGGAGTTTGTACGTATTGTGAGCGAGCGGCATTTTCAAAGGTTAGCTTCGTTTTTGCGGGACGGAACGATTGTTGTGGGCGGGGAGACGGATGCGTCACGTCTTGTGATTGAACCGACTGTGCTGGATCATATTTCTTGGGATGATGCTGTGATGCAGGAGGAGATTTTCGGTCCGATTTTGCCGGTGCTGACGTACTCGGATTTGGAAGATGTAGTGCGAACAGTTAACGCACATCCGAAACCGCTTGCGCTGTATGTATTTACAGAGAGTGAGCAGGTGCAGCAAAAAATTGTAGAGCGTATTTCATACGGCGGCGGTTGTGTAAACGATACGATATATCATTTAGCTAGTCCGTATTTGCCGTTTGGCGGCGTGGGAGAAAGCGGGACAGGCAGCTATCACGGTGAGCAGAGCTTCCGGGCATTTTCTCACTACAAGAGTGTGCTGTATCAATCAACAAAGTGGGACTTTAAGCTTCGTTACTCGTCATCAAAAAGAGCTTTAAAATATATTCGAAAGTTGTTAAAATAAGGTTATTATACAGCTATGAAATTCCCCTTCTGCAAGAAGGGGAATTTCTGTATATTGGGATATTTAAAAGGGGACGAGGCGCCTATATGATCACAATCGAAGCAGTGGAGAAAAAGTTTGGGGATACCGTTGTGATTCCGCCGTTATCCCTTAGGATTCAGGAAGGAGAGTTTTTAACGATTCTAGGTCCGAGCGGCTGCGGTAAAACAACGCTGCTGCGCATGATCGCTGGCTTTGAACAGCCGACAGCGGGAAGTATGCTTTTAGATGGAGAGAATATTGTGGATTTACCGCCTTATAAGCGGGATATGAATCTTGTTTTTCAGCATTATGCGTTGTTTCCGCATATGACAGTTGAGCAAAATATTCGCTTCGGGTTAAAAATGAAGAAGATTCCAGCTGCTGAGCAGAAAAAGAGAGCAGGGGAGGCAATGCGTTTGACGCAGCTGACAGCGCTCTCTAATCGAAAGCCATCCCAGCTTTCCGGAGGTCAGCAGCAGCGCGTTGCCATCGCCCGTGCGATTGTGAACAACCCAAAGGTATTGCTGCTTGATGAGCCGCTTGGGGCGCTTGATTTTAAGCTGCGCAAGGACTTGCAGCGGGAGCTGAAGCAGCTGCAGCGAAATTTGGGGATTACCTTCGTATATGTTACACATGATCAAGAAGAAGCGATGAGTATGAGCGATCGGATTGCTGTTATGAATGAAGGAAGAATTGAACAGATTGGAACGCCGCAAGAGATTTATCACCAGCCTAAGACGTTGTTTGTGGCGGGCTTTATCGGTGAGAATAATATTATGGAGGTTCGTTCGTCACGCATTGCCGTCCGGCCGGAGCGGATGAATATTCGCTTGCTGGATGAGCCGACAGTTGTCGAAGGGCGCATTTGCACGATTGAGGACACTGAATTTGTCGGCAACATGGAAAAGCTATATGTTCGTGATCAGGAGACTTCAGAGAGCTTCATTGTCTATTGCTATGGGTCAGAGCCGTTTCAGGGACAAAAGGGCGGTGAGGTGAGGGTGAGCTGGCGTAAGGAAGATGAGGTGAAGCTGCAGTGAGAAAGGGACGGTTGCTTGCGCTGCCGGCTGTTGTATGGCTTGCTGTTTTCTTTCTTCTTCCGATTGGATTTGTTTTTGTTCTTTCCTTTTGGGAGCGTGGAACATATGGAGAGCTTATTAAGAGCTTTACGCTCCAAAACTTTGGACGTGTGTTTGATCCGCTGTACGGGCGTGTATTATGGGAAACCTTGAAAATAGCGATTTTGACAACGGTTCTTTGTCTTATTATCGGGTATCCGTTTGCTTATACAGTAACGATGGTTTCAAAAAGGCGGCAATCGATTTTGCTGTTGCTCGTCACGATTCCGTTTTGGATTAATTTTCTCGTCCGTTCCTATGCCTGGATTGTGATTTTACGTTCGCAAGGTGTTGTGAATACACTGCTGCAGAAACTTGGATTGATTCATGAACCATTACAGTTATTGTACAATACGCCTGCGGTCGTGCTAGGGATGGTCTATACGCTGCTGCCGTTTATGATTTTGCCAGTCTACGTTTCTCTTGAACAATTTGACAAGCAGCGGCTTGAAGCGGCATATGATTTAGGAGCGACACCATGGCAAGCGTTTTGGAGCATTACGTTGCCGCTTACCATGCCAGGTGTGGCAGCCGGTTCGATTTTAGTATTTGTTTCTTCTATCGGCATGTTCGTTGTTTCAGATATGATGGGAGGCTCGAAGGTTTCGTTACTCGGCAATGTCATTCAAAATCAGTTTCTCGGTGCGCGTGATTGGCCGTTCGGAGCAGCTTTGTCGTTTATGCTTGTATTGCTTTCTATTCTTCTTATCTATTTGTATTACAAAGTAGTAAGACGATACAGCGCTGCAAAGGGAGGGGAGGAGGTATGAAGAGAGCCCTTCTGGCCTATAGTTCATTTATTCTCCTATTCTTGTATATACCGCTTATGATTCTCGCTTTGTATTCCTTCAATGATTCTCGTATTAACGCAGCGTGGAAGGGCTTTACGCTTCATTGGTACGTTGATTTATTCCAAAACGAAGCTGTTATCGATGCTTTTTGGAATAGTCTGCTGATCGCCCTTGTTACAACGGCAGCAGCTACTGCACTGGGTACGCTTTGCGCACTGGGGCTTCATACATATAAACAGCGGACCCGTACGATGATGAGCGGTCTTATGTATGTACCGATTCTTGTGCCGGATATTTTAATGGGACTGTCGATGCTGCTTGTATTTAGCCAGCTGCACTGGGAGCTTGGCAAACTTACACTTATTGTCGCTCATATTACTTTTAGCATTTCATTTGTCGTCATTCTCCTATCAGCACGGCTTGCCAGTATGGGAAAGAAGCTTCAGGAAGCAGCGAGCGACTTAGGGGCAACACCGTGGCAGACGTTTCGATATGTGACGCTCCCAGCCCTGCTGCCTGGCATAATTTCTGCTTCACTGCTGACGTTTACACTATCTATCGATGATTTTGTCATTAGCTTTTTCGTATCAGGTCCGGGTTCAACCACGCTTCCTCTTTATATTTACAGCATGGTAAAGCGAGGGATAACGCCGGAAATTAATGCTCTTTCTACCATTTTAATCGGTATGGTTGTTATCTTAATGATTCTCTCGGAAAAGTTTCAGACAAAGGGGACGGACGGAAGGAAAGGACAGCTTCCGTTTTGAGGATAGGAGGAGAAAGATGAAAGCAGTGAAAAAAATGATAAGTGTTGCCGCAGGCTTGCTGCTTACGGGCAGCTTGCTTGCGGGCTGCGGGGAAAAGAAGGAAGAGCTCAATATTTACAGCTGGGCGGATAATTTTGATGAAGGTGTACTGCGCGACTTTGAAAAAAAGTATAACGTGAAGATCAACTACGATAAGTATGCGAGCAACGAGGAGATGCTTGCAAAGCTGCAGGCAGGCGGCGCGCAGTATGACCTGATTCAGCCGTCCGATTATATGGTATCAACAATGATCGAGCTGCAGATGCTGGAGCCGCTCAATAAAGAGCAGCTTCCGAACTTGAAAAATCTTGTGTCAACATTCCAAACGCCGCCGTTTGACCCTGGGAACAAATATTCTATCGTGTATACATGGGGCGTTACCGGCATCGCCTATAACAAAAAGTATGTAAAGGAAGCCCCAACAAGCTGGAGCGATTTGTGGAATGCGAAGTATAAGGGGCATGTTGTGCTGTTAAATGACTCTCGTGAAGTGCTTGGCATGGGCTTAAAGAAAAATGGTTATTCCAATAGCACGACAACCGAGCAGGAGCTGAAAACGGCTTACGAGGATTTACAGAAGCTAACACCTAATGTGCTAGCGTTCGATACAGACGATATTAAGCAAAAGTTCATTACGGAGGATGCTTGGATCGGTACAGTTTGGTCCGGGGATGCTGCGTTTATCGCTGCCGAAAATAAAGACATTGCTTATGTTGTCCCTAAGGAAGGCGGAACGATTTGGGCCGATACGCTTGCCATTCCTAAGGGAGCAAAGCATAAGGACTTGGCCGAGAAGTTTATTAACTATTTGCTTGATCCGAAAGTAAGCGTGAAAAACTACGAATCGATCGGCTATAGCAACCCCAATGAAAAAGCATATTCGCTTCATAGTCAGGAATATCGTGACAATAAAATGATTTTCTTATCAACAGAAGAAGTAAGCCGTACGGAGTGGCTTGTTGATGTTGGCGAGAAGCTGCGCGTATATGATGAATATTGGACTAGATTGAAAACAGGAACAGACAACTAAAAAAGACGCGGTTTCTTGTTAGACTTTTAAGTGTAAATTTCCAGACAGAGGGCGTAGTTGGAGACTTCCGGAGTACAGTGCAGCTACGCCTCTGTCTTCGCCCATCGGCGAGCTTTCTTTAAAAGACCGCGTTTTTACAACATGAAGGAGAGTGCACAATGCAACGTTATGTAAATCGTCATACATATGCAGCAGTGTTTACCGCTCTGCTGCTTAGTTTTTTCAGTATTATTGTAAGTCGCATTCAGGGAGGAAATGCTCTTTTTGTAGATGAGTTTATGAAAGATCGATTGCAAGCCTTGCAATCAGAAGGCAGTCTTGCCTTTTTCACTGTTATTACTAATATGGGAGGAGAAATAGGAATTATTTCTACTCTGATCGTCAGTCTGCTGCTGCTTTGGAGAAAGAAGCAATATGCTTCCATGATTATTTTTACACTAGCAGTCATTGTAACAAATTTCATAAATAAATGGTTAAAAGAAGTCATTGCCCGCGAACGGCCACTCTTAAATGAAGCTGTTGATGCGATTGGCTATAGCTTTCCAAGCGGTCATGCGATGTTAAGTGTTGTCACGTATGGATTTGTTGCCTTTCTGATTGTAAATGGAACATTCGGGAAAGCTACACGTATATTGGCAATTGCCGTGGCCGCTGTTTTGATTTTCATAATTGGTTTGAGCCGGATTGTCTTATCCGTCCATTATCCATCGGATATTCTTGGCGGCTATTGTCTAGGCGGCATGCTGCTTGTTGTATTTTTATATGCACACCATTTTCTGAAAATCCGAATGAAATAAGGAGGGAGAACGTTGCGAACATCGGTCCAGAAGCTCGATAACTGGGGAAATATCGGGCTTTTGATTCACCGTTTTCGTTTTACATGTATCATCGCGCTCCTAGTACTGGCGGCTGTTCTCGGTTATTTTGCACCGAGCCTGCCGTCTGTTTTAGGAGGCGATGGCTTTGAAACAGAGGGAGATTATCAAGAAACTCGCAAAGTGCTAGAGAAGGATTTTAAACAATCACAGGATACGCTTTTTCTTGTATTTCAAAAAAAGAAAAATGTCTCATCAGACCAGTTTCATGCGGCAATCAAGCAAATTGTCGAAAAAATCCAGAAGGAAGAAACATATGCCTCCTTTCATCATCCACTGCAGAATCCAGCTATGATGCGCAAGGATATAGCGTATGGAACGATTTTACTAACAGGACATACAACTGATGAGCTAATATCCAACTCAATCGCTTTTGCGAAACGAATCCAAAAGGAAAGCAACAGTGCGGTGCAAGTATCCCCAACAGGCTTTCCGGTTATTAATCATGAAATTAATGCACGCAGTCAAAGTGACCTAAAGAAGGCGGAAATGATTGGTCTTCCGATTGCATTTCTTGTGTTGCTGGTGTCATTTGGAAATCTTATGGCATCTATTTTGCCGATTCTTAACGGCGGGTTGAGCGTTGCGGCGACGATGGGAGTCCTATATATGATTGGCCAGCAAAAGGAGCTGTCCATTTTTGTGCTGAATGTGACACCGATGGTCGGGTTTGCATTGTCGATTGATTTTGCACTGCTGTTTGTCAATCGTTTTCGCGAAGAGTTGGAGCAGCGCGAGGTGGCAGAAGCCATTGCGGCAACATATCAAACTGCTGGACGAGCCATTTTATTTTCTGGTTTATGCGTATTTGTCGGCTTGTCGGGCTTGTTCTTTTTTCGAATTCAATATATGCAGTCCATTGCGTTAAGCGGCATGATCGTTGTGATTATGAGCATTCTGTTTTCACTTACACTGCTTCCGGCTGTGCTTTCTCTGATGGGTAAGCGTTTGAAGCAGCTGGGGCAAAAGCGACAATCGGCTGCATTTTGGCGTGCCTTTGCTCATTTTGTGATGAAACGATCCGTGCTGATGACGGCTGTTGTACTGATTGGTATTGCGCTATGCTTGCTGCCGCTGCGGGGAGCGAAGTTTGAGTTTCCAGGCATTGAATCACTCCCAGAATATAGCGATGCCCGCATTGCTTATGAACGGTACGAAACAGAGTTCAATCCTTTGCTGAAGCAGCATGCGGATGTAACGATTCTTGTTGAAATGAAGCAAAGCATGACGGAGAAAAAGAGTTTAGAGAAGCTAGAAGCTATTGTGAAAAAGCTGAGCGGGGATCCGGATGTATATAAAGTAACGAGCGCTTATAGTATGCTCGGTAATATGCCAAGCGCTCAACTGCATGCACTGATACAATCACAGCAACAGCAGGTGCTTCCTGCGGTGCAGGCATATACACACGGCAATCGGGCGCTCGTTCAGGTTATGCTCCAAGCAAAGCCAAAGGATCAGCAGGCAAAGCGCTGGGTGCGAAGTTTTAAAGATATGTATAAGCAGCCGGATGTTACATATTTGCTCGGCGGCATGACAACATTTGAGCAGGAATTGCAGGATGAGGTGATGGCGCGTGTTGCGATCGCGATGACCGTTATTTTCGGATCCACATTTCTCATTTTAATGATTGCGTTCCGCTCGCTCATTATTCCGCTGAAAGCCATTGTTATGAACGTGCTAAGTCTGAGTGCAACGATTGGCATTATCGTATGGCTGTTTCAAGAAGGCCGGTTTGGACTTGAGCAAAGTACAATTATGTTCGTCCTGCCTATTTTCATTTTCGGGCTTGTTTTTGGTCTTAGCATGGATTATGAAGTCTTTCTCATTTCAAGAATATATGAACTGTACAAGGAAACGAAAAACAATGATAGGGCAACGCTGGAAGGCCTTGTATCTACGAGTCGTATTATCACGTCCGCAGCGCTTATTATGATTGTAGTTACGGGGGCATTTGTCTTTACCGATATTTTACCGGTGAAGCAAATGGGGCTAGGGGTTGCGCTCGCTATTTTTCTTGACGCCACCGTAATTCGTCTATTGCTTGTGCCAAGCTTAATGAAAATGCTCGGGGATTGGAATTGGTGGTTTTTTACGAAGTGGAATCTCCATAAAGAAGCTAAAGGCGGTGTGTAGCCGGTATCCTGTAGAGGATTCCGGCTTTTTTGATGAGCTCTATATGTATTTCCCCGCTATATACAGATAGAATGCATAGATTTGTCTAACTTTTGACAAAGTATGTCATAAAGAGATTATGATTGAGGTGAGGACAAAATGTTTCGATACTTCAAGTTTAGGCTCAATGATACAGTACAGTTTGCAGAGAATGACGGACATATTTATCGAATTGTCGGCTATCGGCTGGAAAAAGGCTATGGCATGGAAGGCAACGAAGATTGGACGCACATCGTATATGAATTGCTTCGTGAATTTGACGGTTACATGATGGATGCAGAGGAATATGAGCTTGTGAAAATCGTGCAGGTTGAGGATGAGTATTACAAAATAAAGGATATGTGCGGTTATCGCTATCCGGTAAAAGCAAAGGTGACGAAACAGCCGCCGAAAATCCCGGCCCGCCAGCATGTAGATGAATTGCTGGATGCCTATAATGATTACCGGAGATTGGCTTCCTTATTTAATGATGTATCATACGAACGAAAGGCTGAAGAATTGCTCGGGCAGTTAAGAGAGTTTAGTTCGTAGCTAGGATAAGCAAACAACCGCGTACAAAACATCTGCTTTGAGCTTGCACTTTAAGAAAGTATAAATTTCTAGCAGGAAGCCAATTCGACGTAGCGAGAAATTTTAGGAATAAAGTATAAGTGCAACTACGCCTCTGTCTTCGCCCGGGGAGCAGGGCTCGCCACTCGGCGAGTTTTCTTTAACTGCGAGAGGCTGAGCGCTGCAGTTAGACAAGCCTAGAAGCTATCAAAAAGAGGCTATGCAATAGGAATTATCTTCCTTTCGCATAACCTCTTTTTCATCTTATATATAGGCTGATTCCGTTTTATTTCGTCTATGGTATGTCATGACCCAATCTGTCATATATGCGCACACCGTTACCGAAAATCCGGTGTAGGCGACTTGATCCCATGACAAGTATATGAGTGACAAAATGAGAACAAATGCATCGAAAATCAGATACACTTTACCAACAGATAGGTTTGACACTTTACTTACGAGTATCGACAAAATATCGTCGCCACCCGTCGCGCCTCCGTATCGTAAAATAAGTCCAAGTCCAAAGCCGACAAGAACGCCCCCAAGCAACGCCGCAAAGAATAGATGCTGCGAAAGGTTAATTTGAAACGGAGAATATCGCTCCATGAGAGAATAAAAAACGGAGAAGGAGGTTGCGCCAATGATGGTCTTAAACGCTAATTGCCTTCCTAATATCTTCGAGCCCAGTAAAATTAATGGAATATCTAATAAAAGAGTTGTGATGGACGGAGAAATATGGAATAACGCTTGTACAAGTAAAGCGATTCCGATAAAGCCGCCCTCGGCCAAATTATTTTGTACGTGAATATGATAAAATGCAGCTGCCAAAACAAATGAACCAAACAAAATCATCCAAAATTCTTGCCAACGAATCCATTTCATTGTTATTCCTCTTTCGTAGTTAGTTTTTTCGGGAAAATCCTGATAGAAAACTAACTACTGCACATACAGCATAAGAGCTTTGCTCTTGTGTAGTTAGTTTTCTAAAAAACTAACTACGCTATATATAGCAGAAGGAATAACGAGGTCGTTGATCCAACATACTTTCGCCCACTTTCGTTTTGTTTCCGTAGACAAACACTGTCTAACGAAAAAAGACGCTAAGTGTACGACAAATCTTGACGTTTCCAGATGCTCCTTCGAGCAACCATGGTTTCAAATCCCTTCATTGTAAAATATACTCTTATTATATCATATGTTTTCGCAGAATAAAAAATAAATGTATATTATTTACATTTTCATTACAAATAATACATATTTTGTTCCTAAAACTTCTTACTATGTCGAGTTGTCTTCCAGCTAGAAATTTATCCTTTCTTAAAGTGTGAAAAAAATGCATGTGAAACAGTTCACAAATACTTCACACACTTTTTTCCAATTATGCAGTATAGTATGAGTATAAAGATTGTGATTAATTTCACAAATAATAAGCGGGACTAGACATCATGTTTAGTCCACTAAGGAGGAGCAACCATGGCAGTGAAAGAACAAATGGTGCAGCAGGTGCAAGACACAAGTGCAATGATTTATGAGCTCGTACAAAACGGGCAAAAAGCATTACAGCAGCTCTCGACCTTTACACAGGAACAAGTTGATACAATTGTTCACGAAATGGCCCTCGCCGGTTTAGATCAGCATATGCCGCTCGCAAAACTTGCGGTAGAAGAGACAGGACGCGGTATTTATGAAGATAAAATTACGAAAAATATATTTGCAACAGAGTACATCTGGCATAGCATTAAAAATAATAAAACTGTCGGTATTATTTATGAGGACGAGCAAGCTGGCATTATTGAAATTGCAGAGCCGGTCGGTGTAGTAGCCGGGGTAACCCCTGTAACAAATCCGACGTCCACAACCATGTTCAAAGCGTTAATTGCGATCAAAACGAGAAATCCAATTATTTTCGCGTTCCATCCGTCCGCACAGCAATGCTCTGCACAAGCTGCACGTGTTTTATATGAAGCAGCTGTAAAGGCAGGAGCGCCAGAATACTGCATTCAATGGATCGAACAGCCTTCTGTCGAAGCAACAAAGCTTCTTATGAATGATCCAGGAGTAGCGCTTGTGTTAGCCACAGGAGGAGCAGGCATGGTGAAATCTGCATATAGCACAGGAAAACCGGCTCTCGGTGTAGGCCCTGGTAACGTTCCTTGCTATATTGAGAAAACAGCGAAGGTGAAGCGTGCCGTGAATGATGTCATCCTTTCTAAGACATTTGATAATGGCATGATTTGTGCATCTGAGCAAGCGGTTATTGTAGATGAAGAAGTACATAAAGAAGTAAAGGCAGAAATGACTGCAAATGGCTGCTATTTCGTTACAAAAGAAGAGAAGAAGCTGCTGGAGAAGCTTGTCATTCGTGAAGACACTTGCGCTGTGAATCCCGACATTGTTGGTAAATCTCCTGAATATATTGCAAATCTTGCAGGTTTTACAGTGCCAGAGAAAACGAAAATTCTCGTAGCGGAGATTCCTGGAGCAGGCGTGGAATATCCGCTATCTCGTGAAAAATTAAGCCCGGTTCTTGCTTATATTCGTGTAAAAAATATAGAAGAAGGCTTCCGTCAATGCGAAAATATGCTGGATCTTGGCGGACTCGGTCATACAGCAGTCATCCACTCTACGAATGAAGCACTGCAAAGAGAGTTTGCGCTTCGCATGAAGGCTTGCCGCATTGTAGCAAATGCACCGGCTGCTCAAGGGGGAATTGGTGATGTCTATAATGCCTTCCTGCCATCCTTAACACTTGGCTGCGGATCTTACGGCAAAAACTCTGTTTCTTCTAACGTAACAGCTGTACACTTATTAAACGTAAAACGGATGGCGCGCCGCAATAATAATATGCAATGGTTTAAGCTGCCTCCCAAAATCTATTTTGAAAAAAACGCAACACAATATTTAGCCAAAATGCCGAAGATTTCTCGTGCGTTCATTGTAACGGATCCAGGAATGGTCAAATTGAACTACGTTGATATTATCACGCATCACCTAAATCAAAATCCTAACAATGTACAGGTGGAAATTTTCTCTGATGTCGAGCCGGATCCATCTGACGTAACAGTATTTAAAGGAGCGGAAATGATGCGCGCGTTCCAGCCGGATGTCATTATCGCCCTTGGCGGCGGTTCCGCAATGGATGCTGCAAAAGGAATGTGGCTTTTCTACGAGCATCCAGAAACAAGCTTTCACGGCTTAAAGCAAAAGTTTCTTGATATTCGCAAGCGTACATTCAAGTACCCAGAGCTTGGGCAAAAAGCACAATTCGTTGCGATTCCAACAACATCCGGTACAGGCTCAGAGGTTACACCGTTTGCGGTTATTACGGATAAACAGAACAATATTAAATATCCGTTAGCAGATTACGAATTAACACCTGATGTTGCAATCGTCGATCCACAATTTGTGATGACGGTACCGCCGCATATTACAGCTGATACAGGAATGGACGTATTAACGCATGCGATTGAGGCATATGTGTCTATTTTAGCTAATGATTATACAGATGGCTTAGCGTTAAAGGCCATTCAGTTAGTCTTTGAGTACTTGCCAAGAGCATATAAAAATGGCAGCGATGCAGAAGCCCGCGAAAAAATGCACAACGCTTCCGCTATTGCTGGTATGGCATTCGCCAATGCGTTCTTAGGTATTAACCACAGCCTTGCACATAAGCTTGGTGCAGCGTTCCATATCGCACATGGCCGTTCTAACGCTATCTTAATGCCGCATGTTGTTCGTTACAATGCGAAAAAGCCGTATAAGCATGCATTGTTCCCGAAATATGAGCACTTCGTTGCAGATGAGCGCTATGCACAAATTGCCCGTGTTCTCGGCTTGCCTGCCCGTACTGTAGAAGAAGGAGTAGAAAGCCTAGTGCAAGCAATCATCAAGCTTGGCAAAGAACTGAATATCCCAATGAGCATTGCGGCACAAAATGTAAACAAAGAAGTGTTTGAAAGCCAGGTTATGGAGCTGGCAGAGCGTGCGTTTGAAGACCAATGTACAACTGCTAATCCAAAGCTGCCGCTTGTAACAGAGCTTGCGGAGATTTATCGTCAAGCATATGAAGGCGTGTAATTAGGATAAACAGCACTGGATTTATAGAAGCTGCTCACTATTCATATAATAAACCCTGCCTGTTTTTGGGCAGGGTTTATTATGCAGAAAAAAATTTTGGACTACCCCTATTGTTTGGTGCATATACGTTTACAAGATATATTCTTGTAGACAAGGGGTGAGCAGCTTGAATAGAGTAGGGAAAAATGAGTTTGTTCCTGGGTTTGTACCAAAGCATAACCATGGGTCTGTAGATTATACATCTGTCGAGTCTGGACATGTACATCAATGTCTGGACGTAACATCTCCTCCGATTCCGACGCAGGATGCGGGACATATTCACTATACAGAAGGGTATGTTGTATTTGAGGACGGACATACCCATTATTATAAGGCGTACTCAGGACCGGCCATTCCTGTCGGCAATGGAATGCATGTCCATTATTACGATTTTTACACAACTGAAGATGATGGGCATAAGCATCGTGTCCAAGGAGTAGACCAGCCTGCGCCGGGTACGAAATAAAAGTTTTCCCCTACAAAAGCTTTCATAGGTTAAAGAAAACTCGCCGACTGGCGAGCCCTGCTCTTGGGCGAAGACAGAGGCGTAGCCCTACTTATACTTTGTTCCTAAAATTTCTCGCTACGTCGAATTGGCTTCCAGCTAGAAATTTATACTTTCTTCAAGTATGAAGAAAAGAACCTGCTGTTTGGAAACAGGTTCTTTTTCGTTTACAATGTAATGTGGTGATGAAATATGTACATGGTAAAAAAAGGAGAATGGTGCGAAATAATCGTACCTGCACATTGGAGCTGTACAATTGAACAGCTATTAAAGGACAGATGGCAAGTGCCGAAAAAGCTTCTTCATCAATATCGAATGGAGAAGAGTGTGATTGTAAATGGCGAGGCAAAGCGATGGAGTGAAGAATTGCAGGCAGGAGATGTGTTGCGCGTTCGCATGTTTCTTGAAGAAGACCTTGGGGTTGTGCCTGAATACATGAACGTAGATATTTTATATGAGGATGACCATATTTTAGTTATAAACAAGCCGATTGGTATGGATACACATCCGGCAGATAAGGGAGGCAAGCATACGTTAGCTAATGGAGTAGCCTATTATTTGCAAGCTGCGGGAGTCGCCACAAAGGTGAGGCATATTCATCGCTTAGATAAGGACACATCAGGCGCTGTCGTATTTGCGAAGCATGCGCTCGCAGGAGTCATCATGGACCGCCTTTTGCATGAGCGAAAGATTAAACGGACGTATATGGCGCTTGTGGAAGGAAAGCTGAAAGAGAAAAAGGGTGTGATTGATGCTCCGATTGGACGAGATCGTCATCATGCGGTGCGCCGAAGAGTATCGCCTAAGGGGGACCGGGCTGTTACGCATTATGAGTTGATAAGCTATATGCCAAAGGAACGCTTATCCTTGGTAGAACTGCAGCTGGAAACAGGACGCACGCATCAAATTCGCGTACATATGAGCCATATTGGCCACCCTCTTGCCGGAGATCGTTTATATGGCAGCCGTACTTCGTTTATAACACGCCAAGCGCTGCACGCAAGGCAAATTCGACTTCTCCATCCAATTACCGAGGAAAGGGTTGAAATTTCCGCCCCAATTCCTGCTGATATTACAAAATTATTATAATCATTACGAATGATGTAGAGAGAAGGGTTTTGATGGAGGAAAAGCGAATGATGTAACTCACGAAACACGAAAAGGAAGGTGGAAAGATGCTATTACTTCGTAAAGTCTCCGTATACCTTTGTCTATTTTCGCTATGTATGAGTGTTGCTTTATACCCGCTTTTGCCAAGTCAAATTGCTACACATTGGAATATTAACGGAACAGCAGATGAATATACAACAAAAATAATGGCTGGTTTCCTTATCCCGGTTCTGATGATATTTCTATTTGGAGCCTCTGACTTTACAATGCGCTATATGTATGGAACAAGTAAACGGAACTGCACAGTGCATGCGATTGTCACAAATACTGTTTTATCCTTTTTATTATTTATTCATGTCCTTATTTTGCTAATTGGGACTGGGATTTTTATTGATTTTCATATGTGCCTTTTAGCGGCCGCAGGAGCGTTCTTTCTCGTATTAAGCTGGTGCTTTGCGAAAATACAGACTCGTGAATCTGTTACCGCTCCATTCGTATCAACAGAAACTGTATTTCAAAAAATGCAAATGCATACTGTACGAACATTTCGTTTTACTGGATTCGGTTTATTGGTTAGTCTCATTCTGCCGCAGCACTGGCAAGTACATATAGCTATATGTATGATTGGTCTTGGAGGAATTTTTATAATTATAATGACATTGTATTACTATACAATAGAAAACCGAAATTAAGATAGGGAAAAACAGCTTGTCTACTAAGCATTTTTCCATTGCAGGAATCCTGCTTCCTAAAGAAATAATGTTTCCTAATAAAGAAAACTCGCTGATTGGCAAGCCCTGCCCTTGGGCGAAGACAGAGGCGTAGTTACACTTATACTTTATTCCTAAAATTTCTCGCTACGTCGAATTCACTTCTAGCTGGAAATTTATACTTTCCTACAGTGTAAAGAAAACTCGCCGATTGGCGAGCCCTGCCCTTGGGCGAAGACAGAGGCGTAGCTACACTTATACTTTATTCCTAAAATTTCTCGCTACGTCGAATTGGCTTCCAGCTAGAAATTTATCCTTTCTTAAAGTGCAAAAAAATCGGCCGAAAATCGGCCGATTTTTTTTATCTTTTTCCAATAAACATTTGTGTCCAGTAATTCTGCGAGGATGTATGCCCGATTCCGATATGAGTAAAGTTGCCGTTTAAGATGTTAGCACGGTGACCAGGGCTGTTCATCCATGCTTTTACTACTTCATCAGCAGATCGTTGTCCTTTAGCGATGTTTTCTCCCGCATAAGAATAAGATATACCAAAGCTTCTCATCATATCAAAAGGAGAACCATATGTTGGACTTGTATGTGAGAAATAATTTTTGCTTAGCATATCATTGGATTTTGCTTGTGCCGCGTTTGCTAACGAATTATCAACTTGTAAATCGCGCAAACCATTTTTTCTTCGCTCTGCATTTGTCAATTCCACTACACGTGCTTCTGTTGCATCAACCGTTCCGCCGGCTGCTGGAGTACCCGGTGCTGTAGTGGTACCTGGTGTCGTAGTGCCCGGTTTTGGTGTAGTTGGTGTTGTACCTGGTGTTGTAGGTGTTGCTTGGTTCGGACAAGGACAGAGACGCGTATAGCCGCCAGATGGTGTAAAGGCTACAGGATTTGGTGAGATGTGGCCTCTTGCATTTCTTGCAGGCGTAGCGTTGTTACGATCTCGAAGATCATTGTCACGATTTGTTCGCAAACCAGTATCCCGATCATTGCGATCTGGCCATAAACCATTCTCACGATCATTACGGTCTGGCCATAAACCGTTGTCGCGGTCATTGCGGTCTGGCCATAAGCCATTATTACGATCTGTACGTAAATCACCGTTACGGTCTGTTCCTATTGTACGTAGATCATTACGATCTGTTCGTGTCACATCATTTGTGGTCACGTTGCGGCGATTATTAACTCCATTATCCATAGCTGTGTCTCTGTCAGCATCACCACAACCACTAACTGTAAGTAATGAGAGAGAAAGAACGGCAGCAGTCGTAAAAATACGGAATTTCCTCATCTTAAACCCCTCCTCTATAGCATTCAACTGAAAGGAATTCCTTTCTCTTGTATTGTTCCTTTATGCTTCAGAGAGATGCTTGGTAATTACTCGTAAGTCAGGGAGTTTCAAGAGGAAGAGAATAGAAATAGGAATTTGGTCTATACTATAAATGGCACTATCTGTATAAAACATAACAGCCTTCCCGATATCGGGAAGGCTGTTCATGTTATTTCGAGATAAACTGCTGGGTCCAAATATTTTTGCCAGCAACATAGCCAACACCTATATGTGTATAGCTCTTATTTAAAATATTAGCGCGGTGACCTGCACTGTTCATCCATGCCTGTACCACTGCTTCAGGTGTTTTTTGACCCATTGCAATGTTTTCCCCTGCTGTACGATACGAAATACCAAATTGTTTCATCATATCAAAAGGTGATCCGTATGTTGGGCTAGTATGGGAAAAGTAATTTGCATTGTACATATCCTGAGATTTAGCTTTTGCGACCTTGCTTAAAGCGCTATCTACCTGCAGTGCTGGTAATCCCTGCTTAGCTCGCTCTTGGTTTGTCAGCGTTACTATCTTTTGTTCGTATGCACTTAATGTGCTTGTTGAAGGAGCAGGTGCTGGCTGAGCTGGTTTTGCTGTTGTCGGCTGAGCCGGTTGTGTTGTTGGCTGAGCTGGTTGTGTTGTTGTTGGCTGAGCTGGTTGTGTTGTTGTTGGTTGAGTTGGTTTTGCTGTTGTTGGCTGAGCCGGTTGTGTTGTTGTTGGCTGAGCTGGTTGTGTTGTTGTCGGCTGAGCTGGTTTTACTGTTGTTGGCTGAGCCGGTTGTGTTGTTGTCGGCTGAGCTGGTTGTGTTGTTTGTTGAGTTGGATTTTGTGTTGTTTCTAGAGGGACATTAGATAATTGCCACCCCTTGTAGGTATAACATAAAGAAGCAAGCAGCTTTGCCCATGCTGTTTGATCCTCTGCATTCCATTGAAGTGGAGAGACATAGATTACTTTTTCATATGATACAGGCTGCTGAACTGTTTCTGCTTTTGCATTTGTGGATGCTGCTCCAAATGTAAGAGCCGCAGCAGCTGCAAGAGATAGTAATGTTGTTTTCTTCATCCTTATAACCCCCTAAGTAGAAGTGTCTATACGTATCTCAACATGTCGAGTTATGCTAAATATTGACGCCGTCATTTGACAAATTCATAGTAACATAGCTTTAGAGAGAGTTAGGTTGGAAATATTTTCATAGAAAGAAGCTTTTCCATTTATATCCTTTCTAAAAAAGGACATTATGTTTAGCAAAAAGAGGGACTAATGTGTTGCAACTGTAATCTGCTCAAGAGGGATTGCGGAATTTAGAAAAAATGATTTACGAGAAAAAGAAAGTTAAATCGTTGGATAATATTGGACGAATTGAAAGCAGAACATGCAGCTAATTCAAGAAAAACACGCAGTTAATGAGGATAAATATGGAAAACTTTTAACACAATTGTAACAGTATTGTTCGATAATATTTATATACAGTTCATAAAAGAAATCTTGTAAGAGCTTTTTGTGTTTTCGCACATAGGTCGATTTATCTCGAGGTTAAAGTAAGAATGTTTAGAGTTTCTCTTCAAAGCCTGGAAAAGCATTTCACACTTTCCTCACAACTCTTTGGTATTCTACAATGGAGATGATAAGCTGTGGCCATTGAGGTGATAATTTGAAGAACTTCATTTTACTGCTGTTTACTGTATGGCTTGTAACAGGATGCAGTCGGGAGATGTATAAAGGAATTCCAATAAATAAAGATGTTGTGATTGTAACAAATCAAAAGGACGGCAGCCTTAGCTTTATAGATGCAGCTAAACAGAATATGCTTGCTTCCTGGCCTATCCATAAGGCTATTATGGGAACAGCGGTGCTCCCAGATCATGATACGATTGCCGTATATGGGCAGGATTTAAAATCTGTTTATTTGTATTCCCTCAGCAAAGGAACGAAAGTCGGGGAATGGAAGACGGGTGAAGGAATTACAAATATCATTGTGTCATCAAGCGGACAAGACATACTGCTTGCGGATGGACAAAGCAATACTGTACGTCTATACAATAAAAAGGGAACGGAAATAGCAGCGATTCCAGTTGGAAAGCGGCCCATGACAATGGTAGAGCGTAACAATCAGTTATATGTGTTAAATTTTAACGATACTGTTTTATCCATTGTGGGTCTTAAGGAAAAGCGGGTGATAGATACGATTTCTATTCCGCAGTCTTCTCTTGGTGCTGTTATATATGGTAACGAACTATGGATTGGCGGTCACGGAAGTGGAGCGGAAATCAATGAGAATGTATATATATATGAAGGTCGTTCCATGAAACAAAAGATGTCTGCTCCACAAATGCCAGTGGGCTTTGCCAGTGATGATGAATTTATATATGTTCTCAGCCACGGATCTGGCATGTTGCGAAAAATAGATGGAAACACACACAAAGATATAGCGGCCATTGAGGTAGGCGCTAATCCATTTGCAGTATGGCTGAGCGGGAAAGCATTGTTTGTTGCAAGCTATGATAGCGACGAAATATACGTAGTACATGCAGATACAATGAAAATGGAGACAAGCGTCAAGGTAGGAAAAGGACCGTTTCATATGACAGAACGGAAAGGAGGGAGCCAGTGATGACGTATAAGGTACTAATAGTGGATGATGAGAGTGATATGCGGCAGCTTGTCGGGATGTACTTAGAGAACACGGGTTATGAGTGGGATGAAGCTTCTGACGGCAAAACGGCTCTTGAAATGATTAGGCGCGAGGATTTTCATTTGCTTATTTTAGATATTATGATGCCGGAGTTAGATGGGATTTCTGTATGCAAAGAACTTCGAAAAACGTCTGATATTCCTGTGATTTTTTTGACAGCAAAGGGAGAGGAATGGAATCGGGTAAACGGACTGCGGAGCGGCGGCGATGATTATATTGTGAAACCGTTTAGTCCAGGTGAGCTTGTTGCGCGTATGGAGGCGGTGCTGCGCCGATATGTAAAAACTGGACCAAAGGACAGTGTTTCCTATGGTGAGCTTGTGATTAACGAAGCAGGCCGCCGCGTTGAGCTAAGCGGTAAAACTGTAGTATTAACGGTGAAGGAGTTCGATTTGCTTACATTCCTTTGTTATCATAAAGGGCAAGTATTTAGCCGTGAACAGCTGCTCGAAAGCGTATGGGGCTACGATTATGCGGGCGGCACAAGAACGGTTGACACACATATAAAAACAATCCGGCTGAAGCTCGGTTCCTACGGTAGCCATATTAGCACAGTATGGGGCGTCGGCTATAAATTTGAGGTGTAATCATGCCCCGGCTTACTATGGTACAAAAGCTTTGGCTTACGATTAGCTGCGCTGTGCTCCTTACCGTTTCCTTGCTATATTTAATTTCCATATATTCCTATCAAAAGCTATATGTACAGCATATAGAAGATACACTGCAAACGGAGGGGCGGCAGCTTGCGTCTGAATATAAAGGATCGCTTCCGGATTTTGAGGAGAAGGTGCAGTGGTTTAATTCCATTTCTCAGGCAGATTTGCTGTTTGTGAGTAACCCGCGTGATTTGAGTGCTTGCTTGCCGTTTGATGTGCAATACAATGCCATTATAACAGAAGAGAACCGACAGGAGCTGTTGGACGGAAATACTGTTACAAAGGTAGGATTTGAGGAACGATTTCATCGTCAGATTATGGGCGTGATTATTCCGGTATTAGAGGAGAAGAAATTAGTAGGGATCGTATATTCCTATGTTCCGCTCAAAAGCATTAAAGATTTAATTCTCGATTTAGCCCTCGTACTAGCGCCTCTTGCTATTGGGTTAATCTTGCTTATGGCATGGGTGGGCCGCAAAATTGTCATCGCCATTACAAAGCCGCTTTCGCAAATGGAGCGTGTTTCCTATCAAATGTCAAAAGGAGACTTTACTGAACGGATCCCTATTACAACAAATGATGAAATTGGTCTCCTTGCATCTGCATTTAACAGCATGGCGCATGTTTTACAAAAAGAGGATTTGCAGCGTAAAGAGTTTTTAGCGAACATCTCACATGAGCTCCGCACTCCCCTTAGCTATATCAAAGGCTACAGCGAGGCTATATTGGACGGTATTAGTAAACCGGAGCAGCAGGTGAAGTTTATTCGTTTAATTCATAAAGAGGCGGGACGCATGCAGCGGCTCGTACATGATTTATTAGACTTAGCGCAGCTTGAGGGTGATTTATTTCCTCTCAATAAACAGCCGACCGCGTTTGCACAGCTCGTAGAGGATACATTGGAAACATATGAACAAAGTCTGTTGGAAAAGAGGATCCTGCTCAAAACAGAGCTGGACCCGGATATTATTTCTTATATCGACGAAGATCGCATGCGGCAGGTGGTGCACAATGTGATGGACAATGCGATTCGCTACACACCCGAGGGCGGTACGATTTCGGTTGTGCTGCTTCAGCAGGAACAACTGTGTGTGCTTCGCATATCCGATACAGGAAAAGGTATTCCAGCGCATCATGTAAAGAGACTTGGAGAGCGATTTTACCGCGTCGATAAAGCGCGCAGCCGCCAAAATGGGGGAACGGGGCTCGGCTTAGCTATTGTAAAGCAAATTGTAGATGTTCACGGAGGGACATTACGCATTACAAGCAAAGAAGATAAGGGCACAACGATTACTATCACACTTGCGATGGCAGAGTAGGAAGGGAATGGAGATCCTCCTATCCGTTCATATCAATTGTTCCTCGAGTCGAGCTTCATAAATTGTTTGAGGTTTATATCAATTGCGGCTACAATAAAAGATACAATTCAAAACTTTCCTTTACCGGTGCAGCAAAGCCCTTGCTGTTGCCGGATGGATGCCGAGGTGGTACAAGCTGAGTTATAAATCGATTCGACCAAAGAAAATATACGAAGAAGTAGCAGAAGCTATTTTAGCGATGATTAAAAACGGGACATTAAAGCCAGGGGACAAGCTGCTTGCCGTTCATCAGCTGGCAGAGCAATTTCAAGTTGGGCGTTCCGCTGTACGCGAGGCTCTAAGCGCGCTGCGGGCAATGGGGCTTATCGAAATGCGCCAGGGGGAAGGTACGTATGTAAAGAGCTTTGACGCTTCATCGGTAGCAGCTCCTTTAAACTCTGTTTTACTCATGAAACAAGACGATGTCATCAATTTGCTTGAGGTTCGGAAGATTCTTGAGGCCGGAGCGGTTCAGGCAGCTGCTTTAAAACGGACAAACGAGGATTTACTGAAAATCGAACATTGGCTAGAGGAAATGGAGCGCGGTGCAGGAGACGAAAAAGCGGGGGAAACAGCTGATTTTCAGTTTCATATGGCCATTGCTCAAGCTGCCCACAACCCTATGCTGCTTGAGCTCATGAACCATGTGTCCAGTATGACTGCCGAAACTATTGGAGAAACGCGAAGATTGATTTTATACGGTGAGCAAACAACAGCAGAACGGCTTGCTGAGCAGCATAGAATCATTTTTCAAGCCATTGCGCAGCAGGATACAGAGGCTGCTAGAGATGCGGTTGTTAATCACTTAACACACATAGAGGAAATGCTAGACGCTGTTTGGCGTAAAACAAAAATATGAAGCATTGTTTATAATTTTTCTTTTAAAATTCAAAATTTCTGTTAAAATAATAAGCAAACGCTTTCGTTTTTTCATGTTCAGGAGAAAAGGGAATATTCCAGAAGAGGATATTTCATTTCTTTTTCACCAAGTCATCAGATGACCTGATAATTAAAAAGACGATGTTACGGAAGAGGAGAGAAATAGAATGAAGGTTACATTGTTTGTTACATGTCTAATTGACACATTTCAGCCGAACGTCGGAAAAGCAACAGTAGAACTGCTTGAACGTCTTGGCTGCGAGATTGAGTTTCCAGAATCGCAAGTATGCTGCGGGCAGCCTGCTTACAATAGCGGATATGTATCAGAAGCAAAGGAAGTAGCGAAAAATATGATTCGAACGTTTGAAAATGCGGAATATATCGTTACGCCATCTGGTTCCTGCGCGACAATGTTTCAGGAGTATCCGCACATTTTTCACGGAGATGCTGAGTGGGAAGGACGGGCAAAGCAGCTTGCGGAAAAAACGTACGAACTCACGCAATTTATTGTAGAAGTATTACAAGTAACAGATGTCGGTGCGCGCTTAGACGGGAAGGCGACGTATCATACATCATGCCATATGACGCGCTTGCTTGGCGTGAAGGAAGCTCCCTTCACATTACTTTCCAATGTAAAGGGATTACAGGTTGAGAATTTGCCAAATGCACAAAATTGCTGCGGCTTCGGTGGAACATTCTCTGTCAAAATGATGCAAATTTCCGAGCAGATGGTAGATGAAAAGGTGCAAAGCGTGGAACAAACTGGAGCGGATTATTTAATTGGAGCGGATTGCGGCTGTTTAATGAATATTGGGGGGCGCATTGAACGTTTAGGAAAAGAAGTAAAAGTGCTTCATATTGCGGAAGTATTAAACAGCCGATAAGGGGGAAATGAACAATGAGCATGAAAATTAGCGATAAAAAATTTAATGAGCGTGTCGGTGAAGGAATTCAGGATTCTACAATGCGCGGTGCGGTTTCCGCTGCGCAGGAACGTCTGTATACACGTCGTTTAACGGCTGCAGATGAACTAGGGGATTGGGAGAAATGGCGTGATCTCGGAGAACAAATCCGCCAGCATACACTTGAGAACTTAGACTATTATTTAATGCAGCTAAGCGAAAGTGTGATGCAGCGAGGCGGTCACGTATTTTTTGCAAAAACAAAGGAAGAAGCGGCTCAGTATATTCAAGATGTAGCAAAGCAAAAGCAAGCGAAAAAAGTTGTGAAATCAAAGTCGATGGTTACGGAAGAAATCGAGATGAACAAGGCGTTAGAAAGCATTGGCTGTGAGGTTGTGGAGAGTGACCTTGGTGAATACATTCTTCAGGTCGACGACCATGAGCCGCCGTCCCATATCGTGGCTCCGGCACTTCATATGACAAAAGAGCAAATCCGTGATGTATTTGAAGAAAAGCTAGGCTACGAACAAACAGAAGATCCATATGAGATGACGAAGTTTGTCCGCAAAATTCTTCGCCAAAAGTTTGTAGAAGCAGAAATTGGTGTAACTGGCTGTAACTTTGCCGTTGCAAATACAGGATCGATTTGTTTAGTTACGAACGAAGGAAATGCTGACCTTGTCACAGCGATTCCGAAAACGCAGATTGCCGTGATGGGAATGGAGCGTCTTGTTCCGACTATGGAGGAGCTGGATGTGTTAGTCGGATTGCTTTGCCGCAGTGCAGTAGGGCAGAAGCTGACAAGCTATATTACAGCAGTTGGTCCAAAGCATGAAGGGGAAGCAGACGGTCCAGAGGAATTCCATCTTGTAATTGTAGATAATGGCCGCTCTGAAATTTTAGGGTCAGAATTTCGTCAAGTGCTGCAATGTATCCGTTGTGCCGCGTGCATTAATGTGTGTCCTGTATACCGTCATATCGGCGGCCACTCATACGGCTCCATTTACCCGGGACCGATTGGCGCCGTATTATCCCCACTGTTAGGCGGATACGACGACTATAAGGAGCTGCCTTATGCATCAAGCCTTTGTGGAGCATGTACGGACGCTTGCCCGGTAAAAATTCCGCTGCATGAGCTGCTGCTCAAGCATCGTCAGGTGATTGTTGAGAAGGAAGGACGTGCCCCGTTAGCAGAAAAGCTGGCTATGAAAATGTTTGAAATGGGTGCTTCCTCTGCTGCATTGTATAAGCTAGGCACAAAAATCGCACCAACTGCGATGATGCCAATCACCTCTGGAGGGCGTGTATCAAAAGGCGTTGGCCCTCTGAAAAATTGGACGGATATTCGCGAATTCCCAGCGCCAAGCAAGGAGCGCTTCCGTGATTGGTACAAGGATCATAAGAAAGGAGGAAATCACTAATGCAAGGAACTGTTCAAAATCGTGAGGCATTTTTAGACAATCTGGCAAAGCAGCTTGGACGCGAGCGACGTACAAGCGGTGTGACGCGTCCGGCATGGAAGCATGATGTGAACGAGGAAGTCATGAAAGACTTTACACAGGATGAATTGCTGCACGCATTCCGAGAGCACTGTAATAAAATTCATACGACTGTTTTGGAAGCTACAAAAGAAAATCTGGCTTCTGTGCTAAAGCAAGTGATTACAGAAAACGGCGGGGGACCCATTATTACATCGCAGGATGCACGCTTTGCTGAATATCACTTGGAGCAGCTGTTGAAGACAGAATTACCAAATCAAGGGATTAAGGTGCAGGCCTGGGATGCGGAGAAAGGACGCGAGGAGAACCATACGTTTGCAGAACAAGCTAATTTCGGGATTGTATTTAGCGATTATGCGCTTGCAGAATCCGGGACAATTGTTGTGCAAACGCATAAAGGACAGGGGCGTGCATTGCATTTCTTGCCAACGATTTACGTTGTAGTTATTCCTCGTGAAACGCTCGTGCCCCGCATTACACAGGCCGTACACAGCCTGCAGGAGCGTGTCGAGCAAGGAGAAACTGTCGCTTCCTGTATTAACTTCATTTCCGGCCCAAGCAACTCTGCCGATATTGAGATGAATCTCGTTGTCGGTGTACATGGTCCGTTAAAAGCATATTATATTGTTGTGTAAAGAGAACTCGCCAATCGGCGAGTTTTCTTTACACTGTAACAAAGTATAAATTTCCAGCTAGAAGCGAATTCCTCTTGCATTTTGCCCCTCCTTATATACAATGGAGCAGAAAGGTTGCTTTGTACCCTTTCTGCTTTGCAAAATAAATGAAAAAGGCGGGATGTCTGATTGGTTTAATTGTGTATTTGTTTCTTGTCGGTCTTGTTCTTGGTTCCTTTTATAATGTTGTTGGTCTGCGTATCCCTGCAGGACAATCCATTATTCATCCTCGTTCCTTTTGTCCGTCTTGCTTACGGACAATTAGAATCCAGGAACTCATTCCTGTTTGTTCGTACATATGGCAAAAGGGAAAATGCCGTGGCTGTGGTGTACGAATTCCTCTCTTATATCCATCTCTAGAGCTAATTCACGGTTTTCTGTTCGTTTTGGCATTTTGGTTATTCGACTGGGGCGGCGAAACGATTGTCGCTTGGACCTTGTTAGCACTCCTCACGGTTATCGTAGCTTCTGATTTGCGCTATATGCTGATTCCTAATAAGATTTTATTATTTTTCCTTCCAGTGTTTGTGGCAGAGCGTATATTTGTTCCGCTTCAGCCTTGGTGGAGCAGTATAGCAGGAGCATGTATTAGCTTCTTCTTTTTATTCGTGATAGCCAGATTGAGCAAAGGCGGGATAGGCGGGGGAGATATAAAGCTTTTTGCGCTGCTTGGCTTTGTCCTAGGAATAAAAGGTGTGCTCCTCGCTTTTTTTCTATCCTCGTTTTTAGGGGCTGTTTTTGGCTTAGGAGGAATCATTGTTGGGGCACTCAAGCGTCAATCACCAATTCCGTTTGGGCCATTTATTGCGCTGGGAACGATTGTATCCTACTTCTTTGAACCGAATGTACTGGGATATTATTTTTTGCTGTTTCCATAAATAGCATTGCTATAAGAAAAACAGTGGGCGCATAGAATATTTGTTTAAAACCACGTGTTTTCTTTATACTTTAAAAAAGTATAAATTTCTAGCTGAAAGCCGAATCGACGTAGCGAGAAATTTTAGGAACAAAGTATAAGTAGGGCTGCGCCTCTGTCTTCGCCCAAGAGCAGTGCTCGCCAGTCGGCGAGTTTTTTTACAAGATAAGAAAGTATAACGTTTCGGGGTGATGTCTAGCTCCCAAGGCCCAAAATGGCAGACTCCGGGCTGAACCTCCGCAAAAGGCAAAAAAGCAAGGAGGACGGAAATATCCGTCCTCCTTCAGCCATTGTTATGAAATTATCCGCGTAATTGTTGTTGCGCAAGAGCGACTAAGCGCTTTGTAATTTCTCCTCCAACAGAACCGTTAGAACGAGAAGCTGAATCGGAACCGAGATTTACACCAAATTCACTTGCAATTTCGTATTTGAATTGATCCAAAGCTTGTTCACAGCCCGGAACAAGAAGTTGATTTCTATTAGGCATCGTGTAATACTCCTTTGTTGTCTGTATTCCAGCTTTCGTAAGCTGGTGTTATTAGAGTGTGCTGTTTTGCAGGGGACATACTCGGAAGTAGAAGGAGGGTATAGCAGTTCTTGGATGAAAAGGAAAAGAAAAAAAAGAGTAGCCATAAGCTACTCCATTTTCATGACGACTGCTGAACCTGCTACAACGAGCTTTTTATGCTGATTATAGACATTGGTTTCGAGTGTCATAATTTTTTTATCGTCGCGTTTTTGAACGACTTCTGCAATCACGGTCACTGTATCGCCGATTTTAACAGGCGCTTTAAAGGATACGTTTTGCGACAAATAAATCGTGTTTTTTCCCGGGAGCTTTGTGCCTAAAACGGCCGAGATAAGGCTAGCCACGAGCATGCCGTGTGCAATGCGCTCTTTAAACATCGTTGTTTGTGCGAACGAATCAAGTAAGTGAACTGGATTTACGTCTCCGGTAAGCTTTGCAAATGCTTGAATGTCTTCGTCTGTGATCGTTTTCGTAAGAGAAGCCTGCTCCCCAATCTGAATTTCTCCATAGGCACGCTCAGGAACAACTTGTGCTTCTTGAAAAAGGTTCATATTATCCTCCTTTTTAGTTGCCAATGTAATAAGCCGGAAGGATGATAGCGGTTCACCAGACAGACGAGCTCCTTTGACAGCAAGAAGTCGCTATATAATTATTTTACAGCAGAGAATAGAGTTTTAGAGCCATCTTCGAATTTTTTTACTAAATCCAATTGCACGCCCTTTAATTCTTCAAGAAATACATTCAGCTGCTTTTGGATTTCCTCACGCTGATTTTGATTTTGCGCGATTACTTGCTTCATTGTGTCTTCCATCTGTCCGCTTGCTTGTGAAAGGAAGGACACAGAAGCTTTTGCAGGAGAGATAGAGAATTGCTGCATTTGCTGCGCAAACTCATTCCATTTTCCTTGCCATTCTTCAATTTGTGGAGTAAATGGATTGCCTCCTAATTGCTTCACATAACCTGTGTATTGAGAATTCAATTGAGCAGAGTACTGTTTCATCTCTTGCTCCAACGTTTTTACTGCTTCTTCCATCTTTTGAAGCGTTTCTTGCTGTTGCTTCATTGTTTCTAAAGTAAGATGCTCCATTTGTTTCCCAGCGTTAGAGAACATTGAGAGCGATTGAGTCCAGTTTTTCCAAAATGCATCCATTATTTCGTACGGTTTCATTTCCATGACTTGACCTCCGATATTTATTTGCATATTTGTGAATGCAGACTATTCTGCAGAATCACCTGATGAAGGTGTTTGCTTTGTTTCCTTGCTTCCAGATGAGGAGAAGGGGAAAAAAGCATTTGTGTACAATGTAAAAAACGTGCCTAGCATTTTTTGATATTGCTCAAACGAGTTAACGCAAGATTCCAAATATTTTTCTCCGTATTCTGTTAGAGAATAAATTCGTTTGGCTGGTCCGCCTTCACTCGTATCCCATGTTGATGAAATTAACTTTTCCTTTTCCAGTTTGCGTAGCGTTCGATACACGTTGCCTTGGTCAATGGAAGAAAAGCCAATATCCATCAGCATTTGAATGAGTTTGTAGCCGTGAAGGCTCCAGTCTTTTAAACATAGAAGCAAAAAAGGCACTAAAAAATTTTTTGGAAGAGCATTTGATACTTTCGTTTGAGGTTCCTCTAGAAGCGCGTTGTGTTCAGGTTCCTTATTGTTCATAGTGGCATCACCTCGTAAACAAATACAAAAATGGGAATTTTTTCTCATCTACCTGTAATTTACACCTACCTGTTTTTGTTGTCAACAAAAAGTCGGAAAAATAAAAAAAAATAAAAGATCGAAAAAGTTAAAAAAATAAAAAGTCCGAAAAGTAAAAAAAAGGTTGCACCTTTCTTCTAAATGTTACAAAATATAGGATATACTGAATAATTTTCACGTTAATTCCAAAGGGGTGTGATAATGTGATTGATCAAAAGTTTGACCCATTGAAGGCTTGGAAGGAAGTATACGACCAAACAGAGAAGTTTTGGGGCAAAACGCTGAATGAAACGCTAAAGTCCGAGGAGTATTCCGCATGGACTGGAAGTGTTCTGGATTTGAATTTGTTTTACCAGAAAATGCTGAATGATATCACAAAAGGATATCTAGAGAAGATGAATGTTCCGACGCAGGAAGATGTTGCAAGAATTGCATCTTTAATCATCAATCTGGAAAACAAGGTTGATAACATTGAGGAGTTTTTGGAAGATAAATTAGAAAATCTGGAACAAGCTCCTGGAGCGAAGCGTGATATTACGAAGGTGAAGCAAGATATCCGCCTCCTTGAAAATAAAATTGATCAAGTTTTAGAATATTTGCAAAAGCAGCAGGAATTAGTAGCGGCTGCGTCGAAAACATCTAGAGAAGAAAAGCAATAAGCTTTTTATTCTATACAAACTATCTATGCTATATCATATTTTAGGGGGAAATTGAAATGGTTCAGTTAGATGGCAAAGTAGCAATCGTTACAGGTGGCGCAAAAGGAATCGGCAAATCGATTACGGAGGCGCTTGCTAAACAAGGGGTAAAAGTCGTCATCAATTATAACAGCAGTGCGACAGCTGCTGAGGAGCTTGTAAGTGCATTAGCAGAGCAAGGATCTGAAGCTTATGCATGCCAAGCTGACGTTTCTAAATTAGAAGATGCTAAGCGTCTTGTAGAGGAAACTGTACAACGCTATGGCAGAGTAGATTTCCTTGTTAACAATGCGGGTATCACAAGAGACCGTTCATTCAAGAAGCTTAGCCGCGAGGACTGGAATCAAGTAATTGACGTTAACCTAAGCAGTGTTTACAACACGGTCAGCGCAGCTCTTCCTTACATAGCGGAGTCTGATAACGGCCGAATCATCAATATTTCCTCAATTATTGGTCAAACTGGAGGATTCGGACAAACGAATTACTCTGCTGCTAAAGCGGGTATGATCGGCTTTACAAAATCATTAGCTCTTGAGCTTGCAAGAACGAATGTAACAGTTAACGCAATTTGCCCTGGATTTATTGAGACAGATATGGTTGCGGAAATACCACAAAACGTTTTAGATCAAATCGTTGCTAAAATCCCGAAAAAACGCTTAGGATCAGCCGAAGAAATCGCAAATGGTGTTCTATACCTATGCCGTGACGGTGCATATGTGACAGGACAGCAATTGAATATTAACGGCGGCTTGTACATGTAATTTTCGGTATGTTCGAAGGTGCATGATATACATGCACCTTCTTTTAAAGAGAAGGAGGAAACCGAAATGGCATCCATGTTAACCGAGTGGGAAAAACAGCTCGATTTTTATCCTGAAGAAGTTAAAAATTCCTATAATCGCTTCAAGCGAGCAAATGAGGTTCTATATCGCGAACCAGAGCCGCAGGTCGGGCTTACGCCTAAAGAAGTGATTTGGACAAAAAATAAAGCAAAACTATATCGTTACGTTCGCAAGCAAGAGAACACTCACGCAACGCCTCTCCTGCTCATTTATGCGTTAATTAACAAACCATATATAATGGATTTAACACCGGGCAGCAGTCTCGTCGAATATTTGGTGGATCGTGGTTTTGATGTGTATTTGCTCGATTGGGGCACATTCGGACCTGAGGACAGCCACTTGAAATTCGACGACTTTGTTATGGACTATATTGCGAAAGCTGTTAAAAAGGTACTGCGGGTTTCTGGCGCAGAGGATATTTCTCTTCTTGGCTATTGCATGGGCGGAACGATGACATCCATCTATGCTGCTTTGCATCCGCATATGCCAATTCGTAATTTAGTATTTATGACAAGTCCATTTGATTTCTCTGATACTGGCTTATATGGTGTTGTGCTTGATGAGCGTTACTTTAATCTTGATAAAGCGGTAGATACATTAGGTAATATTCCGGCGGAAATGATCGATTTTGGAAATAAGATGCTAAAGCCGATTACAAATTTTGCTGGACCTTACGTAAGTTTATTTGATCGCTCTGATAACCAACGCTTTGTAGAAAGCTGGAAGCTTATGCAAAAGTGGGTAGGCGATGGTACACCATTCCCAGGTGAAGCCTATCGTCAATGGATTCGCGAATTTTACCAAAACAACAAATTGGTAAAAGGCGAGCTTGTTATTCGTGGTCAAGAGGTAAAGCTTGAAAATATTAAAGCAAATGTGCTAAATCTTTCAGCGCAGCGTGATCATATTGCGCTTCCTTGTCAGGTAGAAGCATTACTTGAGCATATTTCCAGCACAGATAAAGAGTACGTTTCCATCCCTACAGGACATGTGTCCATCGTATACGGAGGCACAGCTGTTAAGCAAACGTATCCGACAATTGGGGATTGGCTTGAAAAACGTTCCCAATAAGATAAAGGCAGCCCGCTTTTCAAAGTTAGGCTGCCTTTTTTGCTTTCTCAATCGTTTATACCACGCTCAGGATGCATAAATACATCGTCATTTTTGTCAGGCTTTGGGTTTCGTTCCTTTTCAAGTAATTCTTGATTCTCCGGTGCAATCCATCCAATATCATTGGTTGGATGAACCCATTCATCTCCGGACATAATGGCTGGATCCGTATCTTCGCTCCATTGATTGAGCGGGCTATTCTCTGAATTATATTTACTGTCCCCTATGATTACCCCGTACTTATTTACAAAAGGAGGCTCCATCTTAATCCCTGTCCCTTTAAAGGAAGGAAAGCCAGCTTGATGGGGGATTGTTTCATCTAAAACGGGCGAAGAAAGTTTTGGCTCTTTCATGTGCATGCTCCTTTTCTTTTTGCTACTAGTATACCCATCACATCTCCTTTTACTGAGCGTTAAAAGTTGCCACTCATAGATAGGAATGTTTGCTTTATACTAAGCATACAGCTTATTTATGGAGGGAACATTCATGGTTAAACGAAAAGTAGGCTATAATGCAGCTTCAACAAACAATCAAACACCGAAGGAAAGCTTACCTGGGGGACAAATGGCAATGGAGTTTGCGAGTGAGAATGTAGCTAAATATGCAAACCGTAATTCCAAAAAGGGGAAAAAGAACTCCTCTTCTGAGTTGTAAATCCTAAAATTTCCGACTGCGTCGAATTGGCTTCCAGCTGGAAATTTATACTTTCCTACAATGTAAAATAGGGCCAACCCTTTAAGGTTAGCCCTATTGTTGTCTAAAAAGAGGCCTTATACGTTCTATTTGCTTCATCAATCCATCTTTTTATTAAAAAGACATCTACTAGCCAAAGGATGCCAAGTGTAACCATACAAGCGAGCCAATACCAGAGAATTACACTTACCTTTTCCTTCACATAAATTCGATGTCCTCCAATGCCGCCAAGAAAGAACCATATTACAATTGCTAAACCGAAAGATTTGCGTTCTGATACGCTCATCTTCATCCCTCCCTTCCTTACTCTATGAGGAAAGGGAAAGAATCAGAATATTAAAAAGCGGACAAGATTCCTTTTTCTCCTGTCGGAAACGCCCTAGGGCTTTCCTATTGAAAGGGATTCACTATCCTATAGAGACCCTTAGTTTGCCGATATAGCAAGATGAGCAGGGGCAGAGTAAACGGTACATTGTAATGTTTTCGGATCAAAATAAGCTAATAAAAGAGACGGCTGCATAATTATTGCTCCTGTCTTCTCAAAGCCTGCCAAATCAAATGGGACAAACTCTAAAATTGTATGCTTATACAACTCTTTTTCTGTCAAAGAAAGCGAAGCAAACTCTTCTCCTAAAAGAGAGGGTTGCTCCATAATAGCTTTATAATAAAGTGAGAGTCGTTCTTTTGAGACAATTTCATCCCACCATGGTTTGCGTGGACGATATTTATGTCCTTGCAGGTAGTCCGCTTTCATTAATCCTTGGATAACATCAAGGTGCTGAGCGTGCGTTTCTTCTAAAAATTGATAGAGCCGCTTGAATAAGTCCTCAAGCTGATGACCGATGCGGACCCACCCTTGTTCATCCCAATAGGAACCGAACTCCTGGAAGAAGTCGAATGGCGTTTCAAAGGTGCTTGATACTAGATATTCAAGTGTGCGATCCATACGATGGGCATTCCAGTATTTCTCCAACACGTCCTCCACTTGCTTAATGCGCACAATATCATCAAATGGGAGTATGTCGTTTCCTAGAATCTCGTATGGAGCATGATCCATATATACATAACTATGATCTTTAGCGCGAATTCGCAGACCAGTACCGCGCAGCATCTTTAAAAAGCCTAATTGCAGTTCTTCTGGGCGAAGTGCAAATACATCGTTAAATGTCTTTTTGAAGGAGTCATAGTTCTCCTCTGGCAATCCGGCAATTAAATCTAAATGCTGATCAATTTTTCTGCCTTCTTTCACCATCGTCACGGTACGAGTAAGTTTCTCAAAGTTTTGACGTCTCATGACAAGATCATTTGTACGATCATTGGTTGACTGAACACCGATTTCAAAACGGAATAATCCTGGAGGTGCCTCTTGATTAAGAAATTCAATGACCTCAGGGCGCATAATATCTGCTGTAATTTCAAACTGAAATACAGTGCCAGGGAGGTGCTCATCAATTAGAAAACGAAACATATCCATCGCATAACTGCGGCTAATATTAAAGGTACGGTCTACGAACTTAATGACTCTCGCACCATGTTTCATTAAGTAACGAATATCGTCCTTAATACGTTCGCGGTCAAAATAACGCACCCCTGTTTCTATAGAAGAAAGACAAAATTGACAGCTAAACGGACAGCCACGGCTTGTTTCAATATAGGTGATTCGCTTACTTAGATGCGGAATATCCTCAGGAAAGCGGTACGGTGATGGAATTGTTTTTAAGTCGAGCTTTTCACGCTGCGGCTTAATTACATATGTTCCATCCTCCTTTACAAAGCCGATACCATCAAGCGTTTCGTATTGTTTATAGCCTTGGATTTCAACAAGTAATTTTTTTACAGAAGCTTCGCCTTCACCGATGATAATAAAATCGACTTCTGGAATGCGCTCTAACCAATATTTTGTATCATAGCTTACTTCTGGTCCGCCAATAAACACAATAAGGCTAGGATTGATTTTTTTTAGCATTTGAATCACTTGAATAGTTTCCTCTATATTCCAAATATAGCAACTGAAACCGACTACATCAGGTTGGCGGCGATACAAGTCTGTCACGATGTTCATTGCTGGATCTTTAATTGTATATTCTGCCATCTCCAAATCAAATTCTGGCGCAGCATATGCTTTTAAATAACGCAGGGCTAAATTTGTATGAATATATTTTGCATTTAGTGTACTTACAACAATCTTCATTTGTTTGAACCTCAAATCTATTTTTAGTCATAGTGTAGACACTCTCCTAGTATAGGCATACTCCTAAGAAAACTCAATGGAGACTAGACACATTCTTGTACTTTCATCATATAATTTACCAAGGCAAAAAAAGTTGACTTAAGGAAAGAGAGGGACGAACATGAATAAACGGACGAACGGAAAAACAGAGTGGTACGCACATTTGCTAAAAAAGCTTCATATTATATCTGAGCAAGAGAAACAGCAAATTGTCCAGACACTTCACAAGAACAAAAAAGATAAGCATTTCTCATAAAGAAAACTCGCCGACTGGCAAGCCCTGCTCCTGGGCGAAGACAGAGGCGTAGTTGCACTTATACTGTATTCCTAACATTTCCGACTACGTCGAATTCCCTCCTAGCTGGAAATTTAGACACTCCTACATTGTAAAAAATATTGGAATAAGCTTCCATGATATATAGAAAAGTTATTGACAAAACAGTTATTTTCATGTGATAATTTGATTAAATTTTAAGAATTATCAAATAATTACGGAAGAATGAACGTTCATATATAACCAACTGTACTGAACAAATCCGATAAAGAATGCGAGATTACACGGGGGTGAAAGAATGTTATTTTTCTTAAGAAAATGGAAAGAACTGCAGGATATTAAGATGGAACTGGCCTTGCGGGATTGGTTTTATGGCACAAAGATAAGTATGTCTATGAGAGTGTCTCAGGATCCCCTTACATTTCTAGTGAATGTAGAGGGAAAAGATAAAGGAATATTCTCCGAAGATGATTTTATTGTAGTGAATGCTTCCTGCGAGCCGGTTTTTCAGCTAGAAGCACAACCAGCCTCAGAATCTCCTCTCCACGCACATACCTATAAACAAACAGGTGCCGATTGTATTTTGCAGGTACAAACTGTAGATAGTCACCTCGTTTCAGAATTATATAGTCAGCAAAGGGAAGTAACATTTGAAGAAAAGAACGTGAGCCGCGTATTTGGAAAAGAAGGTATTGAGAACATTACCATACCTATCGTCGATAATGAACGGCAATTCATTGAGCTGCTAAATGGAGAAAACAGTGCATTTACGCCCGAACGCGGCGCTGTTCTCGTACATGACTATGGGTTAATTGTCTGGGCTGCTTCACCAGAGGAAACTAAGAAGTGGTTGGAAGGCCTTGAGTATTTAATGAACTATCACGTGAAACTTCTCATGATTAAAGGAGCGCAAAGTTCTGTCATTTGATAGAACAACACTTCTGAGACTTCAAGCACGATGAGTTTTTCATACTGCGAAGGGCTCATTTGCTCCACAAAACAAATGTAAGCGTTTTATTTAAGGGACGGCTTGAATTCTCATGAAAAGAACACTAACATTCAAATGAGAGAGGGGGAACCTCTCTCATTTGAATTATGGTAAGACTCTGAGCTTTTCCTAATGAACAGGAAGCAAGGAGCGTTGCTGCACAAGCTGAGAGAGAAATACAATTTGAGCATGTTCCTTGAGAGCTGGCATACTAGAGCGGATTACGCTAGAGGTGATTTCTCCAGGCGGCCCGACATGACCTATTGCGATTGTAACCGGTTTCTCCTTTACTGTGCTTAGCAAGAGAGCTGCTTGCTTTGTAATATGGGCTGATGTATATATATCATCAAAAAATAAATCGTTTTCAATCACTGGAACGCCCAGCTCCTTTGCAACTTTTCCCACAACACTTTTTGAATTTGTTTTGCTGTCTAAATAAAACAAACCGTGTTTTTTGCAAACGGATAAGACAATACGCATCACTCGTTCATCTGCTGTAACCTTTGAACCCATATGATTGTTCATTCCCACAGCATGCGGAACATCTGCCACTGCAAGCTCTACACGTTTACGAATTTCCTCATCACTTAAGTCCGTTGTAATAGCATTCGGACCTAGCCAGCTTCTTTTCCCCCTAATCGGCTCCATTGGCATATGGATAATAACCTCATACCCTTTTTGATGAGCTGCTTTCGCATCCGCCCTTGTAGATGGAAGAAACGGCATCACAGCAATTGTAAGGGGGATGGGGAGCGAGAGCATTTGCTCCGTCCCTTTCATATTGTTGCCAAAATCATCAATGACGATCGCTACTTTATGTTTTTCAGCAGCTATAGCTGACGGAAGGAACATAAGGTAGGAAGCAAAAAACAGCAAAATCCACTTTTTCATCTATAACACCCTTTTAATTATAGTAGCTTGTCATTATGCTTTGCGATTTATGACGAAAATAATCGGATAAATAGTCGAATCAAACGTATATAAAAAATGTAAACGTTGAAAACATTGGATTTTACAGAAAAATAAAAAAAAATAAAGAGAAAAAAATGTCTATTATTGCGAATGTGTTTACAAATATAGAATTATTTGTAATAATTCCTAAAGAAAGATAAAGAATTTGTAAATATTAGAGAAGACATATAAAAAGCAGACAAAGTGCAGGGAAAGGAACGCGCAAGAGAGATGGGGGGAGACTGATGTGCAAGCTATAAAGAGAAAGCATGCAATGGACATGGACAAGCTGTTGCTTGACATACATTTAAAGCGTGAAGAAATGATTGCCAGTGGGCTAGAAAGAGGATTTGCCAGCTCAGAAACATTGCAAATAAGCCAAGAATTAGATATGTTAATTTTAAAATATCAAAAGCATAAAGAACAACTGGACAAGCCCAGTTCATTCCAAACTTTAAAAAGTCTTGATTTTTTAAAGAAATTAAAGACGCAGCTTTCTAAAACATCTATCGTGGTAGTAGTGTTATCCTCATTACTAAAATAATGTATATTCCTTTCTAGTCTCTTTCAACGCTGTTCCAAAAGACATAACCCCCTGCTTTTCTAACAGGGAGGGGGTAGCGGACAGAATCATATCTAAAGCGGTATCGTATTGCTAGCATCTTAATCAGCTCTAGCCTTTTCCATTCGTTTTGTCTGCGTTCAAGCCCTGTTCGTCTTTGTAGCTCAACATATTGAACATACATAAAAAATGATACTCGTTCGGTAAGTAAAAATAGTTCTATATAAGTTGAATTTAATTCTTACGCCTTCTTAATTCAGTTACTAAATCATCATTCAAACTGTCTTTGCAGGGCAACGTATTCTGTACGACTTTTGGCTACGATGGGGTTGTGGGAAAATATTTAGTTCAACTTATATAGCTTTTTGTCCTGAGCTATTTTTATAATGATTTCACTGTAGGAAAGCATCAATTGCCAGCTAGAAGTTATTCGACGCAATCGAAAATTTTAGGGATACAGTATAAATGCAACTACACTTCTGTCTGCGCCTAACGGTGAGCTTGCTTTATACTCCCCCTAAGAAAATCAAGAAGCGGTTTATTTTCCTTATGCACATTCTTTCTTTACCTGGCTACGGAAGAACAATTTGTACATAATAGGAATAATGATAAGTGTTAACAATGTATGTAGTAGCAAGACCTTGAAAGATTAACGTTCCAGACGATGTTGCGAATGCTGATGGAACTCTTTTACAGACATAACTCCTTTTATGTTAGACCACCCTAAAAAAGAAAAAACATGTAAGGAGAGGTGCGCAATGTCTCATCAAAAACGTCAAAAGGAACGACTTTGGAGAACGAGAAAGGAAAGCCAACAGCAACATCCTCATGGAAAAGTAAAAACGTTTGAGCAGTTGGCAGAAGAAGCAGGTAAGAAGTAAAAAACAGAATAAGCTCATTTTACCCGCAATGTGAACAGTTCTCCAAACAAAAGAGGAGCTTTTTCTTTTATTGCTCTGGGTGCAGCGAGCCAGTAGATGAAGTTAGACAACGATTTAAAACAGATGTCCTTTATCTTTAAAGCAAAAAACGTGAGGGTTTATGTCCCATCACGTTTTTTCTATATATCTAAGCACGCGTACCTTACAGATTTTTATATGCTTAAAGAAAACTCGCCGACTGGCGAGCCCTGCCCTTGGGCGAAGACAGAGGCGTAGTTGCACTTAGACTTTATTCCTAAAATCCCCAACTGCGTCGAATGGTCTCCCGGCTAGAAATTTATACTTTCTTAAAGTGTAAAACATAAATGATCGGGTTAATTCATATATTCGTTTTCCAAAGCTTCCTTGCTGCACGAATATATGTTAGAATAATGTGCGATTAACTTCAGAAGAAACTCCATGCACTGCATGGGAGAGGTTCGCGAACTCCCTCTATAAAAAACTAAGGCATGACAATATCTATTTTTGGTATTGTTTTGTTTTTTTGTATATGACAGTTCAAGAACGCTGCTTCTTCGTATACTTTCTTAATGAAAAAGGAGAATGAATAATGAAGAATGAAAAAGCGGTTGTTGTATTTAGCGGCGGTCAAGACAGTACAACGTGCTTGTTTTGGGCACTGGATCATTTCGCGGAGGTTGAGACAGTTACGTTCAATTACAATCAACGGCATAGCCTAGAAATTGATTGTGCAGCCTCTATCGCGGAAGAACTTGGCGTTAAGCATACCGTACTAGATATGAGTCTATTAAACCAATTGGCGCCAAATGCGTTAACACGCGGCGATATTGAGATTGAACATAAAGAAGGAGAGCTTCCGTCAACCTTTGTGGACGGACGCAATTTGCTCTTCTTGTCATTTGCAGCGGTTTTGGCGAAGCAAATCGGCGCACTCCACATCGTCACAGGCGTATGTGAAACAGATTTTAGCGGCTATCCGGATTGCCGAGACGTATTTGTAAAATCATTGAATGTGACATTGAATTTAGCAATGGACTATCAATTTGTGATTCATACACCTCTTATGTGGATCAATAAGGCAGAAACATGGAAGTTGGCAGATGAACTCGGTGCATTTAATTTCGTGCGTGAAAAAACACTCACTTGCTATAACGGGATCATCGGCGACGGATGCGGGGAATGCCCGGCATGTAAACTTCGTGCAGCTGGCTTAGCTGAATATATGGCAGAACGAAAAGGAGCGGGCGCATAATGGACAACTTCTTTGGTTTTCGAATTGTAGAGAATCTACAAAAAATAGACAAAGATATTCGTCGTGAGCAGCTCAAGTACCATAACAAACGTGTTATGGTGAGTAAGGAGTTTACATTTGATGCAGCGCACCATCTGCATTGTTACGAAGGAAAGTGTAAAAATCTTCATGGCCACACATATAAGGTGGTTTTTGGCATTAGCGGCTATGTAGATGAAGTCGGTCTAACAATCGATTTTGGTGATATTAAAGAAATTTGGAAGCAAGAGATTGAGATTTATCTTGATCATCGTTATCTAAATGAAACGCTGCCGCCGATGAATACAACAGCAGAAAATATGGTTGTGTGGATTTTTGAAAAAATGGAAGAGGCATTGCAGCAAGGCGAGCGTCAGCTGCAGTATAAAGGCGCACGTGTAGAATTCGTTCGCTTGTACGAAACACCAACGAGCTATGCTGAAGCAAGACGGGAGTGGATGGAGCTTGGCTAATATTCCCGTGTTAGAAATATTCGGGCCGACCATCCAAGGAGAAGGAATGGTGATTGGACAAAAAACGATGTTTGTCCGTACTGCCGGCTGTGACTATCGTTGCACATGGTGCGATTCTGCTTTTACATGGGACGGCACAGCAAAGGATTTGATTCGGCAGATGAGCGCAGAAGACATTTGGCAGGAGCTGAAGCAAATCGGCGGGGACCATTTTTCGCACGTAACGATTTCAGGCGGCAATCCTGCTTTGTTGAGCTCCTTAGGAGAGCTTATCCTTGTCTTGAAAGAAAATGGCGTTACAACGGCGATAGAAACGCAAGGAAGCAAATGGCAAGATTGGCTTCTTGCTATTGATGAAGTAACTGTGTCTCCAAAGCCGCCAAGTTCTGGGATGGAGACAAATTTTACAATGCTTAGCACAGTGCTAACAAACCTAAAAGATAGCCGTGTAAGCCTTAAGGTTGTTGTATTTGATGATACTGATTTTGCTTACGCAAAAGACGTTCATGCACGTTACCCGCACATCCCGTTCTTTTTGCAGGTTGGTAATGACGACGTGCATACAACTGACGATACGCTGCTTATCTCACGGTTATTGGGGAAATATGAATGGCTGATTGAGAAGGCGGTAAGCTGCAAGGAAATGAACGATGCAAAGGTGCTGCCGCAGCTTCATGCGTTAGTGTGGGGAAATAAGCGCGGCGTTTAAAACAGGAGGGGTACTTATCATGACAGGACGTAAAGACGAGGAGCTAAAGGATGTTACGCTGCTCGGTAATCAAAATACAAAATATTTATTTGAATATTCACCAAGCATTTTAGAAACATTTGATAATAATCACCCAAACCGGGACTATTTCGTAAAATTCAATTGTCCGGAATTTACGAGTCTTTGTCCGAAGACCGGACAACCGGACTTTGCGACGATTTACATCAGCTACATCCCAGAGATTAAAATGGTAGAAAGTAAGTCACTTAAGCTTTATTTATTTAGCTTCCGCAACCACGGTGACTTTCATGAAGACTGCATGAATATTATTATGAACGATTTGATTGAATTGATGGATCCTCGATATATTGAAGTGTGGGGCAAATTTACACCGCGCGGAGGTATCTCAATCGACCCGTACTGCAACTATGGACGCCCGGGGACAAAGTATGAAAAAATGGCGGAGTATCGTTTGATGAATCACGATTTATACCCGGAGAAAATTGATAACCGTTAACGAGGAAGCTTCTAATACAAAAGAGTCTATGAAAAACAAAATGATGTACGAAAGCAGTGCTGTATGCTGCTTCTGTACATCATTTTTGCTTCCAAATGGTATTTCTACTATGCCTGCTGTGCCACAATTGTATAATTTTTATGGTTAACAACTGTAAGAGGCTCCAAATCCAGTTCTCTATAATTCTTCATAATTGTTATATCTACAATGACGGAGTTTTTGTTCACTTTCTGCACACGCCCTTGCAAACCATTTTTAAATTCTACTACATCTCCAGCTTCTGCAATAATCATATGCACTCTCTCCCCATAACAAAAAATTGGATAAGAAGACCTTGCTTAGTAGTCCTCTTTTGTTGTTTTCTCTATTTTGAACTATATTTACTAATTTGTAAATGTTTTCATGCTTATTTCAAAAAAAGATTTTTCATTTGTCAAGAAAAAAGAAGATTTTTGTCGAAAAAAATAGATGTTGACAATAGAATATAGGTTATATACAGGATAAGAAGGAATATTTTCACTATAAAAGAAATATATATCAATCATACGTTTGCTTATATACCACTTATGTCTTATTGGTGTGAATAACTAGGCTTAGGAGGGAGAGACTTTATGGAGACTTGGATTATCTTAGCTGTTTTAGTCATAATAGCCTTGATATTTTGGGCGGCATCGTCTTCGAGAAAAGGAAAGCGCTATCATAGCGATTCTTCCTATACGAATGATTATGATAATGATTCCTCCGATACTGGGGATAGCGGCGGAGGTGGCGGAGACTGACAGACAGCTGTTGCATGCTGTCTTTTTTGCACTGTTAGGAAAAGATAAATTTCCAGCTAGCAGTCATTCCACGTAATCGGACATTTTAAGAATGCAGTATAAGTGAAACCACTCCTCTGTCTCCGCCTAACAGCTCGCCAATCGGCGAGTTTTCTTTACACTGTAGGAAAGTATAAATTTCCAGCTGGAAGCGAATTCGACGTAGTCGGAAATTTCAGGAATACAGTATAAGGGCAACTACGCCTCTGTCTTCGCCCAAGTGCAGGCTCGCCAATCGGCGAGTTTTCTTTAGTTTTGCTGTTTATCATTGCATGATATAATAGAACGATAAGTATGATAAGAACAGGAAGTTTTCAAAAACGGAGAGTGAATGAGGTGCAAATCTCGTTAGTTACACACGGTCCTGTCAACATCCCTTCTTATTTTATGAGTACAAAAGCATTTCACTTATGGTTGGAACAATACAAGCAGGCAGAACTGGTTTCGGGCAGCGCGCTTCCAACCAAAACAGCTGATATAGTACGTCAGGCAAAGCGAGTTGTCACGAGCGATGCAACATGTGCGGTTCAATCTGCAGCAGCGGTCGTTTCTTCACTTTCTTTTGTACAAAACAACCTGTTTCGCGAAATATCCATTCCTGAACGTTTGCCAACTATACCTTGGCTGAAATTAAAGCCATCGGCATGGATAATGCTTAGTCGAGTACTTTGGCTTGCAGATTATAGTGATAAAGCAGAATCATACAAGCTGGCGGAGCAACGTGCCCAGCAGGCAGCTGATTTACTAATAGGCTATGCACTGTGTGACTATAAAATCGTCTTAATTGGCCATTCCTTCTTCAATTCTATGATTGCGAAGGAATTGAGAAAAAAAGGCTGGACAGGACCTTTATGGACAGACAGTCGTAACTGGGGATGCACAACATATCGTTATCCCAGGATATTTTCAGGAAAATCAATTGAATATAAAGTAGGGTTTACACCTAGTTAAAGAAAACTCGCCGATTGGCGAGCCCTTCCCTTGGGCGAAGACAGAGGCGTAGTTGCACTTATACTGTATTCCTAAAATTTCCGACTACGTCGAATTCCCTTCCAGCTGGAAATTTATACTTTCTTACAGTGTAAAGAAAACTCGCCGACTGGCGAGCCCTGCCCTTGAGCGAAGGCAGAAGCGTAGTTACCCTTATAACTTTATCCCTAAAACTTCTCACTACGTCGAATGGTCTCTCGGCTAGAAATTTATACTCTTAAAATGTAGTAAAAACGCAATCCTGTGCAGAAGGATTGCGTTTTTGTCTGCTAGAGCTTTCGTGCAGGTTGCTTGACTACGGGAGCAAAGCTGATCAATTCCGCTTTTCTTGTAAACAGGCTCTTGTCGGTTTCTGGAAATAACGGTACAATAAGTACTTGCAGAGGTGAAAGATATGGATCAATCAATAGTTAATGAGATTTTAGATAAATTAAAGAGCGGTGAGCTGCATGAATATACTGTAACCAAAGAGGCATTTTACTCCTTTCGGGAAGTGTTGGTGAATAGGCCGGATTTTAAGCATTTTCGCGGTGTTGCCCAGCATGGGGGAATTGTGGTGTACACATACATGGAAACACCGCGTTCCTAAACAATGATAGATAACTGCAGCTAATCTTATAAAACAATACGATGGGGAGGGAATAAGCTTGGAAGAATTTAAGCAAAAACGTCTCACACATTGGGATTATATGTGGAAGGATGAACAAGGCAGACGGTTTATGGGAATGGTGCTTTTGCCAGCAAACCGTAAAAGGGCTGGGCGCTATTTATGGGAATTAAAAAAACAGCTTGCTGATGCATATAAAAGTAAGCTTTATGTTCCGATTACCATTTTACATCAAGATTCCTTCTTAGACATAGATGGGCGTATTTGTGCGGTAAGTGATGATGAAAATATGATAACCATTCAAGATTTGGCCGGCAGCTACTATACAGTCCGAATTAGCGATGTTTTGCATATTGAGTATAAGAATGAAGGCGGAAACAGCTCAGAGTAGGGCTGTTTTTTTGCACTTTAGATTTCCAGCTAGAAGCGAATTTGACGTAGCAGGAAGTTTTAGGACCAAAGTATCATGGCAACTGGAATTTTTTCTTTACCAAGAGCAAGTGGCGCGATCCTTTTATATTTGCCGCTCTGGATCTTCCTTTGCATGCTGCGTTTGCTGATGTTTACGATAATTAGCGCACTTTTCTTTAAAGCAAACCGTTTTTGTCCCAGGGGGAAGCTGCGCCTTATATTTTTCATAGCACCAGCATATTTCTTCCTTTTTCACTATACACACTCCTTTCTTAAACAGTGTATCAAAGAAAGAATAAGAATGGATAAATAATTTGAAAAAGGATTGTTGAAAACAACTGAGCATTGTAACATAGAACTAGTAAGGATTTCCAAAATCAAAAGGGAGGAGATAACTGTGAAAGAGCGAGCAGCTTGGAAAATAAATGGTTTTATTGGATTGTTATTATTGCTTGTGATTCTTATATTCGCCGTGTACTTTAGTATTGTGCAATACAATCCTCTATACGCCATTTTTGCTGCGGTGCTGGCCCTGTTCGTATTAAGCGGGCTGACAATTGTGCAGCCGAACGATTCTGTGGCCGTAATATTTTTCGGAAAGTATATGGGTACCATTCGACAAGATGGTTTCTTTATTACAATTCCTTCTATTCGCAAACGTGTTTCTTTGCGCGTGCGCAACTTTAACAGTGATACGTTGAAGGTTAACGATATAGACGGGAATCCCATTGAAATTGCAGCGGTTGTCGTATTTAAGGTAACAGATACAGCTAAAGCATTGTTCGATGTGGAAAACTATACAGAATTCGTACGTATCCAAAGTGAAACTGCACTTCGTCATGTAGCGACAAAATATCCGTATGATACGGATATTGAGAAAGCGTGGTCACTTCGCGGAAATGCAGAGGAAATTGCAGAGGAATTGGCCCGTGAGCTGCAAGCACGCTTGAATGTATCTGGTGTAGAAGTGCTAGAGGCACGACTTACTCATTTAGCATATGCCCCTGAAATCGCAAGTGCCATGCTGCAGCGTCAACAGGCAACAGCTGTCGTGGCGGCGCGTCAAAAAATTGTAGAAGGTGCAGTCGGAATGGTCGAGGCTGCTCTTGAACAGCTGGATCAGAGACAAGTCGTACAGCTAAGCGAAGATATGAAGGCACAAATGGTAAGCAATCTGATGGTTGCGATTGTATCAGAAAAAGGAACGCAGCCGGTGATGAATGCTGGAACAATGAAATAAGCTTGCCTAAAGCGAAACGAGAAAGATTTTTTCTACTATACCGCTATTCCATTTCTCTCTCTCAATATACTAGTCTAAAAATGTTAGTTGTTTGAAATATTTATAAGCTGACTGTAACAATCAAACGTTTTCTTTGTTTGATATATCAGCCTGTAAGATTGCATTTTTGTAGCTCTATAAAAAGAGTCTGTCTACTATAATGAAGGGAGAAAAGCAGGAAAAAGAGAGTTTTCTGTTGATTAATATAGATTATTTCCCAGGAAAGTCAGAATATTGACGGGAAATAATACCCTTATAAACATATTATGTAACGAAGTCTGCCCTTTCGAATATGTGACGTTTGTAACAATTGTGCTACAAATACTTGTACACATAAACTGAAGTTGATTTTACAAAAAAATTATTTGTTTGTAAAATGCCTTTAGACACAAAGCCGCAGGCAACAGAAAGGAGAGAGAAAAAACGAGGTAATGCCTCGCCGGTACCTTGTTTCATGGGACATCATGCCTTAAAGCAAAACACAAACTTTATATGTAGTGCACTTGTTCGCGCCAAAGCTTATCGGCTAAACCCCGTAAACTCAAAGCATGCGCGATACATAAAGTTGCCAAGCCTCTCGGGTCCCAAGAGGCTTTTTTTTTGCACTGTGGGAGTATGAATTTCCAGATAGAAGTCATTTGACGTAATCGGAAATTTTAGGAACAAAGTGTGAGTGCGGCTACGCCTCTGTCTTCGCCAATCAGCGAGTCTTCTTTATAGAGGAGCATACCTTCTGTGCTCAAGGATGTTTATCCTGTTTCCTTTTCTCTATTTCCTCAAAAGTCTGCCTTGGATGTTCTTTTTTCAATTCTCCTCTTATATTTCCTGCATAATTTGTCACTGGCCTTAAAACATTTCTGCAAATTCCTTTCTTTTTCTCCATATTCATACATTGGACCTTTAGAATGAACTAGAAAATACATTGACAAGTTCCTGTAAATACGCTGTATTGACATGCTATTTATAATGTAGTTTTATATGTTTTGTACGTCTTTTTGGAACGGCTCTTTCTTTGTCGAAAAACAAATTCTTTTGCCTGAAATAAATGTGTGCATATATCTTGTGTCTTCTTAAAAAACATAATACAATATGTAGGCAGATAAATAATATGAAGAATTTGGTTATGGCTAGGAAATGGAGGAGTCAGAAATGCTGATTGTATATGATTCAATGACAGGAAATGTGAAGAGGTTTATTCAAAAGCTCAATATGCCCGCGGTGCAAATTCATGACGAATTACTGCTGGATAAGGAGTATGTCCTTGTCACATATACAACAGGATTCGGGAAAGTGCCAGAGCGTGTAGCAAAATTTCTGGAGCGAAACTACGATCGCTTAAAAGGTGTAGCAGCGAGCGGAAATCGTAACTGGGGAGACAAGTTTGGCGCCAGCGCAGACCACATTGCCAAAGCATACGAAGTGCCAGTTTTGTCTAAGTTTGAAATGGCTGGGACAAATAAAGATATAGAATTTTTCAAAGAAAGGGTGCTGGAGCTTGCGACATATTGAGCTCAATAATGAGATTACACAAATGGCAGACGGCTTCTATCAATTGGAGAAAGACCAGGAAGCATTGCAGGAATTTTTGAAAGAGGCGCGAGAAAACACAGTACAGTTTAGCAGCGTACGTGAGCGCATCGCCTACATGATGGAGCAAGACTATTACTACAATGTTTTGCATGAGTATTCTCTAGAAGAGATTGAGGAAGTGTATGCTATTACATACGAAGAAAACTTCCAATTCCAATCCTACATGGCAGTATCAAAGTTTTATAAGGATTACGCTTTAAAAACAAATGATGGAAAGCAGTATTTAGAAAGCTATGAAGATCGCGTTGCAATTGTCAGCTTATACTTGGGCCGTGGCAATGCAGAAAAAGCAAAGAAATACGCACAACAAATGATTAAGCAAAACTATCAACCAGCGACACCGACCTTTTTGAACGCAGGACGAAGCAGAAGAGGGGAAATGGTGAGCTGTTTTCTTTTGGAAATGGATGATAGCTTAAACTCGATTGGGTTTAATATTAATACGGCGATGCAGTTGAGTAAAATTGGTGGAGGCGTGGCGCTCAATCTCAGTAAACTCCGTGCTAGGGGCGAAGAGATTAAGGGGATTGAAAATGCGGCAAGCGGCGTAATGCCGGTGATGAAGCTGTTAGAGGATTCTTTCTCTTATGCGAATCAGTTGGGACAAAGAAAAGGCGCAGGCGCCGTGTACTTGAACATTTTCCACTGGGATATTATTGAATTCCTTGACTCGAAAAAAATCAACGCTGATGAAAAAACTCGAATCCAATCCCTCTCCATCGGATTAATCGTACCAAGCAAGTTTTTTGAACTAGCAGAGAAGAATGAACCTCTATACGTATTCGCTCCATATACAGTGTTTAAAGAGTATGGAAAGCACCTAGACGATATGGATATTGATGCGATGTACGAAGAGCTGGTTGCAAATCCGAAAATCAAGAAGAAAAAGCTGGATTTAAGTGCGCGTGACATGCTGATTAAAGTTTCTATGATCCAATTGGAATCAGGATATCCGTACATCATGTTTAAATCAAATGCGAATGAGCAGCACCCGCTTAAGGATATTGGTTCAATTAAAATGTCAAACTTGTGTTAACTCTAGCACCTTCGGTTAGAAATAGCCGTCGAAAACTCTGTTAAACGGGGAAAGCGTCACTGACGTAACCTACCGTGCTAAATCTTATCTAATCGAAATCTTCCAATTGCAGACCTCAGTTTAAGTGGTTGTATTATCCCACAATTATTCGAAGACTGGATAATGAGCAGTTTCCTACCTATAAGAAACCTTCTGGACGATTAAGATAAGTAAAAGCCTAACGACTATCCCTTAGGGGAGTACATTCAAGCGAGTGGAAAAGCAGAGCACCTTACCAGGTAAAGCTGGAGGTGATGATATAGTCTCCTCTGTATGGCGACATACAGCAGCCGAAAGGCGGGTAAGAATTAGCGACTCTTGCCGAAGATAAAGGTCGGAAATTTTCCAACTACAAGAAACATCAGAAATTAACGATTACGGTGTAGGCGATATTATCCGCCGTGATATTAACTGTAACCTAGGATCTTTAAACATTGTAAACGTAATGGAAAACAAAGCACTTCGCGAAGCAGTGCATGCCGGCATGGAGGCACTGACAGCCGTTTCTGATATGACAGTGATTCAAAACGCTCCAACAGTGAAAAAAGCGAATGACGAACTTCATTCAGTTGGCCTAGGTGCAATGAACCTGCACGGTTTCTTGGCAAAAAATAAAATCGCGTACGAAAGCGAAGAAGCAAAGGATTTCGCTCGCACCTTCTTTATGATGCTGAACTATTACTCCATCGAGAAAAGCATGGAAATCGCAAAAGAGCGAGGCGAGACATTTAAAGACTTTGAGAAGTCCGAGTATGCGAAAGGAACATACTTCGAGAAATACGAAACAACTGACTTTAGACCAAGCTTAGACAAGGTGAAAAAGCTGTTTGAAGGCATGCATGTTCCAACGCAGGAAGATTGGAGTAATTTGAAAGAGCAAGTGCAAATATGCGGATTATACAATGCGTATAGGCTCGCAATCGCTCCGACGCAATCCATCAGCTACGTTCAAAACGCGACATCTAGCGTAATGCCGATTGTAAGCCAAATCGAGTCTAGAACGTACGCAAATGCAACAACATATTACCCAATGCCGTTCCTCTCAAAAGAAACGTTTTGGTACTATAAATCCTCTTACGATATAGATCAATTTAAGCTTATTGACTTAATCGCGGAAATTCAGCAGCACGTAGATCAAGGAATCAGCACGATTTTATACGTGAACAGCGATATTTCCACACGCGAATTGGCGCGTTATTATATATACGCCCACAAAAAAGGCTTAAAGAGCTTGTATTATACAAGAACACGAAAGCTAAGCGTCGAAGAGTGCGTAGCGTGCGTAGTCTAATTTTTAGAGAGAGAAGGGGTGGTTTATAGTGCGCGCAGTAAACTGGAATAAGCAAGAAGATGATTACAGCTTAATGTTTTGGAAGCAAAATATCGCCCAGTTTTGGACGGAGGAGGAAATCGCTGTTTCCTCTGACAAAAACACTTGGGTGCAGTTATCTAAGGAAGAGCAAGTTGCCTACAAGCGGGTTCTCGGCGGCTTGACCTTGCTTGATACGAAGCAGGGCGGCGAGGGTATGCCGCTCATCCTCGTACACGTAAACAATCTGCAGGCAAAAAGCGTGCTGGCGTTTATGGGTGCGATGGAGGAAGTGCACGCAAAGTCATACAGTCATATTTTTACGACTCTCGCGACAGAAGAAGAAATTGACGGTATTTTTAAATGGGTAGACGAGCATCCGCTTCTAGAGAAAAAAGGAAGCATGATTACGTCTTACTACCGTCGCCTGTTAAAGCCGGAAGTAACGAATAAAGAGCTATATATGGCGATGGTCGCAAGCGTGTTTTTGGAAAGCTATTTATTCTACAGCGGGTTCTTCTATCCGCTTTATCTCGCTGGTCAAGGTAAGATGACGGCGAGTGGTGAAATTATCAATCTCATTATCCGTAAAGTCTTTGCGGCCCTGCTCTGGAAACAGGCAGCGGAAAAATCCCTTTAATTGCTGGGAAACCCTAAGTTACGCTCACGGCGGAACAGGGCAATCAGCAGCGAAGCCTCTATTAGAGAGGAACGTTCGACGGCTAAGCGAAAGCTGTAGGGCACAAGCGATTGGTGCTCGAAACGGGGGACATCCTACCGGGATGGTGATATAGCCTATTCTTGCCGGATAACGGTAAGCAGCTGTAAGAAGCGGTGCAGGCGTAGCGAATCTGCATGAATGTAAAAGGATGAGAGTATTCACGGCGTGTTCGTCGGCTTATTAGCACAAGAATTATATGCAAAGCTGTCCGAAGACGAGCAGCAAGAGGTAAAAGCAAAAATACTTGAACTCTTAATCGACTTATATGAAAATGAGCGAGCATATACAGAAGAAATTTATGCACCAATAGGTCTTGTAGATGAAGTGAACAAATTTGTTCGCTACAATGCAAATAAGGCTTTAATGAATCTTGGTATGGATCCGTATTTTGAAGATGAGGAGATTAATCCGATTGTCTTGAACGGACTTCGTACTGATACGAAAAACCATGACTTTTTCTCGGTTAAAGGAAATGGTTACGTTAAAGCAACAAATGTTGAGAAATTAACCGATGAAGATTTTGTGTTTGATTTTTAAGAAGCAGGGGTCTTGATACCATCAAGACCTTATGTCTAAAAATCCTTAGAAGATACAGGTATTTACACATTAGCCATAACTAATATGTAAATACCTTTTTTATATGTCTATTTACTATTTCTTTTTCAAGAAGGACCTGTTAGGATAATTTGAGGTACTATTCATGATCTTAGTGTTAAATATAGTTAAATTTTCATGATATAAAAGTTATCTACTGAAATCAGAACATGATGGAGCAACTAGAAGATGAACTAGTTGCTATACTTTACTGTATTATACATTTAATGCACTCAACAAAAAGCAAAGGAGTCTACATCCGTGTCAAATACATCATCTTTATGGACCAAAACATTTATTATTATCATGTTGGCTAATGCATTTGCTTTTTTCGCATTTGATATTTTGTTGCCAACTCTCCCGCTTTTTTTAGAAAAGCATGGGGGACTTGATATATCCCAAATAGGATTAATCATCGGGAGCTTTACTTTTTCTGCTATTATCATTCGGCCGTTTACTGAAGTTTTCACCAATAAATTTGGAAAAAAGAAAGTATTAGTTGTTTCTATTCTTGTTTGTTTACTCTCAACGCTAGGCTATTATATTGGTACAAACTTCACTCTTGCACTTTCGATCCGTATTCTGCACGGTTTCGGGTTTGGTCTTGCTGTTACAATTCTTTCTACGTTAGCAGCGGAGATTATTCCGAGAGAAAGACGGGGCGAAGGAATGGGGATGATTGGGAACGGTACAACAATTGCTTTGGCACTATCACCTTTTGTTGGGATGTGGCTATTTAACTCATATGATCCAATTGTATTGTTTGGAATCGCAGGAGTTAGTTTGCTAGTATTCCTATCTTGCGTTAGCTTCATTTCTTTTCCAGAAAGCGTGACTAGTTCCAGTGAAAAGGAGAAATCATTCCTACAGTCAATCATTGAACCTTCCGCTATTTTTCCTTGCTTCCTGATGCTTTTATTTGGCATATGCATTGGAGGAGTTATTAGTTTTATGGCACTCTATGCAAAAGAGCTAAATATCGAAGGGGTGGCATGGTTTTATTTTGTGAATACAGTGAGCGGATTTTTAATCCGTTTCATTTCAGGAAAAGTATTCGACCAAAAAGGGCATGCTTGGGTATTAATTCCAAGTTCTATCTCCATTATCATTGGATTTGTTTTATTATATCAATCTACTACTTTAAGTGATTTACTCATTGCTGCGGCTTTATATGGTATGGGAACGGGGGCATTATTCCCTTCTCTACAAGCCTGGACTTTGAATAATACGAAGCCCGAACAATTCACAAAGGTAACTGCGATGTTCTTTAATTCGTTTGACCTCGGAATTGGGGGAGGCTCAGCTATTCTTGGTTTGATTGCAGTCAAAACAAGCTATAGCTCCATTTATTTATTTTCAGCTTTCGTCATGGTATTTTTCCTTCTTGTTTATTGTTCCGTATTATTTATAAATAAACAAAGCTTGGTGAGAACACAGAAAAGAGCATAGATAAACAGAGTATAGTGAGCATCCTCAGAATAGAGGGTGCTCATTTTTATGTACAATAAATGTCAACATAATTCTTTGACTGTACCTAACATAGAAGAGAATATTCATTTTCAGTATTCCAATTAATTTTTAATAACACAGGAAATGATATTACAGTACTGAATGTATCAGCATAAGTTTGTACACGGCTTCCATTTTTCTTTACCATCCCTAGGGATCGGACAGGCTTTTTAGCTAATCATTTTTTAGGGGGCAAATGAGTGTTCAACACAAGTTTTAAAAAGAAGCTATTCCTTTTTGCAGCTATTTCTTCTATTGCTGTTGGTAGTTTGATGGGCACCTGTGCTCTTTCACCATCATCTGCAGAAGCAGAAACTAACTACGATAACAGGAAGGTGAAAAACGTCATATTTATGATTCCAGATGGTTTTTCTGCCGCGTATGCAACGCACTATCGTTGGTATAAAGGCAAACAATCTCTTTGGGATTCAATGTTCGTCGGTATGCATCAAACGTATTCTGCAAGCTCAGCAGTAACAGATTCAGCTGCTGCTGCAACAGCAATGGCGACGGGTGTCAAAACAAATAATGGAATGATTAGCATTTCACCAAAAGGTAAGGCTTTGAAGACGATTCTTGAAGCAGCAGAAGCAACGGGAAAAGCCTCTGGATTAGTCGCTACTGCCACGATTACGCATGCCACTCCTGCTGCATTTGCTTCACATGCTACTTCACGTGCACATGAAGCAACGATTGCACCTCAGTTGCTGAAAAATGGAGTAGATGTGATTTTAGGAGGCGGAAAGAAGTATTTTCCTGATTCGCTTTTAAGGGAAGCACAGAAAAAGGGTTATCAATTTGTAAGAAATCGGGAACAGCTGGCTTATGTAAAAAAGACTGGGAAGCTACTCGGTTTGTTTGCTGAAGGAGGCTTAGCAGCAGAATTGGATCGGGATGCAACCAATCAGCCTAGTTTAGCTGAGATGAGTGAAACAGCAATTGAAATGCTTCATCAGGAGCAGGAAGGATTTTTCTTGGTGATTGAAGGAAGTCAGATTGATTGGGCAGGGCATGTTCATGATGCAGCTTGGGCCATGAAAGATGCCGAAGCATTTGAAGCAGCAGTAGAAAAGGTATTAGAATTCGCAAAAAAGGATAAACATACTTTAGTTGTTGTAGCGGGGGATCATGATACGGGAGGTATGTCTTTTGGCGGTTACGGTAAATATGCTGCAAATGTTGAAGTGCTTCGCAACGTAACTGCAACAGGCTTCTTTATGGCAAGCAAGCTTAATCTTGCCCGCAGCAATATAAAGGAAGTAGTTAAACAATATGCTAATATGAACCTTACAGAGCAAGAAGCTGTAAAAATTAAAGTGGCTCCAAAGGCTTACATAGCAATTAATGAAGTGATTTCGAAACGTGCATTAGTTGGCTGGACGACTTCTAAGCATACTGGTGTGGATGTCCCAGTATATGCATTCGGACCAGGCTCTAACTTGTTCTACGGTTTACACAATAACACAGATTTTCCACAATTAATGGCACAAGTGATGGGAATTTCTTTTTAACGCGCAGCGTGCCTTAGAAGCATACTGCGCGTTTGTTGTTACACTGCAAGATAAGTATAACTTTTCGGGGTGATGTCTAGCTCTCAAGGCTCAAAATGGCAGGCCTTGGGAGCTTTTCTTATTTTCTGCACTGTACCAACACAGCCTGCCCTTGGAAGCTGCTAATATGCCCATCCTGTACCTCAATATGAAAATGCTTCTCTATCTGTTTATCTCCCTGCAGCATATACTGCTCCAGCTCTTGTTTCTCTTTTTCCGGCAAGCCCGCTTGCTTGCACCATTTCTCAAATTGAAATGTTTTTGGGAAGGTCACCAGCTGCTGCACTGTAAATCCTGAACGCTCTAATAATGAAATCCACTCAGATTTCCTCCAAGCGCGGTAGTGGCTATTGTCCCGCTTTTTCTCCACTGTATTGTAAAAGATATCAAGCTCATCTTGCTCAGGAGCGACGTTATCGATCAGAAGAAATTTCCCATTTTCTTGTAGCACACGGTAGCTTTCAGCCACAAACGCAGCTATATCCGAGAAATGATGCGGTGCAATGCGGCAAGCCACAATAGAAAATGAAGCATCAGGAAACGGCAGCTGCTCGGCATCGCCTTTTACAAAGGTAACGTTTGTATGCCCGTTTCCGCGAATAAATGCTTCCGCTTCCTGCAGCATGTTGTCTGTTATATCAAGTGCGGTAACCTGATCCACAAGCTGCGCAAAGCCGTTGGCAACATGACCGCCGCCTGTGGCGATATCGAGAACAATATCTTCTTTCTTTGCCTCAGAGAGTGCAAGAAGTACTGCTAGGTCTTTTCCTTTAGCGTGGATTTCGCTTGTTACATAATGGGCCGCATACTTACCGAACTGCTCTTGTACACGCTGTTTGTTATCCATTCATATCCTCTCCTTTCCTCTGTTATCATCATAGTACAAAAGTAATAATAAGGAAATTTCATTTTTTTGTGAAAACTCAATAAGAATTACTTATCTTTCTTTTAAAAGTTCACAAAATGTTACATAAAAAATGTGACGTACATCACAGATTCGGCCTAAAAAAAAGGCGATTTTGGCGATTTTTCTACAACTGCCTCGGACTTATACTCTTTTCTCATCCCCTTTGCTACAATGAAGCCAAGATAAATGCTCAAAAATTCACAAAGAAAGAAGGATTTCAAAATGGGTAAACAACGTCTCGTTATGATCGGCAACGGAATGGCCGGTATCCGCTGTATCGAAGAAATTTTAAAACGAAATCCAGAGAAGTTTGAAATTACGGTATTTGGTGATGAACCATATCCTAACTATAATCGTATTGCTTTATCCAATGTGCTGCAGGGCAAAACAACACAAGCTGAAATAGTGATGAATGACTGGAGCTGGTATGAAGAAAATAATATTACTTTATACACGAATGAAAAAGTAACCCATATCGATAAGGAAGCTAAGTGTGTTCGTACAGAAAATCATCGCACGGTCGAGTATGACAAACTCCTCATTGCAACAGGGTCTTCCGCATTCATTTTACCTGTTCCAGGACATGCTCTTGCAGGTGTAACAGGATTCCGTACGATTGATGATTGCAATATGATGATTGAAACTGCAAAAGAATATAAAAAGGCAGTTGTAATTGGCGGCGGCTTACTTGGATTGGAAGCGGCACGCGGTCTATTGAACATGGGCATGGAGGTAGAGGTTGTTCATCTTATGCCGCATTTGATGGAACAACAGCTTGATGCACCTGCGGGAGCGCTATTAAAGCGTGATTTAGAAGCGCAGGGTATGCAGTTTTTGATGGAAAAGCAAACAGCTGAAATTATTGGCGAGAATCGCGTACAAGGCATTCGCTTTAAGGACGGTTCTGAAACAGCTTGTGATCTAGTTGTAATGGCGGTCGGTATTCGTCCGAATGTATTGCTCGCGAAGGAAGCAGGATTAGAAGTAAATCGCGGTATTGTTGTAAATGACTTTATGCAAACAGCGGATCTGTCCATATATGCGGTAGGAGAATGCGCAGAGCATAATGGAAATGTGTATGGCCTTGTTGCTCCATTGTATGAACAAGGAGCTGTGCTTGCTGAGCATATATGCGGTCTGGCAACGGAAGGCTATACAGGAAGCTTGCTCTCTACACAATTAAAGGTATCAGGCTGTGACTTGTTCTCTGCCGGACAAATTCATGAAGATGAAGCAACAAAAGCAATTACCGCGCATGACGGTGTAGCGGGAACTTATAAAAAGGTACTGATTCATGAGAATAAAATTGTTGGTATTGTTTTATACGGTGATGTATCCGATAACAATCGCTTGTTCCGCTTACTGAAACAGAAAGCAGACGTTAGCGAATATACACATGCCTCTATTCTTCATAAGGGAACAGAAGAAAGTGAGGAAAATCTTGTCGCTTCCATGGGACCAGAGGAGACAATTTGCGGCTGTAACGGTGTAACAAAAGGTGCGATTGTACAGGCTATTTTAGAGCAAGACTTAAAAACATTCGAAGAAGTGAAAACATGCACAAAGGCAGGAGGTTCCTGTGGAAAATGTAAACCTCTTGTTGTACAAGTGCTAGAGCATACACTAGGTGGTGCAGTTCAGGAGGAAAAGGCGGGCATTTGTGAATGTACTACATTATCCCGCGATGAGCTTACTGAGGAAATTCGCACAAAAGGCTTAAAAACAGCAAAAGAAGTGCGTTATGTGCTTGGCTGGAAGCATGAAGAAGGCTGCGCAAAATGCCGTCCTGCGTTAAACTACTATTTAGGTATGATTTGGCCGGAGGAATATGCGGACGAAAAGCAATCTCGTCTTGTAAATGAGCGTATGCATGCCAATATTCAAAAAGACGGAACATACTCTGTTATCCCGCGTATGTATGGCGGTGTTACAGACGTACAGCAACTGAAAAAACTTGTAGAAGTGGCTGAGAAATATGAAGTGCCTTTAATTAAATTAACAGGCGGTCAGCGCATCGGTTTATACGGCATTAAGAAGGAGGATTTACCAGGCGTCTGGGAGGATCTTGAAATGCCGTCTGGATACGCGTACGGCAAGACCCTTCGTACAGTGAAGACTTGTGTAGGCGCAGCGTTTTGCCGATTTGGTACACAGGATTCCATGTCTCTCGGTATCGCACTTGAAAAGAAATTTGAGCGCATTGATACACCGCATAAAGTAAAAATGGGCGTATCCGCTTGTCCGCGCAGCTGCGTTGAATCTGGCGTAAAAGACTTTGGTGTAATTGGCGTTGAGAACGGCTTCCAAATTTACATTGGCGGAAATGGCGGAACAGAAGTGAAGGAAGCACAGCTATTATGCACAGTGAAAACAGATGAGGAAGTGCTTCGTTTAGCAGCAGCATTTGTCCAATACTATCGGGAAACAGGTGTGTACTTAGAACGTACAGCTCCTTGGGTCGAGCGTATGGGCTTTGAGCATGTTAAAGAAATTATGATGGACGAAGTGAAAGTGAACGAGCTGAATGAGCGCTTTGAAACGGCAATTGCAAAGTATCGTGAGCCATGGGAAGAAGTGCTGCAAACACCTCAGCTGCGCGCAATGTACGAAGTAAAGCACGTATAAAGAAAATCGGGAAACACTAGAGTTTTTAGTTATCAAAAAGGCGGGGGAGATTCCCCCGCTAATGGATAGGGAGAGGAAAAACATGACCATACAGACGCCAAAGAAAGTAAAAGTGATAGAGCTTGAACATTTGCCAATGCAAATCGGCCAAGAGATAAATATTGAAGGCAAATCGATTGCATTGTTTCGCCTGAGTAATGGAGATGTAAGGGCAGTGAGCAATGTATGCCCTCATAAAAATGGACCATTGGCAGAAGGCATTGTGTCAGGAGAGTACGTGTTTTGCGCCCTGCATAACTGGAAAATCTCTCTCGTTACCGGAGAAGTGCAGAAGCCAGATGACGGCTGCGTACAAACATACGAAACAGAAGTAAAAGACGGGTACGTATATATTACATTGTAAGGGGGCTAACATGACAAAGATTGTTGGAAAGGTGTATTTAATAGGAGCGGGGCCAGGAGATGCAAAGCTTATCACAGAAAAAGGGAAGGAATGTCTTCAAAAGGCGGATGTCATTTTATACGACCGCCTCGTCAACCCGCGCCTGCTAGAGTATGCAAGCAGCGATTGCGAATTTGTATATTGCGGCAAATTGCCCAAAAGACATATTATGAGGCAGGAACAAATTAATCAAGCTCTTGTGCAGCATGCACTAGAAGGAAAGACGGTCGTTCGCCTAAAAGGCGGCGACCCTTCCGTGTTTGGACGTGTCGGCGAAGAAGCAGCTGAATTGGCGGAGCACGGCATTTCATATGAAATGATCCCAGGCGTCACATCAAGCATCGCAGCAGCCGCCTACGCAGGGATTCCGGTGACGCATCGCGAGTATAGCAATACCTTCACTATTGCAACAGGTCATTCAAAAGGGGAGCTGGAGCTCGATTTTACAGCGCTTGCCAAAAGTAAAACATGTGCATTTTATATGGGAATTCAAAACTTGCCGTTTATTTGTGAACAGCTCATCGCAAACGGAAGGGGTGAAAGCACACCTGTTGCGGTAATTGAATGGGGAACGACCGGAAGACAAAAGACGGCTACAGGCACGCTGCGAACAATCGCACAAGCGGTGCAGGAAAGTGAAATCGCCAATCCTGCGATGACCGTTGTCGGAGAAGCTGTGCAGCTTCGAGAGCAGCTTGCCTGGTTTGAACGAAAGCCCTATTACGGAAAGCGCGTGCTGATTGCGAAGTCGTCGGCTCAGCAGAGCGGCATTGCCGAGTATTTAGCAGAAAATGGGGCAGAGGTTTGGGAAATTCCACATTTTAAGAAAGAAACCTTGCCGTTTTCCAAAGAAGAGCTAGAAGCGGCATTTCAGGCGGAGCGCCTTGTTTTTACCGCGAATGAAAGTGCGGCCCTATTTATGGAAGCTATTGTACAGGCCGGTTATGATGTACGTGACCTTCCGCGCCAGATACAAGGTGTTTCTGAAAAGTCGAGAGCAGAGCTCAAGCGCTTTGGAGTTCAAGCGCAGGAAGCAATATCATCTTCATGCTGTACAATCTATATCGGGCGTGTTCTGTCTGACACAGAACGCGAAAGCTTATTTGAAGCGTATGGCAGCGGCAAGATGCTATATACCCATGAGATTAAGCAGGATGTGCGCTTTCATGAAACCACAGAGCGGCTATGGACTGAATTTTCATGGGATACAGTATTATTTCCAAACCAAGCGGCTGTCTCAGCCTTTATGGGAGAAATGGGCCGTTTAGGTGTTAGTGGTGAGGATATATTAACATTGCGCTATGCGTACTTAGGGGAACGTACAGGGAAGGCAGCTCGTACATACGGCTTTATGAACATTGATGAGCAGCTGCAGGAAATGCTCTCATCACGGGAATGGAAAAATGGAATAATCTCGTAAAAGAGCCAGCGCAAGCTAGGCTTTTTTACATTGTAAGAAGTATAAATTTTCAGCTAGAACTCATTCGATGCAGTCAGAAAGTAAATGCAACTACGCCTCTATCTGTGCCTAATGGCGAGTTTTCCTTACATATATCTTTGTATATGACTGCGGTATTCTATCATACTATGAAATTAGTTCCTTTATACAGAAACAGAAGCTCTTGTATAATATATATGGATTGCCAACACATATAACGATATTTTAATTGGAGGGGTTTATATGCGGTATACAACAGAGAAATGGCAGTCAAGAGAGGGCTTTTGGAGTCTTGTAAAGGAACTTGTTCACTATGGGAGTATTACCGGATCAGATCAAGAGGTACAAATCGCACATTATATTGAGGACACGCTGCGGGCGCTTCCTTATTTCGAGCAGCATCCAGATGCTGTGCGGCTTCATCCAACGGCAGATAATCGCCTTGTAGTCACAGCTCTTGCTAAAAAAGAGGGGGCAACACAGACTGTTATTTTATTAAATCATTTTGATGTAGTGAATATCGATGATTATGGCAGATGGAAGCACCTTGCTTTTCAACCTGATGAGCTAACAAAGCAGTTTTATGAAAATAAACATCTTCTTCCGCCCGATGCAGTAAGAGATATGGAAAGCGGGGAATGGCTGTTTGGAAGAGGCACAATGGATATGAAGTGCGGAGTCGCTGTTGGTATGATGATGCTAGAGCGTGCGACGCAAGGAGACTTCGATGGCAATGTGCTCATGCTCTCTGTTTGCGATGAAGAAGTAAACTCAGCAGGAATGATTGCAGCTGTGCCCATCCTACTGCAATTGGCAGAGGAGCACGGTTTAACATATACAGCCTGCATGAATGCTGAACCGATGTTTGCTCGTTATCCAGGAGACAATGCGAAGTATATCTATACAGGATCGTTAGGGAAGGTATTACCGGGCTTTTTTTGCTGCGGAAAGGAATCTCATGTCGGAGAGCCGCTGGCGGGACTAAATGCTAATTTAATGGTATCGCATGTGACATGTGAGATGGAACTCAATGTAGACTTTTGCGAACAATATGGAGATGAGATCACACATCCGCCGACAAGCCTCCAGCAATATGATTTAAAACAAGGTTATTCTGTACAAACGCCGCATAAAGCAGCTGCACTTTTTAATTTGTTTTTAATGGAAAGGCCGCTTGAAGAGGTTGTAGCTTTGCTGTTGCAAACAGCTAAATCAGCTGCGGCCAATATTGAGCAAACATACCGAGCGCAGGCAGCAAGATTTGCAGCGCTGCAGCAGTCCAATCCGCTGGATATTCATATAGAGGTGCTAACCTTCGAAGAATTGCTTGCATACGCTAAAGAACACCATGGAACCCAAGCGGTTGAACAGATCGAGCGCAACGTACTTCAAACGAGACAAGCAGGGGAAGATGAGCGGGATGTTGTCATTCGATTTATACATGATCTCACATCGTTATGCAACGAAAAAGGACCAATGATTGTATTGTTCTTTGCCCCTCCTTATTATCCGGCCGTCAGTTCAAAACGAGATACGGCGGTTCACACTGCTGTAAAAGACGTAATTAACTATGCCTCAGAGCAGCATGGCATTGACTTGCAGCAGCTTGAATATTTTACCGGCTTATGCGACTTAAGCTACATTGGGCCGCAAGCTTCCATTTCTTCGATAGATGCACTTACCGGAAACATGCCGCTTTGGGAACAAGTCTATGAACTGCCTCTTCGTGAAATGGCACAACTGCAGATTCCTGTAATCAACATCGGGCCAGTCGGAAAAGATGCGCACAAATGGACCGAACGACTAGACGTTGCCTATGCAGAGGGACCGCTGCCTCAGCTTATGCACCATACAATAGAAAAGCTCTTAGCAAAGAGAATTAACTAACAAAAAGAGACCATCTCGGTCTCTTTTATTAGTTAATAATGACTTCTACCTTAAAGTTTCCGCCCTTTTTTACATATTTAATATCGGCAACAGTTCGAACTTGATTGACAATTTCCACCTTTTCTCCAATGCGTGGAACAACGGGCACATTATCCCAAATACCAAGCAAATCCGCCTCTTTTTCATCCTTTTCATAAAACCAAATTTTCATACGTGTTCTCCTTTCGAAAACCTTGGGTACATTTTTATTCATAATATAACATATTTATTCTTGGTTGTGTATATTCTAAATATTTTTTCTTTTTGCTTTTATTGTAAAAATACAATAAACCTTTACCTCCTCTAAGCTGTGCACTTCCAGAAATCTTTCTTTTCTCATATCAAAACATGGAAGCTTGTATTATGATAGTATTAGGAGAGGTGAGAAGCAGAAAGGAGAGCTCAATGACAGTACAGATCGATTGTGACATATGGGATGAGCTAAAGCTTTTATATAAAAAGGTTACAGAATGGGAAAAGAAGATTGAGGAAAAGCTTGGAGACTGCCCCTTTTGGGCTTGGCTAAAACATTTCGTGTATGTGTCGTTTATCATCACCCCTGCGCTCATTCTTTTGCTTACATTAGGACTCATAATCAATAAAAGTGATTGATACTAAGATAAGGAAAGGCTAAAGTTGTTTAGAAATGCTTTAGCTAGCTGGAATAGAGCTAACATATTCACACGTGATGAAGTAAAAGGGCTTACATCCGAGACTCTTTTTAAGAAACAAACATGCAAAAGCGTCGGGTTCATCCGACGCTTTATTTTAATAATGAAGGAATTTTTCTTTTTTACACTTTAAGTATAAATTTCCAGCTAGAAGCGAATTTAACGCAGTAGAAAATTTAGGACTAAACTGCAAGTTTTCTTTACACTTTAAGAAAGTATAAATTTCTAGCTGGAAGACCATTCGACGTAGCGAGAAATTTTAGGAATAAAGTATAAGGGCAACTAAGCCCCTGTCTTCGCCCGGGGGGCAGGGCTCGCCAATCGACGAGTTTTCTTTATCGATTGGAACACATTCATTGTACACCCGGCTCAAAGGAAATCGTTTGCCCTATGCCGTCCATTGTGACCTGTACACCGAGTGGAATTCCCTCGTTTGGTTTGCAATGTCCAATTGGAAAGCCGCTTAAAATTGGAATGTTATACGGTACAATATGATCATGTATAAGCTCAGCAATCGTAAGCGAGCTAGCGCGTGCGCTTGGATTGCAATTATGGAAATCTGCCGCGATTACACCAGCACACCGTTCAAACTTCCCTGCAAGCCGAAGTTGATTGAACATCCGGTCGAGACGATATGGTTCTTCTCCAACATCCTCCAATAAAAGAATTTTGCCGGTTGTATCAATTTCGTAGGGAGTACCCATTGTACTTGTCAAAACAGTTACATTCCCCCCAATTATAGGTGCTGTAAACGAATAAGAAAACGATGGATACGTATTTGTTTCTGTTGCCTGAAGACGTATGGTAGTGGGTGAAAAAAGCTGATGTAGGGAGGGAAACACGCTTTCCTCTTCATCTCGACCACCTTCCTCCATCATCGGTCCATGAAACGTTACAAGCTGCGCATGTTGGATAAAGGCTGTATGAAGCGCTGTAATATCACTATACCCCCAAAAGATTTTCGGGTTTTGCCGGATAATAGAGAAATCTAAAGCTGGAAGAAACCGGGCACTCCCGTAGCCGCCGCGGGCTGCAAACACAGCTTTTACCTGTGGGTCGCAAAATGCCTCATGTACATCCTGAAGTCTCATGGAATCCGTACCAGCTAAATAACCGCGTTTTTTCTGCACGCTTTTTCCAATACGAACAGAAAGGCCGAGCTTTTCTAACTTCATTACCATGCGATTTATAAAGCCTCTATCGGCTGGGCTAGCTGGGGCAATAATCATTACAGTATCACCGTGCTGTAAAGCTGACGGCTTTCTCAAGAAATCTCCTCCCTAAAATCTGTCTTTTTGTAAAAGGGGAAAATTCCCTTCTCTTCAGTCTATTCAACTATTAAATAATTTTTTACGAGAAAAATATTCTTGATTTGCTCCTATAGCAAGAAGCTAGCGTACGTAGAAGGCTATTATAACCTCTTAACCTAAAGAAAACTCGCCGATTGGCGAGCCCTGCTCCCCGGGCGAAGACAGAGGCGTAGTTGCACTTATACTGTATTCCTAAAATTTCTCGCTACGTCGAATGATCTTCCAGCTAGAAATTTATACTTTCTTACAGTGTAAAAAACGCCTGGCGCTTATGCCGCCAGACGTTTTTTATTGCTTACGATGAAACTCAGCTAATGCTTCGTCTACATACACCCAACCCTTCCATCCGAGATGAAGGGTATCTTTTAGAAAGAATGGATTATATTCGTGGCTTGATAAATCAGCGACAGGGAAGCCGGAGCTTTCAATTACGGTATGCACCTTTTCATAATAGGCTTGACGACGTTCCTTTGGAAATCCGGCAAAGTCATACCAAGGACCATTAACTGGAATGGAGATAAACAATGCCTTTGTCTTTTCTTGCTTGAGCAAGTCCAAAATCAATTGTAAATCTTCGTATTCCGGAGATTCAGTATAAGCTTCATTTGCTTTATAGCCTTTAAGTTTACCAATCTTATCTGCAATATGCTTGCGATAATACCGGTCTTCAATCCAATATGGATTCGTTTTTGATTCTGCTTCTCCGGTTCGCTCCGCATGTTTATTTAGATCGTTAAGAGGTAATGACCGCAAATCCTGATCTATCCTAGGGTTGCGTGAATTTACTGCGAATAAAGACATGACAATATCTTTTCTTTCTAGAATATTACGATACACATAACCGAACGGTTTTGCTGCCGCCGCTTTACATCTATGCTTTATATCAGGGTATACTATGCCTTCTAACATCATTGTTAACAGCTTGTCATTTCTTACAATATCAAATACGAGAAGTCGTTTTGCTGCTTTTTTCTTTAGTTCAACCGACAGTTTATCATTAAACACAAGGTCATACGCCTGCAGGGAAGAATAGTTAGGTGCAAAATGCACCTCATCTAGCCCTTCTTTTGTAAACCACTGCGGTGATAAAATAAATACAAGCTCACGATTTTTCAAGTCGTCCCCTAGCGCAGCAAAGCTTAAGAAATGCACAAAGCTCTGTGTACCGCCACGACCAATTAAAAATGGCGTAAAGCCCTCTGGGTTCACTTTAAAATAATTATACGGATGATACACATCTAAGCGAGACAGCTCAGATGAACCGTACATTGGTAAATATTGATCATCCTCTAGCATTTGCTTTTGCAAAGCCAGTCCTTGAAATACATTTGTACTCAAGGAGGCAGCTGCATCTTCCACCTTTTTATCGCCTATCAACGGGTACAACCATTGTACGGGTATGAAGAGCATTGCACAAAAAAGGGCAAATGCCAGGAAGATTGGACCAAAGGTTGGTTGCTTCATCGCATCTCCGCCAATTTACTGATAATCATATTCGGCGTTGCCCACTCATCGCGGTCAAAATCAGAAATAGAAACTTCCATGTCGAGGCGTTCCTGGATTTCAACTAGTAAGGATACTGTACCGAACGAGTCTAGAACTCCTTCTTCAAAAAGCTGTACATCCGGATTTTCTTTCACGATGTCATTTTGACATACTTCTTCTAAAATATCTAATACTTGCTCTCTTAAATCAGCCATGTTTAGTTCTCCTCTTTTATGATTTCATACATTATATTACCCCATCTCTGGCAAAAAGCAAGGTTAGATAATACGGCCAGAGAAGATTAAAAAACCAAAACAAACAAGATGGAACGTAATGATAACAGCCAGCACATGTGTAAGAGTATTGCTCGGCCAAAATTTATGCTGTTTGTTTTTCCTTTCAAATAGATCAAACAGTATAAAAAGCAGTGCATGGTACAAACCGTAAATAATGTAATTGATATGAAGACCATGCCAAATTCCCATAATGAAGAAGTTTAAGAAAAAACCAATGTTAGAAATGGTATAACGGTTTTTTAAAATCTTCTTTTTTGTCATAAAAAATACAAAACGCATGTACACATAATCGCGGAACCAAAACGATAGGCTCATATGCCAACGATTCCAAAAATCCTTAATATTCCGGCTTATAAACGGTTTGTTAAAGTTCTCAGGCGTTTTAATTCCCATCATATAGCTTACACCGACCGCAAATGCGCTGTAGCCTGCGAAGTCAAAAAATAAATATAAACTGTACGCGTACATATAAAGCAGTATAGAAGCAAACGTATCCTGCTTCACAAAGGTCCATTGCAAAATGTACGTATGAATGAGAAAGCCAATAATGAACTTATATAAAAAACCTTGAAAAATACGATTTATTCCTATAAAAAGCATATTTTTGTACTGCTCAGCCGATGGTGGCTGTTCTATATCCTTTTGGAATCTCCGGTACCGGTCAATGGGCCCGGACGTAATCGTTGGAAAAAATAACAGGAATCTAAGAAAGTTGAACACTGTAATTTCTTTAATCTGTCCATCGCGAATTTCGATTGTCATTTGTATCGCTTTAAAGGTTAAATACGAAATACCGAGAAACCCTACTGTACTCATCGGCTGTACAAATGGAATCACCTTCACAAGAATGAGGGGCAGAATAGACAAGAATACTGCCGCATAAAATGTACTAGCCTTGTTATCGCGCTTTCTGAGAGCTAGATAACCTTTTACAAGAACTGCTTGCCAAATTGTAAATAAGATTAAGGTGCCTGCCTGCACAGGCTTGTTCCCAAACACGATTGCCAAGATTACGATGGTTGCGAACGAATTATATGTATGCAGCGCTTTGCCTTTTAGCCCTGCGATAATCGTCGGCGTAAGCAGAACTGCTACGATAATGAAAAAGTAAAACGTTGCGTAAGGCGTCATTCTGTAACCTCACTCAGTAATTTTTTTCGATCAGCCTTTCCGTTAGCTGTCATCGGAATTGAATCCTGGTACATAAACTTTCTTGGAATCATATAGTTTGGCAATATAGTACTCAGCTCTTTCCGAATAGCGGATGTTAAGTGAAACTCTTTTTCAAACGAATGCTCAGCCGGAATAATGACCGCGAGCAGGTAGTCATATTTTTCATCTTTTTTTATTGGCAAAATAACAGCGTTTTGCACATATTGGCTGGAGCGTAGATGATGCTCAATTTCCTCAAGCTCCATACGGTAGCCGTGCAGCTTGATTTGGAAATCCAAACGGCCATTATAAAACAGCAGACCATCCTGTAAGTAACCCGCATCTCCTGTTTTGTAGGCACGTTCGCCATCAATTGTCGTAAATGCCTTTGCCGTTAACTCTGGACTTCCTAAATAGCCTGTGCTTACGCTTGGACCGACGATTACGATTTCGCCTTTCTCGCCATCGGCAGCAAGTGTACCATCTTCCTTCTGAATGAGAATGCGGCAATCTGACTTACAATAGCCGACTGGAAGGGATTGATATTGCTCTAGCACATTCTGATCAATATGAATACCCGTAATTGCAACCGTTGCCTCAGTTGGCCCATATGTGTTCATAATGGCTGCTTTTGGGAAGCGCTCAAGCAAGTGACGCGCTGCATTATTTGATAACACTTCACCACAGAATAAGAATGTTCGTACATTCGGAAGCATGTTCTCTGAGAAGGAAGGTTCCATTAAACACATTTCTGCAAATGACGGTGTTGAAGTCCATACATCAATACCGGATTTTGACAAAGAGGCGAATAAATCTTTCGGTTTTGCAATCATATCTTTATCAACGGCCCACAAAGTTCCGCCTGTGACGAGTGAGGGATATAAGTCCATCACGGATAAGTCGAAGGAGAACGGCGCTTGATTTAGGAATACTTGTCCTGTTTGCAGCTTGAAATCCTCTAGCATCCAAGACACGAAGCTCTCGAGACAGCTTGACGTAATTTGTACGCCTTTTGGATTTCCCGTACTTCCAGATGTGTAAATAATATAAAAATTGTCTGATTCTTTTACTGCGTTTGTTGGAGAAGGTGCTTCGTCTTTATATGTCTCAAATACATCGTATAACCAGTTTTTCCCCACGACGCGAACTGGCAAATACTCCAATGCATCCGTTGTTGGAGAAAGAAGCAGCTTAGCGCCGGAATTTTCCGCGATGCGAAGCACACGTTCTGCTGGAATGGATGCATCGACTGGTATATAAGCATGTCCTGCTTTTACGCATGCCAAGAAACACGCAACCATTTCCGGCTGCATATGACCATAGACCATAATGGGTGAAGCATCTTGTTCATATTCCCTCAGAATCCACGCTGCGAGCGCATCTGAATATTGTTTTAGTTGTCCGAAAGTGAGCTTCTCATCTCTCCAAACAAATGCCAGGCGATCTGGTGCTTCAATACTCCACTTCTCAATTTGCTTTAATAGATTCATTCTTTTCCCACCCTAAAATTCATTGTAAATAAACGTGCTCGTATTTGTATCTGTAAATCCATACAGCCATAAAAGGGCAATGAGGATCATGAGATAGTACATTGTTTTAAGAACCCATTGCGCCATTGGCTGGGACCACAGTTCCTTTATAAGATTCATGGTTGTCTCCCCTCACTATTATCGGTCTCTGTACATTTGCTAATTAAAGAAAACTCGCAGATTGGCGAGCCCTGCCCTTGGGCGAAGACAGGGGCGTAGTTGCACTTATACTTTGTTCCTAAAATTTCTAACTACGTCGAATTGTCTTCCAGCTAGAAATTTATACTTTCTTAAAGTGTAAAAAATAAAAATTCCACCCAAATGGGTGAAAAAATTTGTAAGCGGAACACTCTTTGTTTGTATAGTAGCATTAAAAGAAGGAAAAGGAAATCCATTCTTTTCATAAGCAATTTACGCATGCCAAGAGTAAGTATACAATTGAATGCAACAAAAATGTATAGCTATCGCTAAACATATGCATCATGCAGGAAAAGAAAAGGTGAGATCAGAAATGGAATAGAGGAACAGGTATATTTTTATAAATCCAGCATAAAAAAGCGTAACAGCTTTTTTTGGCTGAGTATTAAAGAAAACTCGCCGACTGGCGAGCCCTGCTCTTGGGCGAAGACAGAGGCGTAGTTGCACTTATACTTTGTTCCTAAAATTTCTCACTACGTCGAATTATCTTCCAGCTAGAAATTTATACTTTCTTAAAGTGTAAAGAAAGCTCTCAGATTGGTGATCCGTCAGGCGAAGACGCAGGCGCAGCTGCACCTGCACCTACACTTTGTTCCTAAAATTTCCTGATCATCGGATTCGCTTCCATATAAGTTGTTTTCCTTAATATCCTGTATCCCTATTTAAGCTTGTATTTGGGTAGCTACAGTTTTCGTTCAAATATATAGGACACGTATTTTACAGGAGTAGTGAAAATTATCTAATTAAACTTATATAGCTGGAGCTTTATACTTTCTTAAAGTGCAAGCTTATTCAGCAGTTATACACTCTTAGCAAGTCAAGGAAAGGAGTAAAGATATGATACAGCCGTGGATACCCGAAATTTCGAAGGAGAGGCTCGTTACATGGCGCCGTTATTTACACCAACACCCAGAGCTGTCATTTCAGGAGGAACGTACAGCACAGTTTATATATGATACACTTTGTTCATTTCAAACACTAGAGGTTACAAGACCGACTGCTAACAGTGTAATGGCCAGAGCCATTGGACCAAATCCTGGTGTTACAATCGGCATTCGGGCTGATATGGATGCGTTGCCCATTCAGGAGGAAACCGGTGCGGATTATGCATCATGTGTCCCGGGAGTGATGCACGCCTGCGGACACGATGGACATACAGCCATTTTGCTGGAAACAGCATATATCGTATCACAGCATGTCGCAGAACTGTGCGGAGAAATCCGTTTCTTCTTTCAACATGCGGAGGAGCAATATCCAGGCGGAGCAGAAGAGATGGTGCAGGCAGGTGTGATGGATGGAGTGGACTACGTGATTGGACTGCACCTCATGTCCGGACTGGAAACGGGGAACATCGGCATCGCCTACGGTCCGATGGCAGCAGCTCCAGACGTTTTTACCATTGAAATCCAAGGGAAGGGCGGACATGCTGCACGTCCTGAAGAAACGATTGATCCTCTTGCGATTGGCGCACAAATTATTACAAACTTGCAGCACGTTGTATCACGAGGCACAGGGGCCTTTGAGCAACGCGTACTGTCTGTGACGCAATTTCATGCAGGAACAGCCGATAATATTATTCCAGATACAGCTTCTTTGATGGGAACAGTGCGCTGTTTCCGTGAGGAGCTGCGCCGAGAAGCAGAGCTGAAAATTGAACAAATTGTAAAAGGTCTTACAGCAGCGCATGGAGCTTCTTATTCCTACAGTTATCGGTACGGCTACCGACCAGTTGTAAATGAGGAATATGTAACAAAAGTTACTGAGCAAAGCGCGATCGAACTGTTCGGAAGAGAAGCGGTTGCTACAGTTTCTCCTTCTATGGGCGGAGAAGACTTTTCTGCCTTTTTACAAAAGGCGCCAGGATGCTTTTTTAAGCTAGGCTCAGGAAATAAACAGAAGGGAACAGCGTATCCGCATCATCATCCGAAATTCGATATAGATGAAGACGCCCTTAGCATAGGGGTGAAGATGTTTCTTCAGACAGCTATGCAGCTGCAAAAGGGAGGAAGTCCGACCACTTAGGGTCGGGCTTCTTTGCATTTGTAAGAAAGTTCAAATTTTGGGTGTTATTAATGCTGGCGATTCTTGCTGAAGTTACTGGAACGACATCTATAAAATTATCTAATGGATTCAGTAAAATTGATCCTTCAATACTTGTCTTTGTGTTTTATGTACTAAGTTTATCCCTCTTGAACTTCGCTTTAAAGGGGTTAGGGGTGGGAATTGCTTATGCTATTTGGTCTGGTGTTGGAACAGCTCTAATTGTCATCATCGGTGTTTTTTATTTCTCAGAGCAAATGACATTTCTCAAGATGATTTCCATTGTCTTTATCGTACTAGGCGTCATAGGACTTCAACTTGGAGAGCAACAGTCACAACAGCAGCCGCCATTAATAAAAAAGAGGAGCAAAGAGAACAATTGTAACCATAGAACATTTGTAAAAATATGCAAGGGGGATAGTAGTTTGAGCAGGAGCCTGAAAATACTTTTTTTAGTCACGGATACAGGTTTTATTTTTTACTGGACGATAACCTTTTTCGAATGGATTCCAAAGGAATACTTATACCAAAACTATCAAAATCCGTTGCTATATAAGTTGAAGTAAATATTTTCCCATAACCCCATCGCAACACAAATTCATACAGAATGCATTGCCCTGCAAATGCAATTTGAATGATGATTTAGCACCTGAATTCAGAAGGTGCAAGAATTAAATTCAACTTATATAGTTTTTATAACTGGTCTCTTAGCCATCTATTTCATTGAACTACCCCCACCTACTCGCTAACACTTCTTGAGGTGGGGGATTCCGTATCTTCTTCCTAGGAAGCGAAATACAGAGCCGTTCAACAGGCTTCTCATGGGGCAAATAGGGAGAGCTCACACTTCCTTGTACGTGACAAAGCCACCGGGGTGACCTTGTCTCACACAAGTAGTGATAGTTGCTTCTCTTTTTTCACCCTATACGTATTGCGATGTTCTTGCATCAATGCACCCACCATTCTGGAGCTGGGTCCTTCTGGCTTTTGCGGCAAAATGATGGTGATGCAAGAACAGATTATGCCATTCTAAACGAAGTCAGGTTTCCCTTTCTTCTAACCAAACTTTTGGTATATACTTCTGCAAAACATCACGTTCTGCTTGTGTCAGCCCATAGTTACAAATCTCTTTGTTGAATAATGGATAAGATTGGCGCGATACATGATAGAATACGTGCGGACGAAGCGCTTTGAATGCTTTTGTCAAAACACTCCATTGTTTCCAGTGATGCTCCCCATCTTTACGTTCTGTATAAGCCTGCAATACCTTTGGCACCTGTTCCTTCAGGTTCATGCCGCGTCTTCCAATGACGTAGGACGCCGCTTGATGGCTGGAAATATGCATCTGTTTCATATACTTCATCTTCCCAATCTGGCTGGTGAAGGCAGGATTCACTTCAAACACAGTGACTCCCATTTTGGCAGCTCGGCTGTGAATGCTATACTGCATCTTTTTATAGGCAAACATGCTCATCCTTCGGTTTTGTTTCCGATTGCGGTAACGGCCGGCAGACTTTGATAGAGTTGTATCTAATATCTCTAAAACAATTGGCTTATTGCTTTGAACCGCGATATCCACCAAACGAATCGCTTCTGCTTCTAGGATTTTTGTAATTTGTCCGCTTCGTTTTCCTTCCAGGGAGAAATAGAGACAGGAGGAGGAAAGTAATTGTCCTTGTCCATTCACATGGGAGAAGGCAATATGATTGTAGTTGACGTCTATACCAATAACACCGTCTGCTTTTGAATAATTGATATGAGGATGTTCTGGCTCTTCTACGATACATTTGATGATGTAGTACGTACCATGGTCTTCGATGGACCAACCGATTGGCTTGCCATACTTCTTTTTGTCCTGACAGGAAAGCTGCGTGGCGATAGATTCTTGCACCTGATCTTGTCCATAAGTAAAATACACATAGGGAAGTATAAGCGCTTGTCCCGTAATACTTCTGATATGTAAGGTTTGGCTTTGTGCATCATATTGGAACACAAAGTTGCCGTACTTCGCATCCTTCCGTCCAGAGATGGTCATCTTGGCGTTTCTTTTGTAACGGAATGCATGTCTCCACGCCGCATGACTCTTTTGATCCTTACACATTGTATATTGCTTACGAAAGAAGGAACGAGAGCCGAACAAAGCCGAAGGAATCTCTCGCCTTAATTTCTCCTTTTTCTGCTCCTGCCGAAGGAGACGATGCCGGAGTTGTCCGATTCTTGCCTTGAGACGTTTGATTTCCGTGTCAATACGCCGATGTTCAAACAGATAGAGGGAGAACCAAATCTGCGTCTCGTTCTTAAGATGAAGCGCATATACCGCACCAGAAGCCGTGTGATGCACTCGATATCCCATTCTTTGGTGCAGTTTCGGTTTTCCAGCCACAATCGATTGCTTCATGTTTTGCAATGCCGTCAGCTTACTGCGTTCGTTTTTTAATTTCTTTTGAATCGATCGCATGACACTGTCTACCTGTTTGACATACAACGCTTGTAGTTCCTTTTGCGATGTACGAAGGGCATTTGCTTGTTGGACTGCACTATTCGCATAATAGTCATCCATTTGAAATCGTTTCTTAATTGCTAGATGAAGACTGCCTTCATACGGTTTGTTCCCCGTGCGTAGATGTTTTGTTTGCCAAGCATAAGCCGTGCGCATTGATCTATTATAGAGACGGAGAGAATGAAAGAGTTCCTGATTCAAATCGTGGGGGATCGTTTGTTTATAGATTCGATTGGAAAAATAGCACTTCTTCATTCCTTTCTCCTCCCTACTGGTTTATTTTGGTAATTTTATATTACCAAAAGAACACACGTTTGTATAGTGAGATTTTCCTATTCACCAAACATGCTAGGCAGGTTGCCTAGCCGGCATTCATCCCCCACTTACCTCGAGGGCACTGAAAAAGTCCATTCAACGAAGAAAAGAAGCTAGAAAACTACTATATGTAGATGGATAGCTCCTTTTTCTTTCTGTATATCGATAAAAATTTCTTTATTTGCTCAAAGCAAGGACCTTTTCAGTGGTCTCCTTACCACTGGGCTACGCCCATCACGTGCTTGTAGTGGGGGTCTTCTGTCGGAAAATGATAAAATGCAAGACAATAGGTGGAGACAGTTAGTATTACTATCTCTCACCTTAACCTTTTGTTCCGGACTTCAAGCTATCGTATTTTGGACAATAAGGCTTGATTTTGATCTAGTCTGGTGGATTCCTAACCTTTATCTTTTGCTTTATCCGTTATTTTTTATCAAATCCTTCATACATGCCACACCGTAAATACTTTCATAGTTTATCATTTTCCAAAAGCTGCCCCCACTTCAAGCATGTTGCGGCGTGGTTCAGCTGTGGTGGGGGAGATTTAATAAGTTAAGCATTGCGCCAGCAGCCAACCGACAGATAAAGATAAAAGCAGCAGCATAATACCAACAGCACGGTTATCTTCTTCCACCGCCTGATGAATGCTAAAACGGATGGTTACAAGCTCTGCCAAGTAGAAACATAAAATTTGCGCTATAATGCCAACACAGCCCCAAAGAAGCATATCTGTAATGGAGACAGAATTGGCAATCGCTGATCCGAGCACAAAAGAAAGTCCAAGCAACTTTCCGCCAATAGACATTGCAGCCGTTTGATTTCCTTTTCCAATCAAATGAAACTCTTTTGTTTTTGTAGTAATCTCAAACAAAAACAGCCCCAAAAATAACAGAACTACCCCTACTGCAGCATACATAAGAAAGTTCACAAACAAACTCATAGAGACACCTCTTTTCTTTTATAGAACTATGTCTATTATATAGGAGCTTCATGCAGTTTTTTCATAAAATATGGAGAAATCTAAAAATTTCAATTACATAGTCACTCTGCTATTCATCGTTACCTATACGTTATGCATGTTAAGTTAATAAATGTAAAGAAAGCTCGCCGATTGGTGAGCCCTGCCTTTGGGCGAAGGCAGAGGCGCAGTTGCACTTATACTGTATTCCTAAAATTTCCGACTACATCGAATTGGCTTCCAGTTGGAAATTTGTACCTTCTTACAGTGTAAATAAAAAAGATTGTGAAAATAGACTTGTATGAATTATGGGAATCGTATATAATCAACACATGAAATAAGTTAACCGTTTAACCGGAGGGGTTATGACTCAAAAAACTACAATTCGCGACGTTGCGAAATATGCCGGTGTATCGGTCGCAACAGTTTCTTATGTAATTAATGGTGTCAAGAAGGTTTCTGATGAAACAAAGCAACGAGTGCTGCAGGCTATTCAAGATTTGCAATATCAGCCGAACTTTACGGCTGTAAGCTTATCTACGAATAAATCAAATATGTTTGGTATCCTAATTCCGCTCGTGGAAGATACGCTTGCTCCTGTCTTTGCAGGCAACCAATACTATAGCGAATTAATTAGCGGTATTGAGTATGTGTCACGTAAGAATGGCTATGATTTCATCATTTCTGGTGCAAGCAACCCGAACGAGTGCCGGAATTGGGTGACCAAGCGGAACCTTGACGGACTCCTTTTTTTAGGCTCGTTTCCGGAGAAACTATACGAAGAAATGAAAACGCTTCATACAAAAATTGTACTTGTAGATGCGTATGAAGAATATTCAAGATTGTACCATAATATCCGAATGGATGATGAGCTAGGAGGATATATAGCAGCATGTCACCTTGCTGAAAGAGGGCATAGCCGCATTGCTTTTGTTGCGCCAGGCATAAATAACCCAATTGATCGACGGCGTTTTCTTGGATTTGAGAACGCGCTCAAAGAACATCATATTTCTGTAAATCCGGAATGGATTTTTCTAAGTGGTGATGGAGCGTTTCAGAGCGGCTATAACATCGGAATGCGTTTGATGCAATCCAAAGCGACTGCTGCCTTTGCTACTTCAGACATTTTGGCTCTTGGAATGATGAAGGCGATTCATGAACACAATAAGGAAGTACCTCTTGATTATTCCATTGTCGGATTTGATGACCTAATTATTAGCCAATACTCATCTCCAAGCTTAACAACGGTTAGGCAGGATGTATTTAACAAAGGGGCAATTGCTGCGCAGACTCTAATCGATACGGTTGAATCGAAGCAGCCTCGGGCACAAACAGTAACACTGCCTGTTGAGCTGGTTGTGAGAGACTCCACTCGTTTTCTATAATAGCATCTTCTCTGCATATAAGCAGAGAAGAGCAGTTATAGAAAATAAGTCTGTGACCCGTCAGTAAAAGGAAAGAGCAGCCAAATTTTTATTTGCTCGGTTAACCGGTTAACTTAACTCTTAATCTAAAAGAAAGCTAGGTGTTCACATTGGTACAAGTTACAGTATGGAATGAAAATCGTCATGAGAAGAAAAATCCTGTTGTGCGGGACATTTATCCAAACGGCATCCACGGAGCAATCGCAGGGTTTCTAGAAGAAGCAGGATTTCAAGCACGCACAGCCGTCCTGGATGAACCTGAGCATGGACTAACAGACGAGGTGCTTCAAAATACAGATGTTTTAATTTGGTGGGGACATCTTGCTCATGGAGAGGTTTCCGATGAGGTTGTACAAAAGGTGCAGCAGCGTGTTCTAGATGGAATGGGACTTATCGTGCTTCATTCCGGACATTTTTCTAAGATTTTTAAGGTGCTTATGGGTACGAGCTGTGATTTAAAATGGCGTGAGGCTGATGACAGAGAGCGTCTTTGGGTTATTGATCCGAGCCATCCGATTACAAACGGCATTGGAGAGTACATTCAGCTTGAAAAAGAAGAAATGTATGGCGAACACTTCGACATTCCAGCACCGGATGAGCTTATTTTCATGAGCTGGTTTGAGGGTGGAGAGGTATTCCGCAGCGGCTGCACATACAAGCGCGGAAACGGAAAAATATTCTATTTCAGACCAGGACATGAAACATATCCAACGTACCACAATAAAGAAATTCAGCGTGTCATTACGAATGCGGTAGAATGGGCGCAGCCTGTTCAGCGTAATCGTCCAGTATACGGCAATGCAAAGCCGCTAGAAACAATTAGAGAAAAAACAAATTAATTTATTATATTTAAGGGGGAACTACACATGACACAATTAAAAATCGGCGTAATCGGATGCGGAAGTATTGCACAGCACCGTCATTTACCAGAGTATGCAGCGAATGCACAGGTTGAAATTGTAGCGGTATGCGATATCAATGAAGAACGCGCAAAGAAAACAGCAGAAAAGTACGGTGCAGCGGCTTATACAAGCTATGAGGAGTTAGTAAAAAGCGGTACAGTAGATGCAGTAAGTGTTTGTACACCAAACTATTTGCATGCGCCAATTTCCATCGCTGCTCTTGAAGCAGGACTGCATGTGTTATGCGAAAAACCAATGGCAATTGCCCAAAAAGAGGCAGAAGATATGATTGCAGCTGCAAATGCAAGCGGCAAAAAGCTGATGATTGCTCATAACCAACGCTTTGTTGCTTCTCACCAGAAAGCAAAGCAGCTCATTGAAAGCGGGGAGATTGGTAAAATCTACAGCTTCCGTACAGCATTCGGCCATCCGGGGCCTGAAGGATGGAGCGCGGATGGGAAAGAAAGCTGGTTCTTCCAAAAAGAAAAAGCCTTTATTGGCGCGATGGGCGACCTAGGCGTTCATAAAACAGACTTACTTCGTTATGTGTTAGGAGAGGAAATTACCGAGGTTGGCGCGTTTATTGAAACAAGCGCAAAGAGTTTTGCGGATGTGGATGATACAGCTGTTTGTGTGTTGAAAACAGAAAGCGGGGTCATTGGAACGCTTGCAGCGAGCTGGTCTTACGTTGGCAAGGAAGACAACTCCACAATTATTTACGGAGAAAAGGCGATTCTTCGTCTAGAAGATGACCCAACGTACTCTCTCGTAGCACAATATGCAAACGGTCAGGTTGTAAAGTACGAGCTCGGCAAAATCCAATCCAACGAATCAGGCGGCCAAAGCAGCTCCCATGTGGTTGATCACTTTGTAGAATGCGTAGTAGAAGATAAGCAGCCGCTCATTACCGGAGAAGAGGGAATGAAATCATTAGCTGTTATTTTAGCTGCTCTTGAGTCGAACGAAACAAAAACAATTACGCGGGTGTGAGTAAGGAAAGAGGTGGCATGATGAAAAAGCTTCGGATCGGGGTGATTGGCGTTGGCGGCATTGCGCAAGGGCGCCACATCCCAGCCTTTTTAAAGCTAGGGGATTTATGTGAAATTACGGCGGTAAGCGATGTAAATATAGAGCGGGCGAAGGAAGTCGCAGAGCAATATACCATTCCGTATGCAACTGAAAACTACCATGATTTGTTCCCAAAGGTTGATGCTGTATGTATCTGCACACCGAACAAGTTCCACGCGGACATTTCCATTGCGGCATTAAAAGCAGGTGTTCATGTTATGTGCGAGAAACCGATGGCGATGAGCGCAGCGGAATGTGAAAAGATGATGGAAGCTGCAAAACAGGCGGATAAAGTATTAGCTATTGCATATCATTACCGTTTTATGAAGGAAGCACAGGCGGCGAAGAAGCTGATGGAGGAAGTCGGTACACCGCTTGTGGCAAGAGTAGAAGCAATGCGCCGCCGAAAGGTGCCAGGCTGGGGCGTATTTACGAATAAAGAGCTGCAGGGCGGAGGAAGTTTGATTGACTACGGCTGTCATCTTCTTGATTTGACGCTATGGCTTATGGGGAATCCAAAGCAAATTACAGTACACGGCAGTACCTATAATGCCTTAAGTACAATACCAAACCAAGTAAATCAATGGGGTTCTTTTAATCATGAAACATTTGGAGTGGACGACCATGTAACAGCATATATGACATTTGAAAATGGCGCTTCGCTGCTGTTTGAAACATCATGGTCCGCCAATGTGAAAGATGACAAGGAACATGTTAGCATTTCAGGTATTGAAGGCGGTCTAAACGTATTTCCACTAGAGCTGTACACGACAAAAAACGGCATGCTGTTAAACAGTGAGGCGGCATGGGTTCCAGGTGAAGAGGATCCTGGTTTGCCTCAGGCTCGAAACTTTTTGAACGCTTGTCTTGGATTAGAAGAGCTTGTTGTACAGCCGGAGGAGGCACTGCAAGTATCGCAAATTATCGATGCCATTTATGCAGGCAGCACGAAGAAAAGGGAGGAGAATGAGAGATGAAGCTAGGGGTATTCACTGTATTATTCGCAAATCAATCGTTTGAAGAAATGCTCGATACAGTACAAAAAGCAGGATTACAGGCAGTAGAAATTGGGACAGGCTGTTATCCTGGTAATCAGCATTGCGATTTAGATGCATTGCTTGCAAGCGAGGAGCTTCGCCAAGAGTATATTGCAAAGATACATGATCGAGGCTTAACGATTAGTGCGTTTAGCTGTCACGGCAACCCTATTTCTCCAGATAAAGAGTTTGCGCAGGAATCGCATGAGACATTGACGAAAACCATTCAATTGGCATCACTGCTAGAAGTACCTGTTGTAAACTGCTTTTCCGGAACAGCAGGAGACCATGAAGGAGCGAAACATCCGAACTGGCCTGTAACAGCTTGGCCGAATGAATTTAATGATGTGCTGCAATGGCAATGGGAGCAAAAGCTCATTCCATATTGGAAAACCGCTGGACAATTTGCAAAAGATCATAATGTAAAAATCGGTTTAGAACTTCACGGTGGCTTTCTAGTTCATACACCGTATACACTATTGAAGCTGCGTGAGGAAACGTGCGACGCAATTGGTGCAAACCTTGATCCGAGCCATTTATGGTGGCAAGGGATTGATCCGGTAGCTGCGATTAAAATTTTAGCTAAGGAAAATGCAATTCACCATTTCCACGCAAAGGATACGTATATTGACCGTGATAACGTCAATATGTACGGCTTAACCGATATGCAGCCATATGGAGATGTACAAACGAGAGCATGGACATTCCGCTCGGTGGGCTGCGGCCATAACCTTGCAGAATGGTCCGATATGATGAGCGCCCTTCGTACATACGGCTACGATTATGTTGTGAGCATCGAGCACGAAGACGCTCTTATGTCAATTGAAGAAGGTTTCCAGCGTGCGGTGACGAACTTGTCAGCTGTGCTTATTAAAGAACAGCCTTCCCAAATGTGGTGGACATAAGCATGCAATAAAAATATGCAGCCACTGTGCAGATTCAAGGAATGCGGTCTTGAATCTGTGCAGTGGTTTTTGTTACGCATCCAAGAAGAAACTTCCATCTCGCCTAACGGATCGCCAATCGGCAAGTTTTCAGGAAGAGCCGCATTAACCCAGACAGGCTTCGAAAAGTTTACTGAAAACATAAAAAAAGAGGCTATTGTCCGGGCAGCCTCTTTGAATAAAATCTAGTTATTAATATAACGCTCAAACACAAAACCAAAGTCCTTAACAGTATATTGCTTCCTCGTATCTGTCAGCCAAGAGAAAGCGGCTGTGTTTAGTTCTTTAAATTGGTCAACTAGCTTGCTTTCCGTGCTTGTAACGCGACTTAATGTTGTGGAAGCCACTTCAAGGCTTTTTGTTGCATATGCTAATGAAACCTCGTTTTCATGTGAAATTTCTGCGATTTTAAGAAGAGCTTTATACAAATCCTTGAGCTCCTCTAAATGCTTTTTATGTACATCGATGGAGTAATGTTCAGCGCCTAAGTTAAATTTAATTTCAACATCTAAATCTACGGTTCCGGCTGTCTCAAGTGCTACATTCGAAATTTTATTCGTGCTGTAATCGTAACGGCGGAGTGTGCGTTTTTTACTGACAGCGCTTGTTCCATCAAGATGAATTAAGGCTTTGTTTGTGAAACAGTACTCATCCGATTTTGATTTGATAAGGAAGAAAATTTTCTCATCATCTTCATGCATAATGTAGTCATCTGCATCCACCTTGTCGTAATCTTTCGGTTTAATCACAGAGCCTACATCACTTAATCCTAGTACATCAGCTGCCATTTTCCCAAACATGAGATTCATCCTTTCTGTTTTCAATGTAAACCTCACATATTGCACTCTCATTGTAGCATACGCATAGTTGATTTTGTGAATTATTTAAAATTTTCTAAAAAAAGCAATTGCAGAGAAGCCCTCTAAATGATGAAATTCTATTAGCGAAGAAATAAAGAAAATTCGCTTACTTAGTATATAAGAAAAACAAATTGTGTAATGTAATTTAACTTACCCCCACTGTGCACCCCAAAGCTTCATTTCCTTGAGAATTTTATGGAAGGCCAGCCCTTTTTCCGTTAGCGCATATTCAACCGTAACAGGAACGGTAGCATAGACGGTGCGAGTGACAATTTGGTGCTCTTCTAAGTGACGCAGCGTATCGGTCAAAGCCTTTGGACTAATTTTTTGGATTGCTTTTTGTAATTCCCCGAAGCGCTTTGTTCCGTCAAACAGTTCGCGCAACACAAGAAATGACCATTTTCCTCCTATAATAATAAGTGCCTTTTCAATTGAACATTCAATTTGAGCCTCTAATTCTTTCTCCATACATACCTCCAACAGGAATATAAAGGATAGTAACTATAAAAATTATACTATGTAATCTGCTCTTAACTATAACAAAAATATTTCAGTACTTGTAGTCTATTTTTGCAAAGGATATACTTTTCTTGTGCAATGGGGTTATTCCCAGATAATAGAGTATGAGTAGCAAAAGGAAACTGAAAACTGAACGGGGGATACTGCTTATGGAGAATTTTTCTTACCAAAATCCAACGAAGCTTATTTTTGGAGAAGGGCAGCTGGAAGCGCTTAAACAAGAGATTCCGCAATATGGGACAAAAGTGTTGCTTGTATACGGCGGCGGCAGCATTAAGCGAAACGGTTTGTATGCTCAAGTGCAATCAATTTTAAGCGAGCTCGGCGCAGATGTAACAGAGCTTGGCGGTGTAGAGCCAAACCCTCGGTTAACATCGGTACAAAAGGGAATTCGTTTATCACAGGAAAACGGCGTTCAGTTTATTTTGGCAGTTGGAGGCGGCAGTGTACTCGACTGTGCGAAAGCGATTGCAGCGGGTGTGGAATATGAAGGGGATGTTTGGGATATTATCACAAGCAAGGTAACTGCGACAGAGGCCCTGCCAATCGGTTCTGTGCTAACGCTTGCAGCAACAGGCTCAGAAATGAACAACAACTCTGTTATCACAAACTGGGAGACAAATGAAAAATACGGCTGGAGCAGTCCTGCTACGTATCCACAGTTTTCTATACTAGATCCGGTATATACATATACAGTTCCTCGTGACCAAACAGTATACGGCATAGTAGATATTATGTCGCATGTGTTTGAACAATATTTTCATCATGTACCAAACACACTATTGCAGGATCGCTATTGTGAATCCTTGCTAAAAACAGTGATTGAAACAGCGCCAAAGCTTATTAACGATTTAGAAAATTACGACCATCGGGCAACAATTTTATATGCTGGTACAATGGCTTTAAACAAAACGCTCGGAATGGGTACGCGCGGTGAATGGTCGACCCATGAAATTGAGCATGCCGTTTCAGCTGTATACGATATCCCGCATGGCGGCGGTCTTGCTATCCTGTTTCCAAACTGGATGAAGCATGTTATGAATGAAAATATTGAGCGCTTTAAGCAATTTGCGGTACGTGTCTTTGATATTGGAGCAGAAGGAAAAACAGACCGTGACATTGCATTAGAAGGAATTGAGGCACTCCGCCAATTTTGGAATTCCATCGGTGCCCCATCCCGCCTGGCAGACTACGGGATTGGCGGGGACAAGCTTGAGGTCATGGCTGACAAAGCAATGGTACGCGGCAGCCTCGGAAACTTTAAAAAGCTAAGCAAAGAAGATGTAATCGAAATCTATCGCGCGTCTCTGTAAGAAAAGCGGACAAGGCCCGCCTTTTATGGCAGCGTAGGGGTGGGCCGGAGTAAAAGGCGCTTTTTGCCTTTTGCGGAGGTTCAGCCCGGAGTCTGCCATTTTGGGCCTTGGGAGCTAGACACCACCTCGAAAAGTTATACTTTCCTACAGTATAAGAAAGACAGATATAGTGCTTCCCCTAAACTTTTTACATAATGGAGGGTAATAATTATGGTATATCAAGCTGAACAAACTCGCTATGAAACAATGAAATATAACCGAAGCGGACGCTCAGGACTTTTGCTGCCAGCTATTTCACTGGGGCTTTGGCATAACTTTGGCGGTGTAGACTCCTTTGAAAACGGACGTGCGATGCTAAGACGGGCGTTTGATTTAGGAATTACGCATTTTGATCTAGCAAACAACTACGGTCCGCCTCCTGGATCCGCGGAGGAAATGTTTGGTTCGCTGCTGAAAACAGACTTTGCACCGTACCGCGATGAATTGATTATTTCAACGAAGGCAGGCTATCGGATGTGGCCGGGTCCCTATGGAGAATGGGGTTCAAAAAAATATCTCATATCTAGCTTAGACCAAAGCCTAAAACGCATGGGGTTAGATTACGTCGATATTTTTTATTCACATCGCCCTGATCCAAATACACCACTCGAAGAAACAATGGGTGCTCTCGATTTAATTGTCCGTCAAGGAAAGGCGCTGTATGTAGGAATCTCAAGCTACAGTGCAGAGCAAACAGATGAAGCGATTCGCATTTTAAATAAGCTTGGCACACCGTTAGTCATTCATCAACCATCTTACTCGATGATGAACCGCTGGGTTGAAGATGGCTTACAAGATGTGCTGCAGGAAAATGGTGTTGGATCAATCGCATTTTGTCCGTTGGCACAAGGTTTACTGACGAATAAATATTTGTCAGGCGTACCAGCTGATTCAAGAGCTGCAAAAGCAACTGGGTTTCTTCAGGAGGATCAAGTGACGGAGCAAGCAGTAAATCAAGTCCGAAAATTGAACGAGATTGCCGCAGAACGCGGACAAAGCTTGGCACAAATGGCTCTTGCTTGGGTGTTGCGTGAAGGCCGGGTAACGTCTGCGTTAATTGGCGCAAGCAGGGTAAGCCAAATTGAAGAAAATGTTGCTGCGTTAAACAATCTTGATTTTACACAGGAAGAACTAACTAGAATTGAAGATATTCTGCAAAGCTAATCTTTAGAGTTGTAGTATAAAAACGTCCCTTGGTTTGATGTAAAACCAGGGGATTTTTTTATACCTTATTAAAGTGCAAGGGAAATGAGAATATACAATTTAACTTTTTACAGATTCTTTCTAATAGAGGTATAGCGACTTCTTATTGTAAGCGAAAACATAGACTATACCTGTTTTTTCCGCTTGTAGGCCTTGCATATATGTGGAAAGATGGGAATAGAGGTTATAAGATAGAAAGAGGAATTTATTACAGATTGGGAGACGATTACAGTTGGAAACAGAACCAGAACAAAAAAGCGGATATAAATGGATTGTTTTTACAACAGTTCTATTCGCATACTTCCTCATTGTCAGTCAAAGAACAGCGCCGGGGTTGATTACCGATCAATTGATGGACGAATTTCAGATTTCCGCTTCTACTCTTGGTGTACTGGCGGGCATTCAATTTGTTTCGTATGCCGGTCTGCAGGTTCCATTTGGAGTGTTGGCAGATCGATTTGGTCCCGCTTATTTTCTTATTATCGGTACTTTGCTAGATGGGCTTGGCACCGTTTTGTACAGCAGTGCCTCACATGAAGCGATTCTAATGACTGCGCGGCTTCTTGTAGGCGTTGGTGATGCGATGATTTGGATTAACATCGTGTTGATTTTAAGTCAATGGTTTAGCAAAAAGGAATTTGCAGCCTTGCTAGGCTGGGCTGGAATGTGCGGAAGTCTCGGTTCCATTATGGCAACACTGCCGTTTTCATATTGGATTGCGGCAACTGGATGGAGAGCGCCGTTTTTGACGTTAGGGTTGGCTCTTTGTGCGTGGACTGCACTCTTATATTTCGTTCTCGTCAAAAGGCCGAAGCAACTCAAACTGGCTCCTCCACATGCAAGCCAACAAAGCAAACAGCAAGAAAGCGTGCTATCCATCATCCGTCGCGTGTTTCAGAGCCGACAGGCATGGGCAGCGTTTTTCTGCCATTTTGGTCTTGTTGGTACATATGTTGGTTTTATCGGCTCATGGGCCGTTCCGTATGGTATGACCATGTATGAGATGACGCGGGCAGAAGCGAGTCAGCTTATAATGCTAGGACTATTGGGGGCTCTTATTGGCGGACCGATTACAGGTTGGATTTCGACTCGCCTTCATATGAGAAGACTTCCATATATTATCGTTCATCTACTCACCTTTTTAAGCTGGACCTCTTTTTTTATTATGGGAGGAAAGCCCCCGCTGCCTGTGCTCATGCTTCTTTATGTACTCATTGGCTACGCAAATGGTGCGAGTATGCTGACATTTGCGGTTGTACGTCATTCCTTTTCGGAAGCCGAAGTTGGTGTTGTGTCCGGCTTTGCGAATATGGGCGGCTTTTTAAGCGCAGTTTTGCTTCCAATCCTATTCGGTACGGTACTGGATTATTTTGAAGCGACATCATCGGTGCATATTGGATATTGGTACGGATTTAGCATTCCCGCTTTCTTTTCGCTCATTGGGTTGCTAGGTGGGTTTGCCATTTCCGAGAAACAACATAAGTCTACAACAAAGCTGCAGCCTTCAGCATAAAGGGCTGCGCTGTTGCAGCCAAGTCGTGCGCTTCGTGATGGAGACTAAAATATTGCTTGCAAAAAGCATCGGTTGTAACAAGACCGATGCTTTTTGGTGTTTATAAGAAATGCTTATACAGTAAACAGCTCTTTTAATGCTGTTTATTAGGAAGCTTTTGGCTTGGATTGCCTTTGCCTTGACGCTTCCGATTTTGTTCATCCTTCGCTTGCTTCTGTTGTATGCTCTCAAGTGAGTTATTTGTGTTATTCATGCGGCTAGCCCTCCTTACTCAATATAAAACCTCGTTCGTACTTTAACCATTTCACAGCAAAAACATGCATCTATCGACTGGAAGGCTTTTTATTAAAAACTTTAAAATTCTTTTGTTTTTCACCGTATTTTAACCAATCTCTTATAAGATGAAGACAATCTATTGGGAGGATCTAGAACATGAATAAAAAAGCAATTACCTGGGGCATTCGCCTTGGAAGTATATCACTGGCAGTTGGCTTAGCTGCCTATATGTCAGCACAGGAAGCCGGACAGCAAGTAGTTTCAGTAAACGGTACACAGCAAAATGATGCATCCTCATCGTCGCAGCAAAGTGACACATTGGCACCGCAAAATGGACAAGCCGAAAGCAATCAACAATTCGGAAGAAGACAAGAACAGCGTGGTTCTAGCAGCTTCAACGAACAATCTGATAATCAGTACAGTGGAAGTACACAATCCGAAACAGAGGATCAGTCGGGATCAGTCGGGAACAACCAGTCAAGATAGCGGCAACAGCCAAAGCGGAGGCAGCATGCAGCAAAACTCACGTAGCTTTGACACAATGACAGGAGGGTCATAGAAGTGAAAATATATAACTTTTCCGCAATGAATACGAACATTCAGCTTGGTATAGAGCGAAGCAAGCGCTCAGGTGACGAACTGCTTCAGCAAGTCCAGCATATCTTTAAAATGGTTGAGAATGCCTGCAGCAGATTTTTGCCAGATAGTGAGCTATCACGCCTAAATGAACAAGTTGGACAGGAGGTAGCATTATCTCCTCTCCTCTTTTCCATTTTGCAGCAAGCAGCCCAATGTTACAGAGAAACAAACGGATTGTTTCAGCCTGGTGTATTAGCCGCACTAGAACAGGAGGGATACCGACAATCGATTGAGCAAATTTGCGGGCAGGAGATAAAAACCCCCGTATCCGCACCTATTGCTGTTGCAACAAAGCTTCCCTATGTACTAGATGATAAGAACATAACGATTGTGGCGGAGGAAAAGCTCGATTTAGGAGGCATTGCAAAAGGATGGGCTGTTGACTACACAGCGGCACTTCTTCAAGACAACGCTGACGGCTTTATCAATGCGGGAGGAGACTTGCGCATATTCGGCAAGCTCACAAACGGATTAACTGTCGGCATTGAGCATCCGTATATACCTGGGGAAAGCATGTCCTCATTGTCTCTATCATCCGGTGCGCTTGCAACATCCTCTACCGCAAAGCGGAGATGGAAAAGCAATGGAGAGTGGAAGCATCATCTCATTGATCCAAGAACGGGCACATCAGTAAATAGTAGAATTATCACCGTCACTGTCACAGCTCCAACTGCGGTGCAAGCAGATGTGTGGGCAAAAACAGTGCTATTGCTCGGAGAAGAACAGGGCGGCGCATGGATTGAACAAAAGGGTGAACGCGCCGTTTGGATGAACGAATTCGGTGAGATATGGAGGATTGGCTAATATGCAGGAATATATGTGGTATTTGATCCGGACAACCGGTCTTGTTGCCTATTTATTGATGTATGGTTCGGTAATGGTTGGGCTGTTTTCGCAAATCCAGAAGCGAAAAAGGAAAAAAATGACGAACACGCTTCATGTCCATGAAGTACTATCCAATTGGACATGTATCCTTACCATCGCTCATCTCACCCTTTTGTTCTTCGATACGTACATGTCCTTTGATTGGAAGGATCTTCTCATTCCATTTGTAACTCAATATAAACCATTGCCCATGGCGATCGGCATTTTCTCGCTGTACTTGCTAATGCTGACATGGATCACAACAAAGCTTCGCAAGCAAATTGGCATAAAGCTTTGGCGGGTGCTTCACATGTTCACACCGATTTTATATATCCTCGTTACAATCCACGGCGTATGGCTTGGCACAGATTTTCAAAAGGTCATACTTCTGCTGCTGAACATCATCCCGTTTGCATCCTTTGTTTGGATGTTCCTTGTCCGTCATGATGAAGTGGAGAAGGCACAACAAAGCCCGGTTTCTTTAAAATAGAACCCGGCTTTCCTATTGAAACTCGCTCTCAGAGACAAACATTATCTCATTACGCTTGTTCATATTTGTTCACATATTCACGCTGGTTCAACGTATGATCTACAAGCTCATCCAGCCGTTGAATCGCTTTTAACGCTTTATCATAAGAAATGGTGCGGTAATGATGCTGGCCACCCGGCTCCTCATCCATTTCATCTGCTTGCTTAATGATGCTTTGTAAGGAATTTAGCTCAATCGGTCTGCTTGGCAGAAACGAATCGGTATGAAATAAAATAGCAAGCGCAATCTCCTTTGCAATCCGCGGATCTTCCCCGAGTCGAATCAGCAGCTTATGTGCCCTCTCTGCACCTTTTACCGCATGAATATCATTTGTTTTATATAGCTCATAATCCCATTTTCCATCACGATACCACGTATAATGCCCAATATCATGCAAAAATCCGGCTTTCACCGCCAAATCAACGGAGAGACCATGCTTATTCGCTAAACGAAACGCATGATATGCAACAGCGATGGCGTGTACCATCCCCGAACGGTTAATATATTTTTGCGCAATCGGATGCTGAAAAATTTGTTCTAATGTAACATGACGCATCAGCTCTCACTCCTTTTCTAGTCTAAGGTCAAACAGAGCAAAAGGTGGGTATTCAGACTATCATACTACAAACTAGTTGTGTAGTAAAGCACAAAGTGGGAGCTTATCTATTGCACTGCGCTTACAGATTTTCCGAACGTAAAACACCGCTACGGTGCGATATCCCCCCTTTAGGAGTGGGATGAAAGTGAGTTCAAACAAGGTGTACTTTTAACGCCATAAAGAAAACTCGCTGATTGGCGAGCCCTGCTCTTGGGCGAAGACAGAGGCATAGCCCTACTTATACTGTATTCCTAACATTTCTCACTACGCCGAATTGTCTTCTAGCTAGAAATTTATACTTTCCTACAGTACAAGAAAAAGAACCGCAGCCGCGGCTCTTTTCCATTTCTCTCTAATCCCTAACCAATCTTTTCTTCCTTCGCCGTTCCAACCTGTGTCCTTTTATGAAATCCCTTCGCATAATACACCGCAGTCAAGCTGCCGAGCCAAAGCGGCCCAATGATTAACGCAATTCTTGTGTCTGGATTATACGCCATAATTCCAATGACTCCAGCTAGAAATGCTAATGAAATGTAGGAGGAGTAAGGGAAAAATGGCATAGTGTATTTCATTTGCTGCCGTTCTTCCGGGCTCAAGCTTTTTCGGTAACGAATTTGCGATAGCAAGATGACGCCCCACGTCCAAATTGCGCCAAAGGTTGCAATGCTTGTTACCCACGTAAATACCTTTGCTGGAACAACGTAGTTTAACACGACGCCGATGAGAAGTGCGCATGCTGATGCAAGTACAGCAATTCCCGGAACACCGCCCTTTGTTAGCTTACTGTATGCTTTGGGTGCTTCGTTGTGCTCCGCCAGGTTAAAGAGCATTCGGCCCGTGCTGAAGATTCCGCTGTTACAGGAGGAGAGTGCCGCTGTTAAGACAACGAAGTTAATGATGCCTGCTGCACCTCGAATGCCAAATTTCTCAAATGTTAGTACGAATGGGCTGCCTTGTGTTCCGATTTCTTGCCATGGGTAAATGGCCATGATGACAAACAATGCGCCAACATAGAAAATAAGGATACGCCAAAATACGGAGTCAATGGCTTTGGCGAGTGTTTTTTCTGGATTTTTGACTTCGCCTGCTGTTACCCCAATCATTTCGATGCCAAGGTATGCAAACATGACCATTTGCAGCGATAGCAAAACGCCTTTTATGCCGTTCGGGAACAGGCCGCCGTTTTCCCATAGATTGCTGATGCCTGTGGCAACACCGCCATTTCCAATACCAAATAGAATCATGCAAATGCTGAGGCCGATCATGGCGACAATAGTGACAATTTTTATAAGTGCAAACCAAAATTCAAGCTCCCCATATGCTTTTACTGCCAGGAAGTTGACCATGGTCATCAGGACGAGTGCTGCCAATGCCCAAATCCAGATTGCAACGCTTGGAAACCAATATTTCATATAAATGCCGACTGCCGTAATTTCCGCCATGCATGTTACAACCCAAAGGAACCAATAGTTCCAGCCTGTTAAGTAGCCAGCGAGCGGACCGAGATAGTCGCGCGCATATTTGCTGAAGGAGCCGGCAACCGGTTTTTGAATTGCCATTTCTCCAAGAGCTCTCATAATAAAGAACATAATAAGACCGCTAAAGCCGTATGCGAGCAAAATCCCCGGTCCTGCAAGTTTAATAGCGGATGCCGAGCCGAGAAATAGCCCGACTCCAATCGCTGCTCCTAAGGACATGAGTGTGATATGTCTTTCTTCTAATCCACGATGCAATTGCTGTTGGTTTTCTTTCATGCGTTTCTCCCCTTTATAAAACGTTGTGATGAAAGATTACAAGCTTGTCCCTTATTGATCCCCCTATCGTTTCTTTTTTTGAAAAATAGCGGATGCTTTTTTAATATAACAAAATCCAGCATCCATCCTGAGATATTTGTTAACGCTTACATAACTGATATCTCGGATAAAACATGATGAATCTTACTTGTTTTGATTGTAACAGTTTTGTGAATAAAAATTTTTGTAGAAATACGAGAATTTTATGGTATCATTTTGTTGATTTCCACAAAAAAACAGGGGATGGATAGCGATTGACATATATAGGAAAAAATCCGTTTAGAACTGCTTTTGATAGCTTAGAAGAATTTGCAGAGCTTATTAGTGAGGTACTGGCATGCCCGATTACGATTGAGGATGCAAATCATCGGCTGCTTGCGTATAGTACGCATGATGAGCGAACAGATCCAGCACGCATTGCGACAATTATTGGACGGCGTGTGCCGGAAAAGGTGATTAATAGTTTATGGAAAGAAGGGATTATTCCCGCGCTGCTTGAGAGCGATGAGGCAATTCGTGTGAAATCGCTTGATGGTATTGGACTTGGTGACCGCATCGCCATTTCTATTCGAAACAAAGGGGATGTGCTCGGATTTATTTGGGCTTTAGAGGTAGATAAGGAATTTACCGATAATGACTTCCTATTGCTTAAGGAAGCAGCTACTGCTGTGAAAAGCAAGCTGCTGCAGCTGCAAGCGCGAAAAAATAAGAAGGAAGAGCGTTCGCAAGAGTTTTTTTGGAAGCTGTTGACAGGCCATATGCAGAAGCAGGATGAAATTACTGATCATCTTCAGCTGCTGCAAATTAAGCAGGCCTCGTCGTTTGTGCTTGCGGTATTTCAGTTTCAGCATGAGATTACGCGCGAAGAGGAAAAGCAAATGATGTATTTGCTGCAAACGAGCCAGCATGTGCAGGTGATGCTGCATACGGTAGACGGAGAGCGTCTCGTCCTGCTCCTGTCAGCCATGGATCATCAGGAAATGGGCCGCTTTGTAGAGGAATTCGTCTGCAAGCTCGAAAAACGATTCCATATTTCCGGCATTCAGCCAGCCTTTGGCAATATATATGATAATTACGCAAACATTGAAAAGGCATACAAGGAAGCGCTCAATGTGCTGAAGATAAAAAAGAAATTTCCGATTGAGACGACAGCCCTTCATAGCTATGGCGACATGGGTATCTATCAATTAATTGATTTGCTTCTAGAAAACAGGAAAGGGACGGATTATCGCAATCAGGCACTGAAAAAGCTGCATGATTATGATCAAAAGCATAATAGTAATCTCGTTGAAACATTGGATGTGTTCTTAAATAAGGACAGTAACGTGAATGATGCTGCAAAAACGTTAACTGTCCATCCGAATACGCTTGCCTATCGTTTAAAACGTATTTCTGAAATTGCAGATATTCATTTTAAGGACCCCCATCAAAAGCTGATGCTGTATCTTGATTTGAAGCTGGAGAAGTTTTTGTGATTTTCCCCAAAAGCATCCTTTCTTTTTCTCCTTTCGCCACAAGGCAAAACCTTTGAAAGCGTTTTATACTGAGGCTACAAAGTTGCTAAGGGGGAAAATTATATGATTATTGGAGTACCTAAGGAAATCAAAAACAATGAAAACCGTGTGGCACTTACACCAGCAGGAGTGCTTTCATTCGTAAACGCAGGTCATACCGTACTGATTGAACAAAATGCCGGAGCAGGAAGCGGCTTTACGAACGAGGATTATACAAATGCAGGTGCGACGATGCTGGAGAGCGCGGCTGATGTTTGGGAGAAGTCACAAATGATTATGAAGGTAAAAGAACCGCTCCAAAGCGAGTACAGCTACTTCCGTCCGGGGCTGATTTTATTTACCTATTTGCACCTAGCGGCAGAGCCGTCATTGGCGCAGGCATTAAAAGATAGCGGCGTAACTGCAATTGCATATGAAACGGTAGCAGTAAACCGCACCCTTCCGCTTCTCACGCCAATGAGCGAAGTAGCAGGCCGTATGTCCGTTCAAATTGGGGCACAATTTTTGCAAAAGTCAAATGGCGGGCAAGGTATTTTACTTGCAGGCGTACCGGGCGTAAAGCGCGGCAAAGTTGTGATTATCGGTGGCGGCATTGTTGGTACGAATGCAGCGAAAATAGCAATCGGCATTGGGGCAGATGTTACAATTGTTGATGTAAGCGCAGATCGTCTTCGTCAATTGGATGATATTTTTGGAACAAATGTGAAAACGTTAATGTCTAATCCGTTAAATATTGCTGAAGCAGTGAAGGAAGCCGATCTTCTTGTTAGCGCTGTATTAATTCCCGGCGCTAAAGCTCCGAAGCTTGTAACAGAAGAAATGGTACAAACGATGAAGCCGGGATCTGTGATTGTTGACGTTGCGATTGACCAGGGCGGTGTTGTAGAAACGTGTGATCATGTAACAACGCATGACAATCCGACCTTCGAAAAATATGGTGTAGTACACTATTCTGTTGCAAATATGCCAGGAGCAGTACCAAGAACGTCAACTCTTGCATTAACAAACGTTACGGTCCCGTATGCACTGCAAATTGCAAACAAAGGCGTATATAAAGCTATTGCAGAAAATCCTGCGTTAAAGCTTGGTTTGAACGTAGCAAATGGAGAGATTACGTATGAAGCAGTTGCGAGAGATCTTGGCTATGAATATGTGCCAGCCGAGAGAGCGTTTGAAAAGGAAGTAACATTCGCATAAATGGCAGCTCCCTCTGTGAGGGGGCTGTTTATCTATAGGGGGATATGTATGAATAGCTATCGTGATACATGGGCAGAGATTTCGCTTTGTGATATCGAAGAAAATATTACGCAATTTCGGGAATTCGTACAAAAGCATACAAAGCTAATGGCCGTGGTCAAGGCAGATGGCTACGGCCATGGCGCGATCGAGGTTGCCAAGGCAGCGATCCGGGCAGGAGCCGGCTGCCTTGGCGTGGCTATACTAGATGAAGCGCTGCAGCTTAGGGATGCGGGTATTTCTCATCCTATTGTAGTGCTTGGCTATACGCCGGTTCGCTCCGTTGCCACAGCAATTTCGGAGAATATTACACTCACTGTTTTTAGTAATGAGGTACTGGAGGAAGTAATTCAGCAATCCACCATGCAGCAGCAAACTGCCTGTATTCATATAAAAGTAGATACAGGCATGTCAAGAATTGGAGTTACCTCAGCGGATGAGGCGCTTATGCTAGCACAAAAGGCGATTTCAGCTCCGTTTATTAAGCTCGAAGGAATTTTTACTCATTTTGCAAATGCTGATGCTATGGATAAATCGTATACATACAAGCAGTTTCATGCATTTTTACAAATCATAGAAATTTTAAAGCAGCATAACATCGAGATCCCGCTCAAGCATTGCTGTAACAGTGCCGCTGCGATGCGATTTCCAGAGATGCATTTGGACATGGTGCGCATCGGCATTGCCTTATACGGACTATGCCCGGACGCATCGTTAAGAGAACATCCTATCAAACTTAAACAAGCAATGAGCTTAAAAATGAAAATTGCTGCAGTTAAAACCGTTCCGCCTTGGCAGCCAATCAGTTACGGATGTACATCCATACATGAAGAGGATCGGCAAATTGCAACACTTCCCATTGGCTATGCTGATGGTGCATCCCGTTCACTTTCTAATCAGGGAGGCGTGCTGGTGCAGGAATCCTTTGCACCAATAACCGGACGAATCTGCATGGACCAAATGATGATTGACGTAACCCATCTTTCGGGGTGTCAAGCAGGGGAGGAGGCAGTGCTATTTGGACGAAGTGGCTATGCTTTTCAATCGATCGACACGATTGCGGATATCATGGGGACAATTCATTATGAAGTGGTTTGTTTAATAGGAAAACGAGTACCTAGGGTGTATGTGTAATAGGGAGCCTAACCTGTATCAAAACTTATTTCAAAATCTCAAGTAAAACAGCTTGAGATTTTTTTGGTATATAAAATTTGTTAAATGTTGGAGTTTACTCTAATAAAACTTTATTTAAAATAGGGAGTTCGTTTATTTAGGCCTTTTTCATAAATTATTTCTTTCTATTCTTATTCCATTAGAATTTCTATTACTCTTATTATAAAAATTGTGAAAACATTATCCTTCTTCACCCTACAGCCCCAAGGGATTCAGCTATTTTCCCTCCCAATTTTCATACGGTTATCCAAAACAAGTTTTTCAGCTGTTCACAATATATTTTTCTAAGAAACTGAATATTCTTCCTACAATTTCTTTTTTTTACGATTAATAAGTGAGTTTTTTTAATAAAAATTTGGATTTTTTCATATTGATGATTATCATTCTCATTTGTGTATACTTTTCTGCTAAAGAAATATGATAAAAGCGACGGATAGGAGGTGTATGTCTAACTGGTATCAGAAAGAACAAAAAAAGCCCTAAAAAAGGGCATAAGAAAATAAGGGTACATTAGGCAGAAATTTTTGCCTGGTAGTACCCGCGGGCAATTTTTTGGACATAGGCAGCTACATCAGCTTCGATTTCACGGACAATGGTCATGGCAGCTTCATAGCCTTGTAGTGTGAAGGCGTGAAGGTCGTGCTGAATACGCTGCAGTGCTTTTTCGAGCATGTCTGTTCCAAATTCAAGTGCAAGATTGTGAATGTGCTTCTTGTCGATTTCACAGCGGCCAAAGCTTTGGAAGAACGACTGGAAGCGGGTGAATAAGTGCTCAGCATATGCTTTTTCTATCGTTTTTTGCTTTTTGCTGTCACGTGAGCCGATTAAGCTGCATGACAGAATAAATCCATCTTTTACTTTTTCAAGGATGGATTTTTTCATGTTCTTTTCTTCCATAAATGTTTTAATGCAGTCTTCTTTTTCAAATAGTTCTATTTTGAAGATGGAGCTAAGCTTGTCTGCTAGTTGGCGAATGGCCCGTTTGTAGCCGATATAGCGCGGTAGAATATGCTTGATCTCGCTGTAGGAGAGCAAGGCTTCAGTTTCTTTTTTGACATTTACGTCCTTTTCGTATGTATAGAGTGCACGCAATGCAAGGCGCAGTACGTTTACGCTGCGGATATCGAGCAGAAGGTACATCACTTCGTCAGTAATAGACGTGTAGCCGCCTTTGGAATAGTATTCGTCTTCTTGGAAATCTTCAGCTTTTTCCGGTGATGATTCCTTTGTATGTAAATCAAGGAAATCCTCTAAATAATTACAAAGAGAAACCTCGATATATTCGCCCCATAGTCTATCCCATTGAATGATGCCGGCATTTGCGAGCAGGATGTTGTTATTTTGGATGGTACGCACGGAGCAGCCCATTGTGCACGCCATTTCTTGTTCAGAGATAAGTGTAATTGTGCCATCGCTTGTACATTTGGATACATACGTAAGAAGCTGCTTCATAAGGGAAGCAGTCCATTTGATAGACAGAAATGCATCGCCAATGCCCAGGTTATGCTTTTCATATGTATATATCCCGTTCTGCTTTGTTTGCCGATTCAAGCCGCTCATTACAGCGAGAAGCTTGTTTGCCACAAGAATATGGCGCTTTAATATAAGCTTTCCTTGCTCCATGTGTAGCCCTCCCTTCTATTTTCCTTTTTACAGTATAGTAGGGGGGGGAATGGTTGTAAAACGACATAACGGTACGGGAAAATGGTTCACTTCTCTTTAAAAGCTTGATATATCAACGTTTTTGAGTGATGTCATATTGGTACGGAGGAATGGTTCAATGTTATTTGTGACAAAGGATTTGTACAAACCAGTACGGATTTTTGGTTCAAAAAAGCTGATATTCGATCTGTTTTCCTTTGATTATACTCGTTTTGTGCATCATTGTTATGGACAGGAACGTAGATGCGATGCGGGTTCTGTACAGAAAAAGCATGTGGAATGACAAAATAGTACGGAGGTGTGGTTCATTTACAAAGGCTGCTGTTCATTTTGTGGGAATTGGCATGCTTCGTACGGAGAAATGGTTCAAATTATAGAGAATACAGTTATTTTGGTCACAAAATATTCATAATTAAAATGCGAAAAAATGCAGAAAAAGAGGGATTTACGTAGAAAATATAAACATTTCGTGCATATTGTCGAAAAAGTACGGAGTTGTTGTTCACTATGTCAAAAAAGTACGGAAGCAATGTTCACTTTTTACGAAAAGTACGGAAGTCTGGTTCATTTTTTAGACAAAGTACGGAGGAATGGTTCACTTTTTTTGCAAGCTAGTACGGAGAAATGGTTCACTTTTTGACGTATTAGTACGGAAAAATGGTTCAAAAGATGAATGGGTATGCGAGAGTGTTCGTTCTGTGGTATGAACCAATGGAGGATAAGCGAGAAAAACCACCTAAATGGTGGTTTTTCTCGCTTATCTTTTATTCATCCCTTGCTGCTCCACAAACTTTTTCATATACATTCTCGTTGGTTGTGAAAGAGTCCGCGCCATTTGTTCAGTCCATGTGTCTGTTCGTGTACCGTCTGTTCTTTCTGTGTAATAGTGTTTAATTGTTTGGTTATATTGTTGCAGCTGTTTTTTGGATGTCTCCTCATCTTGATTGTAGACATCTTCATGATAGATATGCGCAAGCGGCAGCCGCGGCTTTTTATCAGGTTCATGAACAGGGTAGCCGACTGTCATGCCAAAGAGCGGAATGACGTATTTTGGTATGTTTAGCAGCTTTGCTACTTCTTCTAGGTTATTGCGTAAGCCGCCAATATAGCAAATGCCAAGACCCATCGATTCAGCAGCGACAGCCGCATTTTGTGCCGCGAGCGCTGCATCGATGACAGCGACCATAAATTTCTCCGTACTTTCGAGAGAGTTGGTAATGTTTGCTTCTTCCATTTCGGCAGTTACAGTGTGGCGATATAAATCTGCGCAAAAGATGAAAAAATGACCGTTTGCTTCTACATAGGGCTGATGCCCGGAAAGTTCAGCAAGCCGTTGCTTTTTTTCTTTGTTGCGTACGCCGATAATCGAGTATGCTTGGATATAGCTGGATGTTGATGCAGCTTGTGCGCTTTCTACAATCAATCGAATTTGCTCATCGGATAGCGGTCGGTCTTCATATTTTCGTATGGATCGATGCTGTAGCAGCAGTTCAATAACCTCATTCATTCTTCGTGTTCCTCCGTTTAAGTTAGTGCATCATAATTGGAGTATTCTATTGGCATATACTCGTATTTCCCTTCTAGCAGGTCCCGCACTTCCTTTTCCTCAAGCGGAATAAAGGTGACCCAAAATACTTCGCCCATGCGGCGGTAGGATTGAACAACGATCTTTTGTGAAATAAGCTCCTCTAGTGCCTCCTCGACTTCTTTTAAGTTTTCCGATTTCCGTCTCTTTTTAAAACGGATTTTTGTCGCGAAGTAGATATAATTGAGCTTTACTTGATACGATGATTTCGACTCATAGCAATACAGCCGTTCCTTTTGCAGTGCAAACAGCAGATGATAGGAAGAATCCAGGCTTAGATTTTCAACCTTCTTCTTATACATGCGAATCGTTTGCTTTTGAATATAATCGTGATAAATCACTTCGTTAACATGAATTTCTGCCACACGCGTACCGTTTGGCTGCGTGTAGATGCGTACAAAGTCAAAAATGCCATAGGATACAATATCATCATCCTGCCGCTTTGTCATGCTGAAATGCTTCATTTTTGTAATGCGCTCTTCTACAATTTTATAGTTTTTCGTGCCATCTGTTTTATATAGATTTTTGACAAGGTCACCGATTTTAATTTCAATAATTTTACGAGACGCAAAGCGCTCATCGCGGTTGCTCATGACTTCAAGAAAAATTTTATAATCCAGCCGGTCTAAATCGCTTACCTTATTGCCATGTTCTTCAACATATTCCTTTTCAATGAGAAATTGATAGTCTGTTCCATCGCCAAGGTTGTAGTAGCTTTGAAAGTAATGCTTGCCTTCGCGTTCAAGCATCGGTTGATTAAGCTGCACCTTGCCGCGTGTGTTAGAAAAGAAAGGATGCTCGACTGTACTGAATGGACTTTCAATAATGAGCTCATCTAGAAGCGAGAAGGAGTTGTCCGTTAGCGTGATGCCGAGAATAACGGCAATGTCTGCGTATAATGCCTTTTCAATTTGCGAACGTGTTTTTGCGTGAATGTAACGATAGTCTGATAAGAACTGCGAATCGTCTTCACTCCACTGTGTAATTTCTTGTATTCTAGATGCAATGACCTCAGCGGGTGAGGAAAAGCTATGGAATTGCTCCCTAAAGGCTTTTTCTCCGTATTTTGTATAATATGCCTCCAGCAAATCATATTCCTCTGCTAGCTCCTTGCGGCCTTTTTTCTTGTTTTCGTAATCCTGTATCGCACTGTTTACCCAGCGCCGCTTTGTCCGGTTTAAGGAGTTGCGTTTAAGAATACGAAGTGCATCCTTAATGTCTTTATCGTGGTATTTTTCCTCATAAATCGAAAGGATGGCATCCTCTAAATCCTGTTTCATATATTTTTCATAGACAGAAAGAATATTCAATCTTGAAATTCTATCAATAACTTCGCTTGTTAATGCGGAAGTTTGTACCAATGCTATCACCTGTCTTTCTTGTACAGATTGTACCAAAGTCAGGCAAGGGATTTCAATGCATGGAATCAAACTTTATGCAGGGGAATGCATGGTGGAATTTGGCTGACTCTGTCCAGATTACTGCAAGGGAAAGAAAGCATGGTATACTATGGAAGATAATATGAAGGTAAGGGGAGCAATTATGCCGAATATTCATTTGATTTATACATACATGGCGCTTGTAGCATTTGTATTCATTGTTTTGCCTATTTTGCTTCGCTTTTCTGAGGCAAGAACAGGGAGTCTGTTAGCGGTGTATCGGATTGTGCGAAAAGCAGAAATATTCGCGGCATTAGCTAATACGCTCATACATGAGCTGTCTCACGGTCTGATGGCGATCGTAACAGGCGGGAAGGTACATAAAATTACGCTGCATCGTGATACGAGCGGCTTAGCTATTACAAAAACGAAAAGATCCCGCATTATACGAGCATTAGTTGCATATGCGGGCTATACTGGTTCCTCCGCCGCAGCGGTTGGCCTATTTTATTTGCTGCAACGGGGAGATTATCATACAATTTTGCTTATTTTTCTTGGTATTACAGCTGTCTCTTCTTTGTTTTGGGTTCGGAATTTATATGGGTTTCTTTGGTCAGTTAGTTTCTTGCTAGTAATTGGATATGTTGTCTATAAACAATATACAGCGCTCATTCTTCATGCCAGTATTTTCTTTTCTGTTGTAGTGCTTGTGGACTCTATTACATCGGCATGGGCAGTTTGCAAGCTAAGTGTAACCAATCGATATGAGGCAGGAGATGCAACGAGCTTGGCGAAGGCTACATTTATTCCGGCTGCGGTATGGGGAGCTGTATTTTTCGGGCAGGCTTTGTATGCGGGATATTATGTGATGAAAACCTTTGTGCTGTAGGTTGGGAAGGAAAAAAGATGTTGTTAAAAAAGGGGGATTTACGGTTTTACTAGAGAGTACATAAGGAGAAAAGGCGGACATTGTCCGCCTTTTCTCTTGCCATTTTTACACTTTAAGAAAGTATAAATTGAGACCATTCGACGTATTGAGAAATTTTAAGAATAAAGTATAAGGGCCACTACGCTTCTGTCTTCGTCCAAGGGTGGGGCTCTCCAATCGGCGAGTCTTCTTTATGTGTAAACGAGTAATTACCAACCTACACTATACTTTTTGGAAAATGCTATCCTTACAAGTAAGATGATGAATGAAAATAAGTTCGTACGTTTCATAAAAATTCCTCCTTTTTTGATACCTTCTATATGTAAAACCGATTTTGAACAATGAAGTATTCAGCTCACGAGTTGTTTTACCAACCTACACTATACTTTTTAGAGAAGGCGATTCTTCCAAGCAAGATAATGAAAGAGAATAAGCTGATACGTTTCATTGTGATACCCCCGTTGTGTTTGAATTTGTATGCTTGCTGTTTGTTGAGTTAAGAATAATACATAACGTCTACTTTTGTCACGTATAATGTCAGGAAATATAACGTGTAATTTTCGTCTTTTTCTGTCGAAATAGGAAAGACGCATAAGTTTTACAACGAGAAGGTGAATTTTTGCTCCGCTGTATTTATAAAAGAGGTTGGTTTTTTGTCGAAAGGAAGGTATTATACATGAAGGAGAAGGAAAATCAAATAGTTTTTATGTAACTTTAATGTTAGAAATTATAACATTAAAGATTCCATTTCCCTGCGTTTTATGAAATAATAAGAAGCATGCAAAGGTTTATTGACAATTTTCATAACTTGCCGGAGGTTTTGACATGCACAAACAAAAGCTAGTATTAGTAGGGAACGGAATGGCGGGTGTTCGTTGCATTGAGGAAATTTTACAACATAATCCAGATGCTTTTGAGATTACGATTTTCGGCAGCGAACCGCATGTAAACTATAATCGGATTTTATTATCGACTGTGCTGCAAGGCAGCACATCGGTTGCAGATATTGTTATTAATGACCGCAATTGGTATGAGCAGAACAACATTCAGCTGTTTAGCGGAGAAACAGTTGTTGCGGTTGATACTGAGAAGAAAGTGATTCAGACAGATCAAAATCGACAAGTACCGTACGATATTCTCATTTTAGCAACAGGATCGGTTCCATTTATGCTTCCGCTCCCAGGAGCTGACAAGGATGGAGTCATTGCGTTTCGAACTATCGAAGACTGCCAAACGATGGTAGAAACAGCAAAACAGTATAAAAAAGCAGTTGTGATTGGCGGCGGATTATTAGGGCTGGAGGCTGCGAGAGGACTGTTAAACCTGGGGATGGATGTGCACGTTGTTCACATTGCTGACTATCTGATGGAAAGACAGCTTGATCGAACAGCGGCGGAAATGCTGCAGGCGGAGCTGGAAGCGCAAGGAATGAAGTTTCTTCTAGAAAAGCACACAGCAGAGATTGCTGGAGAAGACCGGGTAGAGCGGCTTGTTTTTAAGGATGGAACAGATGTAGAAGCTGACTTGGTTGTTATGGCGGTCGGAGTAAGGCCGAATGTAAAGCTAGCTCAAGAGAGTGGGATAGAAGTAAACAGAGCGATTGTCGTTAACGACTATTTGGAAACAAGTGTACCAAATGTGTACGCAGTCGGCGAATGTGTGGAGCACCGTGGAATGGTGTATGGACTTGTAAAACCGCTGTATGAGCAAGGAAAGATATTAGCTAAGCGTATTTGTGGAATCGATTCAGATGGATATGAGGGCTCAGTTCTTTCGACGCAGCTGAAAATATCTGGTGTTGACGTATTTTCAGTCGGTCAGTTTATAGAGGATGAAACGGCGAAGGCTGTTACGATTCATAATGCAGCAGACGGTATTTATAAAAAGGCTGTGTTCCGTGAAGATAAAATGATTGGTGCTGTGTTGTTTGGTGATACGAAGGATGGTACGAAGCTGCTTGATATTATCGTGAAACAACGAGATGTGTCTGATACGGATAAAGTATCTCTTCTTCAGTCATCAAGCGGCGGTGACAATGAGGTCGCACAGATGGCTCACAGCAGCATCATTTGTAATTGTAATGGCGTTTCAAAGGGAAGCATCATTGAAGCGGTTCAAACAAAAGGATTAACAACGGTTGAAGAAATTAAAGCCTGTACGAAGGCTTCGGGCTCTTGCGGTGGATGTAAACCTTTAGTGGCCGATTTATTGGCATATATACAAAGTGATGACTTTGAAGAAGTAATTGAGAAAAAACCAATGTGCCCTTGTACGACGCTTACTGAGGATGAAGTTGTGCAGGAGATGCAGCTGCGTGGTCTTGCGTCTGTAAAAGAGGTCATGAAGGTGCTTCATTGGAAGGATAGAGAAGGCTGCTCTGTTTGCCGTCCTGCTTTGCAGTATTATTTAGGAATGATTGACCCAGAGTACGAAATCAAACGTGAAGTTTTATACATGAACAAACGGATGAATGCGATTGTACAAAGTGACGGCACGTACTCCATTGTTCCGCAAATGTATGGAGGATTAACGACAGCAGATCAATTACGGAAAATTGCTGATGTAGCGGAAAGATATCAGATTGCGAATGTAGCGATAACGAGTGAGCAGCGCATTCTGTTGATGGGTGTGAAGCAAGAGGATTTAACAAGCGTCTGGGCTGAGTTAGATATGCCATTAAGTGCGACGTATGGAAATATGGTGCAAAATGTAAAAACATGTATCGGTGAGCATGTTTGTCAATGTGAAAAGGAGAAGGCTTTGGAGCTAGCTGTTCTTTTAGAAAAGCAAGCAGAATTTGTGACAACACCTTATCGAATTAAAATGGGTGTATCAGCCTGTATGCATAATGGCGCGGGCTCGACAACGAAGGATATCGGCATTATGGGAATAGATAGAGGTTGGGAAATCTACGTTGGCGGCAGCAGCGGGCGTAATGTGCGCAGCGGACAATTGCTTTGCGTTGCTGAGACGAATGAGGAGGCAGTTGGAATTATCAGCGGCTTTATTCAATATTACCGAGAGACAGCCAATTATTTGGAGCGTACATGGCAATGGCTTGATCGGGTTGGCATCATACACGTAAGAGAAGTGCTGTTTGATGAAGAGCTTCGTCGACAATTGCTGGAGCGGCTGAAAGCAGATGCAGCTTATTACCAAAAAACATCAAGTAAAAGCTACTCATAAGCAGGAAAGGATGGAGAGTTATGACAGAATTGTTATTAAAGTATTTCCGATCCAGGCAGCAGGAAGCGGAAACGGAGCGTGTGTATGATACACAATGCCCATACTGCAGTATGCAATGCAAAATGCAGCTGATTGAGCAGTCTATTGTATCCCGAAAGCAGTACAAAACAATTGGAAAAGACAATCCAACTTCTGAGGGGCGTTTGTGTATTAAAGGGATGAATGCACATCAGCATGCTTTGCACAGTGATCGGATTACGTATCCGCTACTTAAGGTAAACGGTGAGTTTGTCCGCATTTCGTGGGAGCAGGCGCTTGAGAAGATACGCGAGAATTTTACAAGTATTCAAGCTGAAGATGGCAATGATGCGCTAGCGGTGTACGGCAGCGCATCGATTACGAATGAAGAGGCATACTTGTTAGGGAAATTTGCTCGCGTTGCCCTGCAAACCAAGTATATCGATTATAATGGAAGACTTTGTATGTCGGCGGCTGCATCAGGCGCAAGCCAAACGTTTGGTATGGACCGAGGATTCACCAACAGTATGTCAGAAATTCCAAACGTACGCTGCATTGTTTTGGCTGGTACAAATATTGCTGAATGTCAGCCAACGATGATGCCATACTTTGAAAGAGCGAAGGAAAACGGTGCTTATATTATCGCAATTGACCCAAGGGAAACAGCGACAACAAAAATGGCAGACCTGCATTTAAAGGTAAAGCCAGGAGCGGATGCTGCGTTAGCTAACGGGTTATTAAAAGTCATTATCGAGGAAGGTTTAGTAGATGAAGCGTTTGTTCGTGAGCGCGTAAAAGGATTTGATGAGGTAGCGGAGCATGTTGCCGCACTAGATATGGATGAAATTGCGGAGTTAACAGGCGTACCAGCCGAGCAAATTCGCAAGGCTGGCGGAATCTTTGGACGTGAAGAAACGGGCATGATTTTTACAGCAAGAGGAGTTGAACAGCAAACAGACGGCTCTGCTTCTGTTCGTAATTTTCTTAATATTCTGCTTGCTACGGGTAAAATTGGTAAGCCGTATTGCGGTTATGGAGCTGTAACAGGGCAAAGCAATGGTCAGGGAGCAAGAGAGCACGGCCAAAAGGCAGACCAGCTTCCGGGCTATCGTTTGATTGAAAATGAAGAGCACCGTGCGTACATTGCAGATGTATGGGGCGTCCGTCCTGAAGATTTACCAAGAAAAGGCGTTTCGGCGTATGAAATGATGGAAAAGGTTCATAGCGGTGAGATTACTGGTATGCTGCTAATGTGTTCTAATCCAATTGTGTCCAATCCGAATGCCCATCTTGTGCAGGAGGCGTTACAAAAATTAAAGTTTTTTGTGGCGGTTGATCTATTTATTTCTGAGACTGCAAGATTAGCAGATTTGATTTTGCCGGCTTCCTCCTATTTAGAAGATGAAGGAACGATGACGAACGTAGAAGGACGTGTTACGCTTCGGGAAGCAAGCAAGCCTTGTCCAGGGGAAGCGAGACATGATTGGCAAATTCTTTGTGATATTGCTAAAGTGCTCGGTAAGGGAGAGTATTTCTCGTTCTCATCTGCCGAGGAGATTTTTAACGAATTACGTATAGCGAGCCGTGGGGGACTTGCAGATTATTCTGGTATCACGTATGATCGCCTGCGTAAGGAAAACGGCATTTTATGGCCTTGTCCGGATCTAGAACATCCGGGAACGAAGCGGTTGTTTGAAGAATCGTTCGCGCATCCAGATGGCAAAGCGGTAATGGTTGCTGTTCCAAATAACTCAGTCGTTCCGAAAGAAAAACCAGATGAAGAGTTTCCGCTTTATTTAACAACAGGGCGTGTTATGTCACACTACTTAACAGGTGTACAGACGAGAAAAAGCCCGTCGCTTGCAGCGAGAAACTTCGAATCGTTTATGGAGATTCACCCAGCAACAGCAATGAAATATAATGTACAGGATCAGAGCCTTGTGAAGATAGAATCACGACGCGGAAGCATTGTGGTCAGAAGCCAATGGTCTGATAAGATTAGGCAGGATACAGTGTTTGTTCCATTTCATTGGGCTGATTCACAAAATGTGAATTTTTTAGTTCCAAAAGACTTGGATCCGACATGCAGAATGCCTGGATTTAAAGCGAGTGCAGTGAAAATAAGTCCAGTAGTGGAACCCATCTCCCATTAAGGGAAAGATGGGTTTTTTACATTGCAGGGAAGTATAACTTTCCAGCGAGAAGCGAATCCGGCGTAGTTAGAAATTTTAGGAACAAAGTATAAGTGCAACTACGCCTCTGTCTTCGCCCAAGAGCAGGGCTTGCCAATCGGCGAGTTTTCTTTACACTTTAAAAAGTATAAATTTCTAGCAGGAAGACCATTCGATGTAGTGAGAAATTTTAGGAACAAAGTATAAGTGCAACTACGCCTCTGTCTTCGCCCAAGGACAGGGCTTGCCAATCGGCGAGTTTTCTTTACAACGTTTTTATGGTTATAAATGTGAAAAAGTTCACAAATAAGTCAATATATATGTGAAAAACTTCACAAATATTGATATATAATCAACGTATCAAGTATTAAAGCTTATCGCTACAACAGTAAGGGAATTTTCCTTATAAATTTATGCGAGGGAGATGTTGAAAATGAGTCAGAAAATCAATCGTGTTGTTTTAATTGGAACAGGAGCTGTAGGATGCAGCTATGCGTATTCTATGATTAATCAAGGAGTTACAGAGGAACTTGTTTTAATAGATGTGAATGAAGCTAAGGCAGAGGGAGAGGTAATGGACCTCAATCATGGGATTCCGTTTGCTCCTAAGCCAACAAAAGTGTGGAACGGCACGTACCAGGATTGCCAGCAGGCAGATTTAGTCGTTATTACTGCAGGACTAGCACAAAAGCCTGGTGAAACACGCCTAGACCTAGTAGTGAAAAATACTAATATTTTTAAACAGATTGTACGAAATGTAATGGAAAGCGGCTTTAACGGGATTTTCTTAGTAGCGACAAATCCAGTAGACATACTGACATATGTAACATGGAAAGAATCTGGATTACCGAAGGAGCGTGTGATCGGTTCTGGAACAACTTTGGACTCAGCGCGTCTACGCTTTATGCTAGGAGATTATTTTAACGTAGATCCAAGAAGCGTGCATGCATTAATTATCGGAGAACATGGCGACACCGAATTACCTGTTTGGAGTCATTCTACAATCGGAATTGAGCCGCTTGATGATTTTCTTAAAAGAAAAGGAGAATTTACAAAGGAACATATGGAGAATATCTTTGTGAATGTACGTGATGCGGCATACCATATTATTGAACGTAAGGGTGCTACGTACTATGGAATCGGAATGTCTCTCGTTCGGATCACAAAAGCGATACTTAATAATGAAAACAGTGTTTTGCCTGTATCTGTGTTTTTAAATGGTGAATACGGACATAGCGATGTCTATATTGGAGCACCTGCTATTATTAATCGTGAGGGTGTCAGAGAAGTAATTGAGGTTCAGTTAAATAGGGCAGAGAAAGAACAATTTACACATTCTGTTACAGTACTAAAAGAAACGATGGCTCCTATTCTTTAAAGGTTAAACTCACACTCATAATAACTATTGTAACAGTGTATATATTCAACAAAACGGCAGGGGATAAATCCTTGCCGTTTTTGTTCCGCTTTAAGAAAATATAAATTTTCAGATAGACGTGCTGTAGGAAATGTTTATTTATAAAATAGTGTCTTCGTGGTTACAGTAAGAAAATAAAACATAGGAGGATATAGCATGACAACATCAAGTCAAGTGCCTATCACATCGTCAGAATTGGCTAATTTGTGGATGACTTATCAAGAAAAAACGATGATCATTAGGATGTTGGAACATTTTATCGAGCACGCTGATGATGAAGCGAAGCAACTGTTGCAATTGCATTATAATAGAGCTGTCCAAACTGTAGAGGCGATTACAAGCATTCTCCAGCAAGAAGGGGCAGTCATTCCCATTGGTTTTACAGAAAGTGACGTACATAAAGGTGTTCCGAAGCTGTATGATTACCTGTACGATATTATGTATTTGCATCTGATGACGAAAGTGGAAATGAGTCTATATGCACTTTTCACAGGGATGTCCTATCGAAAAGATATTGAAGATCTCTTTATAGGTTTAACCGCAGAATCCCAAGCAATGAACAGTCAATCCACTCAATTTCTTTTGGGCAAAGGAGTTTTGGTACGTCCTCCTTTTGTATCCATGCCAACAGAGGTTCATTTTGTGCGGGATAAAGAGTATATGGGTGGATTGAAGTGGTTTGGTGAACCGAGGTCCTTGAATACAGCTGAAGTTTCTCTCATCCATCATGCCATTGAAACAAATCTTATAGGGATGCAATTAATGATTGGATTTGCTCAAGTGGCTATGAATGAAGAGGTGAAAAATTATCTTGCCAAAGGAATGGATTTATCAAAAAAAATCGAAATTGATTTAGGTGAATTTTTACGGCAAAGCTTTATCGAACCTCCAGCAACTCATGCTGGTAAAGCAACTGCATCAAAAACAGCGCCATTTTCTGATAAATTGATGATGTACCATACTAGTTTGTTAGCATCATTTGGCCTTGGCAGTAATGCATTAGGTGGTGCATTTAGTTTGCGAAGTGATTTGCCGGCAAAAATGTCCTTTCTTGCAAAAGATATTTTTTCTTTCGCTCAAGAAGGTGGAAAGATTATGATTAAAAATGGATGGATGGAGGAGCCGCCGCAGGTTGAAGATCGAAATCAACTTACTAAATAATCGTTTTTATAAAGCAATTTATGATTTCAGAATGAAAAAGTCCCCCTTTTATATATGGAAGGGGGACTTTGTTCAGGCTGGGGCGTGTCTGCTCTTTTTACGCTGTAGGAAAGTATAAATTTTCAGCTAGAAGTCATGCGAAGTAGTCGGAAATTTTAGGAATACAGTGTAAGTGCAACTATGCCTCTGCCTTCGCCTAATGGCTCGCGCCAATTGGCGGTTTTTTTAGATTGTATGCAAAAATGCAACACATACAGGCTTCGGTACATGTACGTCTGATTGCAGCAGCTGCAACGTTCCTGTTTGTTCGTTTCTTGCAAATAAGACAAGATTTCCAGATTCTTCGTTGGAAGCTACGAGGAAGGCACCTGTTGGATCGATGCGGAAGTCGCGCGGCCAATTACCTTCTGTATGTGTGCGCTCTACGAAAGTAAGCTCTCCAGAGTCTTGGTTTACGCTGAAAATCGCAATGCTGTTATGGCCGCGGTTTGCTGCGTATACGAAACGTCCGTCCGCAGAAAGATGAATGGCACTTCCTTGGTTGTTTTCTGTGAAATCTGCCGGGATGGTAGAGATATATTGCAGCTCAGTGAAACTGCCATCCTCTGCATTATAGGTAAGGGCGATAACCTCTGAGCTAAGCTCCGTCATGATATATGCGTATTTGCCGTTAGGATGGAATGCCAAATGTCTTGGGCCGCTTCCAGGTTTTACGGACAATGCATGTACTTCGGATAAAGCTCCATCTTTTACTGCATATGTAATCAGCTTATCAATTCCTAGATCGATTGCGACAATGTATTTTTCATCAGGTGTGAAGCCACTATAATGCGCATGCGGCTTTTCTTGTCGAGCTGCATTTGGACCAGAGCCGTGATGCTCAGCGATAGATGAAGCTGGATTTAATGCACCGCCTTCGCTGCTTGCATACAGTTCAATTGTTCCTTTATGGTAATTTGCAGTAACGATTTGGCTCTTGTTAGAATCAACGCTGATATGGCACGGAGAGGCGCCTTCTAAAAGTTGTTTATTTACAAATTCTAATGTGTTTGCTTCGCCGTTGATGGAATAGACAGCTGCACCGCCTAAGTCACCGTCTTTCACAACAGCATACAAATATTGATTATCTTGACTAATTGTTACATATGTAGGGTTGTCCAATGTTGCAGCTAGCTCAACCTGGCTCATTGTACGTGTCTCTGTATCGAGTGTAAATTTATAAATGCCCTTGCTGCCCTCTTTTGTATACGTACCAATGTATCCAACAAACTGCTTGTTGCTTGTCATGATTGTATACTCCCTTCGAATAAAGATGTGATCGATTTCATTATAGCATATGTTCATCTTGTAGAAATTTTTTATCCGAAAAAATAGAAAGAATTGGGCACAATTTCGAGGAATTATTATAATAGAACACAGGTTATTCACTTGTTTTCCTGATTGGAAAACAAGAGGGGTTTTTAAAATAAAAAATAGTGGAGGTATGTATGTCAATTGAAGTGCAGCAGTTAAACAAACAATTTCAAATCCATGTTCGGCAGGCTGGTTGGACCGATGCGCTGCGCAGTTTGTTTAAGAGGGAGTACCGTCTTGTAGAAGCGGTGAAGGATATTTCGTTTCATATCCCATCTGGGGAGATTGTTGGGTTTTTAGGACCGAACGGGGCGGGGAAGACAACGACGATTAAGATGTTAGCTGGGCTTCTTCATCCAACCGCTGGACAGATTCGGGTCGGCGGCTACGTTCCCTTTGAGCAAAAAGCAGAATTTAAAAAAATGATGAGCTTAGTGATGGGACAGAAAAGCCAGCTCATTTGGGATATTCCGCCGATGGAGACATTTTTGGTGAATAAGGCTATTTATGAGATTGAGGAACGAACATTCCGACAAACGTTGGATGAACTTGTTGAACTGTTAGAATTGGAACCGTTATTAACAAAACCGACGCGCAGTTTATCGCTTGGACAGCGGATGAAGTGTGAGCTGGCGGCTGCTTTATTGCATAGACCGAAGATTTTATTTTTGGATGAGCCGACGATTGGGCTTGATGTGCATACGCAGGAAAAGGTACGTCAGTTTATCGGAAAATACAATCGTGAGCATAAAACAACAATTTTATTAACATCCCATTATATGGGCGATGTCACGGCGCTTTGTGACCGTGTGTTAATTATTAATCATGGAAAGCTGTTGTATGACGGCGATTTAAAGGTATTAACAGAAAAGCTCACGCCATATAAATTGCTGGAACTGCGCCTGCCAGATGTCCCGAATATCCCGTGGAACACATACGGCGAGCTTGTTGCGGTTGAGGAAGGAAAGGTAACGCTGCGTGTGCCGCGCGAGCGCATTCCAGAAGTGTCTGCACAATTTTTACAGCAGTTTGAAGTCCATGATTTAAACATTGAGGATCCGCCGATGGAGGAAGTCATTACGCTCGCGTTTCAGGAGGGATCTCATGCTTCATAAATATGTTGTCCTTCTTCGCATGAAGTACGTGGAAATGTTCGCCTATCAGCTAGCCACTATTGTTTGGATGACAGGCGCGATGGTGCAGCCGCTCATTACCATGCTTGTATGGATGAATATTTACCCAGAGCAAGAAGAAGCATTTATTTTTTATTTTGCTGTTCTTATTTTTGTGGAACGGATGACAAGTGCTTGGGATGTTTGGGAGCTTGAGCGTGAAATTCGGGAAGGGACGTTCTCCTATCAAATCGTTCGCCCGTTCCATCCGATTCATTGGGCGATTGCGGAAAATTTTGTATATAAGGCGTTATTTTTTGTGATTTTGCTTCCGGTATGGGGCATTCTTGCTGTCTTTGTTCCAGCTTTGCGTTTTCAACTGAGCACACTGCAAGTGCTGCTTTTTCTTGCGGCGCTTATAGTCGCAGCAGCTATTCGATTTTTGTTTAGCTATTCATTTGGTCTTCTTGGCTTTTGGATTACGAAGGTAACGGCTGTATACGGGATGTTTGAAGCGATCTCGCTTTTTTTGTCAGGCCGCATTGCACCTTTATCACTGCTGCCGCCGCTCATTCAGAAAATTAGCTTGTATTTGCCTTTCCGCTATATGATTGGCTTCCCGATTGAAATTGTGACGGGAAGTATACAAGGAACAGCTGTTATGTACGGCTTTGTCGGGGCAATGAGCTGGTTGCTCTTTTTCATGATTGTACTTAGTCTGCTTTGGAAGGCAGGACTTAAGAAAAACCAGGCAGTGGGGGGATAGTATGCGAAGATATTGGCGTATCTTTCGTGAGTTTTTTCGAACGTGTTTAGTAGAAGAGTTGGAGTACCGCAGCGAATTTGTCGGGAATTTACTGTCAAGCTTGTTTGGCATCGGGATTGCTATTTTGACGATTCATATCTTTTTTTATCAAACGAATGAACTTGGCGGCTGGGTGTATGAGGATGTGCTGCTGTTGCTTGGCGTGTTCAACACGCTGCAGGGATTTATTGATTTTGCGCTTCGTCCGAATATGTCGCGGCTGCTGCAGCATATTCGAAAAGGAACATTTGATTATGTTCTCACAAAGCCTGTAGATAGTATGTTTTACGTGAGCTTTCGTCATTTAGTGTTTTGGCGGCTTATTGATGTGCTGCTTGGCATTGCTCTTGTTCTATATGCATTGGTGCAAAAACAGTATATTCCGTCTATGGCGGACGTACTTATATTTTGTGTTACTATTTGCTCGTCGCTTGTAATCATCTATTCTCTTTGGATGCTTCTCATGACAACGGCTTTTTGGGTCATCCGCATGGATGATTTATCGTTTGTTTTTAATTCCTTCTTTGAAACGACGCGTTTTCCAATCGGCATGTATCGTGGCTGGCTGCGCATAGTACTTACGTATGTCTTGCCTGCTGCTTTTATTACAAGTACACCGGCTTTGGCCCTGCTAGGGAAATGGGATATAACTGCAGCGGCGGCATCGATTTTGGTTGCTGGCCTATTTTTATGGCTATCACGTCGATTTTGGCGGTACGCGCTTCGGTCGTATACGAGTGCGAGCAGTTAAAAATTAGTCAGTGCTTCCGTTGTGCGTGCATATACATAGATAAAGGAAGTGACGGGGGGATACTGTGGACAAGACAATGGCGAGGCGATTAACATTGATTTGGTTGCTGATGAGTGAGGCGGTCTTAGTTTGTTCACTTTTATTGTGGTATATTGGTTTTGTGTTTTCCTTTGAAATTGGCTGGATGTTTGCCGCGTTTGTTGGCTCATACCCGATTTTTGTAATTATTTCAGCTGTTATGGGCTGGCGTGCATTTAAACGAACAGTGTACCGAAAATCCCTTCTGTGGAGTTTGTTTCCATTTGTATGGTATATCATTTTAAATATTCTTCTATGGATCGAATAAGTATGCTTGTTTTGTTGTATCTTCCAGAATATATATTTCTGTGTAGTGAGTTACTTGATGCAGTGAAAATTTAAAATATGAAACGATATAAGGGAGACTGCTCCTTTGTCTTTACTAAAAGGCTCGCTAATCCGGCGAGTTTTTTATTTTAACAGGTTTTCTGAAAAGAAGTCCCCTTCCTTAAGGAATGAGAAGGGCGTAGCCCAATGAGTAGGTGGGGGATGAATTTTCAGTAGGCGTAAGCCTATTTTTTTCTCTTCTTTGTAGTTGGTTATTGAGAATCGAACATACATTCGTTATAATGGTATTACCAGGATATGGAAGATGGTGTTGAAAATGGCAACTAGAGAAGATGGAACTCATATAAAAGGAACAAAAAAATCTTTACCAGATGGTTGGACCACTTCTGGTTTTCGTTTCGCTATTGTTCCTACTGAAGAACAAGCAACACGTCTGGAACAAGCATTTGGTTGTG
>JBEPZN010000001.1:168274-248394 GCA_041640875.1 Ectobacillus sp. | reverse complement strand
AATGCGCTTCAGCCATTGCCATCCCGACCGCATTCGCGATTCCTTGCCCCAAAGGACCTGTCGTCGCTTCGACTCCGTCTGTATGTCCAAATTCTGGGTGTCCTGGTGTTTTGCTGTTTAGCTTTCGGAAGCTCTTCAAATCATCTAAAGACACATCGTACCCTGCCAAATGAAGCAAGCTATACAACAAGCTAGAGCCATGTCCCGCAGACAGAACAAATCGGTCTCGATTAAACCATTTTGCATTTGCAGGATTATGATCTAGATGATGCGCCCATAGTGCATACGCCATTGGAGCTGCCCCCATCGGAAGGCCTGGATGACCAGAATTAGCCTGATTAATAGCGTCGATTGATAAAGTTCGAATTGTATTGATAGCTAGTGTTTCAATATTATAGTTCATACTTGTATTCTCTCCTTGCAGTTTTATAATCTAAGATTAAGCTTGCAGAGCTAACTCTAACGTTTTAAGAGATTCTTTATCTAACCACCACTTAAACCCATCTTCTTTCAGTAAATGATGAGCTGCCTCCGGACCATAGGAACCTGATTGATAAAGATGAAGCGGTATAAGATCCTCTTCAAAGGCTTCTAAGATCGGCTGCACCCACTCCCAAGACAATTCAACTTCTTTCCAATGGGCAAAGAACGTGGAATCGCCGCGAATGGCATCAAAAATCAAGCGTTCATACGCTTCAGGCACACCTTCCTGTTCCGATGCAAAATGGATTCTTACAGGCTCCATCTTTCCGTCATTCAATGGATTCTTGCTATTGAGCTGCAAGGAAACATTCTCATTCGGATTGATCTCGATGATCAAAAGGTTAGGCTCTGTTTGCTCATTTCGGTTTCTATATAATTCTTTTAATGAATCCTTGAACTCGATTACGATACGGGTAGATTTTTCTTTCATTCTTTTTCCTGTGCGAATATAGAAAGGTACTCCCTCCCAAAATGGATTATCAATCCACAACCTAGCAGCCACAAAAGTGTCATTGCGGGAGGAAGCTTCAATTCCAGGCTCATCTGTATAGCCAGCAACCGGCTGACTATGAATCTCGCCTGCACTATATTGACCGCGAATGACATGTAAGCCTACATCCTCTTTTTTTAATGGACGAAGAGATTCCATAACCTTTCTTTTTTCCTCACGAATATCGTTTGCGCTAATTTGTTTTGGCAGATGCATAGCTGTCATCATTAGCAGCTGCAGCATATGGTTTTGTACCATATCACGAATAGCTCCTACCCCGTCATAATACCCAGCTCTCTCTTCCACCCCAACCGTTTCACTCGCTGTAATTTGCACATTAGCAATATATTGATTGTTCCATAATGCTTGAAGAACAGGATTTGCAAATGCTAAAGCTTCGAGGTTTTGCACCATTGGCTTTCCAAGATAATGGTCAATCCGATAAATCTCTTCTTCCTCAAAGGCTTGGCTTAAGTTTGCATTTAAATCGCGAGCAGATTCTACATCATGTCCAAATGGTTTCTCAATAATTAGACGTTTCCAACCCTTTGTGGAACCTAATCCACTCTCCTTAATATTTAAAGCAATACCATCAAAAAACTCTGGTGCAACAGATAGATAAAACATTCGGTTTTCTGGAATATGTAACTCTTCTTCACGTCGCTCTACAAAATCCAGTAGCTTCCTGTAATCTTCGGTGTTTGTTACATCTAAGGCCTTATAACGAAAAGCCTCAAGAAACTCCCCCATTTTGGAATAATCATGCTCCACTCGTCTAGAAAATGTTTCTATGGATTGTTCCACGCGATTTTGAAACTCAGCATCAGACAAAGCTCTCCTGCCCAGACCAATAATAGAAATCGATTGAGGCAGTTTTTGATCAACAAATAGATTGTATAAAGCAGGGTAAATTTTTCTCTTAGCTAAATCTCCCGTTGCCCCAAATAAGACAAAAGTCATAGAGTCCACTTTTTATTCCTCCTTTTATTTGAAACACTTCTCTGAAAGATTCTGGTACAAAGATATCTCTTCAATGACTCTAACATTGGCCATCCCGTTTCCTACAGGAATTAGTTTCTTCTCCCTCTGCAGTCTGCCTAAGAAGTCCCCTTCTATTTATCAAAGTTTAAAACATAGTAATAACCACCAAAAACATAACTATTAATGTAATATTTTATAACATTAAAAGTTACAATATGTATCATACATTCTTTGTCTATAGCTTTCAATCCCTTTTTAAATAGATACATCTCAAATACTGCTAAATTTTCAGGAAAGTCAGCTAATCCATATCTAAAAAGTAAGGTTGAAATATCTAAAAAACCCTCATATATCACAACAATGTCATTAAATATTACATAATATAGTGTTTGAAAGTAATAATTAAAGAGGCACATTCGTGCAGAAGCAGAAGAAGCTAGGTCCTAATTAAAGATAGTATTGGTAAATATTTCGTATTTAAAATCATTAATCAAAATATAATTTAAATTGTTATAATCACTATGGATTTGATATAAAGAAAACTCGCCGATTGACGAGCCCTGCTCCCCGGGCGAAGACAGAGGCGTCGTTGCACTTATACTTTGTTCCTAAAATTTCCAACTACGTCGAATTGACTTCCCGCTAGAAATTTATACTTTCTTAAAATATAAAAAAGCTGACACTTTCTGCTTGTGTCAGCCCATAGTTACAAATCTCTGTGTTGAATAATGAATCAGATTGGCCCGACACATGATAGAATATGTGCGGACGAAGCGCTTTAAATGCTTGTGTCAAAACACCCCATTGCTTCATTTCATCAATTTTCTTTTGTTATTAATAAACAAGTATTGTTACCGCTAATCCCATGGTTTGTGATGGCAACACTATCAATACTACGGTACTTCGTTTCAAAGACAATCGGCAAATCATAAAAACCGTCTCCTCTAGTTTTTATGGTTGGAGGAATAAATCCATATTCAATACTTAACAATGACGAAACAACTTGGATTGCACCCATTGAACCAAAAGTATGTCCAATCATTCCTTTTATTGAAGTAATAGGAACTGCAGGTCCGAATAAATTATTATGAGCAATATACTCAGTTGTATCATTCTGTTTTAACCCTAGAGCTTGGCTATTTACATATGTCGGAATAACGTCACCTACTGCACCTTTTAAAGCTGCTGTCATTGATCTGCCTGTTTCATCAGACTTTAACATCGAAAGAGCTTCGTTGTTAGAAAAAGCCCCCTTGACACATCCCCATATTTTTGCACCTCTTAATTCTGCATCCTTTTTACGTTCCATTATTATAACAGCAGAACCTTCTGATTTAACAAATCCTTTATGCGATGAGGAAAAAGGGACTCCAGTTTCTTCTATTTCAGCATTTTCAATGATAGCTCCTATCTTTAAAAATCCATAAGTACTCCAATCACCGAGGAGAGCATCTGAGCCACCAACTATACATATATCTGCGTATCCTGCTTCTAAAAACACTTTCCCCATAAGGATGGCATCTAAACTTGCAGTGCAACCGGTAGAAATCGTATACGCCTGTCCATTTATTCCTAGGTGCTTACATATTGCAGAAGATAATGTATGTGCATCTCCTAGAGGCACATAATGTAATGGTACTTTTTTCAGATTATTTCCATGATTAGAGTATTTTTCAATTTCCAAAATTCCTCCTGCCGATGTTCCCATTATTATAGCAACTCGAGCAAAGTCTACATTTGGAAAATTCGCCATTTTAAAAGCTTCTTCAGCCGCTGCAATTCCTAACTGACTAGAGCGTGGATAATTTTTATAATTTCGCCCAGAAATCCTATCCAATTCTTCGTGAATTACCCCACCAACAACATTAGAACCATTCTTTCCTCGTCCTGGGAGTATCTCTTGTGTACAAATACCTTTTTCTAAAACATCTTTAAATTGGTTTATATTATTAGTTCCTGGCGCTTTGATTCCACATCCTGTAATAACTATTTTTTCCATATTTACCTCTAACATAATAAATTTCTCTATCTAACTATTAAATTTAAAGTAAATTCCAAAAATATATTATATAGGATATTTTGGTAATAAACCACAATTTGTAACATTGAAATATTCTCTGTTTTTCTACCTTTCTACCTCTACATTTCAAATCTATTCATCTAACCTTTCAATAACCTGACAGGTCTCCTAGATGTATTTATTCGTAAGGATTATTTTGTGTATACCCACTCTCTATTGATGAAAAGAAAGATAGTGGAGCACGGTATGTAAAATAGAAAAAATATATACCAAAGAGAATGATCTTGAAGCCAATGAAACCTATACTTGTATCAGCAGTTATCCTTGCCTCGTTTTTGTTTGCCAAACACCTAGTAAGAATATAGAGAATAAAATGGAAGCTATACAAACAAAGACGTGAGAAAAATTGTAAGATTTATCTTCAGGCTTGTGATAAAAGTTAACAAGTACTAAAGGGAGTTGTCATATATGCCTATTTTTTTCAATCAAAAAACAAGAGAGTTTCATTTACAGGCGAAAGATGTCAGCTATATTTTTACTGTGTTGGAAAACAATCAATTGGGGCACATCTATTATGGTAGTAAGCTTACACCTCGGGAATCGTTCTCTCACTTATATACTATTCAGCAAAAACCTTATACTAGTAATGTATTTGATGGTGATTTAACATTTTCTTTAGATACGATTAAACAGGAGTTCCCATCTTATGGGACAACCGATTTCCGGGAGCCTGCTTATCAAATTTTACAGGAGAACGGAAGCCGTATAACTCAATTCAAATATAAGGGCCACCGTATCTATCAAGGGAAGCCAAAACTTAATGGATTGCCTGCAACGTATGTGGAAAAGGAACAGGAAGCAACCACTTTGGAAATCTCCTTATACGATGAATTGATTGATGCTGAAATTATTCTGCAATATACAGTGTTTGAACAATTTAGCGCCATTACCAGAAATGCAAAATACATCAATTACGGAGCAGAAGCTTTGAATTTAACCAGAGCTATGAGTGCGAGCATTGACTTCTTTGATGCTGATTTTGAAATGATCCATTTGTCTGGCTCATGGGGAAGAGAGCGCCATGTGAAAACAAGAAAGCTGGAGCCTGGCATTCAGAGTATATCCAGCACAAGAGGAACAGCAAGCGGAGCTCAACAAAATCCATTTATTGCGTTGAAGCGACCTAACACAACTGAACATCAAGGAGAAGTATTCGGATTTAGTTTGGTATATAGTGGGAACTTCCTGGCGCAGGTGGAAGTGGACCAATATGATGTTGCCCGAGTCAGCATGGGGATCAATCCGTTTGATTTTAACTGGCTGCTTACAAGCAAACAAAGTTTCCAATCCCCTGAAGTGGTGCTAGTGTACTCAGACAAGGGGATGAATGGAATGAGTCAGACATACCATACCCTTTACAGAAAAAGGCTGGTAAAAGGAGTATGGCGTGATAAGGAGCGACCGGTCTTAATCAATAACTGGGAAGCTACTTATTTCAATTTTAATGAAGAGAAAATATTGGAAATGGCCAAGGTTTCAAAAGAGCTTGGAATGGAATTATTCGTATTGGATGATGGCTGGTTTGGTCAGCGTGATGATGATACAACTTCCCTTGGTGATTGGTTTGTTAACAAACAGAAGCTGCCAAATGGAATCACTGGGCTGGCAAAAAAAATAAACGAATTAGGGTTAGATTTTGGCTTATGGTTTGAGCCGGAAATGGTTTCAAAGATTAGCGATTTATATAAAAAGCATCCTGATTGGATCATCCATGTACCGAATAGAAAATCTTCACAAGGAAGAAATCAGTATGTACTTGATTTTTCCCGACAAGAAGTCGTTGATTACATTTATCATGCGATGGCTAAAATCCTGAGTACAGCACCCATTTCATATGTTAAATGGGATATGAACCGATACATGACAGAAATAGGATCTGCTAAACTGCCTGAAAACCGGCAACGTGAAGTTGCCCACCGCTATATTCTTGGTGTGTACGATTTGTACGAAAGACTAACCACTGAATTTCCTGACATCTTAATTGAATCATGCGCGGGTGGCGGAGCACGATTTGACCCTGGCATCCTTCACTATGCCCCGCAAACGTGGACGAGTGATGATACAGATGCTATTGAACGCTTGAAAATTCAATATGGAACATCAATGGTCTACCCAATAAGTTCGATTGGAGCCCATGTTTCAGTAGTGCCCAATCATCAGGTTGGTAGAATCACAAGCATTGAAACAAGAGCAAATGCAGCTTACTTCGGTGCCTTCGGTTATGAGCTTGATGTAACGAAATTGCTATTAGAAGAAAAGGAGAAAATCAGAAAACAAATCGCTTTTTACAAAGAAAATCGCAGGCTTTTACACAAAGGAACCTTTTACCGAATACAAAGCCCATTTGAGAAAGATGGGAATGTGACTAGCTGGATGGTTGTTTCTGAGGATCAAAAGGAAGCCATAGCTGGCCGCTATCAAGTATTAGGAAAACCAAATGCATGTTACGAACGATTGGTATTAAAAGGACTGCGCCCAGAGTATAAATACAGAATCGAAGGGGTTACTGGCTTTTTTTATGGCGATGAGTTAATGAATGCAGGGATACATTTGGATAACATTGTACTATCTGGTGAGTTGCAATTTGGTGATTTTAATTCTCAGATTTTCAAACTCTCCTATCTAGGAAAGTAGCTTAAATTATGATCGCTATATGGCTATATTACTACGTCGAACTCGCTTCCAGCTAGAAATTCATAATTTCTTAGAATGTGAAAAGAACGGGGCATCCCGTTCCTTTTTAGTTGTTTGTTACCAAGGTAGTATCCTTATATAATCGGTCAATGATATCGATGATCCCCACCACTTCATTTCTCTCCAAGTAAATAGGGGAACCGTCCGCTCTTAGTAATACGATTACGTTAGAGCTGTGGACAAATGACGTGCCGTATTCCCATTTTATATAAAGCTTTTTTTCTTTTTCTTCTTCAAATAAAATGCGCACAATTTCAACTGCTTTTTCATCGAGCTTTCGCAATAAATTGTCATAATCATCGCGTGCTCGTTCATAATCTTCAACCTTTAATTCAAATGCCTCCACCATAACCATCCTTTCTCCATTGTCCTATCTATTATAAAAGGAAGAGGCATAGGAACTGCTTTTATCATCAGAGTGAAGCAGAATTTTAAAATTTTTGTAATTTTTTTGCCGTTTATGTAAAAATTTAATAGAAAAGTGTTACACACCTTACAGAGCGGTGCTGAAGTACCACCAAGCCAACAGCATTTTTTATGTGTTAGATAATGTTCCATTTTTTAACTAATTTTCCATTTGAGATGATAGTATAAAAGTAATTCATAGTAAGGGGGGTATCAAATCATGAGAGACACGTGGAGGATGACCTCGCAAAAGGCAATTTTTGAATTCAGGAAACTTCCAGCTTTTCGTATCGCTGTCCCATCAATATTGCAATTTATCTTAAATGCATCATTAATCATACTGGCGACGGTTTTATGTGTTTTAATGGTTAAAGAAATCTTTCATTTTGTAGAATTTATTGTCACATCTGAAACAACCCATTTTCACCATTTCCTTGAACAGATCCTTGTCTTTTTTCTCTATTTTGAATTTATCTCAATGATTGTCAAATATTTTCGTGAGAACTACCATTTTCCGATGAGATACTTTCTCTATATTGGCATTACAGCCATGCTCCGCTTAATTATTGTTGATCATGACAACCCCTTCAATACATTATTACATGCTTTCGTTATCCTGATTTTAATTTTAAGCTACTATATTATTAACAAAACAAAGGGTCCTGCTGCATAGCCATCAACCTAAAAAACAATCTCCTCACGCCCGTCAATCAAAAAAAAGGATTTCGCCTTCCAGTGAAATCCCTTTTTTACGTATTCTAAACAATTTGATTGTAAAAGTAACTTCTTATTTCTCCTTCATGACCGATTTTATAGTTCTTTCAATTTCAGTATAGCCGGTGCATCGGCATATATTTGATTCCAGCCATTCTTTAATTGTTTTATCATCGGCATGAGGATGCTGCTCGATAAGCGAATGGCAGTTCATGATAAAGCCTGGGGTACAATAGCCGCATTGAAATGCAAAGTTTTCCACAAATGCACGTTGAATTGGAGATTCCTTCAGTCCTTCAATCGTTGTAACCTTTTTTCCAACCGCTTCAACAGCAAGCATCAAACACGATTTCATCGGCCAGCCGTCAATATTTACCGTACAGGCTCCGCAGTCACCATTTAAACAACCTGGCTTTGCACCAGTTAAGCCAAGCTTTCCCCTTAATGTAAACAAAAGAGTGTCTGCGGCTCTTACCGTGACATTTTGATCCTCATCATTAATGTGCAACACGATTGTTTGTGGTTTCAAATTTTCAGCCTCCCTTCATCGTATAACTTACTCATGCCTTATCCAATGACTCTAAAACATCCAATAGTAAATTCCGCAGCACAAATAAGCGATAGTTTGCTGAACCCTCGACATCCTCTAAAATCGGTCGCGGCAATGAAGCTAGTGCATGTTCAACTCTTTCAGCTTCTGACATCCCTTTATTGTTTAAAGCTGCTTCTACCTGCTGTGACCGAAAAGGAAAAGGACAGAGTCCGCTTAAAGCTACCCTTATCTCATTATCGATTTTTAAGGCCGCTATCGTTATCAGCGGATATCCCGTATCCCACTGTTGACGTCTTTTGAAGGTAAAGAACGGCGCCTCAGTAAAACGTTTTTCTGTTACTATTTGTACAAGAAACTCACCTGGCGAGAGCCGCAGCTGTTCCTGGAATATCTCGTTAATAGGAACCACCTTGGTTCCTTCCGGCCTAACAGTGACTACTTGGCTGTCGGATAGCAAAAAGGGTAAAACAGCTTCACGGTAGAAAATTTGTGCACATATATTCCCGCCAAGTGTAATTTTTATTCGAGCGGTATGATCAGCAATTTCCCTTGCCGTCTTAGATAATAAGGGAAATAGATTCCCCTCATCAAGTTTAGTAAGAGTGACAGAGCTTCCTAAGACGAGATGTTCTCCGCTAAATTGCATGACTTGGCTTTCAGCGATTTCTTTCAAGTCAATGACTGCTTCTGTATAGATTAAATTAATTCTCCCAAGCGTAATTAATTCCGTTCCACCTGATATAAACATAGGCTTTTTGCCTTGCTGGTTTAGGTACTGATATAAATCAAGAGCCTCCTGGAGCGAAGCTGGTTTATAATAATCAAAATCAAACGGAAGCATTCTTTGCTGCCTCCTTTGCTTTCCAAATCAATTCTGGAATTAATGGCAAATTATGAAGCGAAACATCAGCGGCCACAGACAATGCATTCCCGAGAGCCCCAGGCATTCCCATTAATCCCAGTTCTCCTATTCCACGGGCTCCATACGGTGCATCAAGCTGTGGGTTTTCCACAAAACCAACCAAGTAATTAGGATTTTCGCCATACCGGAGCGGACGATATGTCCGAAGCTGCGGATTCAAAACCCTCCCAAGTTCATCAAAATAAAATGTTTCTCTTCCAGCGAATGCTAACCCCATACTCATTGCACCCATCACCTGGCCTAACGCTGCTTTTTCATTCATCACCCTGCCCGCATCCACCACCGTCGCAGCATTAACAAGCCGGTACGTATAATCTTTACGATCGAATTCTACCTCTACTCCATATGCCGCAACAGACCATTCCGGACCAGGCTTCCCAGCCCCAGTTTCAGGATCCAAATGCGTTAGATGACGTAATATATAATTTCCTCTGCCGATAATTTGACCGCCAATAGCGTTGCCATTTGGATACTGATAACCGTAGCCAATATCTTTAAAATGAAGCCCAATGGCTGGATCATCTCTTAAAAACACCCGACTATTCGCCACTTCAAGATCTTCCTTTGGTGCTCTTAACACACATGAAGCCACTTCTTTTAATTGGTTAATCACATCGTCTGCAGCATTTAAGGTAGCCCTGCCCGCCATAAATGTTCCCCTGCTGGCGACGGTCTTCCAATGTTCTGGCATCGTCTGGGTATCGACTTCCATTCGAACATGAATTTTATCGACATCCATTTTAAGTCTCTCAGCGAGAATTTGAGCAAGCACAGTCTTAGTTCCCGTCCCAATTTCGATAATCCCTGACATTAAGTTGATACTTCCATCGCGATTAAATGTTAAAATAACGCCTGAAGGAGCATCCGGATCAATCGTTGACGTTTTCCAGCTGCAACTTACACCTTTTACTCTAACAAAACGCTCATCTATCTCTTTGATCGAGCCTTCGTCCCACTTGATCAACTCTCTTACTCTCTCAATACATTGTGATAAGTTTCCTAGATTGCTTTTATTTAGGAGAACCATTGTCGGTGTCGTATTTCCTGGCCGGATGGCATTTATATAACGGAGTTTAAGCGGATCCATCTGCAGTTTTTGTGAGAGTAAGTCCATTGTTCTTTCAATTGCAAAGGAAAGCTCGGAATGGGCAAAGCCTCTAAACGGGGCTGCATACGGATGATTGGTGTACATACAGTACGAATCACACCAAACATTCTCAACATTGTAGGGACCTGTGCAATCGACTGCCCCTGATCTCGTTACATCAATGGCTTTATCGGAATAGCCCCCCCCATCCCACAAATAAAGAATTTCCATAACTTTAATTTTCCCGCTGCGGTCGGCTCCGATTTTAACTGTTGCATCTAAACCAATATGACATGGAGATGTAATCATATCCTCTTCACGATCATTCCAGACCTTTACAGGCCGCCCGCCGACAGCCTTTGATGCTAAGTAGGCCAGTATTTCAAGCTGAACAGCTGCCTTTCCGCCGTAGGCCCCCCCGACAAGCGGCGTGTGAACAACAATCTTCCCTATATCCTCACCAAAGTAATCAGCTATAAGTGTTTTGACCATAAAAGGGGCCTGAGACGAGGTCATTATATTGATCGTTCCATCTGGGAAAATTTCACAAGTTGAACATCTTGTTTCCATTGCGGCATGATCGGAAGGGGCAAAGGAATAACTTGCTTCTACTGTTACCTCACTATCAGCCCATCCTTCAGCCATATTCCCCTTGCGAATTTTAATATGGGTTGCAATGTTTGTTCCTGGAACCGGATGTGAATCTTCTTCCTTTTTGTATTCGCCTAACTTTTCATGAACGAGAGGAGCATTTTCTTGAAATGCCTGTGTCGGTGAATTTACTACTGGCAGTAACTCATAGTAGACCTTAACCTGATTAGCTGCTGCCTTAGCCTGTTCTGGAGTTTCGGCAATAACTAGTGCAACTGGTTCCCCGTGATAACGGACTTTATCAACAGCAATTGGAGGACGATCACGAATCGCCTCGCCTCCGAGAGGAAAATGCTCTCCTGCGACAATCGCTCTAACTCCTGGCATTTTTAAAGCTTCTGTCGTTTCAATCGCAGTAATTTTAGCGTGTCCATATGGACTAATAACCTTTTTACAAGAGAGCATCCCAACTGATTGATAATCATTCGTGTATTTCGCCCGACCCTTCACTTTATCCCATGCCTCTTTACGAATGACGCTTTTCCCAATTACCTCCAATTTATCTCCTCCTAACCCTCGTTATTTATGAAACGTTTCGATTTAACCATGTTGAAGTCTATCCACATCACAAAAATGGAATCATCCCCTCTTTTTCATCCATTACAAGCGCATCTATATTCGTGTCTCTGGAGATAAATACAAAGATTCTATACTATTTATATCAATGGGAAAACCATTCTTAGAATCTTTAATTTTTTTCCTAGAAATTTATACTTTCTTAAAGTGCAAAAAGAAAAACCGCCAATAGGCGATTAAGACGTGGACAGAAGCTCAGTTGAATTGGCGGGTTCTAAAGCATTGAGATAAATTAAGATTATTAAAACAAGAATACAATATTGTTATTACATATTTTGATGAACACCAAGATGCTGTAGAAACAAAGCAGACAGTTGAGAAATGTGGAAGGCATTGTGCGTTAATACTCGGAGCTTCATCTTCATGTACATATACAATAAACAAAACCAAGCAGCAGCTTGGTTTTGTTTATGACTTAGATTTTAAAAACATAGGTACGATGGCCATTGCTGCGCATATCCTTTTATCCGCTCACTTATAAACGGACTGATAGATCTCCAGCGATAAGAGCGGCTTCTAACACTAAAGCTCTATTTCTTTTGTGTTAGAACTTCTTCAAACATAGATAATACCAATCTTTCTCCGACATTGATACAGACGCCTACATCTACTTCATTAGAATTTAACTGTTAAATGCTTTTCTTTAAAATCCACTTATTCAAGGTAATGAGCTCTATTTCTTGCTCTGCAAAGAAACGAATACCTGTTGCCCTTTCTCCTGGGTAAATTCTAGCAGTCATCACGTTCTCACCATCATTGATAAACACTTCCACAGATGACTTATCAACAAATATTCGTAAATGTAGGGTATTGTTCTGTAATTGAACGGGTGCTTTTCGAACTCCACCTGGTCCTTCACCTGACTGATCTCGGTTGAAACTGAATAAGCCCTCCACCCGGTCATACGTTAGAATGGTTTCCTGCTGCTTCTCTTGATCTACTCGTAATTTGATTCCAAATTGCGAAGCCGACTTTGCATCAATCCGCACCTCAAGCTCATAGCAATCACCTGAAATATTAGCAAGCTCCTGCTCCCCAGTAATTGTGATCTGCCCATATTGAACAAGCTCCCCACGCAGTTTCTCTAGCTCCGGAACAGGTCTGCTTATGATTTGACCATTTTTCATAGATAGCTCACGCGGAATCGTCATAGCTCCTGCCCAGTTATACTTCTGTTCCGGCATCTCGCTTTCCCACATCGCCATCCATGCGATCATAATACGTCGGCCCTGCTCATCCTCTGTTGTTTGCGGTGCATAAAAATCAAATCCATAATCTAACACTTGAAAATCACCATGTTCAAGCAAACCCGTTTCATAGTCAAAATGCCCCATCACATACCCAGCTTGATGCAAATTGTGGTACAAATGTCCTTTTGCTTTCACTCCTTGAGGTGACATAACAAGCACATCTTGTCCATCAAGATGGAACAAATCCGGGCATTCCCACATAAAGCCAAGATTGCCATCACTTTTGGCAGCAATATTGATAAATTCCCAATTCACTAGATCACCAGAACGATATACTAACACCTGACCATGATGATCCTTCGTACGTGACCCCAGCACACAATAATAATATTCATCGTGCTTCCACACCTTAGGATCTCGAAAATGATGCGGGTGGATATCGCCTTCAGGCGCTTCAGCAATAACGGGGTTTGTACTTAGTTTTTCAAACTGAATGCCGTCTTCACTTACCGCAAGGCATTGTACTTGTTTTAGGTCTGTGTCATAGTTCTCACCTGTCCACACATTTCCCGTGTACATCAAATAAAACTTCCCATCCTTTTCAATCGCACTCCCTGAAAAACAACCGTCCTGATCATACTCTTCTGTCGGCGCAAGCGCGATCGGCAGATGCTCCCAGAAAGCAAGATCCTTACTTTTGACATGCCCCCAAAACATTGGTCCCCATTTAGGAGAATACGGGTGATGCTGATAGAATAAGTGATATTCACCGTTATAAAAGCTGAACCCGTTTGGATCATTCATCCAATATGCAGGTGTTGCCACATGGTACTGTAATTTCCAGTAGTTTTGGCTCACCAATTCCTGTTCAATTGTTGTGGATTCCATTGCTCTTGCAATTTCTGCTTGATGTCGTTCATTATTTATCTTCAAAATTTAACCTCCTTACTCTATACACAGGTTATTATTGCATAACATCCCGATGATTTGCCTAAAAACCAGGGTGCTTTAAATTTTCCGAGCAAGCTTTCTTTTTATTCAATTACTTAAAATAGAAAGAATCGTAAAAATAAGAACAAAAACTTTCAAATCTTAACTCATAAGAGAATATATCAGTATCACAGAAACAAGAACCGAATGGTACCGGTTTCATAATTCGGTATAAAAATAGCTTCCAGACACTATGCAACTTATCTTGAGTTCCTCCTAATTTATTTATTTACATTCTTACTTTCCTGAAATTATTATAACTTTTTATGGTACCGGTTTCAATTGATTTTTTACGAACTTCTTTTTAACAATTTTTCACTACTGCTCTCGAAATTTCATAAACACTAAAAAAACTTCTCCCTAATTCGGGAGGGAATTTTCTTTAGAAATTCTTATCCATATCGCTATAAACAGCACGGGGGTTATTGCTCTTAAAAAGTGGAACCCATCGAGAAAAAACTGATACATTTCAGAAAAATATAGATACTTTTGATCATAGCCATCAAGTTAAGAATATATATAATTTTTATCGAGACGATTACATAAACATAGGTATACGGTTTGAGGAAAGGAGCAAAACAAATGCACATTTGTCCCCTCCCTTCAACTGCGCTTATTAATCCCTGGACACCATTGGAGACAATGGAAAAAACCGACTACGATGTAATTATTGTTGGTACCGGACCTGGAGGCGGGTCTGTCCTTTGGCGCTTAGCCCAGCAATGGGGCGATAACGGTAAACGAATCGGTATCGTTGAAGTCGGTGATTATATCTTACCAGCACATAAGAACGATCTTCCGGATTGGAAACCTGTGTGGGCCAATATCGAACCGCCCAGCCCGCTATACTACGAGTCAATTCCGGTTTACCCGTCGGATCAGCAGGGTCCTCCATCGCCTCTCATCTCCCCCTTTCTACGATTTCTCGCTTTAGGCGGAAGATCGATTAAGTGGGGCGTTGTAGCTCCTCGTATGAGCCCTATAGATCTTGCCGGTTGGCCTATCTCTCCTAAAGAGATGGATATGTACTATAACATAGCCGAAGAAATCATGAAGGTGAACAGATCTTATTATAGAACTGCATTATTTCTTCAAGATCGGCTTCGTCGAAACGGATTTCCCGAAACAACCAGTAAGCCAGCAGCTGTTAATGTTGAGCCGCCTACGTTTGGATCATACCATGGTGGAACTCCTCCACGATTTACAACCCTTTCGTTGCTCGCAGACGCTGCAAGTCGTCGACCATTTGATATCTCGATCAAGACGCGTGCCGTTCAAGTGTATACGGAACAAGGAAAAGTGACTGGCCTTAGGGTAATGAATCGGGAAAAGAAATCTTATTTCCTGAAAACAAAGGCAGTTGTCTTGTCGGCGAGTGCCTTAGAAACTCCGCGATTATTACTTTACTCTGGAGTTCAGGGGGAGGCGATCGGTCATTATTTAACTACTCATTCTAAATTATTTACGTTGGCAAAGCTTGATCCTGCTGATTATCCGAAAATTCCGGGACTCTACGGTATATTTGTTCCGCGTACGAACGATCGGCCGTATCAGATGCAAATGCGCGGTTTCCCTCCTTCTGGTGAGACATTTGATATTCTGGGGAGTGGCGTAATCGAGTCGCGGTTTGTAAATAGGGTTACCATAGATCCCCTCACAGTAGATGAATATGAAGTGCCGAAGACAGTGGCATATTTTTCTCTTAGTAATGCAGATTTGGAAGTTATTTGGAAAATGGAAGCAGGAATGAGGCAGGCTGCGGAAGCCATGAAGGTTTCGGTTGATCCTATTTGTATGTATCATCTCGGAGTAGGATTTCACGATATAGGTACCTGCCGTATAGGTACGGATCCCTCTACATCAGCGGCCAATCCGTATGGGCAAGTTCATGGCATCTCAGGCTTATACGTTGCAGACAGCAGCATGATTCCAACCGCTGGAGCAGCAAACCCGCTCCTGACAATTGTCGCACTCTCCATCCGAACAGCGGATTACATCATCGAACAAATGAAGTAAAGCGTTCCGTTACGATCAAGTGAAACCTCCATCAGTAGAGATTTTCTTTCATCCTCTGCTGATGGTTAGGTAAACCAACCGTGCCTTTACGGGCAGTTATCCTCTTCTTTCCTCTAGGTCTTGAAGTGAGAGTGAGAAACATGGCTGCTCATGAACGCAGGATAAAGAAAGCCAGACCTCCCGTCACGCTATCTCAGCCGTCTCATTCAACATGATCTTGATAAAACATACAATTTTTCTTGTGCGTTTCATACTCTCTTTTTGACGGTCATCCCGGAAAATCATCAAAAAGGTTGTGACAGCAATGCGAATATATATTCCGAGTGCAAATGATACTCTTAAAAAAATTGCAAAAAAATATCAAATTCCCATTGAACATCTTCTCTCTCTGAATCCACATATCCCCAGTTCTGACACAAATATTAGAGCAAATACTATAGTCAAACTCCCATCTTCTGTTCAAACTAAGCATTCCGATTATCTGGATCATTGGATTCCTTTAACTCCCGTCGAGAAGATGGCACAAACCGACTATGATGTATTAATCGTCGGCAGCGGAGCGGGAGGCGGGGCCGCTCTCTGGAGATTATGCCAGCAATGGGCAAGAAACGGAAAACGTATCGGAATGATTGAAGCAGGCCCTCTTTTGTTGCCTACACACGGCCGCAATATTCCTACTTTTAATCACGATAGATTTACCCGATTCTTTGAAAACCCCCGCCATACAGAGCACATTGGAAAAGCGTGGCCTGATTATCCGGGGGCAAAAATAATAAGAGCACTTGGCGGAAGAACGCTTCAATGGTATTTGTTATCTCCCCGTTTACATCCAGAATCCTTCTTGTCTTGGCCGATATCATATGAGGAACTGGTTCCTTATTATCTTGCCGCTGAACAAATTATGAATGTTAATACAGGATATGCCAAGGGATCATCTATTCAGGAAATGCTGCTCAATCTCCTTCGATCAAACGGTTTTCCTGGTGCTACAGACACACCCCTAACTGTTGATCTTGAAGCCACCAAGTATGGTCAGGTTCATTCGAGTGTCTTTTTCAGTTCTATTCACTTCCTGGCTTATGCTTTAAATATTAGACACTTTGATCTGGCTGTAAATACACGTGCAGTTCAAGTGCTGACTGATAAAGGAAAAGCCGCCGGAGTTAAAGTGATGACTTCCGATAAGCAAACCTACACGATTACAGCAAAAACAGTCATCCTTTCCGGAGGGACATGGGAGACACCCAGGCTTCTCCTTCACTCTGGTATTCCAGGGCAAGCCATAGGCCGCTATTTAGTCAATCATGCTAAGATATTTGCGGATGCGAAAGGAAACAGGGAGCAATTTACTGAAGTATCGGGAGTTGCCAGCCTCTGGATTCCTGTGCCGAACGACAAGAGGTTAATTATTTATGGTTTTGGTACAGATCCTTTTGATTATTATTGGTATTCTTTTGAGGAAAAACCTCTTTTGGATGAACTGAAATTCAGATTTGTCTGTGCCGGACCGGTGGAAGCACGATATGAAAACCATGTTTATCTCGATCCAACAATAAGAGATGATTTTGGCGTCTCTCAGCTGCAAGTGAATTTTTCTCGTAGTAATCGGGACCAAGCTATGATTTCTCAAATGTTCAAGTCTATGGAAAGCGCAATAGCTAGTATGAATCTCAGTTTTGATGGTAAGCCTTGGTTGATTGCTCCCGGGGAAGATAACCATGAGACCGGTACCTGCCGGATGGGCACCGATCCAGAGACTTCGGCAACCAACCCGTATGGCCAAATCCATGGCATACCCGGTCTGTTCGTCGCTGATAACAGCGTAGTGCGTCTTTCGGGACCTGCTAATCCGACTTTAACAACTGTTGCTTTGGCGATTCGTACAGCAGATTATATCGTTTCTAAAACCTGATCGAGGGTACACCCTTAAACGATCAAATGAATTAGTTCGGCTTCATAGGACTGCGGATAAGCAATCTCCGCAAGTTCCTTGCCGCTTTAGTGAATCCCTCCAGCCCTTCAATCAACGGATCATGCTGCTCAATGTGAAAACCTCCGTTGTATCCAATCAATTGTAGAGTGCTAATAATATCAGACCAAGTTTTTAAGTCATGGCCATATCCTATGGTGCGGTAGTACCAAGCACGGTACTGTGGCTGTTCCTGTGGCTTGGGATCGAGAAGCCCGTATAAATTCAGATTGTCCTCGGAAAAAATCATATCCTTGGTTGACACATGATAAATCGCCCCGGCAAAGCCAAGAATTTTTGCCGCTTCTACAGGATTGATTCCCTGTGTCCACAAATGGCTTGCATCAAAGCTGCATCCAATTACTTCACCCACCGCCTGGCGGAGTTTGAGAACATCCGCCGGGGCATGTACGGTAAATCCTTCATGCATCTCGATGCCGATTTTTACGCCTCGACTTGCTGCATATCCTCCCAGCTCCCTCCAATAAGGGATCACTTTTTGTTCCCACTGCCATTTGAGAATCTCCTGGTATTCCGGCGGCCAATATACATAAGCAAAATTTGGATATAATGCACTGTCCGGGGCTCCTGGATTACCGGAAAAACAATTCACGACTGGCACCCCCATTTGCTGTGCCAAATCTATCGTTAGAATCAATGTATCATGATGCTGCTGGGCAATAGTTTTGTTGGGATGAAGCGGATTACCCTGAGCGCTGAACGCGCTAATAAACATACCTCTCGATTCAACGGCTTGGAGGAAAGCTTTTTGCTGTCTTACATCTGTGAGGAACTGCGCAGGTTTGACAAAAACATCCCCGGGATAATTCCCCGTTCCAAATTCCAATGCCTCGACTCCTCTGGATCTTACAAAATCAAGCATCTCTTCAAACAGGAGATTATGGAACACTCCTGATGCAAACACACCAAGCCTCATACATTCACCTCCAATTAAGAAAAGCGCAAGTGCTATGCTTAGCCTTGATAGACAAATAGCGTACACAAACCATCTCCATACAACGAATAGGACTTATATTTTAACTTCATGAAATAGCCGGAACATTCACCTTCATAAATTAAAATATTCTATGTAGGCAAGCCGTATGATTACAAAATAAAAGTTTGGGGAAGTAACAGTGATTATAGTAAACAATTGGGACTGGCTCTAAGTTAACAGCAGGTTTATAAACTACAAGGATTAACCACGAATATATCACTAACATTTATACATAATAAGGAAATAAAGAAAAAAAGAGGTTACTTCTATGTCTATAAGCTCACCTACAATAATCTCAAAAGATTTGTCTGAAAATCAAAAGCAGATAGAAGAAGTTTTGTCTACCTGTGCAGATCTCAAGCTCTTTTTTTGGCAATATGGACCAGATCTTTCACATACCGCTTTTTCAGTTTATTTCGAGACATTGGTGCAAGACAAAAAAATAAATTTCATGAAAGAATCCATGCAGGATCTGGTTCCTTACGAAATTGGTCCAGCAACGATGATTACACCAAAAGATGTCATCAACTTTTTCAGTCAACATGGTATATCTGCTCAAAACGCTATTCTAGTTGATAGCTTTGAGCAAGCTGTGGACAACATTTTACACGGACACCTTGTGATTTTTTTTGATGGTTGGGACAAAGCATTGTCCTATGCCCAAGCCCAACAAATTGGCATGCGGGAAGTTTCCGAACCTATATCAGAATCTGTGGTTAAAGGTCCTCGTGAAGGAACAGTTGAACAGTTACAAAGGAATATCGGGTTGTTGCGGGCACGATTACCAAACTCTCATTTTAAAATTGAAACATTCAAAGCCGGTGGAGCTAGTAAGACGGAGGTCGCCTTTGGTTATCTTGAAGGAACGGTTGACCCGGAAACGCTAGCTGAATTTAAAAAAAGGATTGAGTCTGCTAAACAAGGCGACATTTTAGAAACAGGCTATATTGAAGAATTGATTGAGGATTCCACCTATTCGCCTTTTCCTCAATATCGATCTACGGAACGTCCTGATGCGGCTGTTGCCAGCTTATTAGAAGGGAAAATTATCGTATTGGTACAAGGGACAGGAACCATTTTAATCTGTCCTGGTCTATTTATCGAATTCTTTCAAGCAAGTGAAGATTATTATCATCGGGTAGTGTTTTCATCCTTTATTCGGCTGGTAAGGATTGTTGGGTTTTTCATGGCTCTAACACTACCGAGTGCTTTTATCGCTTTAACTACTTTTCATGCCGAACTGATACAGACAAATCTTTTAATGGCCATTCTTGATACTAGAGAAGGACTTCCTTTCCCAGCCTTTGTTGAAGCATCGATCATGATTTTTTTCTTTGAATTACTTCGGGAAGCCGGAATCCGTTTACCAAGACCAGTCGGATCAGCCGTCAGTATCGTTGGAGCGTTAATTATTGGCGATGCCGCCATTAATGCAAACATCGCTTCTCCGACCATTGTCATTTTAGTCGCATTAACTGGAATTGCTTCTTTTTCTATACCTCAATACAGCATCGCCATCAGCCTTCGGCTTCTTCAACTCCCCTTGATGATTTTAGCTGCTGTATTAGGTGGATTTGGGATTATGATTGGTTTTCTGCTTATTATGTTGCATCTAACGTCTTTAAGGTCATTGGGACAACCGTATTTTAGTCCGCTAACGCCATTCAGACCGAAGCAGCTACTCGATGTTTTCATTCGGGCTCCACTTAAAACTTTGTGGAAATCGCCCCGAAAACGTGATATGCGTAAAATCTAACCCTCCTAAGAAAGTATGATAAAACATGAATTCTATCCTTATGAAAGCTTTGTCTATTATTTGCCTATTAATATGCTTAACAGGATGTTGGAACAGCAAGGAGTTAACCGTGTTTGGTTTTATAATGGGTGCGAGCTTGGACCAAGCAAAAGACGGAAATATCGAGTTAAACGCACATATATATGCACCCACACAAACTATTGGAGGAATAGGATCCAGCAATAAATCTGCATATACTAACATCAAAGTGTCTAGTAAGAGCGTTTTTGATGCAATCCGTACCTTCCCTCTTTATTTGGGACGTAAAGCCCAATGGAGTCATATACGGGTCATTTTAATCGGAGAACAGTTTGCTAAGAAACACGATATAGGGGAAGCTCTTGAGTTTTTTTACCGTGATCACGAACCGCGTCTTACACTCCTTGTTATTATTACGAAAGGAAAAGCCGCTGATTATTGGAAAAAAAAGCCGTTTATCGAGCGGACAATGGCTCAGCAATTGTTAACTACTATAGAAAGTGCTTCTTCCGCTTCTGGAAAAACAAAAACAGCCACACTGCTAGATATAGCGTTGCAATTAAATAGTAAGGTGAAAACTACGATGATTCCATATATCGAAATGAATGATAAACAACAAAAAAGTCCATATAGCAGCGGTGTTGCTGTTATTCGTAAAGGGAAAATGGTTGATCGCTTAACACCAAATGATATTCAAAAAATTCTGATGTTAACAAATGATTTTGAGGGAGGGGTTATTGAGTTTCCCTGTGTAGATAAAGGGAGTAAAAAGAAGGGAAAAAAAGAAACGTTGGAGACTCTCTCGGTTAAAACAAAAGTATCCCCCCAATTCACCGAGAATCCACCTACTATTCGAATGCTGACCAAGATAGAAGGAATAGTAGGTGAACTGCGATGTACTCCTATAACGACTGAAGAAGAAGCAAAAAAGTTGGAAAACCACATTAGAAAAACGGTAAAAGCACAGCTAGAAGCAGTGATTGAACGTTTGCAGAAAAAGAAAATAGATGTACTAGGTATTGGAAATAAACTGTATCGGCAAGATCCTGCCTTATGGAAAAAGTGGGAAAAAGATTGGGACGACATTTTTGCCGACATCCGCTTTGTAATCGATGTGGAAGTTAGTGTTAAAGGCACAGGTATGCCCCTTGGAGAAAAAGTGACGGAGGACTAAACATTGTTTGAGAAAATTCTCTTTCTAATTATCGTATACTTGAGCATATTGTTTTACGATGTTCCCAAGTTAAAACAAAAAAACCGGCGGGAACGCATTAGTTATGGAATGCTGATGCTCCCTATCATCTACCTGAGTCTCGTTTATGTGATGGATTTATCCTGGCCAACACTTGACGAACTCGTTCACTTCTTTTTTTCAAAACCGGCACAGCAAATTGTCACAGCCATAAAGTCCACCATGTAAGCTATATTGATACAAAAGGAGGAGACAAAATGCAGAAAAAAGAAACGATAAGTTCAGGGCAAATGGCGGTTTTATTTTTCTCTTTTATGCTTGGATCCTCCATTGTCAACATCCCACAACCTTTAGTGCAAGCTGCTCATAATGGTGCATGGCTGTCCATACTCATCGCAAATGGATTCGGGATGCTGCTATTAGCATGTATCCTTTATCTATATCGTAAAAATCCTAATTTGACTCTAATCGATTATAGCCGAAGGATTCTAGGGAAATGGATTACTCTATGCATTTCCATTCCTATAGTACTGTTACTTTTTTTAATCCTTTCTTATATTATCATCGATATAGGCGGATTTTTTACAACTACAATGATGAGGGAAACTCCTTCTTATGTATTTTATGCTCTGATTTTGCTAGTCGCTGCATTGACAGTACAAGCCGGTATCGAGGTAATGGCTAGAATGTTTGTTTTGCTTTTATGCTATTCAATCTGTTTTTCAATTGCAGTATTATTGCTAGTTTCTTCGCATTATCAAGTAGAGAACCTTTTGCCTATCTTTCCGGAAGGATTAAAACCAGCTATTCACGGTGCTTATATGACCCTCGGTTTCCCATATGGTGAGCTAGTCTTGTTTTCATTTTTACTGCCCTTCATTCGTAATGAGAAGAACAGCTCATTGCAAAAATATATGTTTTCAATCCTTCTGATACATGGGCTTTTGTTAATTATCTCGATTCTTTGCACGATTATGGTTTTGGGATCACTTGCAGGTACCTTTAAGTTTTCACTGTTTCAATTGGCACGCTTAATTAATATAAGAGAGATTCTTACAAGAGTGGAGTCCTTTATCGGAATAGCATTGGTTGTTGGTTCCTATATGAAAGCAACCATCATGCTGTTCATTCTGAAAGAGGTGCTATCAAGGGTATTACACCTGAAGGATGAACGGATTCTTATTTTTCCTGTTACGCTTATATCCCTGCTTCTTACACTTACGATGTTTCATACTGAAATTGAATTTATGGAAGCCGTATTCGTGGTTGAGCCGCTAGCTCTTGCTATTGTTGGCGTTCTGCCTCTGCTTTTTATTACAATTGTCACATTTTTCAGAGGGAAGAAGATAGAAACAAATAATAGTACATAGAATTGTTTGGTGATACAATTCCAGTAATGGTCACCTCGTTTATCCCCATGAAACGTTCTAAGTTTTCTGTATAAGCATTGCGGGAGTCTAAAGTTTAGATTATATTAATTAAACTCTAATATAACTTACATTTGCCGTAACACACTTGATGTATTATGGGAGTTAACATACCTCGTTATCTCCTTTCTTGACTCCCTCTTCCAATATTCCTTATCGTTCCTAACTAAAAAACCCATGAAAAAAGTCATTCTCAATCCCCAAAGTATCGAGTATGCACTTGTTTCATGATAGTTATCTAACGTTTCTTATTTTGTTGGAAGTACCGTTCACATAGGACAATCGATGATTGAATACCTTGAATGTGTACAACACTTTTCATTATTTATATGAGTTAATGCCCAGGCTTAAGCAAGCGGACGTCTGGTTTGGTACTAGTGTTGCAATTAAATCACGTTATGAGAATTATGTAACATTAAATCCATACTTACAACAGTCGCATTAGCCATTCATACTGCGGATAAATTGATAGCGCAATTTCGTTAAATATGATTCTTAAGGATTCGGAGGATGGGAGAATGAAATTTGCTGTGAATATTGAATCCGTCTATGCAAATCAAGATTTTATCAAGGGGATGCAAGAGATTAAACAAATAGGTTTTCATGCATTTGAATTTTGGAGCTGGTGGGACAAAAACCTCCATGATATCCATACTGCAAGTCAGTTACTTCGGCTTACTGTTGCAGGTATTGTCACCAAATTCATTAGCTTGACTGATCCTTCTCAAAGACAAGAGTATGTAAATGGTGTAACACAAACAATTGCTGTTGCGAAAATGCTTGGCTGCACAACGATTATTTCTCAAGTTGGTCAAGAAATACCAGGTGTTCCTCGGAATGAACAGCGCCACAGTATTGTAGAAGGACTGAAGGCATGTGTTCCTTTCCTAAAGGAGGCAGGAATCATGCTGGTCATTGAACCGCTCAATACGCTGGTAGACCATAAGGGATACTATTTAGATACTTCAAAGGAAGGATTTCAAATTGTTGACGAAGTAGGAAGCCCTTATGTCAAAGTACTTTATGATATTTACCATATGCAAATTATGGAAGGTAACATCATTTCTATTATTACTCAAAATATTGATAACATCGGCCATTTTCATGTAGCTGGTGTTCCAGGAAGACATGAACCTTACACGGGTGAACTCTATTATATAAATATCTTTAAAGCGATTGAGAAAACTGGGTTTAATGGATATGTCGGACTGGAATATTTTCCGATTGAATACCCTGCATTGAGCCTTACGAAATTTCTCAATTGGGTTAAATCGGAGGGGCTTATTTAAACGGTTTTAGTAGATCCAACAGTTGAAATAACTCATGCTACGGTCGGGGGATATCTTAATCCGCCCGATTTTTCACATAAATCATTACGAGAATAACTTTAATTGGTAACTTATACTATTTTCCCACTAAAAGCAGCCCCATAATTAGAACAATAGTGCCTAATAAGCTCATATTTATAAAAATAATATATAACCAGTCAGCATCGTTCTTTCTGTTACATCATTTAATAAAGAAATTGATAATGGCAGATTCCATATATCCTGCAAGGCAATTCTTCTTTTCTTAATTTACTGGTCTCTAAAATGCCTCTTAATAAAACTTCATTCCAGCAATTCTCTCAAAAAGTCTAGTTTCTGCTCCGCGTTATCTTTAGTAATAAGATCGATACCTGTATCAATATTTTTCATGACTCTTTCTCCCTTTATTACTTTCCATGCGGTTTCAACACTTATATACCCCATATCATAAGGGTTCTGTGCTACTGTGTCAGGTAAAACTCCCTCCTCTATTGATTCAACCATTTTAATAAGTCCATCTGCCCCTACGACTGGTAATTTACTCCCCTGTTTCCGGATGACCTCTACAGCACTGAGCGCCATGATGTCAGTTGTGGCAAATACACCTTTCACATCAGGACACTGCTGCAAAATCATTGTCATTGCGTTTCTAACCGGCAAAGACTCATTTGGTAATCCTGTTTGTTCTGCCGCAATTTTGATTCCTGCAGTCTCCAAGCTCCATGTAGCTCCTTTTACCCGTTCACTTATAACCGAACTGTTTAAATCTCCTGCAATAAGGGCAACTTTATCGCCAGGTTGCAGTCCTGAAGCTAATAATTCTCCTGCTTTTCTGCCTAACTCAAAATTATCAGTACCAATATAAGTAGTTTTATTTTCCAAAGAGATATCTGTATCTACTAACAATACAGGAATCTTACTTTGAGCTGCCTTTTTCAAGCTAGACATGACAACAGGTGATTCAAATGGAGAGACAACTAGCACATCTGTATGTTCGTTTAGAATATCTTTTATTATAGACGCCTGTGCATCTGCTGTTGATCCGTAATGAGGTGCGACAACTTTACCATCTATGTCAAAATCTCGAAAGCCCTTTTCCGCTCCCGCTTTCACAATTTTCCAATATTGTGTATCTAAATCTTTTAAAACAACGACTACTTTAGGTCTATCGTCTGTTCTAAGAAACTTGATTCTACATCCTATGATAGTGGCAAGAAGGACTGAGATAATCAATAGGATTATCCATTTCTTTTTCACAATGTATCTCCCACCTGGAAAAAGTAGCACCAGGATTTTGTATTTTATAACGTTAAGGATGAATATACCCTGTATATAAACGTTCCTGCTTAACTTTATTCAACAAGTTATTCACCAACGGCATAAATCTTCATTAAATTTGTAGTACCAGCTTCACCGACTGGCACACCAGCTGTGATTACAACCGTATCGCCGAGGTTTAAGATTCCTACATCCCTTCCTGTATGAATTGCTGTTTCTAACAGTTCATCTGTAGAATATACCTGTTCCTTTGCAAGGTAAGCTTGTACACCCCATACAAGAGCTAGCTTACGGCATACCCTTTCATCAAATGTAACTGCCACAATCAGGGATTTCGGACGATATTTCGCAATCATCTTCGCCGTATAGCCGCTTTCTGTTGGTGTTATAATCGCTGCTATATCTAACGCAATCGCGGTATGTGCTACAGATTGGCTGATTGCATCTGTGACTGTAGATTTCGCTTCTTTCAGACACTTGCGGAACACGTCTTGGTATTGTAAGGAACGCTCTACGCGGGTCGCAATGGTTGCCATCATATTTACAGATTCAACCGGGTAAAACCCTGCAGCTGTTTCACCTGAAAGCATGATTGCATCTGTGCCATCAAAAATGGCATTTGCCACGTCGCTAGCTTCCGCGCGTGTCGGACGCGGGTTGCGCTGCATGGAATCCAACATTTGTGTCGCTGTAATCACCGGCTTTCCTAATACATTGCACTTCTGAATTAAGCGTTTTTGCACAAGAGGCACTTCTTCCGGTGCAATTTCCACCCCCATATCACCGCGAGCTACCATTAGACCGTCAGAAACTTCTAGAATTGAATCGATGTTATCTATACCTTCTTGATTTTCAATCTTCGAAATGATTTGAATGTGCTTTGCATCCTTCTCTTTCAATAGTTCACGTATCTCTAATACATCTGATGCCTTACGCACGAAAGAAGCTGCAACGAAATCCACACCTTGCTCAATACCGAACAAAATATCCTGTACGTCTTTTTCTGTAATGCCCGGAAGCTCAATGCTTACATTTGGTACATTTACGCCCTTTTTATTTTTTACAATGCCGCTGTTTAACACTTTCGTACGAATTTCGCCATTTGCTTTTTCAAGTACTTCTAATTCAATTAAACCGTCATCGATTAGGATACGGGACCCGGCTTCTACATCATTATAAAGTCCTTCATAGGAAACAGAGAATTTCTCTGCTGTTCCTAGTATCTGCTCTGTGGAAATCACAACTTCTGCGCCAGTTTTCAATTCAGCTTGTCCATTTTCAAAGTCATGTGTACGAATTTCCGGTCCTTTTGTATCCAACAAAATCGCTACTGTCCTGTTTGTCCGCTTTGCAGCCTCGCGAATATTTTGAATGCGCGCCGCGTGCTCTTCATGGCTCCCGTGTGAGAAGTTCAGACGAGCTACGTTCATTCCAGCTTCCATTAGCTGTACTAGCTTCTCAATACTTTCACTCGCAGGACCAATCGTACATACAATTTTTGTCTTACGCATAACATACCTCCGCTTATCCATATTGACATTTCCTCCAAAACAATTTCAAATAATAAAAACGAGCTGCTAAAGCAACTCGTTTTTAGCGAACAAATCCATTCTATTCAGTAGCTATTAACTCACTTTGCTTAGTTTCTGATTTCGGTCCTCTACCATCACTTCTTTTGGTACTGCAAATAAGTAGGTAGTGATCAATGCAGCAACAAAAATCAGAACGGAAACTACAATATAAACGAGCAGCTGATTCCACTCATAAATGTACATTAAAGGAGAAAGAAGCACAGCTAAACCATATGAATTAGCTTTGATATTAAGCAAGGATAAGATTGCGCCTCCAACAGCTGAACAAGCAATCATCACATACAGCGGTTTCATACTATATCTCATCACGACACCAAACAAGGCCGGCTCACTAACACCCAGTAATTGTGTAAGTGTTGCGCTCAATCCTGCTACCTTTACCGTACTTTTTTTTGCTTTTAAGGTAATTCCCAAGCAAACACCAGCATTCGCAAATCCGTACATCGCACATAAAGTAATTAAGGGGTTAAACCCAGTATTTGCAAGTAATGTTGTTTCGACCGCGATAAATAAATGGTGCATTCCCGTCATAACTGCTAACGGATATAAAAAGCCAATCAACAGTCCTCCAATACCAAGAGGAGCAGAAATCAGCTGTGTAATAACCGTTACTAGTCCCATTTCCACAAAATGCAATAAAGGCCCTAAAATAAGTAAACCAGTAATCATCATCGTTAATAGGACAACGAAAGGAGTAAAGATTAAATCTAAGGCATTCGGCATTACAGCCCGCAGCTTTTTCTCGAGTTTAGCACCAAGAATCCCTACGACAAGAGCTGTTAACACTTTACCTTGATAACCAACAACCGGAATGAAACCGAAAGCCATAATTGGTTTTACTCCACTATTGATGTCCGCTACCGCATACGCGTTAGGAAGGGCCGGAGATACGAGCATTAATCCAAGAACAAAACCAATAATAGGCATACCGCCAAAATTCCTAAATGCAGACCAACAAATTAAGGCTGGTAAAAAAGCAAAAGCTGTATCTGTTAGAACCGATATAAGTGTTCTTAGATATTCAGGAATATCATTAACATTCATGCCCATTAGACCTAAGACAGCATCACTGAACAATACACCCTTTAATCCAAGGAATAAACCCGTTGCTCCAATGATTGGGATAATAGGGATAAAGATATCGGCTAACGTTCGTACAGCCCTCTTTATTCCTTTGTCCTTTTTATTAGATGAAGCTGTGTTCTTTTGTTGCTCATCCTCTTGCCCAGATTGATTTCCTCTTAAAGCAGAGTATACTTTGTTGACTGTACCAGTACCTAAAATGACCTGATATTGACCAGCATTAAAGAATACGCCTTTGACTTCATCAATTCTCTCAATTGCCTCGTCATCAATCTTTTCGCGATTTTTTACAGAAAAGCGCAATCTTGTTGCACAATGAACATACGATTCGATATTATCCTCACCAATGACATTCACAATTTCTTTTCCTATACGTTCATATCTATTTTCACTCATGATGGCCCTCTTCTTTCTTTAGGAGTACTAGTGCTTGATATGGCTTTAAAGAATATTCCTGCTCATATATCATTTCTTTTTCTTCTTTGTAATTATTTAATAAAACATCATATTTGTTATAATCTAATTCGACTTTTTGACTCTCGGATGAAAAATTGAAATAACAAACAACTTCTTCAGCATCCAATTTGCGTTTATATGCAACAATTGTTGGATGCTCTTCTAAAATAGGCTCAATCTCTCCATAAATTAAACATTCACTTGCTTTACTTGACTGTCTAACTCCAATAATTTTTTTATAAAAATTCAGAATGGAATTTGGATCCTGCTCTTGTTGCTCTACATTAATCGTTTCGTAATTTTCATTCATCCCTAGCCAAGGCTTGGCCTTTGAGAAACCACCATATTCCTCGGCATTCCAATGAAATGGCGTTCTTGAATTATCACGGCTTCGCAAGTTTATAAAATGCAATGCCTCTTCTGCACTAAAGCCTTCATCCATAGAACGATAGTACTGATCAATACTTGAAATATCATCAAATTCCTTAATACTGTTACGTTTGAAGTTCGTCATCCCGATTTCCTGACCTTGGTAGATAAAAGGTGTTCCTCGAAGATAGAAAAACATTGCTCCTAGCATTGTCACAGAATAGAAATTTCGATTTTTTTCTTCTTTTATATACTTGCTTATGGAACGGTTCTGATCATGATTCTCTAAAAAGTTTGCTCCCCAGCCCACTTTCTGAATTTCCTTTTGACTAGTGAAGATTAATTTTTTTAAATCTAGTACATTCCAATCAATCCTCTTAAACCACTCACTGCCCGATGCTACATCGAGATCTGCATATCTAAAATCAAAAATCATTGAAAAGTAGCCATTGTTTCCAATATAATCGCCATACTGCTCATAAGGTACACCAGGAGCTTCTCCAATAGTGACACAATCATATTTAGTAAAGGTCTCATCATTTAATTCATGAAGGAATTCTGCAATACCCGGTTGATTACGAGTCTTCTTTGTACATTTTCCAAGACCGTCTACTCCGTCAGCCGGAATATTATCATAATTTTGGTCTTTTTTAATGAACGTGATTGCATCCACTCTAAACCCGGCAATTCCTTTATCCAGCCAGTAGTTGACCATTTTATATAAATCTTCCCGGACTTTTTTATTTTCCCAATTCAGGTCTGGCTGCTTTTTATGAAAAGAGTGAAAATAATATTCATCCGTATCCTTCAAAGGCTCCCATACACTGCCTCCGAAAACAGAGCGCCAATTGGTAGGAGTTTGACCATCTTTACCGGATTTCAGAACATAATAATCTCTATATTTACTATCATGTGGATTCTCCAGTAAATCCTGGAACCACGGATGTTCATCCGATGTATGATTTATGACTAGATCAAGGACAATCTTAATTCCTTTTTCTTTTGCCTGAACAATTAACTCATCTAGATCTTTCATCTCTCCGAACTCTGGATTTAGCTGATAATAATCTGAAATATCATACCCGTTATCGGCCATTGGAGATTTATAAATGGGACAAATCCACACCATCGTTATCCCCAAAGACTGTAAGTAATCTAATTTTTGTGTAATTCCTTTTATATCGCCTATTCCATCATTATTCGAGTCATAAAAGCTTTTAGGATAAATTTGATAAATAACTTCTTTTTGCCACCATTTCTTCTTCATATTGTTCCCTCCAACAATGTATTCATATGACAATAGTATGTTAGATGATTACGGAGCTTACCTGTATATGGAATCGGTTCCTTCATATCACAAAAAAATATATACTTGATTTTTGTGCTTCATTTAAAAAAGAAGAAAAATACTTAATTGATTTCATATATTTTGCGCCGTAAAACACCTAAAACGATACAGGAACCGGTTCCAAAATAAAGTAAAATAAATTTCTATAAGATCAATCATTTCATTAAAGTGTATGGAATCGGTTCCTTGAATGTATTATACTTTCCTCTTTTGTTTTCTGTCAACGCTTTCTTTCCCTAAAATTTTAAATAGATAGAAGTAGGATTCACCCCTAATTTAAAAAGTATGCTTTTGTCATAAATTCTGCAGCAGTACGAACCTAAAGTCTAAAACAAACATCAGTTTTCACTAGTAAAAACTTTTCCTTTTCACTTTATTCTTCTGCCCATAATAAGGTATCGGTTTCAATAGTACAAAACTAAATACACCAGCCATTAGATTCTTTTTGATTTGTGGACATTTTCAAACACCATAATACTTAAGACTACATGGTTCTCAGCTGTCTATTATCAACAAATATCACTTATGATACGTTCCTCAGGTTATCAACTTGTCGGTTATAACAAGATTTTTTGCAGCTCCTGCGAGCAGTTATCCCCCATCTACGGCTCCTTCGATTGCTCCAAGTATAAGCATGAGATAAGGGAGTGCTCTCCATTAACGTGATATAAACACAAGTTAATCAAACTTGCTCTTATACCAACTATCTGTAGGAATTCATGTAGATTTCCGAACAACCAATTCGATTGGCATCTCGTAAATTTCCATCTTCATTTCAGGATTATTGAGCCTCTTAATAATTACTTCTACCGATTTTTCTCCCATTTGATCTACAGGCTGGCGGATCGTTGTTAATTTTGGATCCAACATTTCTGCAAGAGGCTGGTCATCAAAACCGATAATTGCGATATCATCAGGCACTATTAAACCATGTTCTTTTGCTTCAATCATTATTCCGCCAGCAATCTCATCGCTTCCAGTAAACACAGCAGTGGGGCGATCTTCCATCTCAAGAATTTGCTTCATTACTTGTTTTCCATCCTCAATACTATGCTGATTCACAAAAACCCATTTTGGATTTATCACAATTCCTGCTTCTTGTAATGCTTTTTGATATCCGTGGTTGCGATCTTTATCTTTCCCCTGCTCATCAAACAGCCCTCCTGTGCAGTATGCGATTTTTTGATGACCTCTTTCAATCAAATGCTTTACACCTATATAGGCTCCCTTGGATTGATTCAAACGAATCATTGGAACATCTGCATAATTTACATATTCGTTGCATAACACAATGGGGCCATAATTAGTAAATGGTTCAATTACGCTCCAATCGTTTTCAATAGCAGTCATAATAATTCCGTCTACTTGCTTTGTTTTCAATAAATTTAAAAATGTTAATTCTTTCTCTTTATCTTCATTACTTTGGCAAATCAATACTTGGTAGCCCTTATTATAAGCAGTTTGTTCAATTGAATTTACTAAATATGAAAAAAACGGGTTCACAATCCTAGGCACAATAACTCCAAGCGTAGTCGTTAACTGACCTCTTAGCCTTCTTGCAGCTGGATTTGGCGTATATCCAAGTTCTTTCATTGCTTTTAGTACTTGCTCTTTATTCTCCTTCGAAACATATGGATGGTTATTTATTACACGTGAAACAGTCGTTTTCGATAACCCTGATAATTTTGCTACATCTGATATTGTAGACATTCTTTCATCACTCCACTGCAAAAATAAATATGAAAACAGTTTCATATTTATTTTACTTTAGAAAAGAGATGAATTGCAATCAGTGTTTGTAATCTGAAGGTTCTGGATTTGGAATATACTTGTGCTCATCCTAATGAGGGTAATATGATTGTGAAACTGCTCGTTAATAGGATGGATGTCTCCATTTGTAAATCCAAAAAAGTCCCCTACTGCATACCGTTGGACTCCAACCGTTTTCTAACTTCTTCTATATTTGTATTACTGTAAACTGCTGTTCCACGTCCACCGGTTTTAGCTAATAGCTCCTTTACCTGCCTATAGCTCAGACCAGACTGAGCATTGAGATGCTGCACTTCGGTGATGTCCGTACCAACAATTGTATACTTGTTTTCCCGGTTCATTCTTCATCCCTCCTTTCATTTTATATAGAGTTTAGCTTTCCCTCTTCGCAAGAGTAAATTGTACCTTTGTCTGTATCAGCAGATTTGTCTTAAACAAAAATACCTTAAGAGACATCTCTTAAGATATTTAATGGTTACAAATATATTGCATCACATAGTCGGCAATCATACATCTTAACATGATTCCACATGTTTCAAATTCACAAATTGTAGTTTATTCCAATTATTTTGTTATAACTATGATACTTAACTAATTTGTTTTACGCGATTTGTAATTGTGTCTTCTTTAGGTGAAGTTCGCCGAATAAAAAATGACATTATAAATGCGACAATTGTTAAACCTGTTGCTACCATGAAAGCATCGTTAATGCCTAGTGCAGTTCCTTGTTTGATAGCTATTGCCATATGTGTTTTATCCGTTGGGGGAATATGCTGTTGAGTTACAATATCCTTTACGTGCTGAGCACCTTGATTGGTCATAATAGATACAAAGAATGCCATCCCAATTGCTCCAGCGATCATTCGCAATGTATTAACCATAGCTGTACCGTATTTATTTAGGCTTAGTGCCAATTCATTTAAACCGGCAGTAAAGATAGGCATCATTAATAATGACATTCCAAACATACGAGCTGTATAAACCCCCACTACATAGGTGAAAGTCGTATTGATTTGAAGTTTTGTGAGATCATATGTCGTCAAAATTGTAATAGCCAAACCAACAACCGCTAGCCATTTAGCACCGAACCTGTCGAATAGCTTACCAGTTATAGGAGACATGATACCCATGACAATGCCACCAGGTAAAAGCATTAATCCCGATAACAGCGGTGAAAAACCACGAACGTTTTGCATATAAATCGGCATTAGAATCATTCCTGAGAACATCGACATGGTCACAATCACGTTAATTATCGTAGTGAGTGTGAATACTGGATAGCGAAAAATACGAAACTCCAATATCGGATAATCCACAATCCACTGACGCCAAACAAATAAAATTAAACTAATACCACCAACCACAAACATCGTAATGACTTCGGTACTGCTCCAGCCCTTCGTTCCTCCTGTAGCAAAACCATATAAAATACCGCCAAATCCAATAGTAGACAAAATTACACCTAGTACGTCAAGCTTTGGACGGCTTGTTTCTGTCACATTTTTGACTAGAAAAATTGCTGTTAGAAAGTTAATAAGGGCAAATGGGAACATGATAAAGAATAATACCCGCCAAGAATAGTTTTGAACAATCCACCCCGATAATGTGGGGCCCACAGCAGGTGCAAAGTTTATCGCAACCCCGAAAATCCCCATCGCATAGCCGCGGCGTTCCGGTGGAAATAGGGTAAAAATTACATTTGTAATTAAGGGAAATAAAACACCGGCACCAGCTGCCTGTACAACACGACCAATTAAAATAACAGGGAAACTCGGTGCTATCCCGCATATAAAAGTTCCCAAAGCAAAAAGTCCCATCGAAGTAAGATATAATTGTCTTGTCGTAAAGCGATTCATCAAGAATGCAGTGATCGGAATAACAATTCCATTAACTAACATAAATATGGTTGTCAACCAGTTAGCAGTTGCAGCCGAAAGCTGAAAATAATTCATGATTTGCGGTAATGCAATATTTATTAATGTTTGATTCAAAAAAGCCACTACGGCCCCGACAATCATTACAGCAAATATAAGACGTGTACTCCTTGAACTATCAGACGCTTTTTGACTATTCATTTATAAATTCCTCCTAATATATTTCACCTTTACTATTTAAACAAAATGTTAAGTAAGAATCACTAATTATAGGATCGTCCATTACCATCCGTCAGCTGTACCTCTTGCTTAGTATGCTCTTGCATTTGTCTTATAGTAATGATTCAATGCTCAAATAGATTCAATTTTTCACTCCTTGAAAAATATTTAACAAACTAAAATATATACCAAGTGAAGGATATTGAACTGCTTGTCAATTGTTATGTTCTCCTTATGGAACAATTACATAATGTAAAAATTGCATGCTAAGGCCCCGGATAAAATTAAACATAGAAGGTAGAGCATTTCATTGTCGATATTCCAGGTATCACCATGATTAATGCTCTAGTTGTTAAAACCATTCTAATCTCTTATTGGCTAACCTGTTCTATCCTTCAATAGAAACGTGCTTTTAGCGTACTCAAAAAGCGGAAGCGACCAACCAGCTGCCAAAAGAGTACTTTCTTAATTCTTTCAAAATGCCAAAAGCTGACCCAAAAGGTGCGTAATGAACCTTTTGGGTCAGCTTTTGGCTTATAATGGATGAAGGTAGCAGCTCTAAATTAAACAACAACTCCTTCTATATCCACTGTTTCTTCTATCTAGAAAATAAAAAAAAGAGAGTCACTCCTGATTCCCTACTAGCCTAAAGCATTTCTATTCTTTATTTGCTTTTCCCTCTTTGTAAATCTTACTATTAATCATCAGCTGCTCTAGTTCGCTTCTATAATGTAATAACAGCTTTCGCAATTCCTTTTTTTTACTTGGAGTTACAACCTTTCCATCGAGGTTTTTACCTGTCTGTAAAGTTTGCTTAACCTCATTTCTCATCGTTACTAATTTGTACCCCGTCTCTTTCACGGTCTTAGCCTGATACGTCCGCATCATTGTAATTAGCATCGTTCTAGCTTCATGAGCTTTCTTATTCAACTGCCCACCTCCAAGTTTTGCAGTCATAATTTCACTGCTACATTATTTTAGCATAAATTTAAAATTTTTACAAATTGATTATATTTCCATAACATATAAGTTGTCCATATGATACTGCTTAGCCGCATACGGGCAAGAACAAATAGCAACAAATAGCATATAGTACAGAATAGCCACATAGATTAAGTTTGATATAAGGGTAGTTAATTTATTTTACTAATGGTCGCAATAGCTTCAAAAACACTTTCTTTGAAAGGATTTCAATACCGATTCAAGCACCGAAGTATACACGTTGGAAAATATTTTAAAAAAGATGCTATACTATCTTAAGCAGGAGCAGTGATACATTATGAATGTTACTAATATTCAAATCCATGTATTGGGGAACTACCAATTTAAAAATGCACATGCAACAATCGAAATTGACGGTGATAAAAAATATACTGTATATGCTACGTATATAGGGAAACGTGAAGTGAAAATCATTCATGATAAGGATTTACCTGCTGAGTCAGAACCTTTATACAACAAAATGGAGAAAGAATTAAACAGGCGGATTAGAGGATTACATTCAGCAAGATTACTATTTGATGGGAAATAAAAAATATCAATTACTAAAACAGGTGAAAAAGCGAGTCTCTTTACCAGAATTAATCTTTTAGTTCGGCTTCCTTGATACCACAATCATCACAACTGAAAATCTTGGCACCTTTGAACGGATCTCTAATATTACGTCCGTACGCCAGTTGATTGACTAGCAACACCAACAAATTAACAAAGTCAACTTTCCCCTTTACCTGTTTCGCACAGTATTATCCATAATCAAATAAGACCGCTCCAAATGGAACGGTCTTACTACACTCAGTGTTCATAACCCATTTCGCTTAAAGAATCCATATGACTTGCAATCATTGCAATAATCGTGCTTGCCTCTTCTTTACTGAAAATAAAATTCGTTTCATCCTCAATTAACTCGCGATCAGATGTTATTAAACGGTTTACACGGCGGAGTACTCCATCCCCTGTTTCCTCGACAATCCCAAATTGATACGTAATCTCTACATCATCTTCATGAGCGTAAGCAGTTACCTCAGGGGTTGTCCACCTCACGTCAATTTCCTCATACATCTCGGCATCTATTTCCTCGTACATATCCGTATCATCATCTAGGTCGTTTTCATCATCTTCCATAACCATATACTCATCCTCGTCTAGATCTATATCATCGCTTACATACTGATGAAAACTTTCATGAACAGCATCAACAATGTCTTCTATATCCTTGAAGATCGTTCTGGACGTTTGATCAAACTCCATATCCAATGACTCCATATAGAATTCCTCATTATATGGATCGAAGAAAAGAGTGCAAAAATAGTCTCGCTCGTTCTCCTCCATCTCAACGAAAAACTCAATTCTTGGGTGTTTAGCACCTCTGTCAATTGTCATATGACCGACTTGGTCATACTTATCGCAAATGGATTCCAAATAATCCTGCAGTTCTCCGGTAACACGGTCAAACCATTCTAACGACATATAGCATCTCTTCCTTTCAAAGTCATCGCTTTTATTATTTCCTTCTCTCTGCTCATCGGTACTTCCAATTTCATCTAGATAGTCCTTGAAAAAGTGCTTCCAATAACCTACACTTATGTTTTTGAGCAATAAACAAAAACTAACTTTGGTACCCAGACATGGGTTACCATATATTTATTAAGTACGATGGGGAGGGAAATACCTTGAACATTCGAGAAGGTTTAATTCCAACAGTATTAGGTACAGCTGTTTCTGCTACTGGTTATGCACTGAAGCAAAATCGGAAAGTAAGCTCTATGGTCTCAAACACTGTATTTGGATTTGGACTCGCTCACGTTGTATTAGGGGTAATTGACCTTGTAGAGCATCGTCGTTAAAGAAAATTCGCCGATTGGCGAGCCCTGGTCTTAGGCGAAGACAGAGGCGTAGTTGCAGCTTCACTTTGTTCCTAAAATTTCCTGCTACGTCAAATTCGCTTCTAGCTGGCAATCCTAAAGTGTAACAAATAGGACGAGCGTTGCACATACGCTCGTCCCTTCCAAAGGTCTTTATAATTCAAGAAAATTGTAATATACTGGTACTCATTAAAAGATGGAGCTGCTGTTTAATCTGTCGAGAGACTGCTTGAATATTGGGCATCTGTGCATCTAGTAAAATCCCGGCTACAGTACCGCTATGAGCGACCACTACCCCCCCATTATATTGTCGGGCTAGCTGTTCTAATTCTTCAAAGTACGGCTTTGGTAAGAGTTGCTGATTGATACGTGAGCTAATTGTTGCAGCTTCACAAAGATAAGCAAAATTTCTACTCTCTATTCCTTTGTTTACAAGCTCATAGGCTCGCCGGAATTTCTTCTTGTGCTTTTCGCTATATTCTTTCTTTTTTTGATTGAACTCTACTGTGTCGACACTTCCTCCTATATCAAAACCGATTAGAATAAAAGGAGGGAGGGAATCAAATGCTTTAATTAACTTCCCATTTAGATAATCATAGGCAACTACGCCTTCATACATCAAACCATCCGTAGGCTCAATTTCAGCAGCTATGCGCGAGATGAGTTCTTCTGTTACAGGGAGGGAATAACTATCGGCTACTGCTCGCACTGCTGCAATAATATCAGCAGAACTGCTGGCCATTCCTTTTCCGATTGGGATATTGGATTGAATATGCAAATACCCTCCTCGCTTGATACCAAAGGTTCCTAAAAGTTTTTCACATGCAATTTTGGCCTTTTGTCTTGCTGGTACAGTTACAATATCAACAGCACCCCGTTCTGGCACAAACAAAGCATTGCTTTTTAAATCCCTAACTGGCAGCGTAATTAAAAAGGGGTGTTCGTCTAATATGCCTTGTACAAGTTCGCCAAATGTTCCACTGCAACTTCCACGCCCTACCTTCATATAATTAAACCCCTATTCCTTCTTTTTCGCTCATAGTACAAGTAATACGCCAATCAGACATGAAACAGCTACACATATTGTTGCCGCCCTATTCATAATCTGAACAGTGAGAATAATATCCTGCTTTTGTATCTGTCTAAGGGGTTCCCCCATTTTAGCTCGATGAGACGGGATTCCCTGATAAAAGTTGGTACCTCCAAGCTGAATGCCTAATGCTCCAGCAACGGCTGCCTCTGGAATTCCGCTATTTGGGCTTGGATGAAGTTTCGCATCCCGCCGAATCGCTGTCCATGCACGCCGTACGTTTAACCTCATGAAGAAACAGGTTAACATAATAAGTATACCTGTTAAGCGAGCAGGTATATAATTCAACACATCATCCATTCTCGCTGAAGCCCAGCCAAGGTTTCGATATGCTTCATTTTTATATCCCACCATAGAATCAAGTGTATTTACAGCTCTGTATGCCATAGCAAGAGGCGCTCCGCCGATCAGCGCGAAAAATAAAGGAGAAATAATAGCATCTACAATGTTTTCGGCTACTGTTTCTACAGCACCGCGTGAAATCTCACTTTCATCTAAATCAGCTGTATCTCGCCCGACAATCATCCCTAGGCTATGCCGCGCTTTTTGAAAATCACCGTTTTGTAAATGACGATAGACTTCCATTGCCGCTTCTCCCAGACCCTTCACAGCAATCGTCGTAGATATAATCCAAACCTCTGCCGCAAACGCAAGCCAATTGTTCCATACACGGAGAATATCAAGCAATAATGTAACGACAAAAAAAGCCCCTCCTGCAATAAGAAGAGGAAACAGAATTCCGGCTAGCTTGAGCATTCGTTCCCGTGCAACCATCCTTCTTATAATCTTTTCTAGCAGAGCTATACACTTCCCAATCATAACAACTGGATGAGGAAGCGCACGTGGATCTCCAACGAGACGATCCACAATATAAGCGAGCCCAATACACATACAGTTTATAAACACTTTCTATTTCCCTCCTAAATTGTGCACCGTCTCGTAGAGTGCATGATATACGAGACGACCGATTGTATTTCCAATTGTAGTAGCCACCCCGGCAAATTGATGAACAGGGTAATCCTTCCTGTTTTGACTAACAGCTATTACAATCGCATCGGTTGTCGTGCCAGTTGCAAACTCTCCTGATTCATCTGTAATATGTAAATCCTGCAGTGCAGCAGCCTTTGCTTCCGTCGCTGTAATAATCGCATTTACCATCGCAGCTGGAGTTAAGCAGCTGTCAATAAATAAAAATGTATTAATCGTCCCGCATTGATATGCCGGAAACGTCCGCCTCCGTTTCCCTGCTCTAGCACGATTTCCAACCCCTGCTGTTACACAGCAGACCATCCGGAATCCATCTCCGCTCTCCTCCTGCACAGAAGCAAGATCAATTCTTGCCGCTGTTTGCAATGCTACCGCTTCCTCTGAGTTATATCCCCATTTTTCTACTTGCTGCTTCATATGCCCAATGGGATCAACTGCACTGTAATCAAGCGGAACTTGCCAATTTATAAAATGGCTTGCTTGTTCGAAGCCCCCTCTATGTACTGCACTGCTGATTGTTTCCAATAAAAATGGAAAAGGAATCAACAAATGATCCCCTTTTTTGTATATATATAATTCCGGCCACACACTTGAAGTATAATAATTATTATGTTGAAACGGCTGCACCTGTTGTCCTCCATCATTCATTCCATGTCATTCTATCTATTATGGCACAGAGATTGCTGTCATGTCCAAGCTTTATCACAAGGCCACTGCCATGTTTGACGCCTTCTGCATTCCAAAATTCTTGCAGATCCCTCAAAACCCATTTCGTCAAAACCCAACGGATTGGTCCTCCATGGCTCATAACGAGAATTGTTTCCTCTTTCCCTCCATGAAGCAACACATGGGACAACCAAGTATCGATGCGACTCCCAAGCTGCTCCAATGTTTCACCGTTTGGAGGAGCAATCTGAAAGGGGTTTTGTATCCATTTTTCCAATAATGCCCGTTCACGAATGCTATCGTATGTTTTACATTCCCAATCTCCAAAGTGCAGCTCCCGCAACGCATTTACGGAAACAGGCTGCATCTGCAAGTAACTTCCGATAATTTCCGCGCTTTCTCTTGTCCTAGACAGGTCACTGCAGTATATACGAGTGATTTCTTCGCCATACATCTGCTTAATATGCTCAGCTAAACGGTGGATTTGCTGACGGCCTTTTTCATTTAATCGTGCATCAAAATGACCCAGATAACAACGGGCTGCATTTTCATCGGTTTCTCCATGTCTCGCAAATATGATTTTCATGAAAACAACCTCCATATTGCAACAGCAAGAAAAAGAGATGTTACTTCACACCACTCAACAATAGCTCCGTAGCAATCTCCCGTAAGTACCTGCAATCTCCGATAAATACTCGCCGTAAATCCAGCTCCAAGTACGATGGTACTTAGAAATAAAAGAATTCCTTTTGTACCTAGCAGGACATAAGTAATACCTGCAATCCACACGAAATGAAACAAAAAAACGGGAGGCGTAATAGCTTCTCGCAATCCTGCTCCTAAACCGCCTTCCTTGCGATATGACCAAAGTTTAATCGCACCAATGAGAACCAATCGTGCATATAACGGAGAAACAATCAAAACAAAAAAAAGATTCTCCTGAAAAAGGTCATGCGCAGCTATGAATTTTCCGCCAATCAAACAAATAGCGGCAATGACCCCCATTGCACCGACGCGGCTATCTTTCATAATTTCAAGCATCCGCTCTTTGCTTCGATTGCTGCCAAGCCCGTCCGCTAAATCCATCCACCCATCTATATGCAGTCCCCCGGTAATCCAAATCCATATAAGTATAATAAAAAAGACCGAAACAGAAGGGGAAAACACTTGCTTTAACACCATTGCTTCAGCATATAACAAGCCTCCAATGATGAGACCGATGAAAGGAAAATAAATAGAACTCCGCTTCCAGTCCCGATCCGTCACACTTATATAAGGAACAGGGATTCTTGTTAAAAACATAAGTGCGCTTAAAAATGCCTTCATCCTTTTAACCTCAATGGAATGCCTGATAGTACAGCATACACCTCATCTGCCTGCTGCGCTGCCAATTGATTGATTTCCCCAAGCATATCTTGAAACAAACGTCCTAGCGGTGACATTGCCACCCCGCCAAGTCCAACTTCACTCGATACTGCAATAACCTGCTGTTTGGACTGCTTTATACGTTTCAGCCATTCCTGAACTTCTTCTCGTATACGTTCTTTATGAAATGGCTGCTTATATTCATGTTCGGGGATTTGCATACATCGATTGGCGAGCCAAGTTGATAAACAATCTACTAAAATTACATGATACCCAGAGAAAGTATTGTTCGGAATGATTAGACGATCCGTATCTTCCCATACACCCCAATGCTTAGGGCGTCGCTCTTTATGCGCATCGATACGAAGTTTCATTTCCTCGTCTGTTACTACCCCGAATGCCGCATAAAGAACAGAATCTGACTGCATAGCAGCAAGCTGCTCAGCAAATGCACTTTTTCCGCAGCGTACGCCCCCTGTAATTAAGACGAAGCTCATATATTGTTCCCCCTACAAAATTTCTTTCAAAACGTACAAAAGCTGATCATTTTCTTTCTTCGTACGAACAGCAATCCGAAAATCATACACTGTTAAACCGGGATACATGGCGCAAGACCGGATTAAAACCCCTCTTCTTCCCATATCCCACTGCACATCAGCGGCAGTTCTTCCGTTTTGAAGACGCACTAGTAAAAAATTTGCTTGTCCCGGAAATACAAATAACCCCAGCTCCTCAAGCTGTTGCTTCAAATACTCTCTTTGCTCACGTACAAGTCCAATCGTTTTTTCTTCATATACATGCTCTTCTAAGCAAGCTTCACCAGCTACGAGGGCTAACTGATTCACACTCCACGTCACTTGCTTGCCCTTCATTTGCTCGATTAGCTCCGGGTGCGCGATTGCATAACCGAGCCTAAGTCCAGGAATAGCATAAAATTTTGTCATAGAGCGAACGAGAATCACATGCTTGTATGTATTCAAATTCGGCAGCAACGTTACTTGTTCGCTGCTGGGCACAAAATCAAGAAATGCCTCATCCACAACCAAGTATGTATTTGTTTTCGCTGCCTGCTCAGCGATTTGAGTGAGCTCTTCCTCCGTATATACAACACCGGTCGGATTGTTCGGATGGCCAATAAATACAAGATCAGCTTCCCTAAGCAATTGAAATAAGTCAGGTAAATGAGGCTGATAATGCTGCTCCCATCTCCCCTCACACGAAACAACTTGTGCACCAAATGCTGTTGCTAGCTGGGCATATTCAGAAAAACATGGATTTACAACCCCAACCTTTTTCGGCTGCAGAGCAAGAAGGATAAGAGCCATGCATTCTGCAGCACCGTTGCCAATTACAAGATGTTCAGATGAAATATGCAGCTTCTCAGCAAGCTTCTCTTTTAGCAGCCTTTGAGATGGATCTGGATAATGTACAATTGCCGAAAGCTGGTCGCGCAGCAGCTCCATCACCCGTGGCGGTGGTCCAAGCGGATTAATGTTAGCACTAAAATCAAGAAACGCCCCACCTTCTAGCCCGAATACACTCGCTGCTGTAAGCATATCTCCGCCATGTCCATGAGCTTCAATCCAGGCCATTAAAATTCAATCCCTTTCACAGCCGGAACACCTTCATCATAGTAATGCTTAATAGGCCTCATTTCTGTTACTAGGTCGGCAATTTCCACAATTTCATCCTTAGCAGAGCGTCCCGTTATCACAAGATGCATAGCGGCTGGACGAGTTTGGATAAGATGCATTACCTCTGCTAATGGGAGCACGTCTTCGACCGGAAATCCTGTAATCGCAAGGGCATTGTTTAATTCATCTAAAATTACAACATCATACACACCTGAAAAAACTTTTTCCTTCGTAAACTCCCATGCCTGCCGCAATGCCTCTCGATGCTCCTCTGGTGTTTTCGTCCAAGTAAAACCAATCCCTGTTTGATGCATCTCGATACCAATTTGCTGAAACATCTTTTTTTCACCAGACATCCTGTCGGGAGATTTAATGAACTGAATCATTAAGACTCGCTTTCCTTGTCCGGTCGCACGAATAGCAAGGCCAAGAGCTGCAGTTGTCTTTCCTTTTCCATCGCCTGTATATATGAGCGTCAGCCCACGTTGCTTTTGAGAATCCAATTTTCTTCCCCCTTATACACGCACTATTTTTCCCTCAAAGAAGGCTTATGCAGATGATTTCCTAATTTTTTATTGCTGGTTCCTCGAGAGCATCTATAAACAAATCGCCGGTATTTGCATGGCTTTCTTTAAACCATTGTAATCTTGGCCTTAGCTTCACAACGTCCCCCACAAGAACAATAGCAGGATGCGTAATGTTAGCTGCTTCCGCTTTACTCTCAATTGTCTCTAGCGTTCCTGTGACAGTCCTTTGTTTTTCCGTTGTTCCCCATTCAATGAGTGCTGCCCCTGTATCAGGACGTTTACCATGCTCAATTAACTTTCGACAAATATACTTTAAATTGCCGACTCCCATATAAAAGGCAATGGTATCGATTCCTTGTGCAAGAGCTGCCCAGTTAATATAGTCTTCTCCCTTTTCAGACCGACCGTGTCCCGTTACAATCGCGAAGGAGGAAGCATAATCTCGATGTGTAACAGGAATCCCAGCATACGCAGGAGCTGCAATTCCTGACGTAATCCCAGGGACAATCTCATATGAAATCCCTTCCTGCACCAATACCTCCGCTTCCTCGCCAACACGTCCGAACACACATGGATCTCCGCCCTTCAAACGTGTAACCGTCTTTCCCTGCAATGCCTTTTCGACAAGTAGTTCGTTGATTTTCTCCTGCACAACCTCATGCTTTCCTGGCATCTTGCCGCAAAAAATCAACTCTGCATCTTTCTTTGCATACTGTAAAAGCTTTTCATTGCTTAGTCTATCATATAGAATCACATCCGCTTTTTGAATGCATTCCATCCCATACACTGTAATGAGCTTAGGATCACCGGGTCCTGCTCCGACAAGATATACCATACCTTTTTCCACTATATATCACCGCTCTTTGTATTTATTTTCGATTTGATACCCCTGCTGAATCAAATGTTGCCATCTCTTTCAGCATAAGAGATGCCGACTGCAGAATAGGAAACGCAACAGCCGCACCACTAGCTTCTCCTAGTCGAAGTCCTAAGTCTAAAATTGGATTTTTTCCTAGCAAATGTACCGCGGTTTCATGTCCAATTTCAGCGGAGCGATGTCCAATCAACATATAATCCGCTGCATCCAGACACATTTCCTTTGCTAATAACGCAGCTGTCGTACAAATAAAACCATCAATCAAAATAGGAACACGATGCGTTGCCGCCGCCAGTATCGCACCCGTTATAGCAGCAATTTCTAATCCTCCAACCTTCGCGAGTATACCGATTGGATCATTTCGGTCCGGCTTTCGCGCTTCAATTGCTCGTTGAATAACCTTCTGTTTATGAGCAATCGTCTCCTGGCTAATGCCTGTTCCGCGACCAACCAGGTCTGCAACAGCCTTTCCGCTTAGTACAGCCACAATCGCACTACTTGCCGTCGTATTTCCAATCCCCATCTCCCCTAAGATGAGACATTTAGCACCGCGATGAATCATCGCTTCTCCTCGTTCATATCCGATATGAAGTGCCTGCTTTGCTTCTTCACGTGTCATCGCATCTAATGTACAAAAGTTTTCAGTACCATATCGTACCTTTTTATGAACAATACCGTCAGCAGCTATATCTGCAGCAACTCCAACATCTACAACTTCAAGCATCGCGCCGATTTGTCTGCTGAACACATTGATAGCCGCACCACCATTCAAAAAGTTCATTACCATCTGCGCGGTTACCTCTTGCGGAAAAGCCGAAACACCTTCTTTTACAACACCATGATCTGCAGCAAATATAATAACTCCTGGAGGCGTAACACGAGGGAAATCCTCGCCTGTTATTTCAGCAAGTTGCACCGCTAGTTCTTCTAATCTGCCAAGGCTTCCCTGTGGCTTTGTTAACGTATCAATATAAGCCCGCACGCGATGCCCCTTTTCTTTATCTACAGGTTGGATGTGAGCTGTAATGTTCATTGTACTTCTATCCCCCTTCTTTGAAATTCCTCCATTTTTTGTTCAATCACATCGATTTGAACATGGTTTCTAACATGTTCAGCCAATCGGTCAAACGCTTCTTCGCGCAGCTTATTAAAAGAAACACGATCATATATTGGCAATAAACCTTTTTTCTCACGAACACGGTTTAAAAGCAGCTCACGAAATGCATCATTATGAAATATGCCATGAAAATATGTACCTATTACTTGTTCATCAGGACTTTTACAGCCTTCTTTGCCATTTTTTGTTTGAATAAGAGATTCAAACGTATCATGTATTTGCGACTCTCCCATATGAATCTCATAACCTGTCACACTCACATCTTTGCTGAAAAGCTTTAAAGTACCTTCTGATAATACGGTTGTTTTTTCTTGTGTAATAGTTGTCGAGAGAGGCAGTAATCCTAGACCTTTTGTATATAATTCTGGCGATTCTACAGCAAACGGATCATGAATATGCTGTCCTAGCATTTGATACCCGCCACAAATACCGAAGATTATAGACTTCCTTCTATTATATAAGGATAGGATCTTATCTGCGATGCCGCTCTCTTGCATAAACAAAAAGTCTTCGATTGTATTTTTGCTTCCCGGCAAAATGATAAGGTCAGGTTCTCCTAGTTGATCTGCTCTTGTTACAAAGCGAACATCACAATCCGACTCTACAAAAAACGGATCAATATCCGTGAAATTTGATATTTTTGGATATTGAATGACTGCAATATCCAGCTCCTTATCAGTATTACGCAGCGCTGTATACTGATGTAAAATAACCGAATCCTCTGCATCTATATTTAAATGATGCAAATATGGAACGACACCAAGTACAGACTTTCCTGTATATGCCTCGAACCACTTAAGTCCTGGCTCTAATAAACTCATATCTCCCCGGAACTTATTGATAATTACGCCAATTACACGGTCGCGATCTTGCGGCTCAAGCAGTTGAAGCGTTCCTACTAAGCTGGCAAAGACCCCTCCTTTTTCAATATCTCCAATTAACACAACAGGAGCGTTCGCCATACGTGCAATGCGCATGTTTACCATTTCTCTATCATTTAAATTGACTTCTGCAGGACTGCCTGCACCTTCTATCACTATTCTCTCGTAAGAATTAGAAAGAACTGACAGAGATTCCTGAATAAGTTGTAGTCCGGTCTCAAAAAATTCTGATCTATAACTAGTAGCTTTCATGTTTTTATAAGGCTTTCCATGTACAACAATCTGTGATTCATTATCACGGGTCGGTTTAATTAAAATCGGATTCATATACGTCGTCGCCATAATTCCAGCTGCCTCAGCCTGCACGCCTTGTGCTCTCCCGATTTCTTTTCCATCTACCGTTATATAGGAATTCAAGGCCATATTTTGTGATTTAAATGGAACTGTTTTAAATCCATCCTGATAAAAAATGCGGCAAAATGCTGTTACAATTGCACTTTTCCCCGCATCCGAATGCGTTCCTTGAAACATAATCGGAAGAGCTTTACTCATAATTCATCTCCTTACACTGCCGAATCCAGCTTTCAACCATTTGCGGACAGGACCCGAAATGAAAATGCGTATATCCCGCAATTAGATTCTCCTTCATATACCCTTCCCTCTTCTTACCGCGCATTCCCTTTGTTTCATATGCATATGGAATCTCTCCTTTTGGCTGAAACACAGAGTAGTGAAACTCATGCCCTTTGGCACTCACACCATGCTCAAGTAAGAAGTTTCCTTCTGCTCCTGTAATTTCACGATACCCGAGGGCAGCTAATTTATTTTGCATTTTCACACTTCCGGGAATAATACCGACCATTTCATGTTTCCTGCCGTTTGTCTCCTCAATAGCTTCTGTTAAAAACATAAAGCCGCCGCATTCCGCTAAAGTGGGAAGACCATTTTCGATCGCTGTCCGTATCGACTGCTTCACCGCTGCTTGTCCTGCCAACTCCTCTGCAAATTCCTCTGGAAACCCACCACCGATATATAAGCCATGTATAGAAGAAGGAAGAACCTCCCCTTTAAGCGGTGAAAATTCTACCAACTCCGCTCCATATGATTGCAAGAGTTCAAGATTTTCCTGATAGTAAAAATTAAAGGCTGCATCTTTTGCAATCGCAATGCGTACGCTTTGGGTTTCCCTCCTTTGAAATTGTGTCTGCGGAATATGCAAACGAGGTGCTTTCGCTAGTTCATATAGCTTCTCTATATCAATCGTTTCTAGTACGAGATCACCTAACCGCTGAAAAAATGAATCTAACTCTCCGCGTTCGATAGACGGAACCAGCCCGAGATGCCGCTCCGGAATTGCAAGTTCTTCATCTCTTTTTAAATAACCGATAACTGGAATTCCGCATTCCTGCTCAATCGCTGCTTGCACCAGTCGAAAGTGCCCCTCGCTGCCAACGCGATTTGCAATAACACCGACAATATTTGGTCCTTCCGCAAAGCATTGAAATCCCTTCACAATTGCGGCTGCACTACGCGCCATGCTGGCACAATTTACAACAAGGATGACTGGACTTTTCGTAATCATACTAATTTCCGCTGTTGTTCCCGCATTGCTCGTTGGGCTTTTTCCATCAAAAAAACCCATTACTCCCTCAATAATAGAAATATCTGCTCCTTCACTGCCTCTTTGTACAATTTCTTGTACCATTTCATGCGATAACATCCAACTATCCACATTACGGGACGCTCTTCCTGTCACAGCAGTATGGTAGGTAGGATCAATATAGTCTGGTCCACATTTAAATCCTTGTACTGTGAAACCCTTTTTTTGAAATGCCGCCATAAGCCCGATTGTAAGCGTCGTTTTTCCGACGCCGCTCCCGGTTCCTGCAATTACAAGTCTGCGATTTTCCATACTCTCTCTCCTCCTTCCGCTTAATGCGGCACTACCGCAACAGAAATCGTAACATTTCCTGATTTCTTTTTTACGAGCTCCAACTTTTCTGCTCCGCTATATAAAAGAGCAGCCGGCTCACTAACGCCATACGCCCCTGTATATCGAAACACCGTATCCGAAGGCTGCTGCATTGGAACAGCATTTAATTGTTCAGGAGAGTAGTAGATAAACTCCCAGCCATATTTCTTTACAACATCGAGCAGCCCCTGCTCATCTTTCTTTAAATCAATCGTACAAACAGCTTTTACACTTTTCATAGAAAAGTTTAGTTCGTTTAGCGTTGTCTGAATAACTTCGTCAATTTCCTCTGATGATGTACCGCGATTACAACCCATTCCAATTACAATTACCTTTGGTCGATATAATACGCCGTTATGTAAAATTTGAGATTCTTCGTTTGATAGATTTCGATGTGTGACAACAAGTGCAGCAGCCGGAGACTGAGCAAGCGCCTCATCAATTGAGGAATACGTGCGAATATGTGTTGGTAAAGGTCGATCATACTGCCACCACGACTTCTCACCTGATTCTTGCACAACAGCAACAGATTCTTCATTGACAACCGCAGCGCTAACAGGAGTCAGCTTTTCAGCCGATTCCCATGTCCAGCCAAACCGTTTCCCAAATAAATCAACCGCAATCGTTTGCTGTACGTCAGAGGCTGTTGTTACAACAGGACGTGCTCCTAATATAGCTGCAACTTCCTTCGTCAACTCATTTGCCCCGCCTATATGTCCGGACAATACGCTAATCACATGCTCAGCTTTATCATCAATCACTACTACAGCAGGGTCTGTTTTTTTATCTTGCAGGAGAGGTGCAATCATCCGAACAACTGCGCCAAGGGAAATAATAATAATGAGTCCCTTATAGGATTTGAATAAAGATGGCAGCAACAATCGCACACTTCCGGTGAACAGTTGAATTCCCTTCTCCTGTTCATCGCCTTGCTCAAACTTGCTCATATAATACAAATCCGCATTTTGGAAAGAACGTTCCAGCTCTCTTGCAACCTGTACCCCATGTTTTGTAATAGCAACAATCGCATAATCACCGCGCTGCTGAATGTCAGACAGCTGTCCTTCCTGCAAAGTGATAATCACTCCTTCACCCCCCGGCGGAATCCGTGTGTAAATGTTTGATCATAAAGCTTAGAACGGTAGTTTTTATCATGAATATTTTCATCAAGCGCCCAGCCAGCTAGAATCATTGCTTGCTTACGAATACCGTTTTGACGCATTGCTTCATCTAAATTCTCAATTGTCGTACGAACAATTTTTTGATCAGGCCATGTTGCCTTATATACGACCGCAACAGGTGTATTTGGAGCCCATCCCGCATCTATTAGCTCTTTTACGACCTTTTTTGTTAATGTAGCACTTAAGAAAAGAGCAATCGTACAATGGTGCTTTGCCAAATCCTTTAACTTCTCAAATTCTGGAACTGGCGTACGTCCCTCTGCTCTTGTCAAAATAACAGTTTGCGTTAAATCTGGAATCGTCAACTCTGCTTGTGCCGCTGCCGCTGCCGCAAATACGGAGCTTACACCTGGTACAATTTCAACCTCAATGCCCTGCTGTTTTAATAAAACCATTTGCTCCATAATAGCCCCATACACAGCTGGATCTCCTGTATGTACACGTACAACCTTCTTCCCTTGACGAATTCGGTCGACCATAATATCTACCATCTCTTCTAAATGCATCCCGGCAGTCTTTAATATTTCTGCACTTTCCTTTGATTTTTGAATTAGTGCTTCGCTCACAAGGGAATCTGCATACAAAACAACATCTGCTTCTTCTAGCAGCTTTAATCCTTTTACTGTAATTAAATCCGGATCTCCAGGACCAGCGCCAATAATATAAAGCTTCATTTTCTCACCACCATTAATGTTAAATATTCCAACTCTGCTCCTTGCAACTCATCTGCTTTCCAAATAATTTCTTCATCTGATGTAACCTTCGTTACAACAGATGCTTTTGACAGCAAGTTTAGCTCCTTGAGTACTGCAAGCATTAAGTCGATGACCTTTGCAACCTTAATAAAAATCACACAATCATGCTCCTCAATTGCTCTCTTCATCGCATCGTAGTCATCACGAGCTGGAATAATAGCGACATGATCATCGCCGTCCGCAAGTGGCAGTCCGAGCCTAGAAGCCGCCCCGTTCATGGATGAAATCCCTGGCACAACCTCAATCGCCGCCTCTGGATGACGCTCCTGCATGAGACGCATCATATGAATGAAAGTACTATATAAAAGAGGATCTCCTTCTGTCACAAATGCAACATCCTTCCCCTCTTGCAGCCTTTCCCAAACACTCTCAACTGTTTCGCTCCATTTTCGTTCCAAAATGACAGGATCCTTTGTCATCGGAAACACAAGCCCGAGCATTTCCTTCTCTCCTGGCTGTACGTACACATCAATAATTTTTTGAGCGTAGCTTTTGCTTCCCTTTTGCTTTTTTGGATATGCAATGACGTGGGACTCCTTTAATTTTCGAAACGCCTTCACTGTCAATAGTTCTGGATCTCCAGGACCAACGCCGAGACCGTATAATGTACCAAGCATATTCATTCTCCTTCTTTACGCCTTGCAGCAATAATATAAATGGGATTGAGCGCATCAAAGCGCGTTAAGTTCAAAATTGGCTTGCTTCTTGAAACTTGCGCAAGTGTAATATCTGTTTGAAACCCGAGCTTTTTAAAAATTGCTGCTGCCTCTGCTAAATTTTCAATTGTTACTGCATTTAAAACAATCGTTCCATTCACTCTTAGCCGACTGCAGCAAATAGAGAGAATATCCTCCATCCCTCCTGCCGTACCACCAATGAAAACTGCATCGGGATCTGGAAACTCATCGAGCCGCTCCGGCGCTTTGCCATGAACGGCTATAAAGTCAGTGCGAAATTTTTTCATATTTTCTAAGCAATTTTCTAAATCCGCTTCATTTTTTTCGATGGCAAATACCTGGCCTTCATGGGCAATTTTTGCTGCTTCAATCGCCATAGATCCGGTACATGTACCAATATCCCAAACAATGCTGTTTTCCTTTAATCGCATTGCACTCAAGCTCAAGGTCCGAATTTCTTTCTTTGTAATTAAGCCCTTATCCGGTTTCCGCTGAGCAAATTCTTCATCCTCAATGCCAATTGACCATGATGGACCTGCTGCTGTTTTTTTCAATATGACAACATTCAATGGAGAAAACTCTTCCTTCTCCATTTCTTCAAGAGAAAACCAACGGCACCGCTCCTGCTCCCCGCCAAGATTTTCTCCAACAAATGCCTTATATTCTGTCATTCCAAATGACAACAAATATGAGGCAATCCGATTTGGAGAATGTTCTGCATCCGTTAAGAGCGCAATTTTCTCCTTGCCATCAATTTTTTGCGCCAACCCTTTCATGCTTCTTCCGTGCACACTCGTTACATACGCATCGTGCCACCGTTCTCCTATTTTCGCAAATGCCAATTGAATAGAGCTTACATACGGATATAGCTCAATATCCAGCTCTCGCGCTAAATAACTGCCAATGCCGTAGAATAGAGGATCTCCTGATGCTAATACGACAGTTTCTCTCTTTTCTTCCTTCAAACGCTCAACAAGAGAGGACAGCTTCCCCTGGATCACAACCTTTTCTCCCGCGTAATCCGGAAAGAACGAAAGTTGGCGTTTTCCTCCTACTAGCACTTCACTCTCCTGAATCCATGTTTCATACATCGGCAGCAAACTTTGAATTCCATCGTCACCAATTCCAATCAATTTTAATCCCATCTGCTCTGCACCGCCTTTCCTAAAAATTCCCCCTTCATTGTATATAAAGAGGTATCTACTTCTGCGCCTCCGCCTATTTCCTCCAAAGCTGCATGACAGCAATACGTACAAAGCGTTTCAAAAAACTTCAGGTTTTCTTGCGCTTGCATCATTTCTCCAACGTGTGAAGCAGTGTTCGCTTGCCGAACATTCTCTATTAATTCGTCAGAAGCGCCTGACTCCTGGGCCATCTGGGCTAAAAATGAAAAATCAACAGGAGCACTTTTCGAATGTACCATCATAATGCCTTGTGCAACCTTTGAAAACTTCCCCATCATTCCGACCATGGAAATCTTCTTCACACCCTGCTTTTTACATTGCTTTAACGTAAATCCTACGAAATCCCCCATCTCAATAAACGCTTCCTCTGGTAAAGAAGGAAATTGCTTCATCGCACACTTTTCACTTCTTCCGCCGGTTGTAATCACAACATGCTCACAGCCGCTCGCCCGTGCTACGCGAATAGCCTGCACAATACTTGCCTTATAAGCAGCCGTAGAGAAGGGAACAACAATGCCGCGTGTTCCTAAAATAGAAATACCGCCAAGTATGCCAAGGCGTCCATTTAATGTTTTTTTTGCGATTTCTTCTCCATCTGGCACAGAAATGATAATTTGTATTCCTTTGTCTACCTGATAATGCCGTAACACTTCTTCTGCAGCTTCATGTATCATTTGACGCGGCACAGGATTAATGGCTGCTTCTCCAACAGCAACAGGGAGCCCTTCCTTCGTGACGCGCCCGACACCAATTCCACCATCTAGCACAATACCGCTTTGCTCCTGCCATGTAACAGTTGCAAGGATGACGGCTCCGTGCGTAGCATCCGGATCATCGCCGCCATCCTTTATCACTTTTGCTGTTACAGAGCCGCCAGTGGTATCACAGCTTTCAATCGAAAAGGTTGCAAACCTGCCAACAGGTAAATAAATGGTAGACTCCGTTTGTACTTCTCCAGTAATTAGCGCAGTCAACGCAGCCTTTGTGGCAGCAGTGGCACATGCACCTGTCGTATACCCTTCCCTCAGCTTGGTTTCCTTTTCCATTTGTTACACCTGATCTGCAAGAATAGAAATCGCATTTAACGCTGCAACTGTAACGGTACTGCCGCCCTTCCTTCCGATATTGGTGATAAACGGAACGTCGAGCTTGGCTAGTTCTTCCTTAGACTCCGCAGCTGATACAAACCCTACAGGCATTCCAATGATTAATCCAGGCTTTGCTTCCCCTTCCTTAATCAAACGGATTAATTCTAACAATGCAGTCGGTGCATTTCCAATTGCATAAATGCCGCCGTCAGCTTCTTTAATTGCTTTTCGCATAGAGATAATCGCACGTGTTGTATTTAATCGCTTTGCTTCCTGCATAACATCCGGATCAGAAATATAGACCTTAAGTTCTCCGCCGTATTTCTCAATTCTTGTTTTATTTGCGCCGCTTTGAATCATTTGTACATCTGCTACAACCTTTTTTCCGCTCCGAATCGCCTGTATACCTGCTTCCATCGCCTTTGGATGGAATAGCATGCTTTTTCCTAATTCAAAATCAGCGGAGGCATGAATCACACGCTGCACAACACGATATTGCTCAGGTGTAAAGGGATGTTCTCCAATTTCCTCATCAATCATTTGAAAGCTTTTTTCTTCAATTTGCTGCGGCTGTACAGTAAGAGGCTTAAACTCTGTTAAAAAATCCATCTATCCTCACTCCTTCTTTTATTCTCATAGGCTAGCTTTTTGTAAAGCTTGTATAACATCTGAAAACTCAGAATACACCGTTCCGTACTCAATTGCTGGACGGCCAATTAAAATAATATCGATTCCCAATTCCTTTGCTGCTTCCACCTTTTCGTCAACCGAACCAACACGTCCACTTTCCTTCGTAACCATAACAGTTACGCCATATTGCCTATAAAGCGCCTTATCAAACTCCTTCGTAAACGGTCCTTGAATGGCAACAATATTCTTTTGAGGAAGTCCGAGCCGTTCACATTTTTCCATATTGTCAATGCGCGGAAGCATACGGGCAATCAATCTCGTATCCGGCACTTCTAACAATCTCTTCGTGAAAATATCAAGTGTCTTGCTGCCGGTTGTTAGCATAATAACGCCTTTTTTCTTGGCTGCTACTTCAGCTGCCTCCTCGTAGCTATCTACGACCGTCATGTTTTCATATGCGAACGTTTGAGAATCACGTTCGTAACGGATATAAGGCACTCCGCACTGCTTTGCGGCATCTATTGCATTTTTAGAAGCTTCTTCCGCAAAGGGATGACTTGCATCTACCACAACAGAAAATTCATTTTCATGAATAAAATTTGCCATTTCTTCGCTGGTTAAACGTCCCGTACGTACATTCAGTCCCGAGTTTCGTAACTCCAAGGCTGCATTTTCCGTTACGACTGTCGCAAGGACATCGTAACCAGTCTGCTGAACTTCTAAAGCAAGAGCACGGGCATCACTTGTTCCTGCTAGAAAAAATATCTTCATCGCACTCCCGCCTTTTCATCCGTATCATGGTGGTGGTCATGGTCATGATGGTGATGATGATCGTGGTCATGATGGTGATGATGGTGGTCATGATCATGGTCATGGTGATGATGGTGGTGTATATGGTCCATCACGCCAAGACGATATTGACATGTATCACAATTCATTTTCACTTCATCCTGCAGTGCCTCTTCTGCACGATCTTTTAAAATCGTTTGCAATCTAGAATGGAAGCCAAAATATCCAGCTAATTGAAATTCAATCTCTGGGTACTCGAGACGGAATTGCTCTGTCATCTCTTCTAAACGCTTGATTAAAACGCCTGTAAATAGAAAATAAGGAAGAATAATAATTTTCTTTGCTCCAAGCTTGATACAGCGCGCCACTCCCTCATCTGTAAGAGGGCTTGTCACACCAATAAAGGCTGGCTCTACTAATTTATAGTTCGTCTTTTCCCATAGCAATCTTGCAATCTTATACAATTCGCTGTTTGCATCCGGATCGCTGCCGCCTCGACCAAGAAGCATAACAGCCGTATCCTCTGGCGCTTCTTCTATATTCTCTCCAATTTCCTGCAGCCTTGTTTTTAAAATTTCAAACGTTTCCTCATGAATTCCGATCGGTCTGCCATACGTAAATCGAGTATTTGGATACTTCTTCTTTGCTGCATCAATTGCTGCTGGAATGTGGATTTTCGAATGTCCAGCCGGAAGCAGCATAATTGGAATAAGAATCACATGCTCGGCGCCTTTCTCTACACACGTATCAATTCCTTGACTCATTGTTGGCCGCTCAAATTCTAAGAAGCATGTTTCAATTAATAATGAACTGTCTAGGCTGGAGCTCATATTTTCAATAAACTGCCTTACCTGTATATTTCCTTCTGGATCTCTGCTGCCATGTCCGACAAATAAAACTGCTTGCATCCTATTACCTCCTAATTATAGAAAAGATTTCATTTCTGTTAATCCCCGCATGCAGCCGGCTCTACCTGTAGCTTTGGAGTGACATCCACATGTTGAAATCCTTGCAGGTTTTTTTTGCGCTTAAAAAATTTAAAGAAACGTTCGTTGGGATGTCCTGTTTCTTTGTATTCTTGAATAAGATTTTCTACCACAGTTACAAGCTGATCCATCAGAATTCCCTCTGCGACTAATTGACCAGGATGTGCATTTCTTCCTATCGTTTTTCCTCCTAAAAATAAATCAAACGTGCCTTTACGGTATACAATGCCAATATCCTCATGTACTGCTCCGTAGCATGCCATCGCACAGCCATTAAAGCCTATTTTCAGCTCCTTTGGAAGCTCTATACTACCTAAGCTCTCCTGCAGCGCTTCAGCATATGGAATAGAATCCTTCTTTTCTCCATCACAAAAATCACATGCTTTTATCTTTACCGTTTCACCAATTGGAGAAAGTACTAATCCTCTAGCAGTAAGCTTTTCCACTAAAGTCTGCGGATTATCAGTTGGAACCTGCAGCTTTACATAATGGTCAGGAGTATATGTAATGGTACCTTCCTCTCCCGCCGCTTCGGCAATTGCAATCATTTGTGCTGGGGTAAACGTTTTATTAGCAACTCCTGAGCTAACTGCAACCTCAAAAATAGAAAGAACCGCTTGGGTAAGGACAGATTTTTCATTTTTATATTCTCCACCCGTAACAGCTAGAAGTGCCTGCTCAGCTATGTCCCTTGATGAAACAACTTGCGTTTGTTGTTCCTGCTTAATCTCGATTGTTTGTTCCAACGCCCACGGCTCCGCTTCCTTTTGTAAACGTTGATGCGGTTTTAGAGGCTGCTCTGTTTTTCCTAGCGTATATTTCCTTTGATATCCGCGTGGCGTAATCATTAAATCTTCATATAAAAACGTAGAAGAATTTCCAATTACAACAGTTGTAAGCATCCCAATATCATGCTCTAGCATGTCCTTTAAATTTGTAATCGTAACCTCTTGGCGGTCGCGATACGCACTTTTCACTAATCCAACAGGAGTCTGTGGAGAACGATGCTGAAGTAAAATTCTTTGCGCTTCTACAATTTGTCTCGTTCTTCTTCCGCTTTTTGGGTTGTAGAGTGCAATTACAAAATCTGCTGCAGCTGCAGCCTCAATTCGTTTTTCAATTATGCTCCACGGTGTTAAGTGGTCACTTAAGCTAATGGTACATGCATCATGCATCACAGGAGCGCCTAATAAAGACGCGCAAGAATTGATAGCAGAAATCCCCGGTACAACTTCAACCTCGACGCCTGTTTCCCTTTTCCATCCCTTTTCAATCAGCACCTCATACACAAGCCCTGCCATTCCGTATACACCGGAATCACCGCTTGATATAACAGCAACCTTCTTGCCTTGCTCAGCCAGTTTTACCGCCTCTTGAGCACGACTTACTTCTTCTGTCATACCAGTACTGACGATTTGTTGTCCTGTTAATAACCCTTTAATCAAGTCCACGTAGGTTTTGTAGCCGATAATAACATCACTTTCTTGTAGTGCTTCTCTTGCCCGTTCTGTAATATTCTCAAAGCTTCCTGGACCAAATCCGATTACAAGCAATTTTCCTTTCATAATTAAGCGCCTCCCTCCGGCATTTCAGTAACATACACATCCTCAATTCCTAAAACATACATCCCTGTAATAGAATGAATTAGAGGACGAAGTCTAGCCTTTATAGACCTCCACAAAAGTCCAAACATGATAAATATGGCGGAAATAAAACTTCCAATCTCGGTCTCCTGATCCCTATCCACGCCATATCGAATCGCTATCAAAATCACTAACATAGCAAATTCCACTTAGACCTTCTCCTTTACAGGCTTTGATACTCCAACAATACAATCTGTTTGCTCTGGTGCTACAAAACCAGCATCGTTATACTCATATATAACCGCATCCTCTATAACCTGTCCTCCAGCCAAATGCTGCCTTACAATTTCCGTCCCCAGCTCTGGCGTAACAGCCTTATACCAAGTCCCTTCCGGATATACAATCAGCACACATGCATCCTTGCATCGACCATTACAGCGTGTTCTCGTTGTATGTACAACCGTATCTAAATCCAAACGGGAAATCTCGTCACGAACTGCAGTTGTAACTTCCTCCCCGCCCTTTCTCATACAGCTGCTTCCATTACAAATCAGCACATGATGCTTTGTTCCTCGTAAGTTCCAAGTTGTCATCCTAACGCCTCCTTCTATCGTAATAAAATAAAAAAGCACCTCTATCGGATAGAGGTGCAGAATATGCGCATAACAAAAAATGCCGCAATATTGCACTTCCCCTATAATCCCGTAGGTTTCGTGAAACTACTAATGATAGGCAGGTCTCCTGACTTCAGATCTTTGCTTTCTTGCGCCTTCCCAATGAAACTCAGTGACATATCTGCAAGAAAACTCCCCTATACAGTGGCGGGTACCGTGACGGATTTGAACCGTTCTTCCCTTTTAAGCACAACACATGCTGTGCACCTAACTCGAGTCATATACAATTTTCTTTCTATCCCAAAATACAATTTTAGGAAAATAATACGAACGATGAAGAATAGACGCTAAACAAAACGCAAAAAATCCGCTCAATGGAAGTTGAGCGGATGAAGTGGACACAAAAAGGCAAACAGAAACCAATCCCTTGTATCATCGCTTTCCCGTTCTCCATCCCCGAAGAAATTGAAACTTTATAAGGTAAGACAGGTCTCCTGGCTTGTGTATCTTTCTACTTTGAGCCCTTCCCATATAAGCTGCCTCTTCTAAAAGCATTCTTATATAGTGGTCCGCTCATTTCGTCCACACTTACAGTTGCGGGGGCAGCTTCGGACTCTCACCGAATTCCCTTTTAAGCCTTATGGCATCTTCCCTAATTGTTTTATAACAAAATATGTAATTTTCTAACATTTTAAGAGTTAACAATTCTTATCATAGATGAAATATGTCAAGTTTTCAAGAAATAATTTAAAAAGTTTTCAAAATTACAGACTTTATACTTACTTCTCATCTAATATTTCCAAGAAATGTGCAAGAATTCTAGCCGTTAACCCCCAAATCACACGATCCTCGTAATAATAAAAATATTCATCCAGGCCTCGCACCTGCCAGTTATAATTTTTGCCACCAACAATTGAATCAAAAGGAAAGCTCTCCTCAGGCTCTATTTTAAAATGAATCTTATAAATTTCAGGTTGTATATTCCGTAAATGCTCTAAAGGAACTGTAAAAACCTCTTCAACCTCTGAAGGATTAGGCTGCATTTGTTCTGTGTTCTCAACGAAGCCTATATACGGATAAATAATAGTTCCAAAAGGAGAAACCATATAATCTAAAGGAAATAGCTTCGTAATACTTGCCACAGGTATCCCAAGTTCCTCTGATGTTTCCCGTATTGCCGTATATTCCGCATCCCTGTCGGTTTGATCTATTTTCCCGCCTGGAAAACAAATCTCTCCAGGCTGCCTTCGTAATTGGAGAGACCTCACTTCAAATAAAACGTGAATTTCATTTTCTTTTTTGATGAGCGGTAAGAGAACCGCAAACTTTGAAAAATCCTCATTCCCTAAAACATCAGGAACACGGTTTTGCAACTTTTTTACTACTCTTTCTATTTCCATCATCTCACCCCGTATTCTGCTTGATTGCTCAACATTGGGATTATCGCCCTTTTTGCCTTTCTGGATAAACTGAAGACTCATTCAAATATTGCATAAAATAAAAAGCCAAGCTGTAATGAAGAAATAGCTTAGCTTTTTATCAAATATTAGTCAGGTAACGTATATAGCAAGCGCTCTCCACTTTTCATCTTCATTCCGCATAGTGGACAATCAGGATTATCACCAAAGGAAAAGTTTTTTCTCATCCATCCTATGCAGTCGTCTGATTCACATTCCCACACAGCAACAGGTACTTGCTCCCGCTCCTGTTGAAAAGCCTCTTTCTTTTTACCCCAGTTCATAGTTTGCTGCCTCCTTTAAGAAATGAAGTATCTATTGCTTGGTCCTGCAGGAAGCAGGAACAAAAAAGGCTGCTAACGTTACCTGTTAACAGCCTTTTTTGGATGTCAATTATAGCTTTACAACATTTTTCGCCTGCGGTCCACGATTGCCTTGCTCAATTTCAAAGCTTACTTCTTGACCTTCTTCAAGCGTTTTAAAGCCTTCACCTTGAATAGCCGAGAAATGTACAAATACATCGTTTCCGTCCGGCACTTCAATAAATCCAAAACCCTTCTCGCCATTAAACCATTTTACTTTACCTGTTGCTTGCATTATATTGTTCCTCCTTGACAGATAAATATAATATGCTGTTCTTATTTTTCCCAGAAAAAAATAAAGAATTCACACATTATAAAACATCATAGGTAATGCATATCCTCCTTCGACGCTTGATAATATGTGAATTGGAATAAAAGTGAATCGTACGTATGTATTTACATTATATACCAAATGATATACATCTGCAATATAAACTAACAGATCCATCTTATACATATAATGAAAACCCTTTCGCACAGGAAAGGGTTTTCATTATATGATTCACACTGGCTAGGAAATCAACAAATAGAAATGGAGCCTAGCGGGATCGAACCCTGACCTCCTGCGTGCAAAGCAGGCGCTCTCCCAGCTAAGCTAAGGCCCCATTATATACAGCACTATTTGAAATTTTAACCCTTTTAACCGAAAGTACATACATTTCAAGACTGTATGATGAAAAGCGGAAGACGGGATTCGAACCCGCGACCCCAACCTTGGCAAGGTTGTATTCTACCACTGAACTACTTCCGCGTATTGGATGCGGTCGGCGAGACTCGAACTCGCACGGGCTATGCCCGCCACCCCCTCAAGATGGTGCGTCTACCTATTCCGCCACGACCGCATTATAGTATCTATCAACCAAACTAACTTCCTAATTGCATCTTTCGAATGAAAAATCTACTCTCGACACTTATATATTTTATCTAAATTATCAGTCAACGTCAATATGATTTAGATAAAACGAGGAGGTTTTACTCCTCATTTTACCTCGTATTCATATGAGAATTAGATTGATCATTTTGTTCATTCTTTAATTTTTGCTGTTCATTCTTGTGCAGTTGGTCATCATTTTGTCTTGTAGAACGGACATTCTGATTTTCCAATGTATCATTTGGAACTTGCGGCATTACACGTCCCACAATCGCTGCCAACTCATCCATTACGCCTGCTGGCCTTCCACTTTGAAGCTGTCTTCTCATTTCCCGTAATCTTTCATACATATCAGGATCTGCTACAACAACTGCTTGTGCTCCGTTCGGATCATGCTTCAAGCTTTCAGCTACCGAATACTTGATTGATTCTACTCTTGAACGATCTAAGTTTGCATTTACATCAATACCTACCACTGCATATGAACCGATAACAACAGCTGTTGCAGCTTTCACGCTTGGTATACTTGCAGCTAAACTGCTCAAATGCTTAGCCACCTTTTCATTTGAACGGTAATTCTCTTTACGAGCTGCCGTATTTTTTACAGAAACCTGAGTTTTTTCCTTATCATTTCTAGCATGATAATCAACATTTACACAACCTGTCAAAAAGAAAAACAACATACATAGATAGACAATGCTCCTCATGCTCTTCATCTCCTTCTCACTCATACACTCGCTCCACATTTTGCAATTTCTTTACCTTTTCTTCCATACCGCTTTGTGCATTGATAAAAATTTGATACGTGTCTTTACCATAGACGCCTAAAAACTCATAGCATAATACCTCTTTCTTAAGATTGCTCACGATGATTGCCTGCCGTTCCTCCATCACCTTCACATTTTTGCTAATCTTTTTTCTTGCCTCTTCTACAGTTATAGCTGGTTTTGCAATACTACGTTTCTTATAGGAAGATAAGTAATCCTTTGCGGAAAAACCGACAATGCCTCCATCATCAAGGGCAACCTTCATTTGAATAGATTCTGGATAAACCCGGACCCCATTGATATTTGTCACATATGTAAACATTCCAACAGAGTCATATTGTGCACTGTCATATAGCTCCATATTTTCAAACTTATGTTCCTTTAAAAACTGAAGACCTTTTGCCGCTGCATCATTGAGGCTTATTTTTTGTCCCCGAATCTCCCGATTGTTCATAACCCAAATTGGATATCCACCTTTTTTAGTAATATCCATGTATGTTATGCTGTTTGTTTGTGGCTGCTGGATAGAGACGCTATAAAAGCGATTATTTGCCCCTTTCCCGCTTTGCTCGACAGACATTTGTTCCGTTCCCTTCAGCCCAAGAAACTTCTTGGCAATTTTCTTTGCATCCTCTTTGGAAATCTCTCTGCCCTCTAAACGAGAGAATCCTTTCTCCTCCTTTTCCATACTTGTAGCCGTTGGGCCAAAATCTGTCTCAGCGTAAGATTCTACATTTTTTTCCACCGTTTTCAAACCATCAATAATGGTATTGTCGAGAGGTTTCTTATCGGCAGCAAGTGCAAGCTCTACATCCATCCATCGTAAATTATTCTTTAATACAAGACGCTGTACACTTCGCAGCTCATTTTGAATGTCTCCCGCCCTTTTATACATCTGCTCAAGTAATGTATACTCTTTTTCATTAAGCGGTTCTTTCTCCAAGTCACGAATAGCTGTTTGATAACTAAAATCACCAATTTGCGCTAAAAAATCCTCTGTTTTATTGAATGGCAGCAATGTAAGCGGCAGCTGACCAACATCATTATGAGCATTTGAAGTGAGACGCCATACTTCCGCAAGAGCCGGAGAAAGTGACGTACGCGAGCTCATAGCAAGAGTAGCACCTATTTTGTCATGCAACAAATCGATTTCATATGTCAAATCATTAAACGCTCGCTGATAGTTATTCTCAGCACGAATCAGCACAGCATTTTTTTCTTGATGCTCTCGATACCCCCAATAGGCAGTACTAATAGCACCAATTGATAAAATCATAATAAGTAATGCTCTGAACATTTTATCCCCTCCATCCTATCGGCAAAAAATATGTTTGCCAATCTTTTTAATCTGAGGACGCCCCCAAATCCACTTACTTGTTGCAGTATCTGGATTAAAATAATACGTTGCTCCATCAGTCGGATCCCAGCCATTTATTGCATCTAGCACTGCTCTTTTCGCATTTTCGTTCGGCGTCAACCAAATTTGTCCATCAGCAACAGCAGTAAAGGCAAGCGGCTCAAAAATAACACCATACACTGTATTTGGGAAAGATGGACTGCTCACCCGATTCAAAATAACTGCAGCTACCGCGACCTGTCCGATATACGGTTCACCGCGAGATTCTCCATATACCGCGTTCGCAATCCATTGAATATCATTTTGTGAAAATCCACTCGGCACATTAGCAGCAGTCGTCTTCACTGGTTGATTATTGGCATTTTGAGGTCGACTTGCATTAGTTTTTGCTTGCCCTCCACTGCTTTTCACTTGCTGCTCAAGAGGCTTCCCACCGTAATGCGTAAATTCATTTCCCTTCCGTATTTGTTCTTTTACAAATTGCTCATTATATTTGGATGCTTTTGTCAGCTTTTGCTTCGTTGTTTCTCCTGCTACCCCATCAACAGGTAACCCATATTTCGATTGAAAGTTGCGAACGGCCCAATATGTATTCCAGCCAAATGCACCATCAATCCTACCGCTATAGAATCCGATATATTGCAGACGAGCCTGCAATTCAATCACATCATCTCCAACCGCACCTCTTTGAATCACTTGACCCGAGAAAGCCTTCGCTTCCTTTTCATGAACGCTGCTTACTAAAACAAAAGCAAGAAAAAACAAACAAATAAGCTGCGGTTTGAAGAAAGCTTTAGCGAACATATAGAACCCCCCTAGACAAATTAATGTTTTATAACTATTTTTTTGTAAAGGATGCTGTTTTATGTAAAGAATGAAAAAAAATCCATGGAAAGTATTTTTTAAAATTCATTACAGTAAATGATATTTTAAAAATCAAAGAAACAAACAGCGAATCGCTATCTGTCTGTTTCTGTAAAGGTAATATACAAAACTCTTTCTGTTTGAAGCTCAAATTCAATCTCAATCAACACGCCATATTCTCTTCCATTCTCTTGTAACCATAATTTAAATCTTTCCACTGCTACATTAGGAGTTTTTGTTTCACGTCCGATATGAAGATAATCAACGATGTTTGCTTTAGGATATCGTTCTTTTGTTTTTTGCATAGCCAGAAGTCCCCATTTTGCATAAGATGGAATTTGTTGATTTTCATATAAATCTGCAGCTTTGTATGGATTAGGTAAGGTAAAAACAACAATAAAACAGAGTATACAGCATCTAACTATTCGTAACACATAGCATCGCTTCCTTTTTGTTATCATTTAATGGCGAAAGACCGAGTTTGCTTCTAACTGGAAATTTATACTTTCTTAAAGTGCGAAAAAGAGCCTATTGCTTGTTTGGCAAAAGGCCCCTGCATCGTAACTATAGGAATAATTCTACTGTATCCCCAGACTTTAAGCCGGCAGCATTCGCTTCATCCGTATCAATATGCATATCTAGAGCGTATGTATCCTTCACCCGAATCAATACCTGATTAAAAATAAGTCCTCTTTCTCCTGGGATCTTCACACTTACATATTGCCCATCTCTCACACCAAAAGATGCTGCATCATCAGTTGTCATATGAATATGGCGCTCTGCTACAATAACACCATTTTCAACATTGATTTCTCCCTTCGGGCCGATAATTGTAATGCCCGGCGTCCCTTCGATATTACCAGATGAACGGATTGGAGCCTTCACACCAAGAGCAAACGAATCTGTCTTTGAGATTTCAACCTGCGTCAAACTGCGGATCGGACCTAAAATACGAACATGCTGAATTTCTGATTTTTGTGTACGGATCGTCACAGTTTCCTCTGCTGCGAACTCTCCAGGCTGCGATAGTTCCTTGAAAACCTTTAATTCATAACCTTCTCCAAATAACTGCTCTACATGCTCCTTTTTCAAATGAATATGACGGTTTGATACTCCTACTGGAATTTGTTTCATCATTAGCCTCCTGCTATCTTGTTGTACATAGATAGTTTTCCCATTTTCCAAAAACCATGACAAAGAAACAAGCAATTTCACCGGACAAGCATTATATATAAGTAACATGAAAAAAGGAGAAATGACATTGGACGTATCTATTCCAAGACCGACAGATCTAGTCCTTCTTACTTTTGAAAGAAATCCTTTAGATCCAAGCTCTGGCTTTACCATCACAGATGCGCGTGTAATTGGAAGTGCGCAGCCTTGTTTCGGAGTAATTAGACCGGGAGGCTCACTTCGCGAGGCAGTGAACTGTTTGAAGAAATATGGTTTTGAAGTGGAATGTAAAGGAAGCTCCACTAGTGTAAGTGGATTTATCTTGCTTCAACGATCTGATTCAACTAACGATTAATAAAAGATATACCCAAACTTTCAAGAAATCTTTTAGTTCCTTTTTGTATAAGGAAAACTCGTCGAATTCACTTCTAACTAGAAATTTATACATTCCTACAGCGTAAAAAAGAAACACTCCTGTTAATAGGAGTGTTTCAACGGCTAAATATTATCGGGATACCCAACGTTGTATTTCATCCTCATGCCTTTTTGCATCCTGATAGCCTAGTTCATACAAATCAACTAGCCTTTTCTCATTTCGCTCAATTCGGCTGACCGGTAAGGTAATACTCGGCTGAATCAGATAACAATTCCCCAGCATTCGCTCGGAATGAAGAAGAGAGAGTGTTTGGTTATATAACTCATATTGTTTACTTAGCAGCGAAGCAACCTGTGGATATTTTCGATACATCCACCTGATAAGAGGAGTAAGCTTACTAGGGGGCTTATAATAACCAGCAGATCTTGTCATAATTACAATATTTCTATGAAATCCATCCTGTTTTGCTTTTTGGAATGGAATTGGATCTGTAATCGCTCCATCCAGCAATCGTCTGCCATCGTATTCAACTGGAGGTGCAATAAAAGGAATGGAACTGGAAGCTCGAATAATAGTCAGCATATCAGTACCATGCTCCTGTTTATTATAATACACTGCTTCCCCAGTTTCACAATCAGTTGTACCTACAATGAATTGTTCACTTTCATCTAAAAATGTACGAAAATCAAATGGAATAATTTTATTTGGAATTTCATCAAATAAAAAGTCCATGCCAAATAACTGTCGCTTCAGAAGGAAATTGCGTAGTGACAAGTAACGCGGGTCCCTTACCAGCCCTGTATTAACTTTCTTATTTCTGCCCTGTTGTCTGGATAAATAGGAAGCCGCCATACAGGCGCCTGCGGAAACTCCAATTACATATGAGAAAAAAAGATTTTTCTCCATAAAGTATTCTAATACCCCCGCAGTATATAGCCCTCTCATTCCTCCGCCTTCTAAAACCAATCCGATATCTTTCACACTAAACCCTCTTTATATATGATGTTTTAGTATACAGGAAGAAAAGAACAAAAACTAGTATTTTAAATCATAAGGACAACTCGCCGATTGATGGGCTGTTAGGTGAAGACAGGAGCGTAGATGTACTTATACATTATCTCCAAAATTCTCCACTACGCCGAACAGTCCCTCGGCTAGCAATTTATGCTTTCTTAAAGTGTAAGAAAAAAGCTAACCATCTCTATATACAAGACGGTTAGCTTTTTGTTGTCTATTATTATGGTAAGTTAGAAGCTCCCATTAAATAACGGTCTACTTCACGTGCAGCCTCGCGACCTTCATGAATAGCCCAAACGATTAAGCTTTGGCCTCTTCTTGCGTCTCCAGCAGCAAATACACCATCAACAGATGTCGTATATTTTCCGTAAGCTGCTTTTACTTTGTTTCCATTTTTCTCAACTTCGAATTGGTCAAGCACTTTTTGCTCTGTTCCTTCAAAACCGATTGCAATAAATACTAACTGTGCCGGCCAAACCTTTTCAGTTCCAGGAATTTGGTTGAATACAACTTTCCCGTTTTCATCTTTTGTTTTTTCCATTTGGATTGTGTGAAGCTCCTTCACACGACCTTGCTCATCGCCAACGATTTTTGTTGTTTGGATGCAATATATGCGTGGGTCAGATCCGAACTTTGCTTCTGCTTCTTCATATGCATATTCCACAGTAAATGTTAACGGATATTCTGGCCATGGATTGTCGTAAGCACGATCCTCTGGAAGCTCTGGGTGCTTACCAAATTGTACTACGCTGCGGCAATTTTGTCTAAGTGCTGTTGCAACACAGTCAGCTCCTGTGTCACCGCCACCGATTACGATAACGTCTTTTCCTTCTGCATCAATGAACTGTCCATCTGCAAAGTTGGAGTCAAGCAAGCTTTTTGTAGCAAGCGTTAAGTAATCCATCGCAAAATGGATTCCTTCAAACTCACGTCCCTCCATTACAAGGTCACGCTGCTTTTGTGCTCCTGTGCAAAGGATAACGGAATCAAAATCTGCCTTTAATTGCTCAGCTGTAATATCTTTTCCGATTTCTGTATTTGTAACAAATTGAATGCCTTCTGCTGCAAGCAACTCTACACGGCGTTCAACAACTTCTTTTTCCAATTTCATGCTTGGAATTCCATACATCAACAAGCCGCCAATTCGATCTGCACGCTCGAATACTGTAACAGAATGACCAGCTTGATTCAATTGGTCAGCAGCTGCAAGACCAGCGGGACCAGAACCAACAATTGCTACCTTTTTCCCTGTGCGGCTTTTTGGAAGACGCGGCGTCATCCAGCCTTCTTCAAAGCCCTTATCGATAATAGCACGCTCAATGTTCTTAATTCCTACCGCTGGATCTGCAATTGATACTGTACATGATCCTTCACAAGGTGCAGGACATACACGTCCTGTAAACTCAGGGAAGTTATTTGTTTTCAGCAAACGATCCAACGCTTCTTTCCAGCGGCCGCGATACACAAGATCATTCCACTCTGGGATAAGATTGTGCACCGGGCATCCGGACGTTAATCCACGAATCTCCGTACCCATTTGGCAGAAAGGAGTCCCGCAATCCATACAGCGGGCTCCTTGTACTTTTAATGATTCGTCAGGTAATCTGACAGAAAATTCTTTCCAGTCTTGAAGACGGGCAAGAGGATCACGTTCTTGTGCTTCTTCCCGTGCGTATTCTATAAATCCGGTTGCTTTTCCCATGACCGCTCCTCCTTACACCAAAACCGTTTTCTTTGTTTGTTTTGCAGTTTTCGTTTGACCGGTGTTAACTTCAAACGCTGCCTGTACTGCTTCTTCTTCACTCATTCCTGTAGCTTTTAACTCTTCAATTGTTTCAACTACACGTTTGTAATCGCTCGGAATGACCTTCACGAAGGAAGCCACTGCTTCGTTCCAATTTGCCAACATGTAGGCAGCCTTAGAACTTGCTGTATATTCGTAATGATTTACAATCAAATCTTTTAATTCTTTTACGTCCGCTTCGCTTACTACGTCCTCAAGAAGTACCATTTCTTTGTTGCAAGAAGCAGCAAATGCTTCTTTGTCCTCTGTTAACACGTAAGCAATACCGCCAGACATACCTGCTGCAAAGTTTTTACCAACAGAACCAAGGATTACAACGCGTCCGCCTGTCATATATTCACAGCCGTGGTCGCCGACACCTTCAACAACAACGTTCACACCGCTGTTACGAACTGCGAAACGTTCCCCTGCTATTCCGTTAATATAAGCTTCTCCGGATGTAGCACCATAGAACGCTACGTTCCCTGCAATAACATTATCTTCTGCCGCAAAGCTTGCCTCTGCATGTGGGCGCACGATAATTTTACCGCCAGATAAGCCTTTTCCTACATAGTCATTTGCATCGCCTTCTAAACGAAGCGTAATTCCCTTCGGAACGAATGCACCAAAGCTTTGACCTGCAGAACCTGTAAAGTTCAATGTAATCGTATCTTCTGATAAACCTTCTTCACCGTAGCGCTTCGTTACTTCGCTGCCGAGAATTGTTCCCGCAACACGGTTTGTATTGCCGATGGAGACAGAAATCTCAACAGGTTCCTTCTCGTTCAATGCTTTTTCAGCTGACGGAAGAATTTGAAGCATATCAAGCGATTGCTCTAACTTATGCTGTTGCGGATGCTTGAATGTGCGTGATGCACCTTCTGCAACTTCTGGTTGGTAAAGCATTGGAGATAAATCTAAATGCTTCGCTTTCCAGTGGGAAGCAGCGCGCTCGCTTACTGTTAACACGTCTGTTCTTCCTACCATTTCGTCAAGTGTTCTGAATCCAAGCTCAGCCATTAATTCGCGTACCTCTTGTGCAACAAACATCATGTAGTTCACTACATCATCAGGGTTTCCTGCGAACTTTTTACGAAGCTCTGGGTTTTGCGTCGCTACGCCGACTGGACAGGTATCCTTATGGCATACGCGCATCATAATACAGCCTAATACAACTAGAGGAGCTGTTGCAAAGCCAAACTCTTCTGCTCCAAGAAGTGCTGCAAGTACTACGTCACGACCTGTCATTAATTTTCCATCTGTTTCCACAACTACACGATCACGTAATTCGTTGATCAATAATGTTTGATGTGTTTCTGCTAATCCAAGCTCCCATGGCATACCTGCGTGCTTAACACTTGTACGTGGAGAAGCACCTGTTCCGCCCTCAAAACCGCTGATTACGATAACATCAGCTACACCTTTTGCTACGCCGGCAGCAATTGTTCCAACACCTGCTTTTGATACAAGCTTTACGCTAATGCGTGCTGCAGGGTTTGCGTTTTTCGCATCATGAATTAACTGCGCTAAATCTTCAATTGAATAAATATCATGGTGAGGTGGAGGTGAAATTAAGCCTACACCTGGTGTTGCGCCACGAACATCAGCAATCCAAGGATATACTTTTTGACCTGGAAGCTGTCCGCCTTCACCTGGTTTCGCACCTTGCGCCATCTTTAACTGAATTTCATCTGCATTCACTAAATAGTGACTTGTTACACCAAAACGACCAGAAGCAATTTGCTTGATTGCGCTGCGGCGGAAATCACCATTTGCATCAGGAACATAACGAGCTGGATTTTCTCCACCTTCTCCGCTGTTGCTGCGCGCGCCAAGTCTGTTCATCGCAATTGCAAGAGCTTCATGAGACTCTTCACTTAGAGCACCGTACGACATAGCTCCTGTTTTAAAGCGGCGTACAATAGATTCAGCCGATTCAACTTCTTCTAATGGAATCGCTTGTCGCTCTTCTTTGAATGTGAACAAGTTACGTAAGAACGCCATTTGTTCTTCGTTAGCTAATTCAGAGTATTTCTTGAATAGATCGTAATCGCCCGTACGACAGGCTTTTTGCAGCAAATGAATCGTTCCTGGGTTGAAAGCATGGTGCTCCCCATTTTTACGCCACTGGAAGTCACTTCCTGCTTCTAATGTTTGTTCTTCATACACAGACTCTTGGAACGCTTTTTCATGACGCATAAACGTCTCTTTCTCAATTACATCTAGATCAATACCAGCGATTTGAGAAGCTGTTCCTTTGAAGTATTTATTAATTACTGATTTCCCGATACCGATGGCTTCAAAGATTTGCGCACCACGGTAGCTTTGTACAGTAGAAATACCCATTTTGGACATTACTTTTATAACGCCTTCTGTCGCAGCAACAAGGAAGCTCTTCTCTGCTTGTTCTTGGCTGCCGGAAAGAACCTCATCTTGAATTAAATGCTTGATTGTTTCAAATACTAGGTATGGATAGATCGCATCTACTCCATAGCCGATTAGCATCGCAAAATGATGAACCTCTCTTGCTTCGCCCGTTTCAACAATTAAACTTACCTTTGTACGTGTACCTTTGTCCACTAAATAGTGGTGTAGTCCACTTACAGCAAGAAGTGATGGAATTGCTGCATTCTCTTTGTCTAGACCAAGGTCAGATAGGACAAGTAAGCTTGCACCAGATTCAATTGCTTCGTCTGCTGCGGCAAATAGGTTTTGCATTGCCTGTTCTAAATTACCTTGGAACAGAATAGATAGTGTAGCCGATTGGAATTCCGGATATGGGTTATTGCAGATACGTTCGAAATCTCCCTTAGATAAAATCGGGCTTTCTAAACGAATACGTCTCGCTACCTTTTCATCCGGATGCAATAAGTTACCCTCTGCTCCTAAGAACGTTAAAGATGCTGTTACTGCATGCTCACGAATCGCATCGATTGGCGGATTCGTAACTTGCGCAAAGGATTGCTTGAAGTAATTGAACAATAATTGTGATTGATTGGACAATACAGCAAGCGGTGCATCATTACCCATGGAAATAATCGGATCTTTTCCTTCTTGGACCATAGGCACGATATTTTTCGTTACTTCTTCATACGTATAGCCAAAAGCAACTTGAAGTTTTAATAAATCTAGGTTAGATGTTTCTTCTTTTTGTACTGCAGGCAATTGTTCAACCGTTACCATCTGTTCTTCTACCCACTGACGGTAAGGCTTTTCTGTTGCCATTTGCATCTTAATTTCTTCATCAGAAATGATGCGGCCTTCTTCTAAGTCAACCAACAACATCTTGCCTGGGCTTAAACGATCTTTGTATGCTACGTTCTCTGGTTCTACGTCGATAACGCCTACCTCAGAGGACAAGATGATATAATCGTCCTTCGTTACGTAGTAACGTGCTGGGCGAAGTCCGTTTCGGTCAAGAAGCGCACCGATTTGTTTTCCATCTGTAAAGGAAATCGCAGTAGGACCATCCCATGGCTCCATTAAGCTGCTGTGGTACTCATAAAAGCCTTTTTTATCTTCGTTCATTTGTTCATCATGAATCCAAGGCTCTGGAACCATCATCATTGCTGCTTGCACAGGCGTTCTGCCAGCTAGCACGAAGAATTCAAAGCTGTTATCTAGCATAGAGGAGTCGCTTCCGTTTGTATCGACCACAGGAACAACTTTGCTCAATTCTTCACCAAACACTTCGGAAACAAACTGTTTTTCTCTTGCCTTCATCCAGTTTACATTTCCACGAACTGTGTTAATTTCACCGTTATGGATTAGATAGCGGTTTGGATGCGCACGCTCCCAGCTTGGGAATGTATTTGTACTAAAACGAGAATGCACTAATGAAAATGCTGACTCAAAACGCTCGTCTTGTAGATCTAAATAAAAAGTACGAAGCTGTTCTGGTGTTAAGAGACCTTTATATACGATCGTGCGACTTGAAAAGCTTGGAATATACAGACCAATTTCTTCATTGTCCGCAATGTTTTCAAGTTGTTTACGGATAACGTAAAGCTTACGCTCAAATGCCGCTGCATCCACTACATCATCACTTGCACCAATGATTACTTGTTGGATGTATGGCTGGCTTTCTCTTCCTGCTTTACCGATTGCATCAGGTTTAACAGGAACCGTTCTCCATCCAAGCAAAGTTTGGCCTTCTGCCGTAATGATTTCTTGTAATGTGTTTTGATAAAATTGACGTGCTGTTTCGTCCTGCGGGAAGAAAATCATCCCTACGCCGTAGCGTCCTTTTTCAGGGAAAGTAATGTCAGCACATACTGCTTTTAAGTATTCATGAGGAATTTGCAGCATAATACCGGCACCGTCTCCAGTTTCCGGGTCGCTGCCTTGTCCGCCACGATGCTCCATTTGACAAAGCATGTGTAGTCCTTTTTCAACAATTTCATGTGTTGCTTTACCTTTTATATGAGCATACATACCGATTCCGCAAGCATCATGCTCGAAATCCGGATGATATAGTCCTTGTGGTTGGAAGTTTCTCTCCATTCCGATGTCCCCCTTCTCTACCGCTCTAGTCTCTATTTATCGCACTGAATATCTACATTGTAATTTCCCTTATCGATATAAACAATATATAATTAAGATAATATTCATCTCATTTTGATATGAAAGGGGAACCAACATTGGAATTACGGCAATTAAAGTATTTTGTAGAGGTGGCAAAACGCGAGCATATATCCGCGGCTGCAGATTCGTTGCATGTTGCACAATCCGCCGTAAGTCGACAAATTTCTAATTTAGAGGAGGAACTAGGGATTCCTTTACTTAAGAGGGAAGGCCGCAATATTAAACTCACACCTGTTGGTAAATTATTTGCGGAGCATGCAATAATCGCCCTACAAGCTATCGACAATGCTAAGCAGAAAATTGATGAGTACTTAGACCCGGAACGAGGAACAGTTCGAGTAGGATTTCCTTCTAGCCTAGCTAGTCACATACTTCCTGAAGTCATTTCAGCCTTTAAAAAAGCATATCCGAATGTTAGCTTTCATTTGAGGCAAGGTTCGAACCATTTCCTCATAAATGCTATTAAACAAAGCGACATTGATTTAGCCTTTATCGGACCGGCACCGACACGCGATCCTGATTTGCGCGTGGATGTTCTTTTCAAAGAGAAAATCGTTGCCCTGCTCCCAGATACACACCCTTTAGCAGCACAAACGCATATTTCTCTTCGAATGCTTGCCAATGATTCCTTTATCTTTTTCCCAAACGGATTTATCCTCCGCAAACTGGCGGTAGACGCTTGTTTGCAAGCCGGTTTCCACCCATCTGTTCCTTTTGAGGGAGAAGATTTGGATGCCATCAAAGGCTTGGTTTCTGCGGGGATTGGTGTTACTTTGCTTCCTGAGGTTACGCTTTATGAGACGCTCCCGAAAAATACGGTAAGGATACAAATCCGCGATCCAGAGGTGACACGGAAGGTAGGTTTAATCTCTCCGCAGCATCGAGAGCTTGCCCCTTCTGAAAAGTTGTTTTACGACTTTGTTAAAGGCTATTTTGAGGGCTTGCTCAGCATCAGTTTTTAGGTTAGTCTCAAAGGCCATACGTACCAACCTCTATCTTTCTGTTTTATTATGCAATATAAGCTGAGTTCCTTATTTTAGTCAATGTAAAAACGCAGCAATAGACGCCATGCATTGTGCCCGGCGTCTATTGCAAACCTTTTATGCTTCCCACGGCTTTGTTGTTCTCATAAAAGCAGCCAATTCCTTACTATGTTTTTTTCGTTCCTTCCGCATTTTTGTCCGTTCTGGGGCCGTTCGATGCAAATACATCTCTTCTTCTGTTTCGGGTAAAACCGACGGAATCGTTACCGGCTTCCCTTGCTTATCTAATGCAACAAAGGTTAAAAATGCAGTAGCCGCAATCTTCCTCTCTCCTGAAAGCAAATTCTCTGCTGTTACCTTAACAAACACCTCCATAGATGTTCTTCCCGTGTACGTGACATATGATTCTAAACATACCGAATCAGACTGCGTAATCGGATGCAGAAAATCGACAGAATCTGTTGAGGCTGTCACAGTTGATTTTCGAGAATGGCGAGCAGCTGAGATAGAAGCTATATCATCTATCCAACTCATTAACTTGCCGCCAAACAACGTTTGATGGTTGTTTGTATCGTTTGGGAATACACGACTTGTCTTAACTGCTCTACTCTCTTTACATGCGATTGCTTCCATTTCTCCACCTCTTTGATATGTAGCTTTCCTTGTTACACCTAGCTTATCTGCACCGTGATAGTTTGATGTGTAAATATCTTAATAAAGCTATCCTATATTGTTTGTCATCATACAGCAACTCCAGCTTATACTCAAGTTTTTTCCTTTTCTCCACACATTTTGGTTTACAGCCGCAAAGAGAAGACTCTCTAAAACTAACGATGTTCAATACAGAAAACTCGCCGGTTGGCAAAGACAGAAGCATAGTTGCCTTTACATTGCACCCCTAAAATTTCCAACTACGTCGAATGATTTCTAGCTGGAATTTTATACTTTCCTAAAAGTGCAAAAAAGTCGTTTTTATCTAAGTTATTCCGCTTTCTTCTCTTTTTCTTACCTTAGATGCTCTGTAAACTAGTGATGGATTGCAGGCCGGTTTTGTAAAAGAATTTGTCCTGCGGAAAGAGGGGGAATAAAATGAAACTACAATCGCATATGAAACAGCTACTCATCATGTCGGGGTGTGCGATGATTATCTTTTCCTATATTAGCATATTTGTTAACTTGTACATTTGGGAAAAAAACCATGAAATTTTTGATGTAGCCTGGTACAACTTGTGGCTATTTCTTGCCTTTTTTGCGGCCTATGCATTAGCAACCAAGCAGCTAATGCTACGCTCTATTCGTTTTATTATTCGCATTAGCGTATGCTCAGGAGCTGTTTCTTTCTTGCTCCTTTCATTGCTTCACCTTGAAAATGAACGGATCTCAATTCTGTTGTATGCGTTACCAATCGGAGTGACCATGGGTATGTACTGGGGCGGCATGAATATTACTCTGTCTATATTTGGGAAAGGAAAAGAATTTGAAACCTTTTATTCCTTAATTGCTGTAATCGGCCAAATCATCTCAATTACAGTACCGCTCCTATCCGCACTCGTCATTTATTTTTTCGGTTATATCGGATCCTTTTTATTGATGCTTGTCTTTGTAATACTAAAGTTCATTATAACCTTCTATATCCCTGATTTTTCTCTCCAGAAATCAGAAGAGCGCTTGTTCTTTAGAGAAATGATTTCATGGAAGCTAATGCGCATGCGGACCTTAAGAACCTCATTGACAACAAGCTTTTTTCATGGCGTATTGATGACATTTCAAGGGATGTTTGTGTTGCTGTATACGTTTCAAGTAACTGAGAATAAATGGCTCATTGCTTTATTAAATATTGTATATACACTTTCTTCTGTGTTAGCCCTGAAATGGTTTCAACAAAAGCAAAGCGTGTCCTACAAAAACTGGCTATTAATCGGAGTCACACTTACGTCCATTGGTTTTGGCTGCGCATTGCTAGAACAACCCATTTGGCTTATTTTATCAAATATATGCACAACATTCGGTTTATTTTATGTAAATACAGTGGTGTTTTCACAGCAATTGACAGCCTTAGAAAATGAGAGCACCTCAATAAAGGCGAGCTTTTTGCTTTGGCGCGAATGGGCATTTAGCCTATCGCGTTACGTTATCTTTAGCCTGGCTCTGTTCATCGATGGAAAAGGAGTATTCTTCTATAGCATTCTGCTATTTGTTATCATTTGCAGTTTTGTTGTTCCCTTTATCTTTCCTGAGAAAACTGAGCGGGTTGTCTTATCTAATTCCAAATCTTAATAAAGAAAACTCGCCGACTGGCGAGCCCTGCTCTTGGGTGAAGACAGAGGCGTAGTTGCACTTATACTGTATTCCTAAAATTTCCGACTACGCCGAATGACCTTCTAGCTGGAAATTTATACTTTCCTACAGTGTAAAGAAAACTCGCCGACTGGCGAGCTCTGCCCTTGGGCGAAGACAGAGGCGTAGTCCTACTTATACTGTATTCCTAAAATTTCTCGCTACGTCGAATGGTCTTCCAGCTAGAAATTTATACTTTCTTACAGTGTCAGAAAGCGGACACTGTCCTGCCTACGCAAAATCCAGCTTTTACGTAGGCAGGACACGGATCGTTGAAGTAGGACAACATCTCAAACAGTTATATATTCAAGTTAAAAAGGGTGTTTCAAAAGACGACTTTGAAACACCCTTTTTAACTTGAAATAAATACAAAATGAAAACAGCATATACATGCGCCTGATGCTTGCGTTATTTTGTCCAGGAAATTTCAAAAACCTTTTTCCCAAGCACATGATCTAAAGGAACATATCCGATCTGCCGACTATCACGGCTATTATTTCGGTTATCTCCCATCACAAACACACAGCCTTTTGGCACTACCCATTTTTCGTTAACTCCAACGTACATAGCCTCTTTAATATACGATTCATGCAGCTCCTGTCCGTTTCGATACAGCTTATTTTGCCTAATTTCCAGTTCATCGCCCGGTTTTCCGATCACCCGCTTCACATAAAGAGAGTGCCCCTCTTCTTCTGAAGCTAAAAACTGCAACAGCGGGTTTTCTAGAAAATCATCCTTAAATGTGCGCTCCCTGTCTACACGACTATCAATAATCACGATATCACCGTAATCAGGCTCACGTGAGAAGGTATGCGGTAATTTAGAGACAATAATTCGTTCCTGATCCACCAAAGTAGGGTCCATAGAATGTCCCTCCACCTTATAGGGTTGAACAACAAAAACACTTACTACGATAGCGAGCGCCAAAGCAACCGCAAAAGAACTGATCCAACTCCACGCCTCTCTTATCACTTTCTTCAACTCTCTATCCATCCTCTGCTCTTTTATAGCATATAATCAAGAGTATCATGGTAAAAGCCGCCATGACAACCTTTATATACAGCACATACATAAAATGAGAAAAATTTTAAAAATGGAAAACAGACATATCGTTCAGAATATGCCTGTAAATTGCAATATAAGTATTATCACTCCGAGTCCGCACGCATAATACGCAAATATTTTTAAAGAATGATGCTTTAAATATGAAATCATCCACGAAACTGCGATATAACCGAAAAAAGCTGCAGAGATTGCGCCGACAGCGAGAGATATGCTTGAAATTGTCTCAGCCTTTCCTTTAAGTACATCAACGGATTGCAACACGATCCCTCCAACAATCGCTGGTGTTGACAAAAGAAAGGAAAAATAAGCTGCCGTTTCCCTGTCAAGCTTTCTCCAGAGAGCTGCCGTAATTGTCATGCCGGAACGAGAAATTGCTGGAAAGATTGCAAAAGCTTGAAAAACACCAATAAACAAAGCATCCTGATATGTAAGATCTTCCATTTTCTTTTTTCCACTTTTCCCTCTTTCCGCTAGATATAAAAAAAAGCCTGTCGCTATAAACTCCCATCCGATTGTAATGCCCGTTTTAGAAATCTCCTCAAAAAAGTCCTTAAACAAAAAGCCTATAACTATTGCTGGAATCGTCCCAACTATTAATAAATAGGTCATCCTACTAAAAGGATTTCGTAAAATCTTGGTAAATTCGTGTTTATAATACACAAACACAGCTATTAATGTCCCAATGTGAAGCATTGTATCTAAAAATAGACCAGCTTCATCCAATCCAAACAGATGACGACCTAAATATAAATGACCCGTGCTGCTAATAGGTAAAAATTCCGTTAATCCCTGAATGATTCCAAGTAAAAAGGCTTCTAACCAGTTCATATAGCACTCCCTTCCTCCACGATTCTCTCCCCTTGCTTGTACAGTAGTACAGTATATGCAGCGTATGTGTACAGCATGTTTACCAAGTACAACAATCTCCACACACGGGGCACTGATACATAGCTAGGCTAGCAATCTATGTAAATTGTTCTTCGTCTATTGTGACACTATCATTTCAATCCTAACAATACGCTATTAACCTTGAAATCCAATCTCAGTAACTGATATTATGTTTAGTGATTCACTATCAATCTGACGTACAGGCGCCATAGTTGCACCATATAAAAGCAGATGAACAAAGCATGGAGATTATTTTCTCATTTTACATAAAGCAAAGAAAGGAGGAGAGAATTTGTGCTAAGCCTACTATTAAAAGCTATTAAGCCAAAAGAAAGAATAGAGGAAATTGTACTTCACCTTCAAACAGGCGAAGGTGACAGAAACGCATTTATAGCTCAGTACCAGCCTTTCGTTCGAAAAGCCGTTTCTAATGTTTGTAAGCGTTACATAACAGAACAGGATGATGCGTATAGTATTGGTTTGTTTGCGTTCCATCAAGCTATAGAGAAGTATTCTTATAAGAAGGGAAAATCATTTCTTGCATTTGCTGGGCTTCTTATAAAAAGAGATGTGATTGACTACATACGAAAAGAATTGCGTCAAAATCTTGTCTTTTTAAAAGAAGAGCAGCAAGAGGAGAACTTGACAGATGCGCAAGTTTCGATTTCTGAATATTTAAATAAATTGGATAACGAAACCCGGAAGGAAGAAATTTTTCACCTTCAAAAGGTATTGGAGGAATTCCGTATTTCCTTTACAGATCTTGTAAGTGTTTCGCCGAAGCACGGGGATACAAGGGAACATTTAACAGAAATTGCTCAAACAGTTGTACAGGATGAACAAATGTTACAAGAGCTCTTTCGAAAAAAAAGGCTCCCGTTAAAACAACTAGAAAACCGGGTACGAGCCAGCCGAAAAACGCTGGAACGACATAGGAAATATATCATTGCTATATGTATTATTTCCAGCAGTGATTATACGTACATTAAGGAGTATGTAAAAGGGTGGATGAATAATGAATAAAGGAATTGTGCTAGAGATTCAAAAGAAAAATATTTTGCTCCTTACCCATGACGGAAGGTTTGTGAAGTGCACAAACAAGCAGGGAAGCTATACGATCGGGCAAGAAATTATATTTACCGAGGAAGAATTACTTCCAAACAGAAAATATTTATTCGGCTCTCCCTTTTTAAAATCTATATTTATATTAGTTTGTTGCTTCCTTACCTCACCTTTGTTTTTCTATGACCGGGAACAGGACAAGGTTATGGCTTACGTATCTGTCGATATAAACCCAAGTGTAGAAGCAAGCGTGGATAGCAAACTTCGCGTACTTCGCTTAGAGGCGTATAATGCAGAGGGTAAACAAATTATAAAAGAGCTTACAAATTGGGAGAAGCAACCGCTGTCTGATGTCATTGAACAGGTTATAAATCAATCCCAACTAGATGGATATCTAAGAAAAGGAACACAGGTTGCCCTTACTTCTGTTGTGGCCGACAATAATAAGGCGTTTCAACAAAAGCTGGAACCCGTTTTACAAACTGTAAAAACAAAGTATGCAAAGGAAAGTGTATCGATAGTGCACCAAGAGGGGACAGTTCAAATGAGGGAGAACGCCAAAGGATCAAGAATGAGTACCGGTACTTATATAGAAAAAGAGAAAACCGAACAATCACCTTTGCCCATTCGAAAAGAACCTTCTCCTTCAGAAGAACAGCACGATTCCGATACCCAAAAAGAAACAGAAAAAGAACAGGCGGAAAAAGAACAGGCATCATCGTACCAAGATAACAAGCAAGAAGAACCGATTCAACCAAATAATAAACAGCCTGCTCAAACTGATAAGCGCGAAGAACCGATTCAACCGAACAATGAACAGCCTGCTCAAACTGATAAGCCTGAAGAACCGATTCAACCGAACAATGAACAGCCTGCTCAAACTGATAAGCCTGAAGAACCGATTCAACCGAACAATGAACAGCCTGCTCAAACTGATAAGCCTGAAGAACCGATTCAACCGAACAATAAACAGCCTGCTCAAACTGATAAGCGCGAAGAACCGATTCAACCGAACAATAAACAGCCTGCTCAAACTGATAAGCGCGAAGAACCGATTCAACCGAACAATGAACAGCCTGCTCAAACTGATAAGCGCGAAGAACCGATTCAACCGAACAATGAACAGCCTGCTCAAACTGATAAGCCTGAAGAACCGATTCAACCGAACAATGAACAGCCTGCTCAAACTGATAAGCCTGAAGAACCGATTCAACCGAACAATG
>JBEPZN010000001.1:0-168174 GCA_041640875.1 Ectobacillus sp. | reverse complement strand
TGAAGAACCGATTCAACCGAACAATGAACAGCCTGCTCAAACTGATAAGCCTGAAGAACCGATTCAACCGAACAATGAACAGCCTGCTCAAACTGATAAGCCTGAAGAACCGATTCAACCGAACAATGAACAGTCTGCTCAAACTGATAAGCCTGAAGAACCGATTCAACCGAACAATGAACAGTCTGCTCAAACTGATAAGCCTGAAGAACCGATTCAACCGAACAATGAACAGCCTGCTCAAAAGAACAAATACGAAGAGGAGGGAGAAAAAAGGGGCTGACAGCAGCCCCCTTTTAATTATGTCAATCCCCCTTTATCAAGAGAGGAGGAAGGTGTAGTTCCATTACAAACAAGTAGAAGTGCTCTTCAAGAAAACCTGACAAGTACCTAACAAAATCATTTCACTTCAAATATTATCGGAACCAATTTGTTAATGCTATCATAGAAAGCAAGCCAAAAATAAAGGAAAACGTTGCAGATGTTTCATTTCCATCACCATGACTTTCTGGAATAAGTTCTTTATATACAATAAATAGCATTGCACCTGCGGCAAAAGCTAGTCCATAAGGAACAATGAATAAAAACGTACCAGTAAAGTGAAAGCCTATCATTGACGAAATGAGTTCAATTAACCCGGTGATAGCAGTATGTAGAAAGGCTTTAAATCGACTCTCGTAGTTTGCTATAAGAAATAAAGCTATTAAAAACCCTTCTGGAATGTTTTGCAGTGCAATTGCAAAGGAAACAACCGGCCCTAAATCTTGATAATCACTCGCGTAACTTACACCAACGGAAAGACCTTCAGGTATGTTATGAAGAGCTATGGCAACAAACAACAAGGGGGCACTTGTTTGAAACGGTACAGTCGATGAGTGGTCTAGATCTATATGAGGAAGATAATAGTCTAAAAGTGTCAACACTATTGTTCCTAGAATAATCCCGATTGAAAGTACAAATATATTAGAGATTTTTAGTGTTGAGGGAATTAATCCATACGTAGCGGCAGCCACCATAATTCCAGCTGTATAGGCTAGCAAGTTATCTTTATGACGATGCGAAATGTTTTGTAAAAATACGGCAGGAACAGCTCCTAGTATAGTGCATATAGAAGATACAATAATTCCTATGTACACATCTTCCATAACATCCTCCTAATCCTATGCTTATCCCAATATATGTGAAAGATATCTGTAACATGCATTTAATTTCATTGTTCTCAGGACATCAGAACTCTCTTATCTAGCTTCATATTCGCTTCGAGCTGGAAATTTATACTTTCCTACAGTGTAAAGAAAACTCGCCGATTGGCGAGCCCTGCTCTTGGGCGAAGACAGAGGCGCAGCCCTACTTATACTTTGTTCCTAAAATTTCTAACTACGTCGAATCGACCTCCAGCTGGAAATTTATACTTTCTTAAAGTATAAAAAAGGAGATCGACTGAAGCTGATCTCCTTTTTGGGATTATTCTGTTACTACTGCATCTAACTCTACATCTACAGCGCGCTTCCGTAAAAGCAACAAACTTCCGCTGCATACAACAGCCAATATTAAGCCACTCCAAAAGGCCTTTGTCATTGCTCTTACTAAATATGTTTCCGCATCATCCCTTATATCACCTTGAATATCGTTTACTTCCTTTTCGATGCTCTGCAGTTCCGCGTTCACTTTTGTTTCAATTTCCTGTTCCGCTTGTGGTGGCAGCTTAGCTCCTTGTGGCAATGTTTGAAGAACTTCTTGTTTTTCCTTTACAATAGTCTGTTGACGCAATTCATCTGATATTTTAAAATCCCCCAGCTTTTTTGCTTCTTCAAAGAAGTTGCTTCTTTGTTTCTCCAGTCTTGCAATAGCTTGCTCTGTCACTTGAGAAGGTAACTCTGCTTTTTGGAAATGTGTTATACCCTCATCTACTATTTCAGAAGAGTAAGTATTTAAAAAGCTCAGGGTGAGGGACACAAATAACGATACTCCGATTGCGCCTCCCATATTTCGTGTTGTTGCAAAAATACCCGAACCTAACGATACGTGTTTGTCTGATACAGAAGCCGTACAAACTGTCACACTTGTAACCATAATAATACCTAACCCAGTACCGAGCACTAGCATTACAAAAATAAGGTGTTTCAGGGATGCATCCGCATCCAAATTAACTAACAGTACAAAGCCTGCAATTGTAAATATGTATCCCAAAACCATAGGTATAAAATAACCAATCCGATCAATCAAACGACCAATCATAGGTGCTACCACAAGCATAACGGCCGAGAGTGGTGTAATCAGAAAAGAAGACTGTAAAGTGTCGTATCCTTTGACTTGCGTGAAATAAATTGGCAGCAAGATAAGTGTCCCCATCAAGAGTACACCACCCAAAAAATTAGACAGAATTCCTCCGACATAATGCCGGTTTTGAAAAATCGTGAAGTCTACTAGTGGCTGACGCACTTTTCTTTCTATTAATATAAATAACAGTGCCGACACTAAGCTTATCCCAAAATACAGGTAGATTACTTGAGAAGTCCATCCTAACGCTTCGCCTTGGAGAATCGCATAAGTAAGAAAATATAAGCCTGCGCTAAGCGTCACTATTCCCCCGAAATCAAGGCTAAACGGTGTACGTACATCGTGATGCCCTTTGAATGCTATCCGTATGAAAGGGTATGATAAGACGACAACCGGAACGTTAATGTAGAAAACCCATCTCCAATTGATATATTCTGTTACTACTCCACCTAGACTCGGTCCAACAGCGACTGCCAATGCTCCTACCGCTCCCCAAATCCCCATTGCCAATCCTGTTTTTTCTGGCGGTACTGCTGTACGCACAAGCATCATACTAGCAGGGATTACCATAGCTCCTCCAATTCCCTGAAGCACCCGGGCAACAATTAAAACTTCTTCATTTGGTGCAATTCCGCAAAGAAAGGAACTGATTGTGAAAATGACAAGTCCCATCAAAAAGAAACGTGACCTTCCAAACATATCCGCAAGTTTCCCAAAGGTAACCAGTAAAACTGCCAATGTGAGAACAAACGCATTGATGATCCAAGATGCCACACTTAAAGTAATACCATAATCTTCAATAATAGTAGGCAGCGCTATATTTACGACTGTGCTGTCCAAAAACACAAGAAATAAGCCAAGACTTACTGCAAACACCTGCTTCAAACCACCGTATTGTACTGTAGGTTGATTTGTCATAGCCTTTCCCCTCCATTTTACAATTGCGTTGGAACATCCAATACAATCTTACCGATAAGCTCCTTTAACACTTCAGGTGTAGGACCCATTACAGAACCGGCTTTGCTGTCCCTAATATAGCGTTCAATCGGAGAATGCGCTGAGTACGCGTGCCCCCCGCACACCTTTAGTCCTAAATCAGCCAATTGCATGGCTGCTTGACAAGCCATTACTTTGATTTCCAATGTACTTACCATATCCAATTGATTTTGTTCTAATTTCAGCACTACTGTATCTAGCGCCTTTTCCGCCTGATCACAGACAATCTTCATTTCTCCCACGGTTTGCTGGATACTTTGAAAATTTGATAGATTCGTATTAATATGTGCATAAAAGCGTTTCTTGACATAGGATACAGACTCTTCATAAATCGCTTTCGCAATTCCGATATTTAATGCAGAAATGCCAATTTGCCCCATCGGAAGCAGAGATTCTCTCACGATTTTAAACCCTTCCCCCTCTTTTCCAATGAGCATCTCTTCATCTAGCTGGCAATCAATAGTCATCGGAGCACTTTGATTCCCACGCAATCCCATACCTTTCCAAATACCCCCTAAGATAATACCAGGATGTTCCTTAGGAATTACATAAAAGTTGCTTTGCATAGAATTCTTTGCGAACGTAGCTTTGGAATTCGTTACGTATATATCAGCTTCTCCTGCACTTGTTACCATTGTTTTTTTCGTATTTAGCAGAAAGCCCTTATCTATCTTTTCCGCCTGGCTGACTGGTAGAAAAAAATAACACCCAGAACCGGCTTCGCTTAAAGCGATTGTTGCCAAACGTTTCCCTTGCGCCATGAGCTCTAGCTGCTCTTTTATATATGGCTGCTGCTTACCATATAGCATGATAGACGCAGCTGATGTATGCTGCACATAAACAAGGGCTGTCGATGCACATGCTTGTGCTAGCTTCATTACAACTTCTTTGTATATACGAGGAGTCCCGCTCAACCCTCCGAGCTCTTTTGGAATCATGAGGCCTAAAAGCCCCTCTTCTCCCAACGCAGTCAAATTTTCTCGTGGAAATGCTTGTTCCGTATCCCACTTTTTCGCATTAGGAATCAGGTAATCTACCACAACATCATCCACTTTTTCCAGAATATCCGAGAGTGACTGTTGCAATTCCTGTGTTTTCACTTTACAGCCTCCTGTCCAATTTGTTTTGGAGAAAAGCGAAAATCATCGCAAATGGAGTCAACTTCAAACGGCTCCTCTCCAGTCCATTCTTTGTTTTGTACTACGATATTGCCGTATACAATCAGTTCGCCTAACTTTTGGCGATTCTCTTTTGCAATTCGGATCATAGTATCTTCAAATCGATTCCAACGTTGACGAGGCTCAATGTAAATTGCTTCATTACATAAATAACCGCAGTTTCCGACAGACTCGTTATAAGCGCGAACTGTATGACAAGAACGGGACATCGATGCCATCGCATAGTCTAAAAAAGCATTAATAGCGATACCTTCCTTGCGAAGCGATTGAATAGACTCCTGCATTCCTGGTCCCATATCCAGATCAATTTCTTTCACTCCATATTGCTGAAGCAACGCTAGAATTGAATCAGAGTCCACATTTACTTGCAAATACGCTTTCCTAATATCATCAGTTTCGTTTTGCAAAATATCCTCGTACCATGGGCAATTCATAAGGCTGTATACAAGCTGTCTTCCTAACGAAAAAGAGACATGCGGCAGATTTTGTTGTGACACCAAATAATGAAGTGTTCCCCAGTCATTGACTACAATGTTAAGAGGAAGATGAAAGAATTGCTGAACCTTTTCCATTACACGCTCAAAATGAGTTTCAAACAAGATAGGAAGTTCAATTTTAGCACTCTTCCCTTGTTGTAAAATATATTGAATATGCTCTTCGGCCAATCCCGCCATCTTATGAATGCAACCCGAATGTCCCAAGCAAATGGTGTCGTAATCCTCAAGGAAAAGACTCGGTAATGTATACAACTGATCATGATGAACTCTGAGTTCTTTTTTAGAAGTATTCAAACTTCGCCCTCCTATACATATATTTGATTGGTGCGCGTAGGAAGATATGTGCAGCGACACTTTTCACAGAACCTCGGTACCCACTTCATAACCCACATTAATTGTTCCTGCTCCATGATTTCTTTCTTGTCTGCAATAGAAACGTTTTCAAGTCCAAGCTCTTTCCATTGCCGGAATACATCGACTACGAGAGAAAGTGAAACAGGGTTTGGAGCTTCTCTGCCTATAAATTTAATGGCGCGCACACCAGCCTCCACAAGTTCTTCCAAATTGCACAAGCTACAGTCTGTTGCACTATCAAGCAACGTCATCTGACTCGCTATACTGCCGTCCGGGAACTCTACACGATAACCAGATCGTATCCCTTCACCTATTTCAGCATTGTTCGGACTCTCCCACAGCCGGCAGCTTGCCGGCACACTGCCGGTACCAAAATTACCGGTTATCATCATCTCAAGACCTTCTTGTTTCCAGCTCCTTATTTCTTTAAGCGCTGTACTATGCCCCACTGTGATACGAGCAATCCCCTTTTCGCGAAGCATACGGACTCCGTACTTATTTACAGGGGCAATCGTTGACCCAGAAATAAAGGCTACACGTTTTTGGAAGTTCTTTAAAAGTTCCAGCGTTTGAAACGAAGAGACAGTCACAAAGTCCACTCCCAATTCAACTGCTCGGGCCACATGCCCTATATATGCTTGCTCAAGTTCACGCGGAATATATGATGCATTCGCCATAAAGATAACCTGAACGCTTTTCCTCTTGGCAAGATCAATCACTTCTTGAAGCGATTCCCAGTTTTCAAAGTGCGCTGGATATCCAGCGACGGTTTGGAAACGATTATCAAAAGAAAGCTGCTGGAGCAATGGATGTCGAACACCGACATAAACTTCATCAGCTCCAGCTTCTAACATTTCCTGCATCATAAACTTGGATCGTACAGGCGCAACAAGCTTTAAGCGGTCTAACATCTACACCTTCTCCTTTACTTGCGGAAGCATCTGCCGCAGCGTATATACAGACTGAGACAAACTTTGAATGAGGTTGTCTATATCTTCTCGCGTTGTGTACTTTCCAAAACTAATTCGCAGCGATGATTTAATTCTATCTTCAGAGTGTCCTAACGCTTGCAAAACATGGGACAGCTTTACTTTCTCTGAACTGCAAGCTGATCCTACAGAAACTGCTATGCCGTATATCTCGTTCAAAATTGCCGCCAATGCTTCGGAACGGATACCAGCAAATGATACATTCAATGTTCCCGGTAAACTGAGGCTGGAGTCTACTGTTCCATTGACATAGAAATCTGCTACAGAAGTTTGCAGCTTCTCCAACAAATAGGCCTTCAATTTTGTCATCTTATCGTATTGTACATGCAGTTCCGCGTGCGCCAAGCTACAAGCGATTCCAAAGCCTATAGCCCCCAACACATTTTCCGTTCCGCCGCGCCAGCCATTCTCCTGGCCTCCCCCATGCACTAAAGGCTGTAAGGATGTCGGATCTTTCATATATAAAGCACCGATCCCCTTCGGTCCATATAACTTATGAGACGAAAAGGATAGCGCATCTACTCCCAAATCCGTTACATATACAGGAATTTTCCCAACAGCTTGTACCGCATCTACATGAAAGAAAACATGAGGATTGATAGCCTTTATCGTTTGAATCATTTGCTTAATAGGTTGAATAGCCCCCGTTTCATTATTTGCCATCATAATGGAGACCAGCACCGTATTCGGACGCATCGCTTGCTCCAAGCTTTCGCTTTGAACAATACCTTCTTTGTTAGCAGGCAAATATGTGACCTCTACTCCTCTATTCTCGTAGAACTGGCACACTTCTAAAGTAGCTGGGTGTTCAATTTGCGTAGTAATAATATGGACATTTTCCTCTTCAAAAGCATGCAAATATCCCTTCAAAGCAAAGTTAACCGCTTCTGTTCCACTTGATGTGAAAATGATTTGATTGTCTTCCCCTGCACCAATTAGCTTACAAACCTGTAATTTCGCTTCTTGCACTTTGCTTTTAGCTATTCGGCCAAGAGAATGAACGCTAGAGGGATTCCCGAATGTAAAAATATGCTCTTTTAAAACGTCCACCACTTCCTCACGAAGGGGAGTGGTAGCATTATAATCAAAGTATTTGCCAATCATAATGAGCCTCCTACACAGCCACTTGTTCAAGTTGTGTAAACAATTCGTGCAGAATGTGCAGACAATGCATTTGCGGAGGCTCCAGTTCCCCTAGCATTGCTTCACGTCTATCAATAGGCGTGGCTATAATCTCTGATAGTTGCTTCCCGATGATATAATGAGCAAAAATATCTGCTGTGGCAAGAGATGTAGCACAGCCGTATGCAGTGAATTTTGCATCCTCTACTTTTTCTTGGACAATACGCAACTTTAAAAAAACCGTATCTCCACAAACTGAATTGCCAATTTTCAATTCTTGGTTCGCATTTGGCAACTCACCTGAATGTTTAGGATTACTGAAGTGAGCTACAATGGTTGGGTTATACATCCGCTTTCGCCTCCTAAGGTGCAACTGTAGTTTTTTGAGCTTCTATTTCATCCATGTGCTTCTCTAGGTTAATTGCACAGCAACCAATTTCGGCACCTGGCACACGGGTAATGTAGACAACCTTTTGTCCGTTCCGGCCGCACTCACATGTATTTTCTTTTTCTAAATAAACGAGATCTTCCGTTAAAATGAACCCCGGATATGATAAAGATGTTGGATCCATAATCGCCAGAACACCGCGTCGGCCTTGAGGAACTTCTTTACTTAAATCCTTTGGATCACGAAGAGAAAAATGAACCCATGGCGGCACGTGTTTAGATTGCTTATCACACTCAATTGCTAATAAGTTAGCTTCAACAAGACCGTACATATCACGGACATTTTCCTTAGGGATGCCTAGATACTCGGCACAATCTTCATTAAACTGTGAACGAGGAATTTCCATACCAGAAAATTTTTTCCATCCGCCAAGATTTATTACCATGGTTTTTTTATCAAGCTTTAAGCGTATATCATTTGTCTTCAAATACTTAACAAGTTTATAGACAAGAAAAGGAGGCCCGATAATATGGCGGGTATGCATATTCTCCCATCGCTCCAGTACTTCAATGGCTTCTTTCGGCTTAAATGAAGCACGCTTTACTAGACATTTCGTCGCATCGAATAGGCCAGAAAGCATATTCAAAGCCTTCACCATTCCCATCTCTGGCATTTCCTCTGGTGAAGGGAACAAAAATAAAGCAGCGCCTCTCGAAAACATAAAGATGTCTCGATACATCGCATAGAGGCTGAATATGCTTCGGTCAACTGTCTCACGGTCACGACGAGAAATGCTGGGAATACCGCTTGTACCTGTACTGCGCATTTCAAATTCAATGTTGGTTAATGAAGTAGATAATAAAAGATGAGAATCTGGTCTTTTAAAACTGGTGACTGGAATTAGAGGAATCTTATGTAGGTCTTTGAAGTCTTGAATGTCAGCTGGGGTAATATTGTTGTCGTCACAAAGCATTCGATAATACGCATTGTGTTCGTAATGATATCTGAAGTTCTCTGACAGCAAGTAACCCTTCATTTCGTTTACTTTTTGTTCCTCCCATTGAAATACGTCAGAAACAGATCCAATTACAGCCTTGACCGGATCGATTCCAACGTTATTCAAGCTCTCTAATACGGTGCGAACCTCTTTCATAACAAGTCCCCCTTAATTTTAATTATTTTATTATAACAACTAAAAGATATTAGTTTTATAACAATATGAGAATGCCAAAAACCAGTACCTTATAGTGTCATTACTGGAAAATAACGTTAAACACATGGATAATGTAGCAAAAGTAAAAAATATTGTCAATATTCTATCTATTATGTTAATTACGATTTACAATGCCTTAATATCAATGTTTCTCCGCTTTCATTACGATTTGTAAACAATGTAATTTATTCATAAACTGAAACGAAAAATTATATAAGAAAAGTTTATAATATAATATTCTCTCTTTATATTTCTTCAAATTTAGCTATTTTCAAAATACTGAGTAATATATAGGTTTAGGTCAACGTAATTTCCGATAACGCTTTCATCCTTTGCATATAAAGAAACGCTCCTTTCCTTTCTCTATTATTTCACTTTATAAAAGCTTACTATGCTGATTGGAATTTCTTATTTTCAGCTTCTGCTTGCTCAAAATAACGAAGTATAATTCTGTGCAATTAAGTTCACTGATGCATCCCCTTGTTCCTTGCTCATCTTGCTATAGCTCCCTCCCAAAAACTTATCGTCAGCTTCTTGCTAACTTTTTTATAAATTAATTTTATTTTTTTTGTGTTACAACAAAAATGAACTTTTACATAGTGCAATTCATAAGAAAATCTTTGATAATCCTATAGGTTAAGTTAAAAATTAGACCATCAACCTAAAAAATTACATACTCTCAAAGCAAAAATGATTCTATGTTGACGTTTGTTGGCGGATTATACAATAAGTTAACATTTCTATCTAACAAGGATGCCCTAACGGAGTGCTACAATAGGAAATTTATTGGGAAAGTCATTCAAATGTTCCTGATTAGATAACCTAAAAAACCTTGCTGCTACGCGGCAAGGTTTTTTAGATGTAATGTATAACATGGAGGCATCTTACTCATCCATACTTCCCTCAAACGCAGCAGACACCTGTTCAAACTCCTCGTCACTCTCAATATGTGACAAATTCCCATCTTCTTCTACTCTAAAAAAGAAGATATCAATGTCTTCACCTGTTTCCTGTTGAATGTCTTCCACAAGACCAACAGCAACGTATTCCATTCCTTCGACATTCATAATTCCCAGAACCTCAAATTCCTGATCCTGATCATCCTCATCGCTAAGAGTAAAAATTTCGCCTACTTCAATTTTTTCCATACAATATTCTCCTTTCACAGCAGAAAATAAAGTGTTCCAAATCGTATGCATACCAACATATGTTTCCATATAAAATCCAATTCATGCGCAAAAACAATAAATTCTTATTTCTTTAGAGCAAATCACTATTTGTCAGGTGCTTGTACAAATGTTTGCAACAGGCTTTTTACAGCTTGTAAGCATTTAAAGAAAACTCGCCGATTGGCGAGCCCTGCACTTGGGCGAAGACAGAGGCGTAGTTGCACTTATACTTTGTTCCTAAAATTTCTCGCTACGTCGAATTGGCTTCCAGCTAGAAATTTATACTTTCTTAAAGTACAAGAAAACTCGCTGACTGGCGAGCCCTGCATTTGGGCGAAGACAGAGGCGTAGTTACACTTATACTGTATTCCTAACATTTCCGGTTGCATCGCATTCACTTCTAGCTGGCAATTTATCCTTTCCTACAGTGCAAAACAAAAAACCCTGCTTATGCAAGGGTTTATTTCCAAAGGTCAACATCTATTTAGTGAAAAGCCTGTTGAATCGATTCTTCCACACCTTGTTCAATCTCTTCATACTGATCGAGCGCGGCCTTAAATAATTCCTTTGTTGTAATGTGTTCCACTTCTTCGCCATCTATATAGGAATAAAGTACGTACAGCTCGTTATTGTCAGCCTTGCTGCTAATAGCGTTTGCATCAACGTCCTTACCAATTTCCCAAACCCTCTGTTTGTACCCGTGACAAAGATGAAGCGTGTGCACAATAACGGTGTTAGACATTCTGCTGCCAAACCACCTATCCCAAAGTCCCAATTAAGAATCCCCCTCTTATTTCTTACTCCTATCCTATTCTTATCATCTCATATCATTCCACTGACGAAAATATCTTTTTGCAAATATCTTTGAAGGAATTTCTAAATATAAAAATCCAGAAATGGCGGCCTGCTGTCTCATTTGCCTGCTATTCCTTTCTTTGCGCTGCTAAAGCTTGGATAGCTGTAACGATCTCAGGGTTCACAAGAGCGGACAAATCCCCAGCATCCTCTCCTAAAAATGCCGCTTTAATAACACGGCGCATCACTTTTCCATTGCGTGTTTTTGGCAGATCAGTGATACGATGGATCGCTTTCGGACAAAGAGCCTTACCAATGTGTGTATTCACAAGAAACATAAGCTCTTCTTGCAGTTCTCTCGTGTAAGAAGCTCCTTCGCGCAGTACGACAAAACAATAACTCGCCTCTCCCTTCCTTTCGTCTGGCACCCCAATTGCTGCTGCCTCCACTACGTCGGCATGCTGCACGAGAACAGATTCATACTCCGCTGGTCCGATTCGTTTTCCAGCGATGTTTAGCGTATCATCAGAGCGACCGGTAATGATGTACTGTCCTCCATCATGCTTTACCCAATCACCGTGCACCCATTTATTTTTGTACCGCGACCAATACGTGCGAATATACCGCTCATTATCCTCCCAAAAACTCTTTGTCATGCCGACCCACGGCTTTTCAATACAAAGCTCCCCTACCTCGCCAACAAGCGGGTGACCCTTTCCATCCAATACTACAGCTGCCATTCCTGGAAGCGGCGAGTTAAAACACATCGGTGCAATTGGTTTTACAAGAACATTTCCGAAAATACCACCGGAGATTTCCGTTCCACCGGAGTAATTAAAGATTGGAAGTCTTCCTTTTCCGACAGTAGAAAATAGCCAGAGCCAAGGATTTAAGTTCCAGGGTTCCCCTGTAGAAGCAATTACCTGTAAGCTATCTAGAGAATGCTTCATAACCCATTTATCTCCCTTTGCCATAAGAGAACGAATTAAGGTGGGTGAAATACCTAAATGCGTAATTTGATGACGGTCTGTCATTTCCCACAGACGGTCTGCGGGAGCGTCTGGCACTCCATCATACATCACCATTGTCGCTCCATTTATAAGTGAGCCAAACAGAAGGAAAGGCCCCATCATCCACCCCATATCCGTTACCCACATGAGACGGTCTCTTTTTTGCACATTCATGCCAAAGGCAGCATCGAAAGAAGCCTTTAGAGGAAAGCCAGCATGTGTATGCACTGTCCCTTTCGGCTTCCCGGTTGTGCCAGATGTATAAAGCAGCATAAGCGGATCATCACTTTTCATCTCAAGTGACTGACGTAAGGGCTTTGCGTTCTCTAATTGATTCCATAATAGATCATAGTTTTTGGGCGGACACGCATTGCCTGCATATCGAACAACAACGACCTTCTCTACCGTTGCGCATTGCTCACAAACACGATCCACTTCATCCTTTAATGATATTACTTTTCCCCGTCTCATAAAGCCATCTACTGTTACAATCATCTTTGACTTCGCTGCCTGTACACGTGCTGCCGCTGCCGCTGCCGCAAATCCAGAGAAGATTGGAGACACAATCGCTCCGATCTTCATGGCAGCCAGCATCACAACAGCCGTTTCTGGAATCATCGGCATATAAATTGTAATGCGGTCACCCTTTTGAATTCCTTGCTGCTGCAGACCGCCGGCAACGCAGCTCACCCACTCATTCAGCTCTTCATAGGTAACGGTTCTACTCGCTCCCCCTTCTCCTTCCCAAATGAGTGCAGGTTCTGTTCTTATGCCATCCTCTTTTACCCAGCGGTCTAGCGCAGATTCCACAACATTGCACGTACCGTTTACATACCAGCTTGGAAATGGGATACCATTTTCTAAATTCAGCACATCAGTATACGCTTTCATCCAACGATAACCAACAGCGCGCTCCGCTTCCTCCCAAAACCAAGAAATATCTTCAATCGATTTTTTATAAAACGCCTCATAATCAGTAAACCCAAGTGACATCAGCCATTGGTGTAAACGAGTAGATGACTTGTATTCTTCCGTCGGGAACCAAACAGCCTTATCCATATTTCTCCTCCCTTTAAAGAGAACTTGCCCATTAGCGAGCCATTAGATCATAGTCGCTCTTACATTGTACTCCTAAAATTTTCGACTACGTCAAATGACTTCTAGCTGAAAATTTATACTTTCTTATGGTGTGAAAAGCAAGTCCTGAGAGAGGACTTGCTTACACTGGATATATCGGATGCTTACGTTCTGTAAATATTTGATATTTACTCCTATATGCATCAAAACGGCAAATAAGCTCTTCTCGCAGCTGATTGGGATGTACAATGCCATCAACAATCATCTCAGATGCAAGATGATAAATATCAATATCTTTTTTATACTCTTCTCGCTTTTCTTTTACAAAGGCTGCTCGTTCTTCCTCCTGCAGAGCAGCGATTTTGTTTGCATACACAGCGTTTACCGCTGCCTCTGGCCCCATCACGGCAATGGATGCTGTTGGAAGAGCCAAACAGCAATCTGGCTCAAATGCAGGACCTGCCATCGCATACAATCCAGCTCCATACGCTTTACGGACAATGATTGAGATTTTCGGCACTGTCGCCTCGCTCATAGCGGCAATCATCTTGGCACCATGTCGAATAATACCTGCTCTCTCTACTTTCGTACCAATCATAAATCCTGGTACGTCAGCCAAAAACAAAAGAGGGATATGAAATGCATCACAAAGTGCAATAAATTTAGCGGCTTTATCTGCAGAATCTTGAAACAGTACACCACCCTTTATACGAGATTGATTCGCTATAACTCCAATTGGTTTTCCATCAATTCGTGCTAAGCCTGTGATAAGTTCCTGCGCAAACAGCTTTTTAATTTCAAAAAATGTATCTTCATCTATAATACGGTGAATAAGGTCCATCATATTGAAAGGAGCATTTTGATTTTGCGGAATGATCTGCTCAAGGTTTTTTTCAAATATTTTCGAATCCCGGGGAGCTACTGACGGTGCCGTTTCCAAATAATTACTTGGGAAATACGCAAGATACTGGCGAGCGAGTGATAGCGCTTCTTCTTCTGTTTTGCATAACACATCACCGCATCCAGATACAGAGCAATGCATACGTGCGCCTCCCATTTCTTCAAGCGTTACTTTTTCGCCGATAACCATTTCCGCCATACGCGGAGATCCAAGGTACATTGATGCATTGCCTTCAACCATCATGACAACATCACAAAACGCAGGGATATATGCTCCTCCTGCTGCAGATGGACCGAATAACAAACAAACTTGCGGCACTTTACCTGACAGTTTTACTTGGTTATAGAAAATACGTCCTGCACCTCGTCGACCAGGAAACATTTCCACTTGATCCGTAATACGTGCCCCAGCAGAATCAACTAAATAAAGGAGAGGAACACGCAGTTTCTCTGCTGTTTCTTGAATACGCAAGATTTTTTCCACTGTACGAGATCCCCAAGAACCCGCCTTTACAGTAGAGTCATTTGCCATCACACAAACAGTACGACCATGAATCTTTCCAATCGCCGTAATCACACCGTCCGCTGGAAGATCCTCGCTATCACAGTTTGCAAACATCGCATCTTCTGTAAAATTCTGATCATCAAACAATAACGCAAGCCGATCACGAACAAACAGCTTTCCCTTCGACTGATTTTGTTCATGATACTTGCTAGCACCGCCTTGCTTCGTTTTCTCTATTCGCTCTTCTAGCGTCAGCTGTTTTTGCTTCTCTAGCATGTGCTACTCCCCCTTATACAACGGTTTTCGCTTTTCTTTAAACGCTTGCAGTCCCTCTACTCGATCTTTTGTCCCAATTACTTCTTCATACGCCTCTCGTTCCATCTCCAATCCAGATTGTAAATCCGTTTCTATTCCTCGGGAAATGGCACGCTTCGCCATTTTGACGGCAATCGGGCCATTAGCAACAATTCTTTTAGCGATTTCCATTGTTTTCTGTTCGAGTTCTGCCAAAGATACAATACGCTCTATTAATCCGTATTGATAGGCTTCTTCTGCCGATATTCTTCTTGCAGTATAAATGAGCTCCTTTGCACGACCAAGTCCGATTAAACGCGGCAAACGCTGCGTCCCCCCGGCTCCTGGAATAATAGCTAGTGAGGTTTCGGTAAGTCCAAGAATTGCAGTGTCAGAAGCAATCCGAATATCACATGCAAGACTTAATTCCAATCCTCCGCCTAATGCAATCCCATTAATTGCCGCAATAACAGGCTGCGGAAGCGAATCTATCATATTAATAGACGAGCGGATCATTGAAACTGCCTGACGCACCTGCTCTTCATTCATTCCAGCTCTTTCTTTTAAATCTGCCCCAGCACAAAATACTTTCTCTCCGGCTCCTGTTATAATAACAGCACGAATTTTCCGATCTTCTTTCACCTGTCCCAAGGCAGACTGCAGTTCCTCTAATAAAGAGAGCGACAATGCATTCGCTTGCTTTGGTCGATTAAGAGTAATCGTTGCGATATGCGGCGCAATGTAATCTAAGCGAATATTTTGCATTCTATCACCTGCCTATTCAAGCTCTGCCAACACATCGCCTTCATTCACAAAATCCCCTTCGGCTATAAGTAATGTAACCAATCTGCCGGATTGCTCCGCAGTAATCGGGATTTCCATTTTCATAGATTCCAGGATGATGATATCCTGACCTTCTTCGACCCTATCGCCGATACTTGCAACAATCTTCCATACACTCCCTGCCATTGGTGCATATACCTTCGCCATACTATACCCCCTCTTCAAATAAAAAATAGGTTTTACCACCCCACATATAGCTGGGGCGGTTTAATAGATTCATTTTTGTGTAAGTCTCTTAGAAACAAAGCTTGTTGTATATATTCCGCTTTTAAATACCTCGTCCTGCAAGACTTGCAAAAGCATCGGAATATTTGTTTTGATTCCTTCTATTTTTATTTCTTCAAGAGCTGCCCGCAGCAGCCGCATTGCCTCTTCGCGATTCGCACCATGCGCAATCACCTTTGCCATCATCGGGTCGTAAAATGGTGTAATTCTTAGTCCTGCTTCTAGAAAGTGGTCAATCCGAATGGAGATGGGCAGCTGGAGCGACCGAATTTCACCAGGTGAAGGAAAAAATGTCTTTGGATCTTCTGCATATATGCGAGCCTCAATTGCATGGCCGCTTCTTTCTACTTCATTCTGCGTAAAGGATAAAGCTTCTCCGCATGCGATGCGAAGCTGCTGCTCAACGAGATCTAAACCTGTAATTGCTTCCGTAACTGGATGCTCCACCTGCAAACGCGTATTCATCTCAAGAAAATAAAAGTTTTCTTGCTCATCTACTAAAAATTCAATTGTCCCTGCATTTTTATAGCCGATTGCCTTTGCGGCCCTTACCGCAGTCTCGCCCATCTTATGCCGCGTTTGCTCGCTGACAAATGGAGATGGAGCTTCCTCTATCACCTTTTGGTTACGGCGTTGTACCGAGCACTCGCGCTCCCATAGGTATACAATATTTCCGAATGAATCTGCTAACACTTGGATCTCAATATGATGAGCATTTGTCACAAGCTTTTCTATATACATTTCATCGTTTCCAAAGAAGTTTTTTGCGCGTGTTTGATTATTTCTAAACGCTTGGATCAGCATTTGTTCATTGTCTACAACCTGCATTCCAATCCCCCCGCCGCCGGCAGATGCCTTTAGCATAAGGGGATACCCTAGCAGTTTTGCAATCTCTTTCGCTTTCTCCGCCGTAGGAATAGGAGCAGCAATACCTGGTACGACAGGAACGCCCGCTTGTATCATTGTTTTGCGTGATTCAATTTTACTCCCCATCTTTGCTATCACATCAGCATCAGGACCAATAAAAACAATTCCCTCTTCCTCACAGCGTGTTGCCAAGATAGGGTTTTCCGATAGCAAGCCATAGCCAGGGTGGATTGCCTCAGTCTTCGTTTTTTTGGCAATCTCCATGATTTTTTCAAGATTTAAATAGCTTTCATGTACACGCGCCCCTCCAACTTCATATGCTTCATCTGCCATCTTCACATGCATAGCAGATGCATCCGCCTCTGAGTACACAGCCACAGTTTTAATACCGAGACGCTTGCATGTTTTAATAATCCGAACAGCAATTTCACCTCGGTTCGCAATGAGAAGTTTAGAAAACATCCCTATCCCTCCTATCGACACCCGAGATGCCTTGCAATTACTAATCGTTGAATTTCCGAAGTTCCCTCTCCGATTTCCAATAGCTTAGCATCGCGCATATGACGTTCTACCTCATATTCCTTCATGTAGCCGTATCCTCCATGAATTTGCACTGCTTGATTCGCGACCCGGCTTGCAGTTTCTGATGCAAAAAGTTTCGCCATTGCCGCTTCTTTTCCAAACGGCTTATTATGGTCCTTCAGCCAAGCTGCCTTATAAACCATATTGCGCGCAAGTTCAATTTCCATTGCCATGTCCGCCAGCTTAAACTGAATCGCTTGAAATGCTGAAATGCTTTTTCCGAACTGCTTCCGCTCCTTCGAATATTGGAGCGCCCTATCGAAGGAAGATTGCGCAATCCCAACAGCCAATGCGGCAATTGAAATGCGTCCGCCATCTAGCGTATATAAAAATTGGCTAAAGCCCTTTAATGGATCTCCCAGTATGTTTTCCTTTGGCACACGTACATTGTCAAGAACAATTTCACAAGTATTAGAAGCCCTTACCCCCATTTTGTCGTACGGACTTGAAATCTTTAATCCTTTGCTATCCGTAGGAACAATAAAGGCGGAAATCCGTTTTTTTCCACGTTCGTCTATACCGCTGTCAGCGGTTACAATAACAGTCCCGGCATACTCCGCATTCGTAATCCAGCACTTCTCTCCATTAATTACATATCCATCGCCAGTAAGAACCGCCTTCGTTTGTGTCCCGCCTGCATCCGACCCGGCATTAGGCTCTGTCAACCCAAATGCCCCTAAGGTTTTTCCTAATGCCATTGGAACAAGATACCTTTGTTTTTGCTCCTCCGTACCAAAATAATAAATCGGGGCAGCGCCGAGAGAAATCGTAGCGGCATAGCTGAGTCCCGTACCGCCGCAGGCACGACCAATTTCTTCTACTGCAAGCGCGTAAGAAATTGTATCTCCGCTAGAACCACCGTATTCTTCCGGAAAGGGAATCCCCAGAAGCCCAAGCTCACCTATCTTTTGAAACGTTTCTTGCGGGAACTCACCCGTTTGATCATAGTATACTGCTTTAGGCGCAATCTCCTTTGCCGCAAACTCGCGAACCATATCCCGAATCATTTGCTGCTCATTCGTTAATAAAAAATCCATCGTTTCACACCCCTTATCATTTCTGCATCACAGCATATGATAACGAACTCCAACACAGGATCATTTGAGCAAAAGTGTCCTTAGTTTATTGTAAAGCGTATGCTAGTACAATAGTCTAAAAAAAATCCTACATTGTTCTACAACAATGCAGGATTACTTAAAAGGGTGATACTCTTCTTAATTTAGTAGTCACGTCCTTTCCCAGAATCGGTGATTTCCACCAACGCCTCAGGATATGGCTCGAAGTATGTTTGTCTCAGTAAATACTGCTCTTCAAAACGAATAGCCCACGATCGCAGCAAAGTCAGCACGCTGCTTAGCGGAATTTTCTTCTCCTGATACTTTTGAAGAAGTGACAAAAAATGCTCCTTTTCCTCTTTCTTGAGCGAATCTTTAAAATATCCAAAAATATGCTGACAAACATTGATATTAGACGTATAACGCGCTGCTCGCTTTAATAGTCCATATAAAGCCTGTTCATAAGCAGCAAATACATCTGCCACTGGATGTTTCTCATGATTTGCGACAATTCGGCCCATTTCCTTTAGCTTAGTTTGGTTATATGCCATAAACAAATATTTCTGATCCGCATGAAACTGCACAAGCTGCTTCATATTTGGCCGCGATTTCAAGGCTTTAAACTCAGTAATCGTAAAGAGCTTCGTAAAAAAGTGCTCACGGAGCACAAAATTCTTGAGCCGTCCCTCCTCTTCAACTGCAAGATGACCAAATTGCTCTATAACCTTTCCGCCAAACAAGCCGCTTCCTTTACCGTAAACTGGGGATTTATTGCTTCCGGCATATATTTTCACATCGCGCGTGCCGCAGCTCGGGGAGCGGTTTTTTAAAAGAAAGCCATCCACATCAGACAAAGACCCTAAAAATCGTTCCGTAAACTGCTGCATCCGATCTGTTACATCTTCTCCAGTTGATGGCTGTACAAGCTGCTGCATCCCACCCTGCTCTACAATACGAATGGTTTCCCGTGGTGTTCCAAGACCGATTTCCACCTCCGGACAAATGGGGATAAACTGCACATACGGCATTAGACTTTTTACAATCGGATCTGAGATAACATCACCGTTATAACGACATGCATCAAATTCGAGACACTTACTTACTACAACTGTTGGTTTAGCAAAAGTTCTCATATATTCCCTCCGAGCTATAATTCTGTACGTTAGATAATTTCTTTTTCATTCCATCACTGCAGATTGATACGCATGCAAACTATGCAGATGTGGCTAGAAGGATATACTCTAATAAGAATAATGCTTATATGGACAAATAAAAGCCGATATGTATCATCGCTTAAATCATAGTTCTTCTATAGATATATTTACCGATTTGCACTAGTTTATATCTCAATTGATATCGTGTGAAGATATTGGCTTTAGATCTTGTTCGGCTCAGAACTCCCTCCTGCAACAAAGCGTAAAAAAGGAATAGCAATACGCTATTCCTTCTTATCGCTCGGAAACACAACCCCAATTTGCTTGCGGGCTTCATCAATAATTTCCATAACAGCTAGCGAGTTAGCATGAGAATTTGTGGAAGATTCCAGCTTCCCTGCTTGAATCAATTCAATAAATTCCTTTGCCTCATAAAACATTGAATCGCTTCTTTGCGGCTGCGTAATATCCTCTACCGTTCCATTTCGATAATATATTTCCACTTGTTCCGGTGTATTCACCTTATCGATTCTTATATTTCCATCTTCTCCTTGTATCTCAAAAGGAAGTGTAGAATTTGTAATTTTAGAATACATAATGACTGCTTCCATCTCTTCATATTTCAGCAAGATACTTCCTTCGCCATCAACACCCGATTCAAGGAGAAGGCCGCTTGCCTGTACATCAAGCGGTTTACCGAATAATACAACGAGCGGATATATACAGTAAATTCCAATATCCACCAAAGCGCCGTTTGAAAATGCTGGATTGAAGGCGTTCAACACAACACCTTGCTTATACGCATCATACCGGGAAGAATATTGGCAATAGCTCGCAACATATCTGCGAACCTTTCCAATTGTATGTATATGCTGCTGCACACTTTTAAAGTTCGGAACAAGTGTAGATTTTAACGCCTCCATAAGCAGCACATTGTTTTCTTTTGCTGCCTGGATCATAGCTTTTACTTCAGAAGCATTTGATGCGATTGGTTTCTCACATAACACATGCTTACCATGATTCATGAAAAGAATAGCTTGCTCCGCATGAAATGAGTTAGGGCTTGCAATATATACCGCGTCAATTTCTGTGCTTTTTGCCATGCTTTCTAAATCAGTAAATGTCAATGTTACGCCATATTTTGCTGCAAACTCCATTGCCCGCTCACTCGTTCTAGAATACACGGCAACTAAAGAAAAGTCGTCCAACTGACTTGCCGCTTGTAGAAATGATTCTGTAATCCAATTAGTACCAATTACCCCAAACCTAACCATGAACTTATCTCCTTTACCTATTCTTGCAAGAAACGCCTCCATATTTGTATAGGAAAAGCATGTTCCTCCAAATAATATTAGTCTTTGTTATTGTACTTGTTTACGCATCATTTCTCCATAGAATTCCACTGCTTTACCTCATACAAAATAGAATCCTTATACAGATAAAGAAAACTCGCAGATTGGCGAGCCCTGCCTTTGGGCGAAGACAGAGGCATAGTTGCACTTATACTGTATTCCTAACATTTCTCCCTACGTCGAATTGGCTTCCAGCTAGAAATTTATACTTTCTTAAAGTATAAAAAACATTGTTCTTCTGGATAATACCTCCATATTTTACGCCATCTTCATCTGACAAACTTACATACAATTGACAAATACTATGTACAGGAGGTGATGAACATAGGGAACAATCAAGATCCGTTTGTAAAGAAAAAGCAGCATGCAGACCGAGAATATGATAAAAAGACGATGATTATCGATAATAACGGCAATTACGTTCTAAACGCACCTACAAGCAGTGAAATTCTTCGTTCAGAGAGGAATTAAAAGTAAAACACTACGTTACATAGTATAACAGGGGGAATCACATGAAAATGAACATAACTTGGACTGGGCAAATGTCCTTCTCTGGCAGTGCTCCATCAGGACATGAAATTAGAATGGATGCAGCAACGGAAATAGGAGGACAAAACAGCGGTCCGAGGCCTACAGAACTCCTTTTACATGCAGTAGCCGGCTGTACGGGCATTGATATTATTTCCATTTTGCAAAAAATGCGTCTTAATCCTAACTCCTTTCGTATAGAAATAGAGGGTGCACGGGCAGATGAGCATCCAAAACGCTTTACAAACATTCATATTTTATATGCGCTTGAAGGAGAGCTGCCCGAAGAAAAAGTAGTGCGGGCTATTACATTATCAAAAGATAAATATTGCTCTGTTTCACATTCACTGAACGCGGATATTTCGGTTAGCTATTCGATAAACGGCACTATAGGATCACAGCTGATTCAGTAAACAAAAGAAGACAATTCTCCGAACGATGAATTGCTTTTACTTCATTGCTCGGAGGGCCTTTCCGCTGCGCCGAGCCAACAATATACTGAAACAAAGCACTTCTTATTCCTCACTTTTCCATCACGAAATTCACCAATTTATGGTATCATTTTATATAGTCCTATTTGCAGCTATCATTCAAACTAAAAAAGCAGGTGAATTTTGTATGAGAAGATGGATATCAATAACAGAAAAGCGCAATTTCTTAAAATGGTTTTTGGACAATCATCGTCTGAAATCTACGGACGCACGAAAAATATTGGAGTTTATCATACACCGTCCTCATATTTTGGAGAACCTCTCCCTTGTTGATAAAATAAAGCCTCGCGAAAAAACAATTGTTGTGTCAAGTCTGCAATCGGATGAAAGCGGCTTTGCCTTTTACGACCGTTATCGAAAAACAGAAGATGTATCACAAGCTTTACATGACTTAATGCTCAATCCATCTGAAAAGGTAAATCTCATTTTACATTTTTACGGAAAATCATTAAATCATCGTTACTTACAAATACTAGACTCTCCTGAATCTGATTCCATTCATTTGTACGAGCAATCAGAACGTCACGCAAAAGCAGCAGAAGCCCTTATTGAAAAGATTTCACATGAGCAGGAGATAGAGCGGATTAAGCGGCAGATTGACGAAGCCTTAGACAAAAATGACAGATTGTTATTTGACCAGTTAGTGTCAAGGCTTCAGGAACTAGACAAAAAGCGAACTGGATAAAAAAAACTCGCCGATTGGCGAGCCCTGCCCTTGGGCGAAGACAGAGGCGTAGTTGCACTTATACTTTATTCTTAAAATTTCCGACTACGTCGAATTGGCTTCTGGCTGGAAATTTATGCTTTCTTAAAGTATAAAACTGAAAAGGCGGACAGCTGCCTAGCTTGTCCGCCTTTTCGTTTTCTTATTTATTAAGCTCAGCAAGAATAGGATACAATTCCTCTAAATGCTTAATTTCATAGCTAGGGATTACTTCGTTTCGCTCTTTATCGTGACGATTAATCCAAACGGACGGAATTCCAACGCGAGATGCTCCAAGAATATCTGTCATTAAATTATCGCCAACCATAATCACTTCGTCTTTTTGAAGACCCATTAGTTCTAAGGCATGCTCAAAAATGGATGGATCCGGCTTTCCTCTTCCAAAAGCACCAGAGATTACGATTTGGTCGAAATAAGGAACCAGCTCAGGTGTAATATCAAGCTTTGTATTTTGTAAATCAGGTGAGCCATTTGTTAATAATAGCAGCTGATATTTTCCCTTTAATTCGTCCAACACCTGGAATGTTTCCTCGTATACAAATGGACTCTTACGGCGCTGTGCAGGGAACATTTCCGCTAGCTCTTCACCAAATGCAGGGTCGTTAATCCCAAATGCTTGAAGTCCCTTCGTCCACGCATCTTTTCGATATGTTGGAACAATGTCCTTCATTTTACGGAAATTATCATCATCGTCTAGGAAGTTCCCCCATAGTCCTTCAAATGGATTAATACCAATCATTTGTGTAAATTCATACGTTTCATAAGAGGCATACAGCTCTCTCGCTTCCTTGCGAACAGCCTCTTCAAACGCCTCAGGATCAATTCCATACTTTTGCTGCGCCGCTTGGCATGTTGCCTTAAAAGCTTCCGCTACGCTTTTTTGGTCCCAAAGAAGCGTATCATCAAGGTCAAAAAAGATTGCTTTAATCATCGTCGTATACTCCCCGTCTCTTTCTTTTGTTTTTCTTACAAGTTTTATGATTCAAACATAAGATTACAAGGAGTTTCGCAATAAGTAAATAGTAACGTTACATATACATACGGTTTATAATTAAAAGTCTTTTCTTTCATGTATATAACAAACCTTGTTCGGCTACAGATACAATGTCTGAATTCTAATTCTCCCTTATAGAATTCATTCCTTCTATTGGCAGATGTATCGTAACCGTCGTTCCCTTTTCTACCTCACTGTCAACTTCTATTCTCCCTTTATGCTCTTCAATAATTTTAAAGCATACCATAAGACCTAAACCTGTACCTTTTTCTTTATTTGAGTAAAATGGTTCCCCAAGACGACTCAATTTTTCCTTTGTAATACCGCAGCCCTCGTCCTTCACTTTTATCACTACATAGGCATCCCTAATTTGGGTTTGAACAAATAGTTTACCTTTGTTTTCCATAGACTCCATTGCATTTTTAATAACATTGAATAAAACTTGTTTAATCTTTTGTTCATCACAAAAAACAGCCGGAAGATTCTTTTCTAAATGTGTCTGTAGTTGAATTTGCTTGTAAATAGCTTGTTTTTCAATGATTGTCAGAGTTTGTTGAACAACCATTGAAATATCTACTTGTTTGTAATTTGGTACCTGGGGTTTGGCAAATGATAAAAACTCATTCACAACTCTTTCAATTTGTTCAATTTCTGAAAATAGTAAATCTTTAATTTCCTTCCCAATACTTTCTTCTTTTAACTGGATGAATCCTTTAACGGACGTGAGTGGATTTCTAATCTCATGAGCAACAGCAGCAGAAAGTTGTCCAATAACCGCAAGTTTCTCCGCCCTCTTTAATAACTCCTCCGTTTTTTTCCGCTCACTAATGTTTCGAGAAACGATGACATTATGTTTAGTATTTCCATCCTTGTCTAATACAAGAGTTCCAACAGATTCTAACCATACCCAATGCCCATCCTTATGCTTTCTCCTAAACTCAACTAATTGAGGTTCACGGGTAGAAATTAGTTCTTCAAGTTTTCCTTTTATTCTCTCTACATCCTCAGGATGCATTTCTTGAAAAAGATCTTGTTCTAGCATGTCTTCTGGTGTAAAACCCAACACCGTTTGGTACGAAGGAGAAGTATATACAATCTTTAGATCTGCGTTTATTACTCGAATCAAGTCATAGGAATTTTCTGCAATTAAGCGGTATCGTTCTTCGCTCTCTCGCAAAGCAATCTCCGCATACTTACGATCCGTAATATCACGTGACACACCTACATACTCTTTCAACTCTCCTTCATCGTTCCATACTGGCATACTTAAGGTTTCAAAATAGAGATATTTTCCTGCTTTGTTTCTTTTTCTAAACTCAACGGAAAAGGAAGACTGCTGTTGAATAGCTTCTGCAAACTGCGACAGAACATAAGGAGTATCCTCTTTATGAATGAAACAAGCGGCATGTTGACCTACGTACTCTTCCGGTTTTACACCCAAGACCCGCTCATAAGAAGGAGAAGCATAACTTACAGTTCCTTCAAGATTATATACAACAATAAGGTCGTTCATGTTGTCTGCGATTAAACGGTACCGTTGTTCACTCTCTCGCAAGGCTTCCTCTGCATTGAACTCTTCTGTGGCGTCTTTTCCAATGCCATATACCCCTGTGATTGTTCCATCCACATAAATAGGAACATTTGTAATCTTTAGATGTACAATTTCTCCATCTGCACGGTACATCGAGAAGTCGTACTCTATGCTTTTTCCTTGCAGAACTTCTTCAAAATATTTTAAACCATCCTCAAAAGGACTAATCATTTTATCTTTAAAGTCCTTCAGATTAAGTTCACATACACTGTCTGGACTTATCCTCAGTATGTTCTCGAAAGCTGGATTCGCACTCGTGAAGTTTCCTTCTAAATCTAAAGACCATACTGCGTCTTTATTATAATGAAACAACGAGCGATACCGTTCCTCACTCTCACGCAGTTCCTTCTCTATCCGTTTTTGCTCCGTAATATCCTTCGCAAAGCCGTAGAGCCCCTGCACTTCTCCTTGTATATAAACAGGTACTGCCTTAATTCGTATATCGATCCGTTCCCCATTTTTATGAATAAAATAGGATTCATATTCTTTGGGATGACCTTGCATCACTTTATTTTGATGACTGCGAACCTTTTCTAATTCTTCTGGCTCAAACACCTTTATACACATTTCTTTTAATTCACGTAATTCGATATCTGTTGAGGCACCCAACAGGTTTCGAAACGTTTTGTTTGCACGAACCAACTCCCCATCTTTGTCTATAAACCAAACTGCATCAGTATTATGTTCGATAATGGAATCGTAATGGTACTCAATTTCTTCTAAGAGGGCATTCTTTTCTTGGATTTCTCCCTGTCGCTGGATAAATTCAGTCATATCTCGAATCACTGCAATGATATGAGTCAATTTCCCTTCCTCATTTATGAGGGGATCTAATTTTGTTTCCGTATACACCGTCTTTCCACTCGATGCAGCAAATATATGCTGATAGGTGATGGATTGCCGTTGTTGTATTACCTGCTGATACTTCCCTAATATAAAACTGCCCATTTCATAATCGCTTTGAAACACTTCTTCAACGGTTTTTCCTACAATTTGTTCTGGTAAAAATTTAGTTCCTATATTGGTCGCTTCATTGGCAAACACATAACGAACCTGGTTTTGCTCTTCCACTTCCATGATAAAAACCATATCCGTTATTTTATTTAAAGCCTTCATCAAGGACAATTGACTCAACAATTCCATGCTTGTTCTTCCTTCCGCATCTTGTTACAAAAAAGTAAAGTACCTTTCTTAAACCCTACCTATAAAATAATACTAGTTATTAAATGTAAAAAGATAAACATACCCTTACAGCATACCTTATCCTTCTTCCACTCTCTAGTGCAACATTGAAAAGGTGGGTTTCCATTTAGCTCCATCACCTGCTTGCTTGCGCTCAGCCTTACATCTAGATACCTTAATGCACCTTACTGCTTCAGTAGAGGGATTCTCTCGTTTCGCTCAACGGTACTATATAACGCTCCTGTTTTGCCTAATTTCACTTCTTACAAAATACGTTCCTTTGTGCACCTAACAGCTCAAAAAGCTTTTTTCTAATGAGTTGCTACTTAGCTAGTTAGACCCTATTATAATATAGATGAATGTCGGTTATTTCATTTCGATCCCTCTCCTCATCCACTTACACATAAAAAGAAGCCAGCAGTATGAACAGCCAGAAATAAATGATACTCTCTCCTAAGAAATTATCCTATCATTGAAAAGAGGAGACACTGAAGTATTCAGTATCTCCTTCCATATTACCTTATCTTAGATTTCATGATTTAAAGCATACGCATGCTCCGCTGTTAATTCACTAAAATGTGAACGTAAAGTTAATTTCAGAAAGACTTGGACATACTGACATCAAACTACACTTAATGCGTAAAGTCACGTACTCCCAGAGATGAAACACACTATTTATGAAAAACCCGATGATATATTCAAAGAAAATGTGACTGCTAGTGTGACTATACTTGTATCACAAACCGTGTTCGACTACAGCCATCCTTCTGCTTTGTTACTTCCAAAACTGCTGGAAGCTTTCCAACGTTTGATAAAAAATAAAAGCCCCTGTCACGGAGCTATGTTTCCCTCTAGTTACCATCACATTATTTTTTCAGAAGTAACCATACACCTTTCCGAAACGCAGCTCTGTGATTCCAAAGGAAATTCACTGCTTCTTCCTTTGTTGCAACAAATAATCCCTCTAACTTGCCACTACGTTCACAATCCCAAAGATACAATCACTATATGATATTCACTTAATTAATACTGAATATCATTAGAATTTTCCTTGTTTCTCAACGTCCTAAATGCTATACATCCAGAAATAATCTGTAGCAATGATGGGATGAACATAACGAACATAGACAAAATCAATAATATTGTACCAATTACAATCATGATGATTCCATAAACAACATTGTTGATTCTGTTGACAAAGCAACTTAAAACTATGGAAGCAGATTGCATTATAAAATACACAAAAATTAGAATTAGCACACCAAATTGAGTATCAGCATCATTTGAGTAAATGTACGGGTCAAATATAAGCATTAAGAATAAGAACCCCGTTATAAGTAATCCTAAAATTCCACCCATCAATCCAGTAACAAGTTCAGCAGTTCTTTTCATAAGATGCACTTCCTTTGATTTGTTATGGATTTGTATAAAGCACTCACACTAGTGTATTTTGAATTGATTGTGTGTATGCGTATTGCTGAAATTAGGTTTATCCGTACGTTTCTTTTTTGGACATTTATCTTTTCTGTTTTGTGTCAATAAGCTCAAGTTTGAGCGGATCTTTATATGCTTTTGGCAATCTCAACAAGTAGCTTCGTGAGGAAAGGTTAGACGGATTAAAAGGTGGATTACTATAGAAAGACAGCGGTTTGCAGAAATGCAACTCCTTTTTTGTTATCTCCAGTAAATTCTAAATAAAAATATAAAATTCACCTTTTTATTCTGATATACTTAATATCGTGATAATTACATAAGGGAGAGAAGTTCAGATGTCTAATGTATTAGCATTTATATTTCTTTCGCTAGCAATACTCTTTTTTATCGCTTTAATTATAGGTTGGTTAAACCAGAACTAGTTGTGAGATGGGGCGTAAAAAGGACACGAGCACGTGCTGCCGCTATTTATATCACAGCATCTTTTGTATCATTTGTTCTATTTATGGTCTTCATACGAAAATATGAACAGTAAGTCAACATTAGCAAATGAACGGCAAATGGACAAAGTATTAAATATAATGGGTAAGTGAACTGCCACGAACCTAAAGGTATCGTGGTTTTACGCCCACAAATATAAAACAAAGCCGCCTCCATATAAGGAAGCGTTTTTTATGTTATACAATGTTTATTTCAATGAATCTCGACCGGTTTTCGGCCCCCCTAAAACTGAGACTATTCCACAACTCGGATTTGGATCTGGATCACTTGAAACAGAAATTATTCCACCGCCTGGTTTACGGCATGAGAACTATTCACATTCCGAATATTTTGGTGGAAGAACTAAAATCTCATCGACAACTTATAAATCACGAAAAACTTAAAGCTGATGATAAATATATCGATTTAGACTTAGTTCTCCCTTCAAAATATGGTAATCCATTAGACCAGCGTAGCATAAGAAGATCGTTTTATCATGTAACAGAAAAGTTGGGATTACCTCGTATTAGATTCCATGATTTACGTCATACACACGCTACGCTATTAGTCCAACAAAATATCAACGTAAAGTTAATTTCAGAAAGACTTGGACATTCCGACATCGGAACTACCCTTAATACGTACAGTCATGTATTGCCAGAGATGCAACGCACCATTTCTGAAAAACTCGATGATATATTCAAAAAAATGTGACCAAAAATGTGACCGCTAGTAAATGTGGTCGATTTCGTAATCAATTTTAACGTTGTATATATGCGATTATACCTGTATCACAAACCGAGTTCGACTACAGCCATCCTTCTGCTTCGTTACTTCCAAAACAGCTGGAAGTGCATGTTTTAACTCTTGCACGTGAGAGATCACACCAATCAGACGTCCCGACTTTTGTAAATCAATCAACGTATCAATTGCTTTTACAAGTGATTCTTCATCAAGAGATCCGAAGCCTTCGTCAATAAACATCGTTTCGATAGAAATGCCGCCCTCGTAGGATTGAATGACATCTGCCATCCCGAGCGCCAAGCAAAGAGAGGCGTTAAACTTTTCGCCGCCAGATAGTGTTTTTACATCACGCGTTTGTCCCGTATAAGCATCATACACATCTAGTCCAAGACCGCTTTGACGAAGTCTCTTTTCCACCCTATCGCTTCTTTTTAAGTAAAACTGACCGTTTGAAAGCTTACGAAGCCTCTCATTTGCCGCCTGCACAATATGCTCTAAATATTCAATAAGGATATATCGTTCAAAAGAAATCCGGCTTTCATTATCACCTTTGACAGCCTCATACAAATCAACAAGCTCGCGAAAGACTGTTTCGTCTTCTTGAATGTCCTCGTCAATAGCGCTAATATTCGCTGCAGTTTGTTTTATATATTGAAGGGTCATCGTTGTCTGTTGACGCTGTTCCTTCGTTTGTTCTGCTTGTTGGCGCAGTTCTTGTATTGTCCCAAGTAGTTCCTCTACATTTGTTCGCTTTTCATTTGCTAGCTCGCTCCGCAACTCATCTATTTGTTTAGAAAGCAATTGTAATGCTGAATAGTAGGACTGAATGGTTTGCTGTAAGGACTGAATTTGCTCTTGGGACATTTTTGCAGCTTGATAAGCGGCTTCATCGATGAAACTAGCCTGCTGCAGACTCGCCTTAAAACGCTCATATCGTTGGTTTTTCTGCTCCTGCGCGTCCTTCAGCTGCTGCTGCGCAGAACCATAATCCGCTTGAATCTGAAATTTCGTCTTCGTCACTTGCTCATACTGCTGCTCTGCTAGCTTCCAGTTCTCCTCTAGCGTCTGAATCAAGCCCTCTGCTTCTTTATATTTGCTGTTCCACACATTCATATTCGAAATATGTGCTGGAATTCTCGTTTGATCGTGCTCATGAGCAAGCTTCTCTTGCATGTATGCAAGCTGCATATGATGCAAACGATCTTCAATCTGTCTTTTATCGGTCTGCAGATTCTCTATATGTGCCTCAAATTTTTGGATTTTTAACTTTACATCATTCCGGATAACTTCCTTTTGCTTCAACCCCTCGATTTTTTCAGATAATTGTGTTCCTTTTTGCGTAAGCAACTCATACTCTTGTGCAGCTTCGGCACGATGATAGCCGCGTTCTTCGATCTCCCTTGCCTTGTCTTCACAATCTTTTCTTCCTGAACGCCAGATTCCTTCGTATTGAAAATACGCTTTCTCCGCTTGCTCCCGCTTGCTGCGAAGCTTTTGCAGCTCATCCTTATGAATTCCCTGCTCTTGAAATACCGCTTTATGCGGGTGGGAAGTACTTCCGCATACAGGGCAATGACAACCATCCTCTAGCTGCAGAGCAAGATGTCCAGCCTGTTCTGCAAACCATGCCTTTTCAGCTGCTTCATATTGCTGCTGCCACTGCGCCGCCACACTCTTCGCCTGTAGTAAATGAGCTTCTTGCTCTTTTACATATTGCAAAGCTTCCAAGTATGCTTTGAGTGCTTTAAAATCCTCCCTCAGTACCACCCGCTCCTCAAGCATTGCTGCATAGTCACGTAACAACTCATCAAGCTCCTGCAACATTTGAGCTAAATCCTTACGTTGATCTAAGCTTCTTTGTTCCTCTTGGACAATAGCCTGAAGCCGCTCTTTCTCCTTGTTCAGATTCTTCTCTGTTTCCTTTAGCTTCAGCTCTTTGGAGGCGAATGTTTCTAAAATAGGCTTTAGCTCTATCAAAGCTTCTCTGTTTCGCTTTGCTTCCTCACGCAGCGGTTCTCTCATTTTTTCAGCCTTGTACAATTGCTCAGCCCTTTGGAAACGCTGCTCTATTTCTGTTTGTTTCACTTGCAGTATAGCAATCCTTGCTTCTGCTTGCTTCGTTATGTGAACAGCCTCCTGATATGTGTCCTCAAATGGCACAAGATGGTTTGCCCTCTCGCCAAGCTGCAATTCCTGCTGCTTTTGCTCCATCGCTTGGCGATCAAGAAGCAGTTGCTCATAGCGTTCTTCCTTGATCTGTAAGTCTAGTAACCTATCATTGACCGCTTTAGCCCTATGATAAAATTCCTCTTTTTCCGCAAGCTCCTTTATTTGCAACTCTGTCTTCTTTGTCAATGCCGCAAGTACATTTTGATAAAAAGTCTGTTCTTCTTCTAAGGCTTGCAGCACTTGATAGCTGTTTATACTCCCTTGTTCCGTAAGCTCCTTTAAAAAAGACGACTCGCGTACAGGAAGCTGCAGCGCATTCCGTATATAAATCTCTCGTTCTTTTCTCTTGCCCTGCAGCTTGTCATGCAGCACCTTCCGTTTTCCATCCAATAGCTCCCTCATAAGCTTATATCGGTCTGTCTTAAAAATACGGCGTAAAATCTCCTCTTTATTTTCTGTTTCAGAAGTAAGCAGCTTACGAAATTCTCCTTGCGGCAGCATCACAATTTGACTAAATTGATGCTTATTTAAACCAAGCAACTCCTCTACCTTGCGATTGATATCTGTAACATGAACACGGTCCACACATGGCACATTCTCTTCCCCAATAATTTCGTAAAATTCAATCGCTCCGCCTGTTGCCGTTTTGTTCCCTTTCTTTTTATGCGCCATTTGCCTTATAATCCGATATACTCGGTCTCTAATAGCAAATATAAGCTCAACGCTCGTATGCACGTGATCCTCAGCAAAGTGACTGCGCAACATGACAGCATCATTCCGCTCTTCACCGCTTGCCTCCCCATAGAGCGCATAACAAATCGCATCAAAGATTGTTGTTTTTCCAGCACCCGTATTTCCTGAAATTGAAAATAAACGATGCTCTCCCAATTCGCTAAAATCTACAATTTCCTTCCCTTTATATGGACCAAACGCATTCATAATCAGTCGAATTGGTTTCATCGCCGCTCTCCTTCCCGCTCACGCACTTCATTTAGCACATCTAAAAAGATTTGCTGCTTCACATCCGATAATTCATTCCCCCGCATTTCTCTATAAAAGGCCTTTAACAAGGACATATCATCCATTTGATGACGGGATGCAGCTGCTTCTCCCGTATCTGCCTTCGCTTGCTTATGCAAGACTCGTTCGACATGCATTGCATTCGGATACACAGTGCGAATTTTCTCCATCGGTTGCAAAACAGGATTTTCATCCAATAATCTTACAAAGACATAATCTGCGCAAATCTCATGACGCAGCAGCTCATCTAGCTGGGCTTCCACAGTTCTCATCTCACGCAGCGGCTTCAGTTCCCGCTTTTCTAGCGTGATATCCCCTTTTCCATCCAATTCTACAATATAAAAACCCTTTTTATGGTGTTCTTCCGAGATGGAATATTTCATAGGTGAGCCTGCATACCGAATTTTCTCCTCACGTATGTAGTGGGCCTGATGCAAATGCCCTAGTGCTGTATAATGAAAATGCTTAAAATAATGACTATTCACATATTCAGCGCCACCTATCGATAACGGTCTCTCGCTTTCACTCGTATTCTCCTCCATCTCTCCCGATGGCGTTACAAAGGCATGTCCAACAAAAATATGACGAGCTTCCTGGTCCATTGTTTCAGCAATTGTATTTACAAGAATACGCATTGCATCATCATGACTGCGCACATCGTCATTTTTTAATTTATATCGAACAACACTTGGATCTGTATATGGAATTAAATGAATATGAACCTTTCCATGCTCATCCATAAGCTCTACTGGATCATACGGATATTGAAACTGTCCAGCAAGATATAAACCTTGCGCCTTCATCAACTCGCTTCCAAAATGGATCCGATCTGGACTATCGTGGTTTCCCGCAATTGCAAGCACAGGCGTTTGCAAATCAATCGTAATGGTTTTTAATGTCCGATTAAGTAAATCCACAGCCTCAGTCGGAGGAATTGCCCGATCGTACAAATCCCCCGCAATGATAATAGCATCAGGTCTCTCCAACCGAATGGCTTCTACAAATTGATTCAGTACAAACTCCTGATCCTCCGTCATATACACACCATGAATTAATTTCCCTAAATGCCAATCTGCCGTATGAAAAAACTTCATTCACTCTCTCTCCTCGTCTTAGTTAACAGAATGAAGAGAAACGAGCTGATAACGGAGAATCGTTTTTCCTTCATTCCAAACAATCATTTTCGGTACAGCCTTCCCGACTGCTTCTTTTTCAGTTTTATATAGAGGTACTGTCTCTTCTAATGGGTATACATGATAACCATCCAGCTGAAGTTCAAATAAATTGTGCTCTGCGTCAACACGCAATTCTAAATCATAAGAAACAATTTGGGTATGCATTTCAAAATTCATTTGCTTCATCCCCTTTATTTTACAGTTCTTCTTATTAATCTTATCTCGTCAAAGAACAGATGACAAGATAATAGAAAATACAAGCCTTCTCGCTACGTTTGTTTTATAAATTCCCTTTATGCTAAATCGCCTTTACAGCATAAAAGCACCCCGAAGGATGCCTGCTTATCTGTATAGCTTTAGAGCTTTTAGGTCTTTTAAAATCTGCTGATACGATACTTCAACCTCTTCTTTAGTATGAGATATGTCTGATGCGCTTTCCTTTAGAATATCAACATTTTCCCGTATCCTTCTCAAAGCATCAATAAAGCATTGATCCCTCTCACTTTGTGTAATAACCCATTGTTTTTTCAATCCCCGCCATCCCCCTTCCTTAATTTTATTGTATTTTGACTGCATGGACGAATTTCCATTTAATTCGCTTTATGTTTGTATCAAAATATAAACGGCATCTACAAAATATCACGCGGTATAAAGAAAACTCACCGATTAGCGAACCCTGCTCTTGGGCGAAGACAGAGGCGTAGTTGCACTTATACTTTGTTCCTAAAATTTCTCACTACGTCGAATGGTCTTCTAGCTAGAAATTTATACTTTCTTACAGTGCAAGTAATACATAGTTACTTTTTATACGGAAATACTACAAGTTAACATTACTAAACGGATATGAAATCCTTTTAGCGCACCGCTTATACATACCTATAATGGTCTCCCTTCTTTAGTAAGAGTTCGCTAAAACTTTAGCTGCCACTATTCTTAGCTCGCAAAATGTGGTCGGTACCTCTCAAATACCTTGAGTAGAAAATCTCTCTAGTGGGAGTGAAACAAATGATAAAAAAGAACAGTACAATGACTCACCTATTTTTATTAGTGGTTGTCACCGCAGTTTTCATATGGTCTGTTATCAAGCCAGCTGGATATTTGGCATGGGCAGCGGAGGCTCTTCCTGCCATTATCGGACTAATCATCGTAATTGCGACATACAATAAGTTTCGCCTCACAACACTCTCTTATATCATTATTGCAATTCTAGTGATTATAATGTTCGTCGGCGGTCATTACACATACTCACGAGTTCCCCTTTTTAATTGGATAAAAGATAATTTCGCTTTAAATCGAAATCATTATGACCGATTTGGCCATTTTCTAAAGGGTTTATTTGTGATTGTGCTAAGGGAAATATTATTACGGAAAACTCAACTAACCAAAGGTCCTTGGTTAGTTGCCATTACTATAAGTATTTCGCTTGCAATTGCTGCATTGTACGAAATCATCGAATGGTTAGCTGTTAAAATCACAAAGGGAAGACAGGTATCTAAAGACTTTTTAGGTATGCAGGGCGATATTTGGGATGCACAATGGGATATGTCGCTTGCCTTAATCGGTTCGCTTCTTGCGTTACTCACCCTTTCAAAATTACATAATCGATTGTTAAAAAAGAATTCATAAGTTTAGGTGCCTTTCGCACTAAATAGATTTTTTATTAGAGCCAAAACTTACTTGATCTTAGTGTAACTAATTTAGACATGCACCTTTTTTTATTTATGAAGTACCCTGTTATAAAAACAAGAAGGGGAAACTTTATGAATAACCGACATGAAACCCATATTGTCGACGATGTTCTCTCTTTATTAGACATAATTACCATTATTCTAGTCACGGAGAATCCTATTCTCGATATTGCTTTAGTTGCTCTTTTAAAAACTGTTACGAATGATCGTCTGATACGGATTTTATTTATTTTATTTATTATCGTTTTAGGTAAAGTTTCAAAAAGTGAGTAATGCTAGTTCACACTGAGTGTAATACCGCCTGATTCAGATGCCTTCTTCTCTCTTTTTTTCAAAACGACTATTTTATATAACTTTCTTGTGTTTATCGACGCACTTTTCCCAGTACACACTGTCATCAATAACCATTGCTGTTTCTTCATACTGGGGTATTCCACACTTATATTCTCACCACCAAGCATTTTTGAGAAGGAGGCTGTTTTTCTGAACATATACCCATTTGTTTACATAATAATTTTATAGTTAATTATATAATATCCGAGCCGAGATGTTGCCCTTCTGAAACACTCTTATCCCACTCCTAAAAAGCTACTTTTGCACAACAATGTTTGTATAGACCCACTCAATTCTTATCTGTTACTCTAATACAGGAACATTTTTACGAAAGGTTGTGTGATATGCACATGGAAGCCTATTCCAATAAAGAAGCAGATCGCGGTGCAATTGTTAGTATTGCAGCTTACATATTTTTATCAGCAGTCAAACTGTTTGTCAGCTACATTACCGCATCAAGCGCTCTTCGTGCAGATGGACTGAACAACTTAACAGACATCGGAGCATCCCTTGCTATATTAATCGGCTTAAAAATTTCTAGAAAACCACGTGATCACAATCATCCATACGGTCATTCTCGAGCCGAACAAGTCGCTTCTCTAGCAGCTTCCTTTATTATGGCGAGTGTAGGAATTAATGTAATGATTGATTCCGTGCATTTATTTTTTCAAAAAGAACAAACAACACCTAGTATAACGGCGGCATGGGTAGCTGTTTTTTGTGCAGTCGTGATGTACGGCGTATACTTATACAATACAGTTCTTGCAAGACGAACAAAGAGCAAAGCACTTGAAGCTGCGGCAAAGGATAATCTTTCTGATATGCTTGTTAGCATTGGCACAACAGTTGGTATCATTGCCTCCCAATATGGCGTACCCGTACTTGATCCAATTGCAGCGCTTATCGTTGGGATCATCATCTGCAAAACAGCATGGGATATATTCAAGGATGCTTCTCATTTATTGACAGACGGTATTGATCCGTATGAGATGGAATTATATAAACATACAGTGGCTATGGTGAACGGGGTCAATAAAATTATAGACATTAGAGGCCGCATGTATGGAAACGAAGCCTATGTGGACATTACGATTGAAGTAAACGCAACGATGGACGTTATAGAAAGCCACCGCATTACAGATGAAATTGAAGAGCTTCTAAAACAAGAGCATCAGATTCTCCATTCCCATATTCACGTAGAACCAAGTAAAACGAAACACGGATAAAGAAAACTCGCCGACTGGCGAGCCCTGCTCTTGGGCGAAGACAGAGGCGTAGTTGCACTTATACTGTATTCCTAAAATTTCTCACTACGTCGAATTGGCTTCCTGCTAGAAATTTATACTTTCTTACAGTATAAAGAAAACTCGCCGACTGGCGAGCCCTGTTCTTGGGCGAAGACAGAGGCGTAGTTGCACTTATACTTTATTCCTAAAATTTCTCACCACGTCGAGTTGGCTTCCTGCTAGAAATTTATACTTTCTTACAGTATAAAGAAAACTCGCCGACTGGCGAGCCCTGCTCTTGGGCGAAGACAGAGGCGTAGTTGCACTTATACTTTGTTCCTAAAATTTCTCACTACGTCGAGTTGGCTTCCTGCTAGAAATTTATACCAGAAAGTATGAAAAAACAGCTTAAATGATATTAAGCTGTTTTTTTCGAAAAAAATTTATGAAACAAAATGCACAGTAGAAGCCAAGCCCCTCCTGCTGCACAACCCGCAAGAATGTCAGAGGGATAATGTACTCCCAGGTATACGCGGCTTAAAGCAACCGAAAAAATCAACAAGGAAGCCACTGTAATAATAAGAGCTTTCTGCCGAAGCCCCAAACGATGCTCTGTAATTGTTAAATAAGCAATAAAGCCGATAAACGCTGTCGCATTCATCGTATGACCGCTCGGAAAGCTATAACCTGTGGCAGTTATAAGTGTATGAATGTCGGGTCGTGCACGCTCAAAACAAGACTTCAATGCAAAGTTCAAATAACGGGAACCATATAAACTAACAAATAGCAAAACAGCAACTAACCAGCGTTTTCGAATCAAAAAATACAGTGCCAGTAAACAAACAAGCGGCGCATACAGTCGAATGGATCCTATGTCCGATATAAACATAAAAAACGTAGTTGTTATTTCATTGCGAAAAGATTGGATGTATTTGCTCAGCGCTGCATCAGCATAAACGAGAACTGCTGTTTCATATGTACTCGCCATGACAATAAAAACACCCGCGCAAAGTATCATCCACTCTGGTAAACGTACGCGTTGTTTCATCGCTCTCATCAACCTCGCTCAAATAAAAAATAGAGGGGTTCTTAGCTTCCCCTCTATTTTTTATTTTATGCATTAACAATATTTTTTTATCATCTGTTCTAATCTTTGTGCAAGTGTTGCTACATCAGAAGATGTAACTGTGAAACGAACCCGCGTCTCATCTAAATCAAGTGCCTCAGAAAATAAGCCAGCTAACCCTCTTGCCTTCCTATCAATCTCCATAATAATCTCCAGTTCATTCAGTGAACGTGGGAAAACAAGGAGCTCTAACTCATCCAGCTTTCGGTAAAACGGACCAGATACAGGTAAAAACTCAAGCTCCTGCGCAAACGGAACTCTGCCTCGCAAACGGTGCGGCAGCTCTTCGCATTCTGCCTGGCGTAATCGGAAACCTAGGCTCTGCACGGCCTGCATTACGTCACTCATAAGAGTACCCGGCAGCACCTGAATATAGTCTGTATCGCTCGGATCCATGCTATTTTTAATATCTAACCCCGTACGGATCCATACTTTCTTAAGACCGAATGTTAAAGGTGTTTCAATAGGTAACGCAAAGGAAAATGGCACTTCTCGCTTTTCTCCCGGCTTAATCACAATGGGATCTGTTATGCGAATTTTCGCCAAGTCATGTGTAACGGATACTTTTCGATCATCTGACTCTCTTGTGTACGTAGTAGACAGCGTGAGGTAAATGCTATCAACATTTTGTTCAACAGCGCCGCCAGCAATATGTACAATTCCCTTCACTTCTTCCCCCACTGACCATTCATCACGCTGCAGTACTGTATCAACTTTAGCTGCCCCAATGCCGACGCTCGCTAAAAATCTTTGAAACATATATTTCTCCCCTTTTTCATTGTTTCAATATGGTTCATCAGTTCCTCTGCATTTTCATACGGTGTTTCTATGCGCAGCATACGCATAATTATGCTTCTGCCTTCATCAGATAAGGGCAGCTCTTCATACCATGGGCGCTCCTTCTTTGAAACAGGTGTATAACCAGAATACAACAAAAAGAGAAGAAAGTGTCCGAGTGCGTAAAAATCGCTGCGATAATGAACCTCTCGCATATATTGCTTCTCGCCAAAAAACGTTTCCTCTCTCTGATCCTTCTCTCCCATGCGGCAAGCTAAACCAAAATCAACAATATAGATACGTCCGTCTTCTGTTAAAATATTCGGAATACGCAAATCCCGATGAACAATACCTTGATTATGAAAATGAGAAACAATCCTCAAAATATCAAAAATAATGGAAAACGCTATCTCCTCAGTATACACGTACTGCTCTTCAAAAATGAGCTGTTCAAAAGTTTTCCCCTGTATGTATGCCATCACAAAAAACGGCTCATCATTCCAAACAAAGGAATGAAACAGCTGGGGAATACAAGGATGCGTAATTTCCCGCAAAATTGCTTGCTCATCCTGAAATGATTTTCTTCCCGACGCAAGCTTTCGTTTACTTTTCCGCAGCTGTTTTAGCACCTTTTCTTCCCCTGTGTTCAAATCAGTAACGAGATACGTAAATCCATAGCTTCCCATGCCAATTACACTGTTTATTCGATAATGCATTAAAACAGTGCCTAGTTGCAGCGGTCTATCAAAAATACCGGAAATGCGAGAAAAAAGCTTCATTAGCTACTAAAAAAGCTAGAAAAAACGCTACGGCTTTTGTGCTTCTTTTTATAATGCCCATGACCATAATGGTGATGGTTTCCATGATGATGGCGCTTCTTGTAATCACTGCTGGAATAAGAACGATATTTATGACTTTGTCCTAGTAATGATTTAAGTAATTTCTTTAACATCGCTTCACCTCATTCTCGAATTTATCTCTATTATAACAGTTGTTAGAAGTCGAAGTTTGTTACAATTTCGTAAACCAGAAATGAAAAACGACGAGTGCAACCCGTCGTTACTTTCGTTTTTTATTCTTCTTCCTCAAAAATTTCATCAATCATGCACTTTTCAAGTAAGTAATCAAATGTGATATCTGCCAGTTCCTCCATCTCTTCTGGCTCTGGCACGTATCCTCTTCGGATTAATTGATTGTAAAAGAATTCGGCAATCTCTTCCGTATCAATGACCACTTCAATTTCTTTCACATTCATCACCCCTTTATTTCTGTTTTATGAGGGAAAATGAAATTTATGTGTACAAACGAAAAAACATTTTTAAATTGGGGCAGTATGTACCAGTCATATAAAACCATGCCTGTGCATACCCATGTAGTACAAGCTATCAAAGGAGGAATGATAATATGGAAAGAAATAGCGTGATTGATTGGAAAGCAGAGGAAGATACATCACGTCTAACCGTATTTGAGAGTGAACACTTTGATGTGTGGACCGACCGTATTATAAAAGCTCTCGTTATCTTTTTAACGATAGTGGGCATACCCTTCACAGTACATGTGTTATTGCAATTTCTTTTCTCTCTCTAAGCATGATTATTTTTTCTTGGTTAGTTTCGTTAAGTAACTGAGAACTAAATCCATCACAATTTTGTATTCTTCATCCTGGAATGTGTGGTACAGCTCTCTATAATCATTATATACATCAAGTAAGCCATTGATAATTTCCGTACGATTGGTTTTAATTCCAACACGTTTGGAATTATTGACAGATTTAAGTTTTTCAAGATCAAGCTTGTTAATACCTGTTTTGTCATTTTTCAGCTTCTTTAATATACTATTTGCCGCTTGAGCATTTGCTAGGAGTGTAAGATCAGATTCGTCCGCCTCGAGCCATTCGCCATCTGTAATACGAGACAACTCATAAATTGTATCTTCCCATGCGTCATTTTTATAACGCCAGACTTCTGTGCGATAGCCTACAACCCGAAATACATCTTTTTCATAGCCAGTTACCTGAACAAGATCACCGAAGGTAAACTTATAATGCAATTCAATCCATTCTTTTTCCACATTCCGTCCCTCATAATCTGTTATTAGTTGTAATGTATGCTCCACGTAAATACCATCGTGATTATTCACTTCATATAGATATACACCGTCTAACATCTTTACGTTCGTAATTTTGCCAACGGTCCCATACAATGTAATCACGACTATATCGCCAATGCTATATTTGGGTTGTTTTTTCTTAGTCAATGTATTTCTCTCCTTTTCGAGTCGTGATTGAAGAGCGCTGTGACGATAACAGTATATGCACTCATTGCAAAAACGCTTATTATACACACGTATGTAGAAAAGAATTTTTTGATTTTTCTTATAGAAAACTCCACAATCGGCCAGTCCCTTAGCAAAGCTACAAGCGTGATTGCGCCTATACTTCATATTGAAAGCCCTCTCTACATCCAACAGCTTCCCAATTAGAAATTAGTATAAAGAAAACTCGCCGATTGGCGGGCCCTGCTCTTGGGCGAAGGCAGAGGCGTAGTTGCACTTATACTTTGTTCCTAAAATTTCTAACTACGTCGAATCGACCTCCAGCTAGAAATTTATACTTTCTTAAAGAATAAAAGAAAAACAGCACACTCTTTATACGGAGTGTGCTGTTTTATGCTTCTGTAACATAATAATCCCATGCTTCATCAAATATAGCCATAGTCAGCAATAGACCGCTTAACTCGAGATACGAGCTAATTTCATCATAATCCGACGATTGTTTTGGAAAGCTATAATCTTCGTAAATTTTAGTCGCAAGCTGCGTCAAGCTGTCGGTTTTGCGGCCATGCCGGTATTTCATCATGTAGTGATAGAATGACTTATTCATAGAAATCTCCCCTTTTTTGTTTACTTATTATACAGCCCGTCCCCCAAAAAAACCAGCGTATAGGCATTTTGTCTGTCGTAGATGAATAAAACCATTGCTCATCATTTCGAGCATGTATGTACACCGCTGCACCAAGCAAACAGCTTGGCGCAGCATTTTGTTATTATAATTTTGCAACTTGAAGATTCCCATCTTCTGCGAACACTCGAATCCCCTGCACATTATCATCCAAAAGAAGATCTGCGATAGCATCCTCTACTTTCTCTTGTATCACGCGGCGCAGCGGTCGCGCACCGAATGCTGGATGATAGCCGATTTCAGCAATTGTTTGCATTGCTGCTTCGTCCACAATCAGTTCAATGTGCTGCTCATTCAGATTCTGTTGCAGTTCCTTAAATAGAAGTCCGACAATCTTCACAAGACTTTCTCGTTCTAGGTGATTGAATGGAATAATTCCATCAAAGCGGTTCAAAAACTCCGGTTTAAAGTAAGCAGTTAAAGAGTCTAAAAGATTGCTGTGCTCCTCTTGGCCGGATGCACCAAATCCAACAGTTGCTCTTTTATCAGTCACACCTGCGTTGCTTGTCATAATAATGATTGTATCCTTAAAGCTAACAGTGCGCCCTTGACTATCCGTCAAGCGACCATCTTCTAATATTTGTAGAAACATATGCTGTACATCTGGATGTGCTTTTTCAATTTCATCAAGCAGAATAAGACTATACGGCTTTCTTCTGATCTTCTCAGTCAACTGACCTGCTTCCTCATGGCCAACATAGCCTGGGGGAGAACCAATTAGCTTAGAGACAGAATGCTTCTCCATATACTCACTCATATCAAGACGAATCATCGCTTCTCGATCACCGAATACTTCCTCTGCCAATGTTTTAGCAAGTTCCGTTTTCCCGACTCCTGTTGGTCCCACAAATAAGAAGGATGCCGTCGGTCTTGTTTTTGATTTTAGACCGGCTCTGCCACGGCGTACAGCCTTCGCAACCTTCTCTACAGCTTGTTCTTGTCCAATTACTTTCTCTGTTAGACGCTGCTGTAAATTCTGCAGCTTTTGTTGCTCCTGCTGCTGCAACCTGCTTACAGGAATACCTGTTTTTTCTTCAATAATACTCTCAATATCATTCACTGTTACTACTAAGTCTGGTTGCTCTGCTGTTTGCAATTTTTCAAGTAAGCTCTTTTCCTCATCACGCAACTGAGCTGCTTTTTCATAATCTTCTTTCTCTGTCGCTTTCGCTTTCTCCGCACGAACATGATTTAACGCAAGCTCAAAATTTGCTGCCGCTTCATTGCCCCCTCGCAGATTCACTTTTGAACCAGCTTCATCCAGAAGGTCAATCGCTTTATCAGGCAAATAACGATCCTGAATATAACGGTTCGAAAGCATCACGCACGCTCGGACAACCTCATCCGAAATCTGAACCTGATGATAACGTTCATACTGTCCTTTCAAGCCTATTAAAATCGAAATAGCCTCTTTTACAGACGGCTCATTTACCATAACCGGCTGGAAGCGTCTCTCTAACGCGGCATCCTTTTCAATCACACGATACTCCTTCAAGGTCGTTGCGCCAATTACCTGAAGTTCACCGCGTGCTAATGCTGGTTTTAAAATATTCCCAGCATCCATAGAGCCTTGCGCAGATCCCGCCCCTACTATTGTATGAATTTCATCAATAAACAAAATAAGGTTATCGTTTTGCTGTAACTCTTCAATTAGCTGCTTCATACGCTGTTCGAATTGTCCGCGAACCCCTGTATCAGACACTAAGGAAGCAACATCCAGCACATAAACTTCCTTGCCCTGCAATTTGGATGGAACCTTTCCTTCGACAATGCGCATCGCCAATCCCTCTGCAATCGCAGTCTTACCAACACCAGGTTCCCCAATGAGTACAGGATTATTTTTATTTCTTCGATTCAAGATCTCAATAACTCGATCAATTTCCTTCTCTCGGCCAATAACAGGATCAATACGCCCATGTTTTGCTGCATCGTTTAAATTGCGCGCGATTTGTCCAAGCAAACCATTTTCCTTTGCTTCTTGTCCCTTTTCTTCTTTCATATTCGGCATTCCTTTTGGGGCACTTCCTTCAAATAGATTAAAGAATCCACCAAATGGATTTCCTTCCATTGGGAATACACCTTGTCTTTCCTTTTCGTAGCAAGCATGACAGAGATGTTTTTCACTTTTTTGACCATTTACGCGAATATTTACTAATACAGCAGCTGTTTGTTGACCGCATGCTTGACATTTCATATCACGCCACTCCTTTTCCATATATATTCATCTATTATTAAAAATCGGTTTTGACTTTGACTATCTTTGACCTTATGTGTACTCTATTTTAATGATTTTATAATAATTATCAACTGGTATTTTCTACAACTATAAAAACCTCCCTTGTTGGGAGGTTTACGCTTGAACCTGGTATCGAGATCCTACAGCTTCATCCTTAATACTCGACTAAATAGTCCACCAAAACGTTTTGTTTCTTCTCTGGCTGATCAAGAGGGTAAATTGTAGCCGTCCCATTTTGCTCATCTACATTCTCAATATAAATTTGATGACCATCAAACGTTACATTTGCCATAACTGGTGAAGCTGCAATTTCTTTTGCACGTTGCTTATCCATCTGATGTTCCTCCTTATGATTCAATACCTGTTATAGTATTTTCACAACACGTGCTTGTTATTCTTATTTGAAAGAGAACGGTACGGAAATAATTTATGGAGAATACTGAAGAAAAAGAAAATAATTAGAAGATAAGATTAAAAAAATGCTCTTCTTAGCATAGTTATTTTGAACGTCTTCGGATCTGATTTAATGCAATAAGCGTCTTAACTCTTCAACATGCTTACGATTAGTATCAATAACTCCCTCGATAAGCCGCTTACTTTCCGGGTCTAAATCTCCCTTTACAACTGCCTCTGAGTAATGAACACCATAGTTATCTGTTCCTTCTAGGGCATCCCCAATCATTTCTCTTGTATCATTAGGGAGCATAATTTTATGCATAAAGCTATGTATTGACCCAGAGATACCTTCATCATCAGCTGGAACTCCCCCCATATTCTGAATTCGTTCTGCTATCTTTTGGGCATTCTGCTTTGTCTCTTGTTGCATAGATTGAAACTTTCTTTTTAATTCAGCATCATTTACCTTTTGAATATAATGTTCAAGTGAACGTATTCCCATATACATACCTCTTAGTAAGGTATTTAATTCTTCGACCACAATTTCTTTACCTTCCACAAGTACCACATCCTTTTCATCTATCTTATTATGATGCTTTTGCTTTTACATTACTCATGTCTTTTTTCTGCTAAAGCTTTTGTTAATTCAATCATAATAAAGAAAACTCGCCGATTGGAGAGCCCCGTCCTTGGGCGAAGACAGAGGCGTAGTTGCCCTTATACTTTATTCTTAAAATTTCTTGCTACGTCGAATGGTCTTCTAGCTAGAAATTTATACTTTCTTAAAGTGTGACAAAAAGATCATATTTTATTACTTTTTTCCTTGATAAAATGTCCATTGATTCTATATAGACCGACTTAACATGATACTTTCTCCAGCAAAGCTCTGTATTCAGAAAAAACACTGTGTGTAAACTTCTCCCTTTTATCATTCTAGAGACAATCTATCTTTTAGGGTGATACAGTGTTTTTTGTTGTACGTATACCACGCAATAAGTAATTAACGAATTGTCCTATCAGGTTCATCCCGACTAAGGCCGAACACAAAAAGTCCTGATTCCTACTTAAATAAGAGAATCAGGATTTTTCACAAAAACTATTTAGTATATGGCCTATATTGAGATAATCTCACTCAGAGAAAAAAACATTGCCGTATTTATAATGATATTATAACTCTTCCCCATTCGTTGCAATTACATTTTTATACCAAAAGAAAGACTCTTTCTTCTTGCGTTCCAACGTACCGCTGCCATCATCATGCTTATCAACGTAGATAAAGCCATAACGCTTAGAGAACTCGCCTGTTGACATACTTACCAAGTCAATACATCCCCAACTTGTATATCCCATTAGTTCTACACCATCTTCAATAGCCTCACGCATCGCCTTGATGTGATCACGCAGGTAGTCAATGCGGTAGTCATCGTTAATCGTTCCATCTTCTTCAACTGTATCAATTGCCCCAAGGCCATTTTCCACAATAAAGAGCGGAACGCGGTATCTATCGTAAAGCTCGTTTAAAGAAATTCGCAAGCCCGTTGGATCGATTTCCCATCCCCAGTCACTAGCCTTTAAAAATGGATTTCTTACACCAGATAGAATATTTCCTTGTGCCGCTTCTTCTGCTGATTTCACCTTTTTCTCTGTCCGGGACATGTAATAGCTAAAACCAATATAATCTACCGTGTTTTCTTTGATTAATTCTAAATCGCCTTCTTGTATTTCCAGCTCGATATTGTGCTCCTTGAAATAGCGCTTGATAAAAGCTGGATACTCCCCACGCACTTGCACATCAGCACAAAAATAATTAAAAAGCCTTTGCTCCTGAAGAGCATACATTACATTTTCAGGGTTGCAATCATAAGCATACACCGGCGCATAAAGAATCATACAGCCAATTTGCGCAGCTGGCATCATTTCGCGGCATAGTTTTACCGCAATGCTGCTTGCAACGAACTGATGGTGATATGCTTGGAAAGTAGGCTGATATTTGTCTTCTTCTTTTTGAATGGCAAAACCCAGACCCATAATTGGGAAATGCAAGCCGCTATTAATTTCATTAAACGTCATCCAATATTTCACTTTGTCTTGGTAGCGGCTAAAAATCGCTTTTACATATCTTTCAAAGAAGGTTACCACTTCGCGGCTTCTCCAACCGCCGTATTCTGTTACAAGATTCACTGGCATTTCGTAGTGAGAGATGGTAACGACCGGTTCAATTCCGTATTTATGCAACTCATCGAATACACGATCGTAGAACGCCAAACCATCCTCATTCGGCTCTAATTCATTGCCATTCGGGAAAATGCGTGTCCACGCAATGGACATGCGATATACCTTAAAGCCCATTTCTGCAAACAAGGCGATGTCTTCCTTATAACGATGATAGAAATCGATTGCTTCATGGTTCGGATAGCTGTACTTTTCTTTATCAATTTTAAAGTCAAAACCCGGTGACATTAAAATCTTAAGACGCTCTTTACCGCCAGGAAGAACATCAGCAATATTCATTCCCTTATTTCCTTCATGAAATCCGCCTTCCACTTGGTTGGCAGCCGTTGCTCCGCCCCATAAGAAACCTTCTGGGAACTTACTCGGTACATGGTTCATATTCTATCTCTCCTATCTGTTCATGTATCAGCATGCTGTAGTATCTCTCTGTTAGAGATTATAGGTAGTTTTGCGATAAAAATACATAGAGAACAGTGAATGAGACACATATGCCACCTGATGTCATTCGTTACATAAAAAAAACATAGTGTTTCTTAACGATCTAGTATCATATTATGAGGATGGTAATCTCAGGATTCAAAAACTAAACCATTAAAGCTATATAATAGTTCACCTTAACAATTACATTTTATAAGTAGGGTGTTTTGGGGAATTTGAAAAATTTAGGAGTTATTAAATTAAATCATTTAAGTTGTTACATTTCTTTTGAAGTACACTCTATTACCTGCTCTTTATCGTCAGCAAGGGCTATTAGCGTGCCTATAACTTCATCAAGTTCCGGTGACCCAACAAATATTCCTTCATTTTCGTTTCTTTCTTTCTCAATAAGAGCAACAACAGCTTTTACTAGGGCTTCGTCCTTTTTCATAGCTAGCCTCCTTTCTCCCTCCCCCAAAACTCCCCTTGCCCATAAAACCTCTTAGAGGGCAACTTGAAGACTTTGATAGATAGTGTATACACCTAGCTTCTAAAATACACAGCATTTTTGATAGAGCCTCCTTTTCACTCTTTGATTATGTAGTCAGTAAGTAAAGAAGAAAGAGGCTCTACGCCCTCATATTGGACATAGTAACCTCTTCTCATTATGGTATGTTTTAATGCTTGGCTCCCTCTTTGCATTTATTGACATGTCTTTCCTCTTATTTATTGTATCTTCCCTATTGCTTTCTTTTGATTCAGTTCCCTTTTTATTGCTATCGTACAAAACACCGGCATTCTTCTAAGAATATAAAAGGCACTGTACTACGTTCTTGCTTTTTGACATGTTTCTAATCTAATCTGTCGATCAAAGGAACGTAGAGATATTTTTAAGCTTTTTTCTTTCTTCTCCCCATTCGTGTTTCTCTGGTTTCTTCATGGGTAAATTCTGTTTCTATATCTTGTTCCTCTTCTGCTGATCTATAATGCTCTATATTCTCCTCTTGCCTTGATTCATGCGGGCGGGTTGCTTGCTGTGCTGGGGATTCATATCGAGATTTTGATAATTTAATACCGATCTTTGGCAGACGCGGAACAGGAATTGTAAATTTCCGTCCCTTTCGATGTTTTCTCTGTTTCGGTTTATTCGATTTCCACCATTTTTCCCGTTCAGGAGAAGGTTTTGTTATATGTCCCAGCCATCCCCCTAATAAAAATCCAATCCCAAATACCAGCAAATATATTCGTTCTGACGTAGTTACATACATAATATTCTGCAGCACTTCTAACGAACCGGCCTGTTTTACATCCCATAACAAAAATGCCCATAATCCAAGCAATCCTATCGTAATCGCGTACGTACGAAACCGGAACAAAAATGGTATAACAGCAATACATGCCGAAATTTTCATATTTTCCAAGAGGGAACTTGTCGTTATATACGGGTTTCGAAGCCATAACAAGAATGTAATAAATACAGCATATGCTATCCAGCTAAATACTCGCAAATTGGTTCGTTTGGCGAAATAACTTCCCAAACCAATGAAAAATAACAATCCTCCCACAACTAGCGATAATGTAAGAGGGAATTGTTTCATAACACCTGCAATAGGAAACAGGCAGCTGAGTACCATTAACAGTACATCCAGTTTCTTCACACTTCTCCAGTCCTTTCAACTTACTATCTGTTCTACTTTTACATTATAAAGAATTTCGAAGTAATTTTCTTATCTTTTCTATAATTTTATTGTTATCTATATCTACGGTCTTTTCTGCTTTCATTTGCCCTGATAATAGGTATGACAAACGATTCCGCTCAATCTCAAAAGCAACAGTTGTCCTATAGTTTATTTAATACTAAAACTCATTAGTTCAGTAGGAGTTACTATAGCTATTTAGTAGCTTTAGTTTTTAACTGGATGTTTTGTTTTGCTGAATTAAAAATAAACTACACCAAATAAAACACGGTATGAATTTGGTAAAATGCCAAATTCATACCGCCAAACTGTTATCCTTCTTTTAAATTGAATTGAGTTGGAACAACTTGTCTCACTTCATATACAAATATTCCCTCAGACTATTCAAAATAGAGATTTCCTGTAATAATTCCTTACCAACATTCGTTTCTCTAACCTTTTTTCGCTTTAATTCTTTGTCCACCAATCTTTTTACTGACAAAACATCCGTTCCGTTACATAGAACATCTTCTTTTGAATTAAAATGCTTATGGGCGGCCAGTTGCATACCGTAGGAATTATATAATAACGTATATCCAGCTATACCTGTTGTTGATTGATAAGCTTTGGAGAAACCTCCATCAATTACAATCATCTTACCATTTGCTTTAATTGGATTTTCTCCCTCAATTTCTTTAACTGGTGTATGGCCATTTATAATATGCCCCTGATCAGGATTAAGGCCAAATTCAGTTAGGATTTTGCGGCAAATTTCTTCATGTTCACGTAAATGGTAGTATGGGTTCTTTTTCTCTTTATGAGTTTTCTTATCCTTAATAAAGTACCTCTCAAAAGTTGTCATCTCCCTTTTTCCAAAGAGTGATGAATATTCTCCTGTCCATAAATACCAGACCATATCTGTCGCAAGATCATCTGTCTCTTCAGGATGTGCAAAAGCATGCCGTAAATAACGTTCAAAAATATCAAGCAGCTCACGACCTGAATAGGTTTTATTTTCAATAGTCATTTTTTCCATATTCCCTTCTTCATCCAAAGGAATACAGCCATGTATCAATAGGTTCCCGTTATATTTTAAATACAGACTCCCTTTCTTCATAAGGAAGTTCATATGTCTGGCCAGCTTTTCTGAATGCTGGACGGAAAATAATAATCTTTCCATAACCTGCTGTTCTTCTTCTAATAATTGATCAGGCCGCTCTGGGTTAACCGTTGCAAAGCAGGTATTTTCTAGCGGGTAGGTATTCCCATAAATCGTTGCTTCGTTCTTGTCATAATCAATTTTCTCAAGCAAAAGCCTTTCTGACATATTAAAATACGGGCGTCTCTTTATGATAGGGATTTCAAGTTTGAACTGGATCATTGCAATTGCTTGATGAATTTTCGTAATTTGTAATTGTTCATGATCAGATAGTTTTTTATCGGAATGTATCTTAGGTCTAAAAACTGGATTGTCCCCATAGTATTTCTCCGCAAGATTAAGTAGGGGTCTAAGATTTATTCCATATACATCTTCAATAATATCCAAATTGTCGTATCTAGCGCAGATGCGAATAATATTAGCAAGACAGACCATTGAACCAGAAAAGGCACCTAACCATAGTACATCATGGTTTCCCCACTGAATATCAACGGAATGATAGTTAATTAGAGTATCCATAATTTTATCAGGCTCGGGTCCACGATCATAAATATCCCCAACTACATGAAGATGATCGACAACCAATCTCTGAGTCGTATAAGCAAGCCCTGTTATAAGCTTATCAGCCTGACCTAGGGAGATGATCTGCTGGACAATTTCTGTATAATATTTCTCCTTATTTGTAGATTTATCTGCTTTGTATAACAGCTCCTCTATAATATACACAAACTGACTCGGCAATGCTTTACGTAATTTCGAACGTGTATATTTGGAGGAAGCATAAGAAATAAGCCTTATCATCCGCTCGATGATTACTGTATACCATTGGTTTAATTCTTCTTCACTGCCAAAATTATTTTTAATTAGCTGTAATTTTTCTTCAGGATAATAAACTAATGTCGCAAATTCATTTATTTCTTTTTCAAATAAAACATCTTGAAACAAGTCCCTGATTTTCTCTTTTACATTCCCCGAACCATTTCTTAGCACATGTTGAAAGGCTTGGTACTCCCCATGTAAATCACTAACAAAGTGTTCTGTCCCCTTAGGCAGATTGAGGATAGCCTCAAGATTAATAATTTCGGTTACCACTTTCTCTTCACTATCATATTTTTGAGCCAATAAATCTAAATATTTTGCATTCACAAAACGTATCCCCTTTCAAAATCCATCCTTCATTCTCCATTTAATAAATAAACCTGTATTTAATAGTTATATCATAAAAGAAAACTCAAATAGAAGATATAACGGTAATTAATATTTTTATTGTCTTTGTTTGCAATGAAATTGGGAGAAAAATTTACTAGTATGGCTAAATACTACGAAGCTCTAGTCATCTAGTAGATTCAAGAATAACACTGTATTAGGAGCAGTGGGATAATATAACATTTTCCTAAAATACCAAAAATTGGATAATGTTGATTAGTAGGCTTGCAGGGGACGAAACATTTTTGAAGATAAAATTGAAGCAAGCGTCCAAACCGATTGGGAAGACGTAAAGCCTCGGAATCCAGACGCTATATGTGTTGTATGGGTAAGCGTTCAAAAAAAGAAGGTTAATCCAAAGGTAATCCTAAAACATCCAGGTCGGGAGCATATGAACGTGATCAAAAACAATCCACTTTAGAACCTCTTTTTTGCATGCCATCTCCCTGGCTGTTGAACGGGTTAGCTAAAATTGAGTATCTCCTTCGTCCTGACATTTATCCAAAATTTAACGAAGAAGTTAGCTTGGCTTGTTAATTAATTCTTCACCCGTTGAATTATCCCCACCTACGCTGTGCTTCACGAAATTGAAGTAGGGGTACTCTTTTTGAAAATATGACAGAAAATTAAAAGAACAATGAGGCTAGCCCGTTGTTCTTTTTCTGTACCTGCCTCAATATTGACTCCCAAAAGGACGGAAGGCAACAAAAGTAGGTTGCAATTCTAGATTTACTCCCCTAACCCCATGGATTGCTATTATTCAAGTACGCGCACTGTTACAGTCTTGCGTCCCCATTGCAGCGCTTCATCTTGTGTTGGTTTTAATACGTCAATACGGTTTCCTTTAATGGCACCGCCTGTATCGCCGGCAATTGCTTCACCATATCCTTCTACCCATACTTTCGAACCGAGCGGAATGACTTTTGGATCAACCGCAATCAGCTTCATGTTTGGATCTTTGCGCAGGTCTATACCTGTCGCGGTCATACCGTTATAACCATCCTCTTCATAAGGTGTGTATGAGGTAGCCTCAACTTGGAATTCTTGTGCTGATTTTACCTGTAGTGTTGGTGTTTGTGTACCTAAAAATTCTTTGCTGACATATGCGGATCCGCCATTAAAGGCAATAACTGCCCAGCCATTTCCAGCATCGCCGATCACTTGCACTCCTTGTCCATCTGTCAACTTACCAATCACATTATGATTTGTACCAGCACCATCGCGTATGTTTAATACATCAGCTGTTACATAATATACACCGTCATCTTTTGTATATGGTTTGCTTACATAAGCGCTTTGTCCGTTATATTCAATTTCTAGCCAGTTATTTGCATCATTTTTTACTTGTAGTGTTTGTCCCGCTGTAACTTTTCCAAGAATGGGTGAGTCAGTGTTCGGAGCTTGTCGAACGTTTAATACATCCGTATTTACAACCGTTGCTGCATCTGCATTAGCTACAAAGAACCCTAACCCAAAGATTGCTGCTGTTGTCATACCTAGCACTTTCTTCATTCGTTTACCTCCGGCTTTTGTATGTAATAACCGAATTATAGCAACCGCATTTCACGTAACTAAGAAAAACATACAATTAACATATAAATGTCATACTTCCTTAAAGGTTTGTAACAGAGAAAATGATAGAAAAAAGGCAATTTCCCTTGTCGTATCATATGACAGAATCATACCCTAAAATATGGTATGTAACAGATTCCTTTTTGTTTATATAATCTCTAATTATTGAGAGTCAATAATGTATTTGAAAACCACTAAAAGCCCTTCAATTAAATGATCTGAAGAGCCTTATGTTTACATAATCAGGTGTTATTGATAGTTATAATATATTTGAACTAAAATCAGAATTTGATTTGGTCCTGTACACTTCATTACCCACTATCCATTATCGGAAGTCAATTTACTAATTAACCCGTAGTTTAACAGATTTCCGAAAGAATTCCCCTTCTTCAAGCCTGTGAAGGGCGAAGCCCAAGGGTAGGTAAGGAGGGCATTCCCTACCCCTGCTTTGCCATCAATGTGTTCACAAAGTTATCAATTAAATTCTTTATCGTGAGTTTTAATTCTTTCAATCATAGTAATAGTTTAATAATAATATTATAATTATTATTATCTAGTTTGTAAGTTTCGTACGACTAGAAGCATAATTATTTGCTACATAATTTACACATAAGGGGGAAATAAGTATGGAAGCTAAAGAAACTGCTAACATTGGAAAGTGCCCGGTACACCACGGTGGCGCTACTAGTCCCAAATCTAGTGGTACGTCTAACAGAGACTGGTGGCCAAACCAGTTGAACTTGAACATTCTACATCAGCATGACAGAAAATCTAACCCTATGGGAGAAAGCTTTGATTATGCAGAAGAATTTAAAAAATTAGACTACCATGCTCTTAAACAGGATCTTCGCGATTTAATGACAAACAGTCAAGATTGGTGGCCTGCTGACTATGGACATTATGGTCCATTCTTTATCCGTATGGCTTGGCACTCCGCAGGGACGTATCGTACCGGTGACGGCCGTGGTGGTGGTGGAACTGGCACACAGCGTTTTGCTCCACTTAACAGCTGGCCTGACAACGGCAACCTCGATAAAGCCCGGCGACTGCTATGGCCGATTAAGCAAAAGTATGGAAACAAGATCTCTTGGGCTGACTTATTTATTCTAACAGGTAATGTTGCTATTGAATCAATGGGCGGAAAGACATTCGGTTTTGGAGGAGGACGCGCAGACGTTTGGCATCCAGAAGAAGACATCTACTGGGGTACTGAAATGGAATGGCTAGGTGATAAGCGTTACACAGGCGATCGTGAGCTTGAGAATCCACTTGCTGCAGTTCAGATGGGGCTAATCTATGTTAACCCTGAAGGCCCAAACGGTAAACCAGATCCGCTCGCAAGTGGCCGTGACATCCGCGAAACCTTTGCACGTATGGGAATGAACGATGAAGAAACAGTTGCACTAATCGCCGGCGGCCATACTTTTGGTAAGGCACACGGTGCAGGAGACGCCGCTCTTGTTGGTCCAGAGCCAGAAGGTGCTCCTCTTGAAGCACAAGGCTTAGGTTGGATAAGCACACATGGTAGCGGAAAAGGTCGTGACGCCATCACTAGCGGTATTGAAGGTGCTTGGACCGCTAATCCAATACAGTGGGATAATGGATTCTTTGAATTACTGTTTGGATATGAATGGGAGCTTACAAAGAGCCCTGCAGGCGCACATCAGTGGGTTGCAGTCAATCCTGCTGAGAATCATCTTGCCCCAGATGCAGAAGATTCATCAGTTCGTGTTCCGACTATGATGACTACCGCGGATATGGCCTTACGTATTGATCCAACTTACGAAAAGATTTCTCGTCGTTTCTATGAGAATCCAGAAGAATTTGCAGATGTATTTGCTCGTGCATGGTTTAAACTAACACACCGTGACATGGGTCCTCGTGCAAGATATCTAGGCCCAGAAGTTCCAGAAGAAGTTCTTATCTGGCAAGATCCTGTACCTGCTGTTGCTTATGAATTAACAGATGCAGAAGTTGAAAAGATCAAAGTCATGATCCTAGACTCAGGACTTACAATCAACGAGCTAGTAACAACTGCCTGGGCTTCAGCAAGTACCTTCCGTGGCTCAGATATGCGTGGTGGTGCTAATGGTGCTCGCATCCGCCTTGCTCCACAGAAGGATTGGGAAGTGAATCAGCCTGAACAACTTACAAAAGTATTTACTGTACTAGAAAGCATTCAAAATCATCTAGATAAGAAAGTCAGCATGGCTGACTTGATTGTACTTGGTGGTAGTGCCGCAGTAGAAAAAGCGGCAAAAGATGCAGGCTTTGATGTAACTGTTCCTTTTGCTCCAGGACGTGGCGATGCAACCCAAGAACAAACTGACTTAGAAAGCTTTGCAGTACTAGAGCCTATCGCTGATGGTTTCCGCAACTATCAGAAGAAGCAGTATAGTGTAAGTTCAGCAGAGCTACTAGTAGACAAGGCACAACTGCTTGGCCTTACTGCACCAGAAATGACCGCACTTGTTGGCGGTATGCGTGTTCTAGGTACTAACTTCGGTGGCACAAAACACGGAGTTTTCACTGATCGTGTTGGCACACTTACTAACGACTTCTTTGTTAACTTGCTTGACATGGGAGTAGCGTGGACACCTGTAGAGGGAGACGTATTTGAAGGACGTGATCGCAAGACAGGTGAAGTAGTACGTACAGCAACTAGTGTTGACCTAGTGTTCGGTTCAAACTCAGTTCTACGTGCCATTGTAGAAGTTTATGCACAAGACGATAACAAAGAGAAGTTTGTGCGTGACTTTATAGCTGCTTGGGTTAAGATAATGAATGCAGATCGTTTCGACCTTAATTAAGGGCTACTACGGCTATTAAAATAACAAAGCCCTATGAAAGTTGTTAATAACATCCCTTCTATCACCGAGAAGACCGACTATTTTTAGTCGGTCTTTATTTCGATAAAAAATCAACATCGTAAACAGAGCGAGCCTTAAAAATTTTAATAGATAAATGGCGGCCATTTCTGAGTGCCATTTTTACACTCTAAGAAGAAAAATCAAAGTAATTCCGTTTCAATAGCCGTGGCTTCGCCATCAGTTCCGCATATGTTAGCTGTTTCTCCAACTACTTCGTGTTAATCAAAAACAGCTGATCCTCAATCTTCTTCACCGTCTCCTCTGTCTGATACTCCATTACACACTCATCACAGCAAACACAGGGCGTCTCAGTAATTCCTAACATCTTCGTACCGTCCGGCAACTCCCAAAACACCGTGTTATGACCGTCTACCGCTTCTTCCGATTCGCACCCTTTCGTATTAGAACCATTTGCGGCTATGATATGGATCATTCATCCTTTTCTACCCCTATTTTAGAATAAGTCATTTTGGACACCATAACTACAGGATTCTCACGAAAAGAACAAAGTCCCAATAAGGTTTACCTTATTGGGATGTTTGCCATTGAGTTAACTCAGCAGAGTAATGTAATTATCAAGTTAAAAACGTTCATAAAAGTATCTATAAATATGCGGACATCCGTAAGTTATTTTTAGACTTTTACTTTCTATTAAAGATTCGCAAAACGATGTAAGTCTTTATTTTCTCCAATCATCACCAAAACGTCTTCTTTTTGAATAAGCTCATCGGGAGAAGGAGAAATATTGACTTTGCCTTTGCTATTAATAGCAATCACAGTTAAATTAAATTTTGCTCTAATATTTAATTCTTTGAGGCTTTTCCCTGCCATATTGGAAGGCGCTTTGATTTCTTCTATACTATAATCTTTCGCTAGTTCAATGAAATTCAGAACATTCGGCAGCATAAGCTGGTGAGCCACACGCTCTCCCATATCCCACTCTGGAAATACAACCTGGTCAGCTCCAACTTTTTTTAATACTTCCCCATGACGTTTATTCAGGGCCTTGGCTACAATCTTCTTAATTCCTAATTCTTTTAATAAAAGGACTGTTAAAATACTCGCTTGCATATCATTTCCAATCGCTACAATGACAGTTTCGAAATTCCGGATACCGATTGCTTTTAATGCTACTTCATCCGTTGAATCCGCGATAACCGCATGTGTAGCGGAATCCATAAATTCATTTACACGCTCTTCATTCGTATCAATTGCCAATACTTCATTTCCTGCTTCTAATAAAGTACTCACAATGCCCGAGCCAAATCTTCCTAACCCGATGACTGCGTATTCCTTGTTCATATTTATATCGCTCCTCTAAGATTGTATACAGGGGACATTATCCAATCATGATTTTTCCTTTTGGATACTTGAACGGGTCTGACTGTCTTCGAAGTGTAACAGCAAAAGCAATGGTCAAGGGACCTACTCTTCCCGCAAACATCGTTAACATAATGATTATTTTTCCAAACGGAGATAATTCAGGTGTTAGCCCCATAGAAAGCCCTACCGTTCCGAAAGCAGAAGTTGCTTCAAACAAAATCATTAAAAAATCTATTCCTGGTTCTGAAATCGTTAACAGCATAGAATCTATCATGACGATAAGCAAACCGCACAATGTAACGGTAAGAGCTTTATAAATGGTGTCATATGGAATTCTTCGTTTAAAAAATGTTACATCTTCTTTCCCTTTTACTTGTGACCATACCGCTCCTAATAAAGTAGCAAATGTAGTTGTTTTAATCCCTCCACCTGTAGACCCGGAGGAAGCTCCAATAAACATGAGAATAATAATAAGAAAAAGAGTCGACTGTGTTAAATCAGGGATATTGAGCGTATTGGCCCCCGCTGTTCTTGGTGTAATAGCTTGGAACAAGGACCCTAGAAATTTACCAGACATCGATAACGGTTGTAACGTTTTTGGATTATTAAATTCAAACAAGAAAATAAGAACCGTTCCTAACACCACTAACAGGGAGCTGGTAAGAAAAACAACCTTCGTATGTAAAGAAAAACGGCGGGTTTGTCTGTATTCATATACCTCATTCATCACGATAAACCCGATTCCCCCTAGTGTGATTAGCATACATACTACTAATGTAACAAGGGGATCTTCTACATAACCGGTCAAACTTCTAAATTCCCCCATTAAATCAAATCCTGCGTTATTAAAATTTGAAACGGAATGGAATATTCCATAATAAATAGCTCTTGGGAGTGGCATATCAAATGCGAAACGAGTTGCCAATAAAATCGCGCCAATCAGTTCAATTACAATCGTAAAAATAAGAATTCTTTTTACTAAGAGGACAATACCTGCAACAGATAAATTGTTTAGGGCTTCTTGTAATAATAACCGTTCTTTCAGAGAAATCCTCTTCCCTAAAAGAAACGCAAACAAAGTCGCAAATGTCATAAACCCTAAACCACCTATTTGAATGAGAGACAAAATTACCAATTGTCCGAACATCGTGAATGTCGTTCCTGTATCCACCACCACAAGCCCTGTCACACATGTAGCAGACGTGGATGTAAATAATGCATCTAACCATGGCAGACCTTCCCCACTCGTGGTGGCTATAGGAAGGGTTAGAAGAAACGCACCTAAGATAATAATGAGGGCAAACCCAGCCACCAATACCTTGGGAGGATCTAAAGAATATATCGGTCTTTTTTTCATTCTAATTCCTCCTTACTTAAGATAAGATTCATCCCGAATAAACGAATGGTTTATTCCAATGCTCTTCTCATTCTCTCAAAACATTCAACAGATGAGCACCCTACACTTTTTAAACAGCCATTTCTGGGATAGTATGTTTCATTTTTCCGTTAATTAAAACATGTTCTATTCGTTGAACACAGCAATCTCCCCTGTTGTTTTAATTTTAAGAACAGAACCTTCCATATGGAATACCAACATACTAATGAGAGAAACCGATGTATAACAAAGAAAGCCTACCATACTTTCCCATGATTTCCAATCAAATATTCTTACGGGAATTTATTATTAAACATCCTGGGGGAAGCTTAAGATTTATAGCAGAGAAATGAAAGGAGCAGTAAAAATGGAAGCTGACGTTATGAGCATTGTTCAACGCGAATTATATATGATTACCATGGTCTTTCTTTTCGGATTAGTGGCCATGAAATTAGCAGAACGAATTAAAATTCCTGATGTAGCCCTGTTTATGATTGTAGGAATACTACTAGGGCCATCCGTCTTCAATTTAATCACAGTTCCCAATGATTCAGTGTCGTATCAATTTATTATTGTGTTAGGATCTGTTTTAATTCTGTTTGAAGGAGGAAGAGCCATTCGCTTTTCTGTACTGAAAAAGGTTTGGATTACTATTTCCCTTCTTTCTATACTCGGTGTAATGATTACAGCTGTGGTTGTAGCAATTACAGCTTTCTATTTATTAGATATGCCCATTTTGTATGCCCTTTTGCTTGCTTCCGTTATTGCATCTACGGACCCAGCAACTTTAATCCCAGTCTTTAAACAAATTACCATTCGGGAAAAAGTAAGGCAAACTGTAGAAAGTGAATCGGCTTTTAATGATGCGACAGGCTCCATCCTGGCATTTACCTTACTCGGTGTTATTCTCGGACAAACGCAATTATCTGTTTCTGCAAGCCTATGGAGTTTCTTTCGTGAAGCTGGAGGCGGGATTTTAGCGGGCACAATTATCGGTTTTATCGGTGTCCTGTTGACCTCAGAACACAAATGGGGTCTTTTACGAAAATACGGCACAGTAGTCAGCGTAGTCGTGGCAATCAGCTCTTATTTGGCAGCAGGATTTATTCATGCTAGCGGCTTTATGGCTACCTTCACGGCAGGTCTCATCTCAGGCAATCCACAAGTGTTTCGATTTCATGTTTCAGAAGAAACCAATTCAACTGTCTTTGAATTTTCAGAAACAGTAACTTTAATTATGAGAACTCTTATCTTTATGTTGCTCGGTACCCAAGTGAATTTCCGTATCTTAAGTCAGTTTTGGATACAGGGAATTTTAATTGTCCTCGTCTTCATGTTTATTGCACGGCCTCTTTCCGTCCTTCTATGTACGTTGCCTGATCGAAAGGCAAAATGGAAATGGAATGAAATTTTATTTATGTTCTGGGTTCGTGAAACAGGTGTCATTCCCGCAGCTCTGTCAGGGATGATTATTGCAGCAGGAGTCGATTATGCGAATGAGATTGCTTCCGTCACGTTTATCGCTATATTAATGACCATTCTTATTCAAGCCAGTACCACAGGTTATGTAGCCAAACGATTAGGGATTACTTTAGAACCTGAACCTAAACCTGTATAAAGCATTTAAAATGACTGCTTGTCATCATTACCTTCGCTATGTTAGACAAATACAGTATCTCGTAAAAATACATCGTTTCATAAAGAAAATAGGGCAGGTTCACAAAGTGAATCTGCCCAAAATCAAAAAAATCATCTGCAACCTGTTTGGATTAGATCTTTAATCAGTTAACTTAAACTGCCTATCACTTAATAGAGATAAAAAACGTCTTTACATATACAAATAATTTAAAGGCGCTTTAAGTTTGCTTTTTCTACGATAGTAGAATACATCCTGGTTCTTCCATACATATTCCTATTCAAGTTTAAACTAGCCTTTTTTCACAAATTACAAGAACATTCCAATTCCTATAACCCCATCGTAATAGCGTTTACAACAGAACCTTTTGTAATGTCCTCCAAGCGCATTCATACGGATTGTTCTAATAAAACTCTTCCTGTTAAAAAAGAATCATAATACAGAAAACACAACAAGAGCATTCTTTTATATTCTTTGCTTTCACTTTGGGTAAAACTCTTTTTATACTTACATTTAATTTCTAATTTTAGGAAATAATAAATTTAATCAACGACCTAAGCGTTAGGATAGATACTGACGGAGAGTAAGATTAAAAATACATTATTACCTGATTAAATTAAAGGATAGACTATTTTTACCTTTTTCATTTAGTACACATTAGATGTTACGTATATTGCCTTTTCCTAAGAGCCACAAACGTTTGAATCTTATTTTACCTTTGGTCTACTAGGTTCTTACAATGATCGATACAGTTTGTTTTGGAAACTATATCGTAGTCACAATCTGGTGAAAAGCATCTATGATAGATCCTTTCATCAGAGGGATTAGGTTTGTTAGCATTTTTCTTGGGAAGCTCATTGAGTCTGTATGATCTTATCGAAAAACTTAAAGTTGGTGAAAAAATGAAATATACCGGTGAAAATCATATCATTCTAATTGGCTGGAGTGATAAATCGCAATTAGCTATTCAAGAAATTTTACAGTCTGATAAAACGATTAATATTGTCGTTATCGATAATGCGGAAAAAGCTTCCATGACAGAGGAGCGTCTGTTTTATGTTCGTGGGGACGCTACCGATGAAGAAACATTACTCCGTGCTAATTTACTTAAAGCAAAAGCTGGGATCATTTTTGCCAACCAAATAAAACAAGGAAGTTATACCACAAAAGAGACATTACTTGTCGATGGAAAGACATTATTAATTGCCACCGCCATAGCAGACATTCAAAAAAAGATGAATACGCCTGTTCATATCACTGCCGAGGTAATGAATCAAAAACATATCCCTCTATTCAAGCATGTGAAGGTAGATGAATTTATTCTTGCACAAGAAACGATTTCCATACGGTAGTAAAGTCAGATTATTTTTCATAGTATTACTTACTAAACCAACTCGTACTGAATGATTTAGAGAATTTTTAAATGTAAGAAACGCTGCCAAATTAAAACTGCCTAATTTAGACTAACCACAACAAAAGCAAGGGTGGGTCAGTAAACATTATTCCTATTCTGAGTCACCCATTATAGGCATAATCTAGCTAAGAATAAGAGGTATGTTTTTTTGTCTTGCCATCAGCTTTCCCTTATTTTGTTATATAGAACACATTCTCATAAGAAAGCAGAAATGCCTGTTGTATACCCTATACATGTCATTATTGGCAGTAAAATATCTCACAAAGCACAGAAACGGCAAGGATTTTCCGTCCTTGCCGTTCGTATTGTGTATGCATGTTTTTATACATCCCCGCCACAGGTACTCCGAATTACATAAAATTCTGTATATCCTTAACGTATAAGATTCGCGTTTTGATGTTGAGGATATGTTTCTATATCTAATATTGGTATTCGCATTTTAAATGTCTTAGGACTTCGCCGCTGCAATTTCTCTCGAATTTCTTGGTCCCATACCGCCTCCAGCTTTTCCCTATAATTTAGTGCATCAGACAACAAATCCCACTGGTCTTCACGTTTTAACTCATAAAAGTTGTCACGCATCAATAGCCATTTTATTTTCTGCAACTTCTCTGTTGTCAGTCGATTTGGATTCCTCTTTTGCAATACGGACCTGCGATACAATCGCAATGTCAGAAAAGGATCTAACCTTAAATTTCGTATCTGCTCTAAATTGATAAAACTTCCTTGATTTTCAAACGCCTTCTCTATAATTTCCTCAGGAATATCAGGATGAATAAGATAACGCTTTATATCTGATTCCGCTACCCCTAAACTTCTTGCTATGGCAACAGTTGTTTCGCCCTTATGAATCATCCGCTGAATGACATTGTGTTTGTCTATCCAATATACAGTCCGACTATGGAACATCCGACTTAGAAGCTGCAAGCGCTGCTCTGTATCATTAGAACATGGCTGTATAATGCAAGGTATAGTTGCGACATGTGCCCCACGCTCTTTAAACTGGCAATATGCTCTATATTCTAGAAAACCTGTTATAAGCCAGTATTTATCTTCCCTCGGGTCTTTTTCTAAAATAATATGGTTGCTTAAATAACGTCCCTGTTCCAATACACGAACCATTTTCTCTAGGGTTGCTTGAGGTATCATTTCTATATAAAGTGGGGTAATTTTACTTAAGCTTGCCGACTCAATTCGTATACCATTTAAGTTCAACAGCAGCCCTTCCCCTCTCAATTTATTAGTAAGAATGTATGAATTTCTCTTTTTGTCTTATACCAATAAAATATTAAGATAATCTTATTTATATATAATAAAAAACCAGCGATATACGCTGGTTTCAGGATGTAAAGTCAAAGTAATTTCTTTTTAACAACCGCGGCTTCACCATTAACTCCGCATACGTTAGTTGCTTCTCCAGCTGCTTTGTATCGATGAGAAACAGCTGATCTTCAATCATCTTCACCGTATCTTCCGTCTGATATTTCATCCCGCACTCATCACAGCAAACGCAAGGTGTCTCGGTGATTCCAATCGTCTTCGTACCGTCAGGTAGTTCCCAAAACACAGTGTTACTGCTGTCTCTCGCCTTTTCTGACCCACACCAATCACATGTTGGCATCCTTACGCCTCCTTATCAGGGCTTTCATTCAGCTTCTTCATCTGCGCCTGAAACTTCTTCTCCTTCAACTGATCTCGTTTTTCGCGTTTATCCTTGAGGGAAGCATGCTCTGGATTTGTTTCGTACTGCTTCCGTCGGTCCAAACGCTGCAGTCCTTCCGGCACAAGATTCGGCTTCACATCATTCATAAGCCCGGCAATACCGATATTTGATTTCTTCTCGGCATAGTTCGGATAAACTTCCCCAAAGTACCCTTCCGCCCTGCCCGGCACATAATTCTCTGGTTCTGGGTATGTCGTAATGACACCTTCAAAGTTACGGAGTACCACTTTGTCAGCACTTTGAGAAATCAAGTAATTTGGCTGCAGGGCAATCTTCCCGCCTCCGCCCGGAGCGTCAACGACAAATGTAGGCACAGCATAACCAGACGTATGCCCTCGCAACCCTTCGATAATTTCCAAGCCTTTTGAAACTGGAGCGCGAAAATGACTGATACCCTCTGATAAATCGCATTGATAAATGTAATACGGACGAACACGAATTTTGACGAGGTCGTGCATCAATTTTTTCATAATCGCTACACTATCATTAATTCCTGCTAGAATAACAGCTTGATTACCAAGAGGTACGCCTGCGTTTGCGAGCATCTCACAAGCCCTTTTGGATTCTTCTGTTATTTCAATGGATGTGTTGAAATGTGTGTTTAGCCAAATCGGATGATATTTCTTGAAGATATTACAAAGGTTTTCTGTGATACGCTGAGGAAAGACCACCGGTGCTCTTGTACCAATGCGAATAATTTCGACATGAGGAATGGCACGCAGATTCTTTAAGATATATTCTAAAATATTATCATTGATTAATAGTCCGTCACCGCCGGAAATTAATACATCTCGCACCTGCGGCGTGTTACGGATATAGTTAATGGCATCATCAAGCTGCTTTTTCGGCACACCCATACCAATTTGTCCGCTAAAGCGGCGGCGTGTACAATATCGGCAATACATCGAGCATTGGTTTGTCACGAGAAACAAGACGCGATCCGGATAACGATGTGTCAGCCCTGGTGTTGGAGAGTCATCATCTTCTCCGAGAGGATCCTCTTGGTCATATTTTGTCTTGTAGAGCTCCTTCGAAATCGGAACAGATTGCATCCGAATTGGACAACGATGATCATCTGGATTCATAAGGGAGGCATAATAGGGTGTAATATTAAGAGGGATTGTTTTTGTAGAAATTTTAACTCCTTCCTCCTCATCTGGTGTTAGATTAATTACCTTCTTTAAATCCTCCAATGTTTTGATCGTATTTGTTAATTGCCAAATCCAATCATTCCACTGCTCCTCGGTTACATCCTTCCATAGTCCAATATCCTTCCAATGACGCTTTGGTTTATATATATCGTGCAGCATGAATTCTCCCCCTTTGTTGAGCTCTTATCTATACCTAAGCAAAAACTGTGCCAAATCTTTGATTCGTTACTAAATATTAAAAGTCGGAACATTCACCTACTTTCTTTATATGAAAAGAGCAAGCACTAGGTGAAACTGAAAAAGCCGTCTATAGACGGCTTTTTCAGGCTAATTAGGCTATATACATCCCTGTCGAATGCTCAATTTCGGGCACATTAACGCCGATTTTTCGGCATGCCTGTTCACGTTCCAGTCCGAAGCATCGACCTTAGAGCGAGAGGCTTCCATGATACCTTTTCATATACTGAAACAATTCTGTCTTATCTTTAGGAACTGGAGTATTTGGCACAAGAGCATTACTTTGAATCAAGCATTGAAATACTTCCATAATCCACGGCTTATCTAAATGAGAAATTCTCAAAAGTTCATCTTGTTCAAAAATCTCTATTGGAGTCCCCTGTCCTATTACTTCTCCATCATGCATCACAATAATTTCGTCGGCCCACTGATAAGCCAAGTCAACGTCATGGGTAGACAAGATGATGGTTTTCTGCTGCTCATGTATTTGATCTAACACAGCCATAATTTGTTTCGAAAAGTATGGGTCAAGCCCTGCTGTCGGTTCATCAAGAATAATGACCTCAGGATCCATTGCCAATACACCGGCAATGGCCACACGTTTCTTTTGCCCTAAACTGAGAAAGTGGGTAGGTTTATCTCTAAATTCCTCAACTTCTGTCTGTTTCATAGCCCATTCTACCTTTTTCTGTACCTCTTCTTTTGATAGTCCTAAATTACAAGGGCCGAAAGAGATATCCTGAACTACACTGGAAGAAAACAATTGTGAATCTGGATCTTGAAAGACCACACCCACTTGTTTACGTAGCGAACGTATGGAACTTCGATTATACTTTACTTCTTCCCCTTGGAAATAGATCGTTCCACTTGTAGGGCGTAAAATGCCATTTAAGTGCAGAAATAATGTTGATTTCCCAGCTCCATTATTGCCTAACAAGGCTATTTTTCTCCCTTGCTTGATGGTTAAGGAAAGTTTTTTCAATGCTCTTGTTCCATCCGGGTAGAGGTGAGATAATTCATGAATTTTAAAAAGATCTTCTTGCATTTATAAACTCCCTCCAAACTTTGCATACACAACTGCTATCCCTACAGATATACCTATAATGATCACCCAGTTCATTTTGGAATAATGATAGGATTGCTCAACCAATAAGAGTTCTTCCTCATACCCTCTCGCATTCATAGCAATAAATAATTGATGTGCACGCTGAAACATTTTTACAAACAGCGTTGATACAAGTTGTCCCAATGATTGTATCCCTTGTCTAATTGTGATATATCCCAATCGAGAAGACTGCGCCTGATAAATTTCAATTGATACTTCGAGAAATACAAAAATAAAGCGATATGTGAGTGAGATTAATTCAATTAATAACATCGGGACCCTTAACTTTTGCAGTACCTGCAAAATCTCTATGAATGGTGTTGTTAAAATCAAAAAGTACAAACAACTTACACTTCCCATTACCACAAAGACTAAATTTACTGCACTGTGTATCCCTTCTCTGCTTATATATATTTGCCATTGCCAAATATACAAAGACCAGATTGGATGCAGTATAGTTGTTGAAGCATCCGTAATAGAGATTAAGATAACGATAATCCCCGAAAGTAAGAATAGGCTTGGCAGTAAAAGCAGCCTTATGTAATAAGAAAAAGGGATTTTTGCCCCTAGAACAATAGAAGCACTCATCACCATAAAGGTGACGAGTGACACTACAGAATCTCTAATTACTAAAGTAAATAATAATAAATACATAGAGAAAAACATTTTTTCTATTGGATGAATGTTTTTGAGCCTGTTAAAATAAGCATATTTATCAATCAGCAGCATGTTGCACCTGTTCATTCTTCTCTTTGTCTTGTTTGCTTCTTCCTTTCATCAAGCCAATAAAGTACCCGATAAAACCTGCACCAATTGCGGCCTGTAGAGCAAATAAAAGACTTTCAATTTCCCCGCTTGGCGGCTCCCAAAGCACATGAAACCACGGCTCATAGTCGGGAGCAATTTGTCCAATTGCTTCTTCTGCCTGTCCATCTGCCCCGCCAAACTCTGCACCTTTTTGTATAAATAACGGAATAATAGCTAAAAGGACGACGATTAGGAGTAATAATATATTTTTCTTCATATTAACGCTCCTCCTTAAATGAAACACGCAGCATTTTTAATTCTCTTACGTTGTATTTTACTAGGACATTCATTATAACGACCGTTAACAAACCCTCGCTAATTGCTAAAGGAATTTGGGTAAAGGCAAAGATACTAGAGAATTTTGCAAAAGATGCCATTATGCCACCAACTTCAGAAGGAAAGGCTAAGGCTAACTGAAGGGATGTTACAACATACGTGCCGAGATCCCCTAAAGTAGCAGCTAAAAAGACAGAAACCGAGAAAGAGAGACCTAGCTTTTTTGCACCTTTATAAACGAGATAAGAAATGATAGGACCTGCAACAGCCATTGAAAAAGCATTTGCACCTAAAGTGGTCAACCCGCCATGAGCCAGTAACAATGCTTGAAAAAGAAGAACAATAGATCCTACTACACTCATTGCTGCAGGCCCAAAAAGAATCGTGCCAAGTCCTACACCCGTAGGATGAGAACAGCTCCCAGTAACGGAAGGAATTTTTAAAGCTGATAATACGAAAGCAAAAGCCCCAGATAATCCAAGCAGCATTTTTAACTCAGGGTTTTCTTTTACTTTCTTTTTAATAGAACGCAGTCCTATGATTAGGAAGGGCAGCGTTACTCCCCACCAAAATAGCACCCATTCGATAGGTAAAAACCCCTCCATAATATGCATAGCAAATGCTTGCTTAGGAACGAAAAGCATTAATATCAATAAATAACTAAATCTCAACATCTTTTTCCTCATAACATTCCCCTCCCATTAAACATACAAACTAAAATCCTGTCGTCATTACAGCGACAATAGGCCTGACCCCTACTGTTGAAAAACGCAAAAAAGCACTTCCCTTTAAAAGAAAAGTGCTTGACTTCACAGTAGACAACTAATTCGGTCGCCAAAACTACAGACCTGTCCCTTGTTTCAAACATGTCCATTTTACCTAACTGCTCTGTACAAACACCTCCCCATCCGCGTGAGTTATAAACAGTGTTATCCCTTATAGCAGGTCTCCTGGCTTCAATTCATCATCATATCGTACCCTTCCCATCCCGATTAGGACAGTGGCTTATTCAGACGATACGACTCCTTGTTACAGTGGCGGGACCGCGTCGGACTTGCACCGACTTCCCTTTTAAGTTAAAAAGATTCTATGTATCTATTTAACACCATAAGGTTCCATATTCAGTTTTTCAACTTATGTGCTATTATAACATTAGGATTGTTGATTAACCAGAAAAAGCATAGAATTTACACCAAGATAAACTGAGTATTTTTAAGATAATTCATTTAAAAATTTGACAAACAACGCATACCTTTATGTTAATATAGCGTTTCTTTTCATAACAGAAGGCGCGCCGTTTGTTCACTGCTTTACTGGAGCTGGAAAGGGATCCCTTGGACAATCCAAGAGATCCCTTTCTTTCGATAACAGTTTATATCTATCTAGCTCTATTATTCGGCAGCCTGTCGATGCTTTTGCAGTTTATATTGCAGCGTTTGTCTCGGTATATCCAGCAGTCTTGCTGCTTGCATCATATTTCCATCCGTTTGCAACAGCGCTTGCTCAATCAGCCGTTCCTCCGTTTCCCGCAGTGTTTCGCGCAAAGATGATGTTATATTCGGAGCACTATGAACACGGGAAAATGAATAAGGCAAATGCTCCATTCTAATCATTGAATCATCCGTCATGATCATTGCATGTTCTATAACATGCTTCAATTCTCTCACATTCCCTGGCCAAGGATAGTAAAGAAGGAGTTGTTTTACAGAGCCATCAAAGCCTTTCACCTGCTTGCCAAGCTTATTATTATTGTGACGCAAGAAATGATGCGCCAGCAGGAGAATGTCACCCGTTCGTTTCTGAAGCGGCGGAATACATAATGAAAAAACATTTAAACGATAGTATAAATCGGCTCGCAGCGTGCGGTTTTCTATGCACTGTTCAGGATGCTCATTCATTGCTGCCATCACCCGAATGTCAACCTTCCTTGTTTTTTGACCGCCAATGCGGCGAACCATGCCATCCTCCAATACACGTAGCAGCTTCGCTTGCAAATTCAGCGGCATCGAATTGATTTCATCCAGCAGCAGCGTCCCTCCATCAGCAAGTTCAAATAAGCCGGCTCGGTCTATCGCTCCTGTGTAACTTCCTTTCGCTGTTCCAAATAGAATTCCTTCGAGCAGTGACTCTGGCAAGGCTGCGCAGTTTTGGGCAATCAATGGCTTTGATTTACGGGGAGATGCCTCATGAATCGCATGCACAAATAGCTCCTTTCCAGTTCCCGTCTCACCATACAACAGCACAGATGCATCAGTCGGCGCTACTCGTTTCGCTAAACGCTTCGTTTCTAAAAAGCGTTGATCCTCTGTCAAAATATGTTCAAATGTTATAGTGTTATGCTGTTTATCTTCTACAACTGTTCTCTTTCTGCTCCATTGCAGCTCTACAATCTTATCTGTCAGCTTTTGAATAGCCGAATAATCCTTTGCAATTTCAACAGCCCCAGTTACGCGGCCTTCAACTAAAATAGGAATCGTACTATTTACAGTACAAACCTCCAGACCGCTGCGATTTTGGTAACGCTGTGCTTGCTGTAGTATCGGACGCTTTGTTTCCAGCACGATCAGAAGTGTACTCGTCTCCTTTGTTAGAGATGGAAATGCTTCTAATACATGCTTTCCAAGCACATCTTCTATCCTTGTTCCATCATGCTTAGCAGCAGCAGCATTATAAAAAATCGTAAAGCCATTCTCGTCTACTGCATGAACCGCTTCATCAATACCGCTTAGTATTGCTTCCATCATTTCCTTTGTAAACGATGCAGGCACCTCTCTCCCCCCTTGCTTAACATCCGGCATATACCATGCTGAATGTTCGGCCTATTGTGACAAATCCTTTGCCCAAACGTTCATATCCTCCATTTTATCGAAAATATAACAGTTATTTACCAGTCTTCCTGTGTAGGAATAACCAATTTGACGAAATGCTGCATTCATACCATAAGATAAAGCTCTCGCAATCGTATATGCACAGTAGATATGCCGTATGCACAACTCCTTCTCAAGCGCCGTTAACAGTCGCTTCATCAATCCATGTTTACGGAATTCCAGCAGTGTGGCACAATTTGTCAATTCCGCATTTCCTTGCAAGAGATTCATTTCAGCCGAAGCAGTACTAACAATTTGGCCATTCACTGTATACACATAGTAAATCGTATCTTCCCGCATCGTTTTTTGAATATACTCAGGGCTATCAAGTGGGGTTGGATATACTTGAAACACATGTCTAAATAGCTGTGCAAGCGCCTCTGCATCCTTCTCGTTTGCAAGCCGAAGCACAAAGGAGGGGGGAACCTCTTTTGACTTCGCATCTTGCTGCGCTTTCACATTACGGACAATCTCATCCTCTTGCATCCAGAACATGCTGTTTCTTCTATCGTTTTTTCGATATTTGGTGAAAAAATAGGCATCCTGCCCTTGAAAATAGAGGGGAATGATGGCTTCAAGCGTGTATCCGCTTAAGATGAGAGAAGAAAGGTGCTCATGTTTTCCTTTTAGAATAAGTTTAGAAAGGCTATGCTGCTCTGCCAGTTGCTCTGTTCGATTGATAATCGCCTGTAAATTTCCTGTATATGAATCGACTCGAATCCGTTCGTTAAAGTAGTCCAGCACTCCTTCTATTGTATAATTCCTTTCCTGCTCTGAAAAAGATTCATAATATTTCATTCCTCCACCCCGCACCAATCGAGCAGCATGCAGGCAATCATTTCAGCAGCTTCTACCATTTTATCAATTTCTATATACTCATCATGCTGATGTGCAACCTTCGTTTCCCCTGGTCCAAATACAATAACTGGAATGTTCGCAACATGTGTGAACAACCCACCGTCCGTCCCCCATGGAGAGGCTTCTACAACAGGCTCTTCCCCTCGTACAAGCGTAAAATTCTGCTTGAGTGTTCGCATAAGCGGATGCTCCTCTGCAAGGGAACCGGGTACCCATCTTGCGCCGAACCACTCAATATCAACAGGGTGCTCCCAAAACCAAGCGTCCGCTTCATACAGCTTATGAAACCAATTTTCAAACTCTTGTTTCGCCTCTTCTAATTTCTCATCCGGCGCTACACCGTATCTCCCTTCTAATATAAGCAAATCAGGCACGGACGACGGCCAATTTCCACCTGTCATTCTTCCAATATTAATCGGAACCGGAATTGGAATAGACTGATAGAGCGGTTCTTGTATACGCTCATTTCTGATTTTCTCTAACCTTCTTACATGCTCGATGACAATTATGCCCTTCTCAATCGCACTTACCCCTTCATAGCGTGTGCCGCCATGTGCGGATTGTCCTTTTACCATCAGACGAAACCATAGGGAGCCCTGTTGCTTCGGGAAAATTTTCATATTTGTAGGCTCGGGAATTAGAACCCCGTCGGCTTTGTATCCTCTTATAATGGCAGCCAGTGATCCTGCTCCTCCGCTTTCTTCTTCAATTACACTTTGAAAGCATATATCCCCCTTTAAACGAATGCCGCAGGCAATAATCGCTTCCAGCGCCATAATAAGCGCCGTACTTCCTCCCTTCATATCGGTAGCACCACGCCCATAGAGACGATTGCCTTCTACATCCCCCCTATAAGGATTATACTTCCACTGCTGTTCATCTCCTTCTGGCACTACATCGATATGACCATTCAGGATGATTGATCGTCCTCCCCCGCTCCCCTTTAATACCGCCACAACATTCGGACTGTCAAGGAAGCTGCTTCGCGGTGATACAAAATAAGGATGCCGCTCTAATTCACGAAAAGATGGTTCCCAAATGTCAAGCTGCAGTCCTAGCTCCCTTAATTTTTCAATGACGATTGCTTGTGCGCTGCTTTCATTTCCTGACACACTTTTTTCCTGGACAAGTCGTTTTAATAAACGCAGTCCTTGCAGCTGGTGAGCTTGAATATAGTTTCGAACACTTTTTTTATACTGTTCCAACCGCTTCACCTCATTTTAGTCGATTGTACTTAGAGAAGGGCTAACAGAAAAAGGGGCTCCTGTACATGTTTGAACATCTGCAATCGTATACGGAGACATGAGTTCTGTTACAAGGAGACCCTTCTTCGTTACTTCCATAACAGCCATATCCGTAATAACGACATGGACACAGCCCTTTGATGTTAGTGGCAGTGTACATTCCTTTACAATTTTTGGATTACCATCTTTATCAACATGGCTCATAACCACAATCACACGCTTTGCCTTTTGCGCCAAATCCATTGCGCCGCCAATACCTGGCACTCGCCGGCCTGGCACCATCCAATTTGCCAAATCGCCTGTTTCGCTTACCTGCAGCGATCCAAGAATTGTAACGTCTAACATTCCTCTTCGAATCATACCAAACGCCGTGCAGCTGTCAAAATAGCTTGCACCTGCTATAACCGTTGTCGGAAAACCCGCAGCATTGCATAGATGCATATCTTCCTCGCCCTTTACCGGACTCCGTCCTAGGCCGAGAATTCCGTTTTCCGCATGGAACATTACCTGTAGGCCTGCAGGTAAATGATCCGGTACGAGAGAGGGGATACCAATCCCCAAATTTACGATCATCCCATTATGAATTTCCTTTGCAGCTCTTTTCGCAATCCGATTTCGAACATCTACTCCCATGCCCACTTCCAGTTCACCCCTTCTGAAGGTACAACATAATCCACAAATACTCCCGGTGTGACAATCTCGTCTGGACCTAATGAGCCAAGCGGTACAATTTCCTCAGCCTCAGCGATTGTAATCGCACCTGCCATTGCCACATGTGGATTCATATTTCGTGCGCTTTTATCAAATACAAGATTTCCAAACGGATCTGCCCTCTTCGCATACACAATAGCCACCTCTGCCGTTAGCGCAGTCTCTACAAGATAGCGACGTCCTTCTAAAACAACTGTTTGCTTCTTTTCTTCCACTATTGTATCTATACCAACATCAGTCAAAACTCCAGCCAACCCGACTCCGCCGGCACGAATCCGTTCCGCAAGCGTTCCTTGCGGACAAAATTCAATTTGGAGTTTCCCTTCATGGAGAAGCCGTCCCGCATTTGGATTCGAGCCGATGTGAGAGGTAATAATAGAACTTACACGCTCGTTTGTGATTAAGGGCCCAATACCGATTTCAGGAAATCCTGTATCATTTCCTATTAGATGCATATCGCGTATTCCTTCTGCTAAAATGGCAGAAATAATTGTAGGAGGCGATCCAACTCCGCCAAATCCACCAAACATAAGTGTCATACCATCATGAAATAAGGTCATCACTTCTTTTACAGTTGTTATCTTTCCGAACGGATTTGGTATCTCCATTATCGTATCCCTCCCATCACTTCCTGCAGACTCGCATACAACAGCTGCAGCAGTTCATCAATCTCCGCGTGCGTAACTGTCAGCGGCGGTGCAACAAGTACCGCTATCTCTTCTTTTCCATTTCTTCCTGCGACTGCCGGATATAGAAGCAAGCCGTACTTTGCCGCTGCTTGAATAAGACGGGAACATGGGATAGAAAGCTCTAGCCCTAAGAGAAGCCCTTTTCCACGTACATCTGTAATAATAGGAAACTCCTTTTTAAAATCACGCAATTTTTCTAATAAGTATCCCCCCTTTTCAACAGCATTTTCTACAAGACTATAACGTTCAATATACTCTATAACTGCCAGTGAAACGGCTGCTGATAGGGGGTTCGCACTAAAAGTGTGCCCGGCCATTACAAGCCTTGACCCTTGCAAAATCGGCTCCATCACCCGATCACTCACTAATGTCGCTGCCATCGGTGCATATCCCGCTGTTAATCCTTTCCCAAGTGCAATGAGATCAGGAACCACTCCCCAATGTTCCATCGCAAACCATGCTCCTGTTCGACCAAGACCTGTCATGACCTCATCAGCTATAAATAAAATATCGTAGCGTTCACATATGCTTTTTATGATTTTGTAATAATCCTCAGGTGGGGTAATCGCTCCGCCAGCAGCACCAACAATCGGCTCTGCTACAAACGCGGCAATATGCTCAGAGCCAATTCGCTCTATCTCATTTTCTAATTGCGCGGCACACGCTGTTTGACAAGAAGGGTGCTCCAAGCCAAATGGACATCGAAAGCAATATGGAGGTGGTAAAATGGGGTAATCTTCAAGCAAAGGAGTGAATCTTTGGCGGCGCAGCGGATGACCTGACATCGAAAGCGCACCAATTGTAATACCATGATAGCTCATATGACGTGATATAACTTTTTGCTTGCTTGTTATACCACGCTCTTGATAATGCTGAATTGCGATCTTCATCGCCGTCTCCATCGCTTCAGTGCCACTATTTACAAAAAAACTCCAATTCAAGTCAGCTGGGCTTTTATCGCTTAACATTTTAGCTAATCTCTCCGCCGCTTCACTCGTAAATTGGGAGCGGTATACAAACGATACTTTCTCAGCCTGTTTTGTCATTGCCTCGATTACCTCTTTCACACCGTGCCCAATACTTGCGGTAATAGCTCCAGAAGAACCATCTAAATAACGTTTTCCATTTGTATCATACAAATATATGCCGTTGCCGTGAGAAATAGTCGGATAAGGCTGTCCGACCAATGGCTTAATTAAATATTCGCGCATCTATTCCTCTCCCCCTCACCCTTCTTCTATCATCTTATGAGAGAAATGTTTGTTTCTTTCATACAAAAAGCCTCCTAAGACTATGTTTTCATAGTTCTAGGAGGCTTTTTTCAATTAAATGCAATATATTGTACTATGTACTTTTAAAATAAAGAAAACTCGCCGACTGGCGAGCCCTGCTCTTGGGCGAAGACAGAGGCGTAGTTGCACTTATACTTTGTTCCTAAAATTTCTCGCTACGTCGAGTTGGCTTCGTGCTAGAAATTTATACTTTCTTACAGTATAAAGAAAACTCGCCGACTGGCGAGCCCTGCTCTTGGGCGAAGACAGAGGCGTAGTTGCACTTATACTTTGTTCCTAAAATTTCTCGCTACGTCGAGTTGGCTTCGTGCTAGAAATTTATACTTTCTTACAGTATAAAGAAAACCGATTAACATTTTGTTAATCGGTCAATAGTGGTTGACGCTCTGCTGATCAAGACGTTAGCGGATCCAAGCTGCTCCGATAATAATTAAAAGGATAAACAATACAACAATTAGCGCGAAACCGTATCCGTAACCGCCTCCACAGCCGCCGCCTCCATAACCATAACCGTATCCGTAACCGGGGTTACCATAACCATAACCGTATCCGTACATAGTTTTTCACTCCTTACATCATTTTGAATTGGTTTACATTCACAAAATATGTAAAACAAGCGTAAAACGGTATGTGCATTCGCCTAGAAAAAGAAAAAATCTCTTGAAACACTAAAAAACTGCCCTCTTGTGTTTACTAATGGCAGACGTTAGACGAAGACAGAAGCGTAGTAGCACTTACACTGTATTCCTAAAACTTCCGACTACGTCGAATGAGCTTCTAGCTGGAAATTTATACTTTCTTACAGTGGGACCCAAAATGAGCATAAGCCTCATCCTTCTTGGCATATAGTGTAAAGATAAATTAGGAGGTGAAAAAAATTGCTTTCATCCGCAGCAGATCTACATGTGTCGAAAGCATGGATGTATGACCAGCTTGCTAAGTATTACAAGTACTCTAATCCACAAAAACATATAAAGTTTTACATGAAACATTACGAAGAAGTCCAAAAATTCATAGCTATATATCAGCAGAGACACTCTCAGTCTGTCCCTGTAAGCATGCAGCCCGCACAAATTCGCATTCTGCATGCTTCGCCGAATACTCCCGCAGTCGACATCTACGTAAACGGTCAACGCATTGTACAAAACATAACGTTTAAGCAGCACAGTAACTATATCCCACTTCCACAAGGTCAATATCGGATTGATGTGTATCCAACCAGCACACAATCAGCTCCTTTATTTTCGGCCATTGTTCCTGCCATGGGGGGATATATCTACACAATCGCAGCCGCTGGCGATATCGCCAAGCTGCAGCTTCTATCTTTTGTTGATAGCACATATCTACCTTACGGAAAGGCAAAACTCCGGTTCATCCATCTTTCACCAGATGCGCCAGCAGTAGATCTCGTAATGAAGGACAGCGATATCCTGTTTGCAAATGTTCCGTTTAAACAAGCAACAGAATTCCTTGAGGTAAGCCCTGGCAGTGCTGAATTAGAGGTACATGTGACGGGAATGAAAAATGTTATTTTATCGCTGCCTGATGTAAAAGTGGAAGCAAACAAAATCTACAACATATATGCGATCGGTTTCACCAACAAAGAGCCGAAACTGGAGGCGTTGTTTTTAACAAACTAACGTTCCTCCAGCACATTTTTCTTAAATACAATGATAAACTTTGTCCAATCCTCTGTTGATTCGCATTGCACTAAACCGTTATGCTTCTCCACAATCTGTTTACAAACGAATAATCCAATGCCTGTACCAAGCTGTTTCGTTGTGACAAATGGCTCAAAAATCGTTTGGAGCTTGTCGGCAGGAATCATAGGCCCGTTATTTTGAATTAAAATATGAATATCGTCTTTGGCTTGCGAAACATCAATGATAATTTTCCTCTTTCCTGAAAGTGTTTGTAGAGCATCAATGGAATTCATAAGTATGTTCAAAAAAACTTGGCGAATCTCACTTCGATGTCCATAGAAAGGAACTGGATCTTCTATATTTTCCTCAATGGAGACATTCGCATTTACGAGACTCGGATAGAGAAAACGGATTGTATCATGAAATAAATCATTCAACAAAAAATCTGTTTTTTCATCCCACATCTCTTTGCGCGAAACGAGCAGAAACTGTGAAATCCGAAAGTTCAACTGATCTAGTTCATGAGAAATAATATCTAAATACGGCAGTTCTGGATTATCTGTGCGTAATAACTTTACAAATCCCATAATCGAGGTAAGCGGATTTCGAAACTCATGCACAAAGCTTGCTGACATCTGCCCTAGTATTGTAAGTCTTTCCTTGTGGGTTTCCTTAATAAAATGTTGTTTCTCTTCTAAGTTTTTCCCTATAATCTCAGAATATATGAGCACTGTATAATAAATAAGATAGTCAAAACAAAGATGAATTTTTGAAACGATCGACTGCAGTTCGAAAGCCTTCACATCCATTTTAAACATTGCTTCAAACAGCTCATGGCGGCCTAAATTTGTATTATATACAAAGTTTCCTATATTTTCGCCAGTCTGCGCCCGTTCCGCTGCAATCTTTCTACATATTACATGAACATCCTCGATTTGCTTTTCTTCCGTTATAAGAGAAATGATGAGGGACATAACTTGTTCCCCGTTGGTAAAAATCTCTTTTTTGAAGGGATCATTTTGAGATACAATAATTTTTCGGTTCCAATTCTCTACAATTGTATCTTTATTTTCTAATAAATATGTACAAAATTGCTGTTCAACATAGCTCTTAATTGTAAAACCCCCTTCTTAAAAGAAACAATGACTGTATATTTTGAATACTATCATAAAAGCAACAGTTCGTTAATACCTCTGCTGTCTCTAACTAAAGTTTAACATTGTATTATTAATACAAGCATTTACATGTACATAAACCCAGCCATTCCTGTTAACTATATAAAGGTATTCATAATTAGGGAGAGTGAGGCATAATGACTCCAAAAAGTGTTGATGATTATATACAAGAAGGAATCTACGGGGCAAAAGAAATCCATCGAGAAGAACGAGGTATATTTTTAGGTACGTTTCGGGAACGAGTTGAACTGGCTCTCACAATCGGGCAAGTGATATCCCAAAATATATACCCACAGGTAGAGAACGTCTTAAAAGTACACGCTGGTTTAGAAATGCTTCTCAATGGCGCCATTGCTTACCCTCATCTTTCTAAATACATCAAGCTGGCAAATCAGTATAAAGCGCCCTTTACGATTGTGCAAAATGAAGAAAAAGAAACCTCAATCGGCTTATTACTTGCTCATAAAACTGCTGTGGATAAGGACGAAATTTTTATACGGGATGAGACGTTCCAGCAAGAAAAGGAGCATTAGCTTCATTTCAATGCTGTAGTTAAAGTACGATAGGTCTTAGTAAACTCGTCGATTGGCGAGCCGTGCCCTCGGGCGAAGACAGAGGCATAGTTGCACACTCATACTTTATTCCTAAAATTTCTCGCTACGTCGAATGGTCTTCCAGCTAGAAATTTATAATTTCTTAAAGCGAGAAAAAACCCCTGTTTATCACAGAGGCGATGAACCCATTTGTCCAATTAATTTTACAGCTTGCGGTTGCTGAGGAGAAAATGTGGATGGCTGCTTTGTAATTTCTATTTTTTTAATAGAATGACCATCCATTTGCAGCACACAGAATGTATACACATCAATCTGAACACTATCACCTTGCCTAATATGGAAGCATTCAGTTAAAATCCAGCCGCCGATTGTATCTACATCACTGTCATTAATAGCAAGACCAAATAAATCATTTACTTCTGTAACAAGCACTTTTCCTTCCACAATAGTCCGATCATCATTAATATGCTGAATTTCTGGCTGTTCATCCGTATCAAATTCATCTTGGATTTCCCCAACAATTTCCTCAAGTATATCTTCAATGGTTACTAGACCGGATGTACCCCCGTATTCATCAACAAGAATAGCCATATGCGTCCTTTCTTTTTGCATCTTTAAAAATAAATCGTGAATAGTAATGGACTCAATCACCTGAATAATCGGTCGAACGTATTGCTGTGCGTTCCTTTCCTCCCCATTGTTTCTCCTGGGGAAATCTGTAAATACGTCCTTTAAGTTAATCATCCCGACGATATGATCTTTATCACCATCAATAACAGGATAGCGTGTATATTTTTCAGTCGACATCGTTATCGCCACATCCCTAAGCGGCTGCTCTTTTTCAATGGTCACCATCTCCGTACGTGGCACCATAATTTCCTTTGCAAGACGGTCGTCAAATTCAAATATCTTGTTTACATACTTATATTCCGACTGATTAATCTCTCCGTTCCTATAACTTTCAGAAACAAGCATTCTTAATTCTTCCTCCGAATGCGCCCCTTCATTCTTGGCCTCTGGATTTAAGCCAAATAAATGGGCAATACATTGTACCGACCGATTTAATAGCCAAATAAAAGGATATACAAGTCGGTAAAATAGTATGAGCGGCTTTGCTACTGCCAAGGTAATGATTTCAGCTTTTTGAGTCGCAAATATTTTCGGTGCCAGTTCTCCTACTACAACATGCAAAAAGGTAATAATCATAAAAGATAGACATACTGACAATACAGAGGTGAATGAGGGAGGCACCTCGAATTTCACAAAAATGGGCTCAAGCAGCCTCTTCACAGTGGATTCGCCTAACCATCCAAGTCCCAAGGCACTTGTGGTAATACCTAACTGACACACAGGTAAATACTTATCCAAATTTGATCGGACTGTTTTTGCAGCCAGAGCCCGTTTATTTCCCTCTGCTGCTAAAAACTCAATACGCGAGCCCTTTGCTTTCACAATGGCAAATTCAGATGCGACAAAAAAGGCAGTCCCAGCAATTAAAACCGCAAGCATACTTATATTTAATATGTCCAAATACGTTTTCCTCACTTATCTTTGTAAGTAAGGAAGCCACCTCCTACAAGTTTATTTATAGGAACATAATATAAAGAAGGAAAACTTGCTTCTACAGAGCTCGTATAGTGCACAATCTCTATTTTGATGTTTATACACTATATGCAGGAATACATACAGATATTTACTTTTCATTATACCGAAAGTCACACTCTTCATCCAATAAGGGAGAAATGAATTTTCTGACTATATCACCAACGCATTTCGCCATTTCTCTACATCCAATACACCATCTTTACGTCTTTTAGTCCTTTTTTTCTTTCTTTGCCGATTCAACACTTCTTTTGTCACACGGGAAGGGAACGTTTGATTTCCAGCGAAAACAACTATAACAAGAAAAATCAAGGAGGATGTTAAGATGGAATATAAAACTCCGATGATTGCAGAGAAGATGGGTGTCAGTCCAAAGGTTGTAATGCGAATTGTTCAACAATTGAATTTAGAAATAAAAAAGAACAAGTTTGGTCATTACGTGTTCAATGAAGAAGACGTACAAAAAATTATGGCAAACTACTCTTCTTGTCAGGAAACTGCCGCAACAACCAGTCCTTCCCAAGAACATGAAGCTTCTTCTAGTACACCGCAGCACTGTTCCATAAAAAAACAAGAAAGCTCCTCTAGTACGTCAGAGCATTTTCATGTATTAAAAAAACAAATGGATGACATGGAATACCGTCTCCTTCAAAATGAAGAGCGATTACGCCAAAAGGCTGACAGTGTTGTACAATATCAGCTGCTGCAGCACCGAAATGACATTGAGGAACTACAAAAGAAAGTAGAAAGTCTTGCAGTTGCGTTAGAGCAGCTAGAAACACGAAAACAGCCTCTGGCTGTTGTACCCGATTACTCCGCTACTAAACCAAAGCGACGAAGCATATTTTTTAGCATATTTGGATTATAGAGATTCTAGGTGCAGCTCAATGGAAAGATAGACTCCCCTCTTTCTTCCTTGTGCCAGCACCTTTTTTATTTCGTTACATGAAATTTAATTCATCTCATTTGCATCCTTCTCTGCACTTGGTACAATAGATACATACTGACCTTTGAATACAGAAAACTCGCCGATTGGCGAGCCCTGTCCTTGAACGATGACAGAGGCGTAGTTGTCCTTATACTGCACTCCTAAAATTTCCAGATACATCGAACGGTCTTCCAGCTAGAAATTTATACTTTCTCAAAGTGGAAAAATTAAAATTTGCTTTAATAAATTCACACTAAGAACCAACCATATTAGAAAAACCAGCTCCGCAAATGCTGGGTCAGCCAAAAAAGGATAGGTGAGATAATGTACCGAAAACAATTTTATCTGCCAGGCGAAGACGGATTTGTACAAGCAGTTATTCGAAACTACACAAAGGATGACTTTGACGAGCTGATCGCTATTCAAAGCGAGAGCTTTCCGCCGCCTTTTCCGCCTGAATTATGGTGGAACAAAGAACAGCTAACAGAGCATGTCACACGCTTCCCTCAGGGTGCGCTTTGTGTGGAAATAAACGGTACGCTTGCAGGCTCTATGACAGGGCTTATTGTGCAGTTAGATCGATATGACACTCATCACACATGGGCAGAAATTACTGATAACGGCTATATCCGCAATCATAACCAAAATGGAAACACGCTCTATGTAGTAGATATTTGCATTCGGCCGTCCTTCCGCAAACTCAAGCTCGGAAAACATCTTATGCAAGCAATGTATGATGTTGTATTACACCTAGATTTAGAACGTCTTGCAGGAGGCGGCCGCATGCCAGGCTATCATGCAGTTGCAAATGAACTAACACCCGAACAATATTTACAGCAAGTTGTCAAAGGATCGTTATACGATCCCGTTATTACATTTTTACTCCACTGTGGTCGTACTCCAGTCGGCATAGCACAAAACTATCTTGAAGATGAAGAGTCACAGAATTATGGAACCATTATGGAGTGGAGAAATCCATTTTTTCCCCATGAAAAACTGACTACTTGAAAAGATCTGTAAATATCCTAATTTTGAGAACGATGCACTTTGCTTAGAGTATAACCGATAAGAGCATAAAAGAAAGGCCCCGGAAAGATTTTTTATTCCTGGGCCTTTCTTTTATGCTAACATAGCAGCCATATCTTCCGCTGCTGTTGTAATAAGCTGCAGGTTAAAAGATTCCTGCAAAACCTCTAGTACACCTGGAGAAATAAACTCTGGCGCTTTCGGTCCAATACGGATATCTTGAATCCCAAGACTAAATAAACCGAGTAAAATCGCTACTGCTTTTTGCTCAAACCATGATAGAACGATACTAACAGGAAGATCATTTACTTCGCAGTCAAATGCCTGAGCCAAAGCTGCAGCAATCTTGATTGTTGAAACCGAGTTATTACACTGTCCTAAATCAATGTAACGTGGAATGTTTGTTCCTGGTACAACGCCGTAATCCACATCATTAAAACGGAATTTACCACATGATGTTGTTAAAATAACAGCTTCTGGAGGAAGTGATGTCGCAAGCTCACGATAGTATTCTCCTCCCTTACCAGGAGCATCACAGCCTGCAATTACAAAGAAACGATGAATCTTCCCTGCCTTTACTGCCTCTACAATCTCAGGAGCAATGGATAACACTGTTTCATGATGGAAACCTGTGAATAATTTTTCCTCTGATTCCATGTTTGCCTCTGGCAATTCCAACGCTTTTTCAATCAACGGCGTAAAATCATCATTTTCGATTTTTCGTACGCCTTCTAATCCTGCTAAATCATAGGAAAAGAAACGGTCTGCATATGTCCCCTTAATTGGCATTACGCAATTTGTTGTCGCTAAAATAGCACCTGGGAATTTCTCAAATAAACGACGCTGATCATACCATGCCTTACCAATATTTCCTTTTAAATGAGCATATTTTCTTAGTTGCGGATACCCATGTGCCGGGAGCATTTCAGAATGCGTATAAATATTAATTCCTTTACCTTCTGTTTGTTTTAACAACTCCTCTAACGCGAACAAGTTATGCCCAGTCACAACGATCGCCTTTCCTTCAACCTTGTTTTGTGTAATTTTTACAGGTTCAGGAATGCCAAACCGATCTGTATGAGCTTTATCAAGCAATTCCATCACACGGATTGCCGATTGTCCGACCTTCATCGCCATGTCAATATGCTCTTGTTCATTGAAGTTTGAATTGGTAAGTGTCATATATAAAGCTTCATGCGTTGTCGCATCAACAAATTCATCTGTATATCCAAGCTGCGCTGCATGCGTACGATAAGCAGCGATCCCTTTTAATCCAAATACAAGTATATCCTGTAAGCTTGCAATCGTTTCATCCTTACCGCAAACCCCGATTACTTTGCAGCCGCCTGTTGGCGTTTGTTCACATTGATGACAAAACATGATTCCAGCTCCTCTCTATTCATCTTTACACCTTTAGAATAGAGGAAAGGAGCTCAAGAAACTGTGATGAAAATCACAGAAATCTATGTGATTTCGTTACAAACAAGTGAACAATGTTTGTATTTGTTCAATCAACGCTCAATACGTTAACATAATCCTTTTTTCATTTTCCTGTATAAGCCGCTGCGCTTGCGGTGTCGCATGAATTACATCTCGAAACTCCTTCAAGGAATATAAATACTTCATTCCTTGCCAAGCATGCAGGCGGATAGGAACCCCCACTAATGTTTCATGAAATAGAAATGGTTCGTCAATCGGTTCCATTTGAAAACCGAGTGAACGTAAATACATATACATCCGTTTTGTAACAACTGCAATATACCAATCTACCTTCTGTTCAAGCGCGTGAATAAATAAAATAACTGCAAGTCGCTTAAAATGACCCATTCCACGAAAGTGTTTGGAAATGCTTAATTTTCCAATCTCAAATACTCTTTTTGTATTCAATTCTGCAATAAGGCTATTTTGAGAAAATGGATAGAAAAACTCAGCATTAGACTCTTCAGGCTTTTTATAAGGAGCGCATTCTACTGTACCTATATAGCGCTCTCCTTCGCCGATAAGCAGATAGCGTGATGGATTTAAATTTCGTTCAACAAACATCAAATTGCGTTCTTCACAAAAATCTCCCCATAATTGCTCAAACACAAAGTGCTCCCTTTTTGTTCGAACATGCAGAAACATATTTTCCCCCGCCTTTCGCTTCTTTATATTATCTATGCCTTCCATTTCATCCATATTTATCCTTGCCAACGTTCTCATTATTTATCCTATATAATGTAAGCTATAAACTGCAATAAATAAGGATATTTATTTTATAAAAACTACAGTTCTATTATTGATAGATTTTCACTTCCGATATGTATTAAAGAAAACTCGCCGATTGGCGAGCCCTGCCTTTACGCGAAGACAGAGGCGTAGTTGCACTTATACTGTATTCCTAAAATTTCCGACTTCGTCGAATTCGTCTCTAGCTGATAATTTATACTTTCTTACAGTGGAACAAAGCATGATTGTATAGTCATGCTTTGTTTCTAGGTTATATCTCTCATAACTGATACTATCCATTTTCACCCCGCCAAATTATAGCTGCAGCCAATCACGAAATAAACGAATACATTCCCCTTTTCCAACGAGAAATTCTCCCCGTTGTTTTGTTTTATGAGGATAGAATTGTAAAAATACACCACAGCCGGCTTCAATTTTTTTTGCATGTACTTGACTGCCTGGATATACACATACAACTTCATAAATCGCACGCCGCTGAAATATGCGTTTCCCATTCTGCTCTTCTACATACTTAATTGACCAGTATTTATACATTTGCTCTGTGGCCTTTGTGTTTCCGACAGGTTGAAAAATGTTATACATCGGGCTGTATTTAACTTCCACAATAATAGAAGATTGATACCGCTTAATACCATGTTCTGTTCTATAATAATCAATACGGATATCTGGCTTTTTTGTATCTTCTCCATTGTAGAAGTGACTTCCCTTACTTAAAGCAACGATTGGATGCGTCTCAATCAGCTCATTAAAAACAATATGAAGCGTTGCATCCTCTAGCTCCAGCACTACAGTTGTTCCGTCCTGAAGACCATCAAGGTAAAAATACGATTGAATCTGCTCACGGACAGGAGCAATAGGCCGAAATCCAATCTCCTCCAAAATAGAGATAATAGCAAAATATGAATAGTATTCATATATAAGAAATGTCGGTTTATGCACGAATAAAAAGGATGGCTCATTCATGTGTGCACTACTTTTCCTATAGGATGTTTCTAAAATTTTTAATAACTGACGCCGAGGAGGTGTTAAAGTATTCGGCAATCTTACATTCCCTTCATCAGAAATACTACCCCAAAAACGCGAATGAAGGAAAGCCGACAGATCACGGTGCATCCCCCGAACAATCTCATGTAACACCTTGTACTCTTGACGCTTCATCAACGCTTTTCTCATATCGGTATCCTTTAAAAGATTCATATTCCGGTACTTTTGCTTGTCACGATCCGTGACGGAACCATTTTTTTCAATTGTCTGCAAAATGGTTTGAATCGCCTGTTTTTCCCGTTTACTGCTCTCCTCCAATCTCTCAAGTTTCTCTAAATGATCATTCAAAAAATGGAGGAGCTGATAAATAAGCTGTTCGAATTCCTTGAGCTTTCTCTTCATATAGCGATTTGATGCGCTGTTATAATCTTCAAAAAAACGGACGTTGCAGCTTTTCATTGCTCCCCGTTCTGCAAGCAAAGAATTTTTTCGAGCAGTATGCTTTGTTTGTTTACGTATACGCTGCTCCGTTCGACATAGCTTTCCATACTGTACTTCATGTTCAATCTGTGCACACAGTTGCTTAATTCGCATTGTGTGCTGAGAAAGCCAGCGTATTGTTTGCATATAAGAGTGGTCCTCTAGTTCTGCAAACGAAGAAAATGTTTTTTTATAATGTCCCCGATCCACAATCAAGCTGCTCACAATAGACATAACCTTCTCCTGAATAAGCTGCATGCCATCGTTAGAAAAGTTTTTAGGTGTAATGCGAAAAGCTCCATAATAACACTCTTCCGCAACCATCACTTCAAAATGATACATGCCGCAACGCCATGGATATAGATAGTCAGTCTTTCCATGTTCATAAATTAAAACAGTCGCTTTTTCAGGTCCAAGCTCATATTTCCATTCCTTTTCCCCTTTTTTCCCCTCGTATACTTTATTCCAAGTAAATGTAACCTTTTCTGTGCTGTTTTGGATAGAGAGACGAATCGGCTTTAGCTCTTGCACATCATAAATGCACTGCGAAATAAAACGCGGTGATTCACAAAGTCGATCGAGAAAAATAATATCTCCTTTTTCGCCTCCCCCTACCATAAGCTGCAGAACAAACGAAAGCTTTTCACCACTATCAATAATCTCTGTTCTGCTATCGAACATATCCATACAGCTCCAGCTCTCTCGCTTTTTCTTTTAAAAAAGCAATGCTATAAGTAAATGCTGATACTTCCTTTGCAAGCGGAGATTGCAAAAGTAAAAGAAGGGAATTCCCTTTCCTGCCATCCTCCGCAAGAAGCGAACCGATTACAGCTTCTATGCCTCGCAACTTCGTAAAAATACGCTGCTTCAGCTGCAAATCAAACGCCTCCTCTCTGCTCATAAGAGGGGCTCCATCTTCGTCTCGTGGAATGTTAGCTATATAATTTGCAATTGCTGCCGCAACACGAAACGAGACCCCTTTGGATGGGTCATGTGCTTGCAATGCAGTATGCAAAGCATCAAGAATTTCAAGCTCCTCCTCAGAAAATACAGAAAATACATCTTCTTCCTGCCTCCACTGCTTACAATACTCTAACGCCGAAACAAAAAGCTTGCATTCCTTTTCCAGCGATTGTTCCCGCATCAGAGCGGCCTCTCGAAAAGGCAACTTTCGAAAAGTTACAACAGGGGTACGATCAAGCAGCCGATCCGATAATTCCTTCGTCGTTTCGTCAAAATTAATTGTACCGATAAAAAGAAGGTTTGAACCGATCTTTATAGATGGTGGAATTTCTCCCTTTTGCTCCCCTTCGTATAAAGAAAGCAATCGTTCCTCTTCCTGCAGTTCTAACAATGACAGAAATGGAGTAAACCAATGTTCAATATGTGACATATTCATCTCATCAAAAACAATCATATATAGCTTCTCAGGATTTTTTTGCGCTTCTAACAGCGTGCTCACTAACCCTGTATCACTCTCCATATATGTCCCGTTCGGATGAAGATATCCAAGCAAATCTTGCGGTTCTTGAAAAGAAGAAGAGACCGGAATCCAAAGCAGCTCTTTCCCGTATTGCAAACCAAGAGCTTGTGCATACAGCTTCACAATTTGTGATTTTCCAATCCCTGACATACCCGCAACAATTGTAATAGGACTGGTTTTTAAACAAATATGGAGATTATATAAATCAGTTTCCTCCATATATAGCTTCCTTTGCAGAGCCTGCGTTTTAACATGCTGCAAAAATGTTATTTCCCGCTTGTTCCCTTTTTCCTTCGCCTTAGTTGGAGCAGAATCCGGTTCAACCAATTTTTCTCCCTTTTCTGCCAGCTGTCTTTTTAGCATGCTATATGTTTGTTCACTTATAAAATATAAGTGACCTTCAACGGAAATATCATTTTCACTGGGCCAATCGATTAGATCACAATATACTACCTCCTGTCTTTGTTCAGAATACATAATAGAACTGACAGATGACTTTAAAGATAAGTTTCCATATAACCGACCTTCGTACAGTAAAAATTCAGGGGCTCCAAAATCACTTGGATACTTTCTAAGTACGAATGACACATATCCCTTTGTGAGTTTTTTTTCAAGAACCGCTCTCGTTTGATCAGATGCTAAGTATGGGATTGGGACAATACGATAGGATTCACACGGCTTTTCTGCCTTCAATTGCAGCAATTCTACATACAAAGAACCGCTAGCATATCGAAGACGAAAAATAGCCACATGCTGATTTTGCATTTCTTTTGTGAGGAGAGATAACAGTTTCTCATTATGCTTTATAGTAGATAGTCCTTCAAACAACATACTTGACTCTACCAATGCCTCAGAAATAACCTTTGGAATGGGTGATAAACACTTTACGAAAAAGCGAGGATTATCAGCTTCTCGTGGCATCACGATACCGACGAACACCATATGCTGCAATCGCTTCACCAAATTTGGATGAAGAGCTTGCTGGAGCTTCACGTTTTTGCCCTCCTTTTTCAATGCTTTTATCATTGTATGAAGTCTTTTCAAAAACTAGAAGGGAACTCCGCATACTCACGCATGTCATCCTTTCGAATTTAAACTGTTCCACCACTAAAAAACTCGCCGTTTTACGAAAACAGAGACGTAGTCGCACGTACACTTTATTCCCAAAGTTTCTTACTGCATCGAATTTACTTCTAGCTGAAAATTTATACTTTCCTACAGTAAAAATAAAAACACCTGACTTGTAATCAGGTGTTATGCAAACTCTTTTATATTCTGATGCTGCTTTTCTTTCTCCATGGCATTGCGAGCAATGCACATTTTGGTCACGGTATAACGAAGAGTATCCTCAATATTGTCATCTTCGTTCAACTGGATTTTAGCGAGAGCCGCCACCGTATTAGCGAGATGCTCTACCGAATGACGCATTTGCGTATTTTGATTAAAAAACGTTTCCTGCAGCAATGTTTCTACAATCTCTTGCGCTAAACCTTGGATACGACGCAATTTCTCCTCCATAGCTTCAACCTCCCGACCAAAATGTAGATAAATTCAATCGAATCAAAAATCATTCTACTTAATAATACTATTCTGCTGTGTTGTTTATATTCCTGCCGTATCCAGTGCAATTTTTACTATATAAAGAAAACTCGCCGACTGGCGAGCCCTGCTCTTGGGCGAAGACAGAGGCGTAGTTGCACTTATACTTTGTTCCTAAAATTTCTCGCTACGTCGAATAGGCTTCCTGCTAGAAATTTATACTTTCTTAAAGTGTAAAGAAAACTCGCCGACTGGCGAGCCCTGCTCTTGGGCGAAGACAGAGGCGTAGTTGCACTTATACTTTGTTCCTAAAATTTCTCGCTACGTCGAATGACTTCAAGCTGGAAATTTATACTCCTGCAGTACAAAAAGCCGTCTGTTCCGAAAAACAGGCGGCTTATCTATTTTCGTAACCAATTTAAAATAAAAATATAAGATTGATAATGAATCTGCCGGATAAAAGCTAGCAGGAGCAGCACGCCAGCTGCAATCATACAGTAAAGCATCCCAAATTGAACAAGCACTCGTAGAGTTGGAGAAAATAAAGCAACTTTTTCAATGCCATACAGTGCTGAGAAAGTTAGAACAAGTACTGGAAGATGCGGCATTTCATAAGGTACGCCCTTTGCGCCAAGCCGCTTCATGAGTAGAAACCCTAGCGTTTCGCATAAAACTAAACAACTAACAGCACTTACAATCCCCCACGTAGCTGACATCATACCCCTGCCTTTGCTTTAAGATTTTAAAATAAGCTGATAAAAGAGCACATCCTGCCATTCATTGAACTTATAGCCAGCTTCGCGGAGACATCCGGCGAAGCTAAAGCCAAAATCCTCGTGAATCCTAACACTTATATCATTTCCTTTTGTAATCCCTGCAACAATCATATGAAAACCTTTTTCAGGTGCCAATTCAAGAATGGCTTTCATAAGTGTACGAGCAATTCCCTTGCCACGTGCATGTTTATGTACATAAACGGAAATTTCAGCCGTTGATTTGTATGCCTCCTTCTCTCGAAACGCAGAAAGGGAGCAATAGCCAAGCACTTGTCCATTTTCCTCTGCTACGAGAAGCGGATAAACATCTCCATATTTTTGAAACCATTCCTGTCTTTCCTCTAATGTTTGCTCTCGCAGGTCAAAAGTAGCTGTTGTATTCTCAATAGCATCATTATAAATATCTAAGATGCCTGGTACATCCTCTAGTACAGCGTGGCGAATATTCATTACGTTTCCTCCGTTACAACAATTGTTTTTCAAAGTAGTCTATAGTTTCCCCATTAGCGGTTTGCTGTTCTCCTAACAACACAAAGCCGAGCCCTTCCCAAAACTGTTTCGCTTTTTTATTTTGCTTCGGGATAGCAATCTCTAGCCCTGTTAGCCCCTTTTCTCTGAACATATTCTCAATTAAAAAGTACGCATTTGTTCCATATCCATACCCCTGATAATCACCGTGAATCATAAGTAAATTCAGCCGAACATCCCCGTCCCTTTTAGAACTTTCCATATAATCAAGCAAACCAATATACGTATCGTCTGCTTTGATAAAATATATCTCACGCTGAGGAACAGGATGAACAAATTGATGTTCTAATTCTTCATCTGCACACATAGACCTGTTTTCATTATAGGCAGGGTTAGAGTGAATAATTTCCCTAATTACATCTAGAGTACCTTCCGTAACGCGTTCCAGTGTGAACATATCATCTCTCCAAACTTTCTCATAATATAAATGTATTACGCGGACAAGTATTTATGAAAAAAACCTTAAAGCAAACCGCTTTAAGGTTTTTTCTCACTTTAAGAAAGTTTAAATTCCCAGTTAACAGCAAATTCGACGTAGTGGGAAGCTTTAAAGAACAAAGTATAAGTGTGACTACGCCTCTGCTTTCGCCTAACTGCGAGTTTTCTTTATTATACTCTGGCGTAAGCCTGTACAGTTGCTTCATGAAATGCTTCTGTATTATATTTACGCTCAATAAAGATTTGATGCCATACCATAAAAGTAAGAACCGTCCAAATTTTCCGGCTATAGTCACCTTTACCAGCACAGTGCGCTTCTAGCAAACTTAGTACATATTGCTTGTCAATTAGGTGTTCCGTGGCACTACTTTTTATAATCTCCACAGCCCAGTCATGCATCTCATTTTTTAACCAATGACGAATTGGAACAGGGAAGCCAAGTTTTTTACGGCCCAGCACGTGATCCGGTACAATTCCCTTTACCGCCTCACGTAGAATCGCCTTCGTTGTGCCATCAGCAATTTTGAGTTCAGTTGGAATTTCCGCAGCAACAGCAAACACTTCTTTATCAAGGAACGGAACACGAAGCTCAAGAGAATGTGCCATCGTCATTTTGTCTGCCTTCAATAAAATGTCGCCGCGCAGCCATGTGAACATATCAATATACTGCATTTTACTTACATCATCATACGTACGAATTGCATTATACAGCGGCTTTGTAATGTCTAAATAGCTAATCCCATTATTGTAACTCTGCATCAATTGCTGCTTCTCAGCTTCTGTGAAAATTTTGGCATTTCCGTAATAGCGTTGTTCAATTGGTGTACAGCCGCGTTCTAGAAAGCTTTTGCCTTTAAAACCTTCCTGAAGAGCTCCACTTAGCGCCTTGAGCACCCGTTTTCCTGGTTCTGGAATATAAGAAAACATCTTTAAGGAATTCGGTTCGCGATAAATATTATAACCGCCAAACAATTCATCAGAACCTTCTCCTGAAAGCACAACCGTTACATGTTTACGAGCTTCCCTAGCAACAAAATATAAAGGAACAGCTGCCGGATCTGCAAGTGGATCGTCCATATGCCAAATAATTTTTGGAAACTCCTTCATGTACTCTTCTGGTGTAACATTGACACTATAGTTTTTCACCTGCAGCTTTTCTGCTGTTTCCTTCGCCACATCTACTTCGCTAAAGCCCTCTCGTTCAAAGCCAACCGAAAACGTTAGCAAGTTCGGATTAAACTCCTTCGCAATGGATGCGATAATAGACGAATCAATTCCCCCTGATAAAAAGGAACCCACTGGCACATCGCTGCGCATATGTACTTGAACTGAATTGTACAACACATCACGGATTTTTTGGATATGCTCATCTTTCGTCGCATGGGACGCCTTAAAATGCGGCTTCCAATACTGATGGAAGGAGATCGGTTGTCCCGGTTTTTTTACAAAATAATGTCCCGGCTCAACTTTATGAATATCCACAGTGAGCGTTTCTGGCTCAGGAGCGTATTGATACGTAAAATAATGCTGTAGCGACGTTGGATTTACACCCTTATCGTGAAGTGCGTGTAAAATGCTCTTTTTCTCCGAAGCAAAATACACTGCATCCCCGTCTTCAGCAAAATGAAGAGGCTTAATGCCAAAATGGTCACGCGCACCGAAGAGCACCTTCTCTTCGCGATCCCAAATCATAAATGCATACATCCCTCGCAAATAATCAACACACTTTTCCTTCATAGTTGCATACAGCGCAATAATAACTTCTGTATCACCGTGTGTAGCAAATTTCGCACCTTTTTCAACAAGCATCTCTCGCAGCTCTAAGTAATTGTAGATTTCTCCATTAAAAATAATGACATATCGCTCATTCTCATATGTTAGCGGCTGATGACTCGCTTCTAAATCAATAATACTTAAACGCCGAAAGCCAAATTGCACATATTCATCGCGAAAATAGCCTTCATCATCCGGACCGCGGTGATAAATTATCGTATTCATATTTTCAAACTGCGTAATTTCTTCGTTGGAAAGTGCTTTAGGTTTCTCGTACAAACACCCTACAAAACCGCACATAGCTCTTACCCTTCTTTCTTTCAATTTCCATTGTTTTTTTCTATACTGCCATATTGACCTTATTAATACTAGCATAAGAATGACAAGACTGCGAGAAAAAGTATAATAAAAACGCTTTCATTACCAAGAGATTATCACCTTTAGGCAAATGCATCATATGATATCGCAGAGTCATTTTAGGGAGGTTATGATGAATGAGCGAAAATAATAAAAATGAGCTCAACCGTTCTCAAATCAAAAATTACTTAAAACAAATCGATAACTTTTTTGAGCAAACACCTTTACGCAATATCATAGCAGAGATGAATCATTTGCTTCAAAAAGGAAATCGGCTGCTAACATTTCCTATCGATTTGTATGAATCGGGTGATTTCCTCGTAATTCAAGCAGAATTGCCCGGCATAAATAAAAATCAAATTGTTATCGAAGTACAAGGTGATTATTTACGTATTTCCGTAAAAGATGATGTGTTAGAAGAGGAGCAAAATGATACCGATAGCTATTATCGCCGCGAACGCTCCCTTACAGAGGCCACTCGCCTCATCAAACTGCCTTACCCTATTAACAAGAAAAATACAAAAACCTCTTATCAAAATGGTGTTTTGGAAATCCGTGCACCGCGGGCAGCGTATACAAACGACATTTTATCAATCGAATAAATGAGTATTAAGCATGTAAGAAAGATACGCATATTTAATTGATGGACTATCCACGTTACTAACAAAATAAGAATATAATTTACAAAAATAAGAGCAGCCCCGTATTATGAGGCTGCTCTTATTGTTTTTCCAACAATTCCGATATAAGAAGTTAGCTAATTTCTTGGCAGTAACATGACAGCTACGCCTACTATACAAATGATTCCGCCAATCCAATCGTATGTATCGGGAGCTTTCTTATCTATCCACCAGCCCCAAAATAGGCTCATTACAATAAAAACACCGCCATACGCAGCATATACACGCCCAAAGTTAGGAAACACTTGCCACGTAGCAATTATGCCATATAGAACAAGTGCTATTCCTCCAAAGAGTCCAAACCAGCCAGATGCCCCTTCACGTAACCATTTCCAAATCAAGTATCCTCCGCCAATTTCAGCTGCTCCAGCGAGTAAAAATATTAGGATTGCTTGTATCATGACATTTCTCCTACGTAGTCTCTATTTCTATTTCTATTCTATACCATATTCATATGACATTAGTATAGTACGGAGCTCCAGGGAATGCGAACCAACTCGCCGACTGGCGAGTCCTGCCTTTGGGCGAAGACAGAGGCGTAGTTGCATGCTTGATTCCTTTCATAAATCCAAATGCTAATATAGATAAAAACTGCCGCTCATACACAAATCCCCCTGTGTTTCTCTAATACTTTCTTAGATCGAGCGGTACTTGCTGCCATTGCCTTCTCACTAAATCTGTGCACGCTTGAAATATACGTTCAATTGCCTGTGTATGATAAGCAAGCACACGAACAACAATGCCGTTTGTTTTTAAAGCAGACCATCCAATTCTTACCTCACTGCTGTCAGTCTCTAATATGTCGCTTAGCTCCTTCATCCATTGCTCGATAACAAACGGGGAAATGAGAAGCCACGCTCCAAAATGCGTATACCCCTCCATTTGCATAAAGGAAGACATATCGTGATCGCTAGGCTGTAAAAAGAGATGATCATATACTTGAAGCTTTTCATCCTCATAGATTTTCAGCTTAGAACGAACCCAATCATATTGAAAGGGTTCCCCTGTTTGGGACCAGCCTGGCGTGATAATATCGCTATACAAAAAGGTTGCCCCACTTTCCATATGCACCATCGTTTCTTGTACGAAGCGAGATTTCTCATACGCGATAAGAGGGTCAGGCAAAAATTCGAGTATACTTCCTTTTTTCAACAAGATGGAAGTATACTGACGGACTGGTTTGTCTGGTGTTCGATATACCTTTGTGGAGGCCTGCGTTGTAACTGTCAGCCTTGCATCCTCCTTTAAAGAAATGCTAGTTTCATAGGAATCGCCGTTTACATACCCTCCCCCTACATGAATGCAGTAAATCGTAGGATGAGAGGCTTCAAGATATACGGGTCGTGTCACTTTAAATGCCCCTTCAAACCAACAATCAGAAATGATGGTTTGTCCATCCTTTTGCATCGCTTCTAAGTAGAGAGAACCAGTGTGTTCCATGCCTATAGCCCTATAAGCAACGTTTGTTTTTTAATCCACTCGACTACCTCACTCAATCCTGTTTCGTCCTTTAGATTCGTAAAGAAAAACGGCTTATTTCCACGTGCCGCTTTCGTGTCGTGTTCCATTACCTCTAAGCTAGCGCCAACGTAAGGAGCAAGGTCGATTTTATTAATAATGAATAAATCAGATTTAATCATTCCTTGTCCACCTTTGCGAGGAATTTTCTCCCCTTGTGCAACATCAATAATATAAATGGAAAAATCAACAAGCTCTGGGCTAAATGTTGCAGCTAAATTATCGCCACCGCTTTCTACAAAAATAATCTCTAAATCAGCATGCCGTTCCTTTAACTCATCAATTGCGGCAAAATTCATAGATGCATCCTCGCGAATCGCGGTATGCGGGCAGCCTCCCGTTTCAACGCCGATAATGCGGTCCTCTGGCAGGATGCCATTTTTCATTAAAAACATCGCATCCTCCTTCGTATAAATATCGTTTGTGACAACAGCCATACTATGTTCCTTATGCATTGCTCTTGTCAGCTTTTCCACAAGCATTGTCTTACCGGCACCCACAGGTCCGCCTACACCAATTCGTACTGGTTCCATCTCACATTCATCCCTTCTTATCTATCGTTATGACATAAACAATCTGACTGGTAAATGTTCATGTCTCATTTGGGCAATCTCAAGTCCTGGTGACGTCATGCCCAGTTCCTCTGAATCGGCTTTTTCAATTTTCTCCACAGCCTGCTGGATAAGGGGCTGCAAAAACAATAGCAGCTTTTGTCCGTCCGTTTGACCAAGAGGAACCGCTCGAACGGCATTTTGAATCAGCGATTGCACAACTGAGTATATGTATGCCGCTATTGTCTCTCTTTGGTTAATTTCTAAATAATATGCAACAAGTGCAAACGCAATTGCAGAGTGGCCGTATGACTCTTTCTTTCTTATGCGCTGCTCATATTCAGCAAGAAGAACAAACTCGGAGTATAGTACACTACAAAGCTTTACCAATCGCTCTCCAATTCTCCGGTTTCCTTCTCTCGTCTCCCTCGCAAGCGCGAGCGCAGACAGCATGGCATCAAGTTCCCATAACTTTTTTACCTTTCCATCCTTTACATACTCATAAGCAAGACGGCATGCCAATCCGTCTGTATATGTTACCTGTGTGTCCATATACGTATGAAGAGCAGCTTGAAACGTTGCTGTATTATGAATCCCTTGTTCATATATGTACGTCTCTAATCCAAAGGAATGCGAAAATGCACCCGACGGAAAGTTCGAGTCGCACAACTGCAGCAAGGACAAAAGTCTATTAATCATGCTTATGCCCAATGTGACGGAACGCCTGTCTCACCTTTCGCTCTTCCCGGCGATGCGGGATCGAAAGCTGCTCTAATAAATCCTCTACAAGATAATCATACTGCACAAGCATTTCTCCTCCCTCGAACTGTGCTGGAAGATGACGATTGCCGAGCTGATGCGCGATTTCGCCCATTTGCTGCAGTGAAGTTGGTGAAATGACAAGCAAATCATCTGCCAGTACACTAATGACAATCATATTCTTTTCATCTTGATATAAAATGTCGCCATCCTGCAAATCCTTCGCATCCTTCAAGCGAATCCCAATCTCTTTTCCATGATCCGTTGTAACACGCTGAATCCGTTTCACAAGATCACTGCTCTCCATGTATACCTTTTCCTTATGCGGCGCAAGCTTCTCTGCAGTTTCGATGTTTCCAACAATGCGTTCAATAATCATATTTTCCACCTCAAAATAAGAAATATCGCTGAGCCATCGGTACAACCTCTGCTGGCTCGCATGTAATTAACTCTCCATCTACCTTCACTTCATATGTTTGCGGATCTACCTCAATATGAGGCATTTCACCATTGTGAATCATATCCTTCTTCTGCAGCGTCCGCACACCGCGCACAGGTTGAACCATTTTTTTCAAGCCAAGCTTTTCCGGGATGCCGCTTTGCATTGCTGCCTGCGACACGAACGTAATCGCTGTTTTATGAAGCGCTTGACCGAAGGCTGCAAACATCGGCCGATACAAAACAGGCTGCGGTGTTGGAATAGAAGCGTTTGGATCTCCCATTAAGCTGCTGGCAATCATTCCTCCTTTTACTACCAGCTCAGGCTTCACTCCAAAAAAAGAAGGCTCCCATACGACTAAATCAGCAAGCTTTCCAACTTCTACCGAGCCAACATACTCTGAAATCCCATGCGCTAAAGCTGGGTTAATCGTATATTTGGCAACGTAGCGCTTAGCCCGAAAATTATCTCCATTGCCTGTATCCTCTGCTAGCTTCCCGCGTTGCTTCTTCATTTTATCCGCTGTTTGCCACGTACGGGATACTACCTCCCCAACGCGGCCCATCGCCTGCGAATCAGAGCTAATCATACTAAACACACCTAAATCGTGCATAATATCTTCGGCGGCAATCGTTTCCTTACGAATGCGCGAGTCAGCAAAAGCAATATCCTCAGGGACAGCAGGATCCAGATGGTGACAGACCATGAGCATGTCTAAGTGCTCATCTAGTGTATTTTTTGTATATGGGCGTGTCGGGTTTGTGGAGGAAGGCAGCACATTCGGGAAGCTCGCAGCTTTCATAATATCAGGCGCATGCCCTCCCCCTGCTCCTTCCGTATGGTATGTATGGATAACACGCCCATTAATCGCAGCAATAGTGTCTTCTAAAAATCCGCCTTCATTGAGCGTATCTGTATGAATTGCCACTTGAATATCATATTTGTCCGCTACGCGCAAGCTAGTATCAATTGCCGCTGCTGTTGTTCCCCAATCTTCATGGAGCTTTAAACCAATTGCACCTGCTTCAATTTGTTCAATAAGCGGCTCCTCGGCCGAAGCATTTCCTTTCCCTAAAAAGCCGATGTTCATCGGGAATGCTTCTGCCGCCTCAAGCATCCGAAATATATTCCATGCACCCGGCGTACATGTTGTTGCTTTGGTACCGGTGGCTGGTCCCGTTCCACCGCCAATCATTGTTGTGATCCCAGAGGAAAGTGCAGTATCAATTTGCTGCGGACAGATAAAATGAATATGAGCATCAATGCCGCCTGCAGTGACAATCATTCCTTCAGCAGCAATAATTTCAGTAGAAGCCCCAATAATCATATCTACATGATCCATCAATAACGGATTGCCCGCCTTTCCGATAGAAGCAATTCTTCCGTCCTTTATCCCAATATCGGCCTTATAAATACCTGTATAGTCGAGAATAACAGCATTTGTAAGTACAAGATCCATCGCTGCTTCACGGTTTGCAAGCGGATGCTGCCCCATTCCATCCCGAATCACCTTTCCGCCCCCGAACTTCACTTCATCTCCGTATACCGTATAATCCTTTTCAATCTCAATGAACAACTCCGTATCAGCAAGACGAATACAATCTCCAGTGGTCGGCCCAAACATATCCGCATATTGCTGTCGTGACATACGAAAGCTCATCCTTCTCCCTCCTTATCTATCGCTCCGTTCACACCGTTATTTAAGCCATATACATGGCGGGAGCCTGAAAACGGAACAAGTTCTACTTCCTTCGCATCCCCTGGCTCAAAGCGAACAGCTGTCCCTGCCGGAATGTTTAAGTGCATGCCATACGCCTTTTCCCGCTCAAAGGAAAGTGCCGCATTGACTTCATAAAAGTGAAAATGTGAACCAACCTGCACCGGACGGTCTCCCCGGTTGAGCACAGACACTGTTTGTCCCTTCTTGCCAGCATTACAAACTATCGGCTCTGCTTGTAATCTGTATTCTCCTGGTATCACAATAACCCCTCCTAGCGAATTGGACTATGAACAGTAACAAGCTTCGTCCCATCTGGAAATGTCGCCTCTACCTGAATATCTGAAATCATCTCAGGAATTCCTTCCATTACATCATCTCTTGTTAAAATCGTTGTGCCATAACGCATAAGAGAGGTGACCGACTGCCCATCACGTGCCCCCTCTAAAATTTCATATGTAAGTATCGCGACAGCCTCCGGATAATTCAATTTTAATCCTCTTGCCTGCCGACGCCTTGCCAAGTCTGCTGCTACAACAATTAACAGTTTCTCCTGTTCGCGAGCTGTCAGCTTCATATGCCCCTCCCTTTCCATTCTCTGTTATTTTCCGACACGATTCTTCTAAGAAGCCTCAGACACATCAAAAAATAACGTAAAATGTTATATTTTATAACATAATTCATTATTTTTAATTATACATAATCTTCTGATAACTACAACTATATTTTGGAAACCGCCTAAACAAATGTTGAAAATACTAGCGCAACTATCTATTATTCAAATAAACATTCGTTTTTCTTTTATATACAAAAAAGAGACTTCCTCTATCGAAGTCTCTTAAAGCAATATATTTGTCATATTTTCTTACACGCAGAAACTTATCTTAACAATCTTTTTATATCCCGGATAATATCTTCATATGGAGTATTCGATATACCGCTGTATTTCTTCATAACCTTTCCATTTTGATCGACTAAATAAAAAGACGTTCCATGTGTAACCTGGTTTGTTGTCGCTGTGTCCGGCTTATCAACAAGCGTTTGAAAACTTTCCTTTGCAAACCCTTCGATCTCTTCTTGTGAATAACCTGTCAAAAGTGTCCAATTGCTTGTATCTGTTGTATATTTTTGTATGTATGTCTTCAAAATATCAGGCGTGTCTACAGTTGGATCGACACTAAAAGAAACAAACTGCACATCCAGATTTTCCTCCTTCGCCATTTTTTGCAGACGTGCCATATTTGCAGTCATCGGCGGACAAACCGTTTCACAGCTCGTAAACATAAAATCAGCAACCCATACCTTACCCTTTAAATCTTTTAAAGCATAGGGCTCTCCATTTTGATTTATGTATTGAAAATCTGTAATATCCCAATTTAACGCCTTAGGGATTTTCGCTCCTGTACTACAGCCAGCCAGTATAATCAAACAAAGGAATATTCCGGCTGCAAATTTCATATGAGTTACTTTTATCATACATAAGCTCCTTTCCACGCTATCCTTTTCATTGTAACAAAAGGACGTGAAAAGAAAAATGGTATCGCCTATTTTGTTCACGAAACGTACAAACTTACTAATTGAACTACCCCCACCTACTCGCTAACGCTCCTTGAGGTGGGAGATTCCGTATCCTCTTCCTAGGAAGCGAAATACAGAGCCGTTCAACAGGCTTCTCATAGGGCAAATAGGGAGAGCTCACACTTTCTTGTAAGGGACAAATGTCACCGAGGCGACTTTGTCTCTTACAAGGAGTGATAGCTGCTTCTCTTTTTTCACCCTATACGTGTTGCGATGTTCTTGCATCAATGCACCCACCATTCTGGAGCTGGATCCTCTGGCCTTTGCGGCAAAATGGTGGTAATACAAGAACAGATTGTGCCACTCCAAATGAAGTCAGGCTTCTGTTTATTCTAACCAAACTTTTGGTACATACTTCTGCAAAGCGTCACGTTCTGCTTGGGTCAGCTCATAGGTGCAAATCTCTTTGCTGAATAGTGGATAAATGAGAAAGTTCCTGATTCACATCGCGAGAGAGTGTGTGTTTATAGATTCGATTGGAAAAATAGCACTTCTTCATTCCCTTCTCCCTCCTTGTGGATAATTTTGGGTAATTATATATTATCAAAAGAACATACATTTGCCTAGTTGCATTTGCCCTATTCACCAAACATGCTAGGCGATTGCCTAGCCGACATTCATCCTCCACTTACCACTGGGCTACGCCCATCATGTGATTGAAGTGGAGGTCTTCTGTCGGAAAATTATAAAAAAATCCATTATTATGTATAACAGATAAAACCCCCTGAACATCCTATATATAAAGACGTTCGGGAGGTTTTCTTATGAATTATTTGCAAACACGCCTTTGCATAAGCTGTGCTGCTTTACTCACACTTACTGTATCTTATTTCCTTCAGTAGCCAGCTTTTTTATTTCTGTAATGACATAAAGAAAACTCGCCGATTGGCGAGCCCTGCCTTTGGGCGAAGACAGAGGCGTAGTTGCACTTATACTGTATTCTTAAAATTTCTCACTACGTCGAATTGGCTTCCTGCTAGAAATTTATACTTTCTTACAGTGTAAAAGAAGCGGATAACGCTCCGCTCTTTCCTACTCGCTGCTAGGCATTTTTTTCAAGCGAATCGATTTCATATACTTTGGAGTAATCAGTCCATGTGAGGCAATTTCGTAAATATTCCCGGAACGAGTAAGAAAATCTTGGACTGCTATGCTTTTGAATTTTGGAGACAAACAATTGAAGACGTGACTGCATTTGGAATGTTAAAGGATGCTGTGCCTCTAGCACGGGGATATCGACAATCTTGATACAATTTCCAGACGAATGCGTGAAATAAAAACTTTTTGTTATCACAATATCAATCCTTCTTTTGGGATTTATTTTTAGTATAAATGAATAGATTTAAAAAGTTTGTCTAAATTTCGGGAAAATCATGAATTTTCTTTAAATTTTATGTACCTTCTTCCTTTTTATTGTATACGCTTTCATGGATATTATAACAAAAAAAAGAAAAAAGTGCCTACTCATATGAGGCACTTTCTCCCGAGTTTTCCATCTCCCGCTTTAACCTGCGTTTGTATACAAACCTAGAGACAGAGATACTAATTTCATAAATGAACAACAGCGGGATCGCTACCGAGAAATCTGAGACAAAATCAGGCGGTGTAATACTAACTGCGATCACAATTAAAACAAAATAAGCATACTTTCTCACCTTTTGAAGGGCAATTGGATTCAATAAACCAATGCTTGTTAGAAACATGGCAATGACCGGCAATTCGAACAGAACCGCGAACGGCAGTGTCATATTTAAAACAAATTCAAAATACTTGTCTGTTGTAAACATTGATTGAAACATTTCTTCGCCCAGATTCACTAAGAACTGCAGCACAAACGGTAAAATAACAAAATAACCAAAGCAAAGTCCACCTGCAAATAATAAAAATAATCCAGGTACATATAAAAGCGTCATACGCTGCTCATTCGGAGATAATGCCGGCTTCACGAACAGCCAAAGTTGCAAGGCTGCAAAAGGAATTGTACATACAATAGAAAAAACACTGGCAATAATAAAATAAATCCATAAAATATCACTAGGTCCGAGCACCGTGAGTTTCATTGGCAAATCTTTGACAATGAACGAATAAATCTCCTTTGTATACATAAAACCGACCGTTAAAAAAACAAAAAAGAATATCATCGTAATGATAATACGCTTGCGCAGTTCACTCAAATGGTCTACTACACTCATCTCTTGATCATTCATTCTTTCACCACATTTCCCATTCCCTGACTCATATAAAGAAAACTTGCCGACTGGCGAGCCCTGCTCTTGGGCGAAGACAGAGGCATAGTTGCACTTATACTTTGTTCCTAAAATTTCTCACTACGTCGAATTGACTTCCTGCTAGAAATTTATACTTTCTTAAAGTATAAAGAAAACTCGCTGACTGGCGAGCCCTGCTCTTGGGCGAAGACAGAGGCGCAGTTGCACTTACACTGTATTCCTAAAATTTCCGACTACATCGAATGACTTCTAGCCGGAAATTTATACTTTCCTACAGCGGTGTAAAAAAGATGCAAGAGAATTGTCACCTTACATCTTTTTTACAGCTTTTATTTTTTATCTTTGCTATCTTCATCCAACACATCATCACGCAAATCCTTTGTAGATCTCTTAAACTCTTTTAACGTTTCACCGAATGCGCGCCCAATCTCCGGAAGCTTTTTCGGGCCAAATACAACAAGAGCAATAAGTAAAATTAAAATTAAGCCTGGAAATCCAATATTCGGCATGTTCCATCCCCCTCAGCACAGCATGCTACTTCTATTTATATTGTGACAAAAAAAGGGAGAACCGTCAACGACAAGCATTGTTTTGACACAAAAATGTGCTAGGTTAACAACTAACGTTCAAACGTCCCTTTCACAACAGGAATACCGCCCTCTACCATCAACCTCCCTCTCGCAAAGACGGAGTTAATTTGCAGCGTATGCTTGTCGAGCAGCACAATGTCAGCAAGCTTTCCATCCGTCTTGTTGTTCCGTCTGTACCGAGCAGCCCAACTATCGTTGTAATACCCGCAGTCGTTGCATCTGTTAACTGCAGCTCCGGTGTACGCGTCTTAAAACCGCCTTCACCTCCGCCGCCGATAATATGAACATGCGGATCAATAAATCCAGGAACAATATATGTATCTGAAGCATCTATTACCCGCACATCCACAAAGTTAACTGGAGCTTCAATGCTATCCTGTATATATCCAATTTTGCTACCTACAAGCAAAACATCTTTTTTTCCTATATAATGCGGAGTGTATACTTCGCCGTTTTGAAGCAATGTTAACACAATGACCACTCTTCCTTCTGCAGCAATATGTATAACGAAAAACAAATGATTTTGAAATCGGATGTATGGCAGTTTTCCATTTGCTTGATATATGATATGGTAGAATTAACGTTTTTTCAAGAACGAGGCGAAAGAAACACTACATCTATTAATTTTCCCGCCTCGCGGTCGAAAGGAAGGATACAGATGGCGACTACACACACGTTTTCTAAAGGAGAGGAAATTGCAAATTCGATTACACATGGAATTGGGGCGCTGCTAAGCATCGCTGCCCTCGTCTTGCTCATCGTATTCTCCTCCTTGTACGGTACAGCCTGGCATGTTGTAAGCTTCACATTATTCGGAAGCACCATGGTTATTTTATACTTGTCGTCTACACTCGTCCACGCTCTTCCACATGGAAAAGCGAAGGATGTATTCGAAATACTTGACCATTCCTCCATTTATTTTTTCATTGCCGGCACGTACACACCGTTTTTATTCATTGCAGTAAAGGGATGGCTCGGCTGGACATTATTCGGGATTGTATGGGGGCTTGCTGTTGCTGGAACTGTTTTCAAATCTTTTTTCGTAAAGAAATTCCTTCACATCTCCACTTTACTATATGTAATAATGGGATGGCTTATTGTCTTTGCTTGGAAGCCTCTCGTACAAGGAGTTCCGTATAACGGAGTGGTCTTGCTTGTGATTGGGGGCATTTTATATACCATAGGCGCTATCTTTTATGTTTGGCGCGGTTTTAAATTTCATCATGCCATTTGGCACATATTTGTTATTGCAGGTACGACGATGCACTTTTTTTCTGTTTTGTTGTACTTGTTATAAAGAAAACTCGCCGATTGGCGAGCCCTGCCCTTGGGCGAAGACAGAGGCGTAGCCCTACTTATACTTTGTTCCTAAAATTTCTCACTACGTCGAATTGGCTTCCAGCTAGAAATTTATACTTTCTTAAAGTATAAAGTAAACCCACAGAGAAACGAAGATATTCTCTGTGGGTTTTTTATGTTGAATTCGTCTTCTTCCTAAAGTCTCTCCTAATTCAAAACCAAGCAAAAAACTTAAAAATCCCACAAAAATAAGTTTTTTGCTTGATTATTACTAAAAAAAAGTTTACCCTTAATACAATGTTACTCATTGAAAAATAGAGGTGAATGCATGTCTCAAAAAAAACGCATCGAACAGATCAAAGAATTGCTTCATACCCATAATGAAATTAGCCTTGAGGACATTATGGAGAAATTTCAAGTCTCGCGTGATACCGCAAGAAGAGACTTAGTGAAACTAGAGGAAGATGGGGATATTGTAAGAGTAAAAAGAGGCGCTATTCTCTCCTCAAAACATTCTCACGTACCTCGTTATCAGGAGAGAAATATCTCTCCAGAAAAAGAACATATTGCCCAAACAGCTTGTTCATTTATTCATGATGAAGATACTATCCTCTTCGATACTTCCACCACTGTGGAGCTTACTACCCGCTATATGAGAAGCAAGGATATAACAGCTATTACTAATTCAATCGATATTGTTACAAACTTAAGTGATCGTCCCGACATTACCGTTTATATGGTCGGAGGAAAATTCAATCCCTATCATCGGAATTTTGTTGGTTTGCACACTGTTGAAGAGCTGGCAAAATATCAAGCCCATACATTATTTATTGGAGCATGCGGTATTGGAACAGACGGTCTCACCGCTCCTGATGAAGGTGAAGCCTATGTAAAAAAAGGCATGATCCGGGCGTCCCAGCGAGTAATAGTGCTTACCGAATATACAAAATTTCAAAAAACGTTTCTGCATAAGGTATGCGGACTAGAAGAAATTGATATTATCATAACGGATCAAGTTCCTCCTCCAGAAATAGAGCAGCAGCTGCACAATTATAATATCGAATTGATTGTAACAAACAAAAACATGAGGAGTGATTACCAATGAATACAATGAGAGTCGGCTTAATCGGATACGGATTCTCTGGAGAGACCTTTCATGCCCCTCTCCTGCAGGCATTAACGGAATATAACATCGTCAAAGTTATGTCCCGTAACCCGCAAAAGGTAGCACAAACTTTAGGAGCAGTACAAGTTGTTGAAACGCTAGAAGATGTGCTAGAGGACGAGACTATCGAACTAGTTGTCATTACAACACCAAATACACTTCATTATGAAATGGCGAAACAAAGCTTGCTGGCCGGGAAGCATGTTGTCATTGAAAAACCAATGGTCATAGATCCCGAAGAAGCTGAAGAGCTGATTCAATTAGCAAACGAGCAGCAGCTTATGATAAGCGTATACCAAAATAGACGATGGGATAATGATTTCTTAACCATTAAACATTTAATTGCAGAGGATACGCTCGGAAAGATTAATACATACGAGGCTCACTTTGATCGCTTCCGCCCTCACGTACAAGATCGCTGGAGAGAGCAAGCCGAAAAAGGGTCTGGGATGCTGTATGACTTAGGTTCCCACTTAATTGATCAAGCGCTGCACTTATTTGGCAAGCCGCAATTTGTACTAGCTGACGTATTTGCACAAAGAGACGGCGCACAAACAGATGATTATTTCCACATCATTATGGGTTATGACAAGCTGCGGGTTATTTTACACTGCGGTTCAATTGTTGCAGGACAAGGACCAAAGTTTACAGTACATGGCAGCAAAGGCAGCTTTATAAAATATGGAATTGACGGACAAGAAGATGCATTAAAAGCAGGGAAAAATCCAACAGCTAATGATTGGGGCAAGGATGACCCTGAATATTATGGTACATTAATACTCCACGAAGATGGGCAAGAGGTCGTAACCAAAGTGAAAACGCTGCCTGGTTCCTACACATCCTATTATCAACAAGTATTTGAACATATTCGTTACGGACAGCCTTGCCCAGTTCGTGCAGAAGAAGGTTTGCAAACCATTCAAATGATTCATGCCGCACTTAAGAGTAGCGCGGAAAAACAAGCTGTCTTCATTGACAAGTAAGGAGAAAAAATGGAGATTCATTCGGTCGAAAACAAATTAGAACTTATCCAAGCTCAAGAAAAAGAATTGCAGTTCACCACATTTACTAATGATACAGCTTTACAGTTAGGGTTATTCATCATCGAATTAGCTAAAAAAGAAGGAAAGAGTATCGCAGTTGCTATTACAAGAGGAGGACAACAGCTTTTTTATCATGCGATGAACGGAACAAGCCCTGATCAAGAGTATTGGATCAAACGAAAATCCAGAGTTGTCGAAAGGCATTATCATAGCTCCTATTTCATGAGGCTTTATAATGAGTCTAAAAATCGCTCATACTTTGAAACGTATTCTGTTAATCCCGAGGAATATGCTGTTCATGGCGGATCCTTTCCACTGACGATTAAACATGTCGGGGTGATTGGTACAATCACAGTGTCTGGGCTATCTCAGGAAGAAGATCACCAATTGATTGTAACTGGAATCCGAATGTTGCTTGAGCAAGAAAATAAGTAAAAAAGAGAAAGCTGTCCCCAAAAGATTGCTACACATAATCCTTTGGGGACAGCTTCGTTTTTTGCACTGTAAGAAAGTATAACTTTTCGGGGTGATGTCTAGCTCCCAAGGCCCAAAATGGCAGACTCCGGGCTGAACCTCCACAAAAGGCAAAAAGCGCCTTTTACTCCGGCCTCCCCCTACACTGCCATAAAAGGCGGGCCTTGTCCGCTTTTCTTACGATAATTTAGATTGAATAATATTTTGTGTATAACGAGCAAGTTCTTTTAAATCCATATCTCGGTACTCTTCCTCATAAATCGGCTCGGAAATCGTAAGTGTAACACGAGCAGGACGAATTCTATTCCCATTTCCCTCTAAAATATTATGCGTTCCATTAATCGTAACTGGTAGAATCGGAACACCGGACTTTGTTGCAAGATGAAAACTGCCCGTTTTAAACTCTCCCATTTCACCACTTTTGCTGCGAGTACCCTCTGGAAACACAACGAGTGAATGACCTGCTTTTAAAGTCTCTATACCATCTTTAATTGCCTGCAGTGATTGACGTCGATCGCTTCGATCCATAAATACACTGTTCATGAGTTCCATCCAGTGTGCCGCAATCGGAATCTTTTTCATTTCTACTTTGGAAATAAAACCGATTGGTTTGTTTAAATATCCCATTAATACAGGAATATCAAAGTTGCTTTGGTGATTGGCAACCACAAGAACAGATCGGTCTTGCGGTATATGCTCTAATCCTTTTACTTCCACTGTAGAACCGGTAACACGCACCATCCGCTTGCCAAACCAGTCGGGCGTTTTATGTACAAGCCGATCCTTTTCTTCAGGTGCAATCGTTTCTGCCAGCTTTTGCATGGGCAATAATCTTGGCGCGGTCCGAAGAACAAGAATGAAAATATATACAGCAGAAAAAATAGTACGAATCATAGAAGACCCCCATCTAAAATACATTCGTATTTATTATACAGGACAAGCAGAAGAAAAAGAAGAAGAGAAACAGAAAATGGGGGAATAGAGAAAACAAAAGTGTCTCAAAGAAAAAGATGTCTTTCCTGCACACCTTTTTAAACGGAAACTAGAGAATTTCTGCATGAATAAAGGTCCGCCTTATGAGCAGACCTCCAGTAAGTCACATTGCTTCTATACACTATTGTTTTTCATACACAACAAAGTGGTAGTGATAAGGGTTTTTTTCATCCGTTATTCCTGGTTCCTCCGATATCATTCTCCACTCACTCTCGTTTATATTCGGAAAATAGGTGTCACCTTCAAATTCCTCATCAATATACGTAATATATAGCCTGTCCATCATCGGCAGCACCTCTTTAAAAATTTCCGCCCCTCCAATGACAAACACTTCTTCTGTGCCGCTTCCCACTTTATAAATATCTTCAATCGAATACAACACCTCACAGCCCGGCTGCTCATATTGCTTATTTCTCGTTACAATGATATTTCTTCTGCCTGGAAGCGGCTTTCCTATAGCTTCAAATGTTTTCCGCCCCATAATAATCGGGTGCCCCATCGTTACCTTTTTAAAATATGCCAAATCTGCGGGAAGCCGCCAAGGCAAATCATTATCTCTGCCGATCAATCTATTTTTGTCCATTGCCACAAGACCAGAAAGCATACTAGATTTCCTCCCTTATACAATTTCTATAAAGTGTGTAAAGCTAAAGCAAGGGATTAACATTTCTAACGTTCAAGAGTAATTGTACTATTTACACCCTCCAATATTATTCTCCATATAATACAATTTTAATTAAACCATTACATTTGTTCACCCTATTTCTCAAATTCATCCCATCCAAACAATTAATATTCCTTACTGTTACGTATACCATTTTAGTAGCGTATGATAAGATACAGGAAGCATCTTCAATGTATATTCAATAGATTCGCTAAGAATCCTTGGATAGAAGCGTTATCAACAAATCCTGCTACAACGGAACTTATAATCTAGAAAGGAACTATAGCATATGTTTTCATTAATTGTTGCAATGGATCAAAATGGAGTTATAGGAAAAGACAATAATTTACCTTGGCACTTGCCTAACGATTTAAAACGAGTTAAAGAATTAACAACTAACAATGTTATTATTCTGGGCAGAAAAAACTTTGAATCTATCGGGAAACCTTTACCTAACCGTTTGAATGTAGTACTCACGAGAGATAAGAGCTTACAGATAGATGGTTGTCAGGTAAACCACTCTTTAGAAGAAGTAATTTCAGAATTTAAAAACGATTCCAGAGAGGTTTTTATATTTGGAGGAACAGAAATTTATCAACTGTTTTTTCCTTACGTTCACAAAATGTACATAACACAAATTCACCATGATTTTGACGGAGATACATATTTCCCATCCTTCAACAAAGCAGAGTGGACTACCGTTTATGAGAAGGAAGGACAGATAGATGAAAGAAATATCTACCCACATACCTTTTATGTACTTCATCGAAATTCATTGAGTTAACAGCTGAAGACAATTCTTTAGCTGTTTTTTATATCTCAACACTAAATAATCGCTCAACCGTACATATATAAAAATTAACAAATAGGTATATATCTCTTTTCTACAAAAACAGTTTACATATTTCCTCTTATTAGTTTCTAACTTTACTCAGCCGGGCATTTGAATGGTTAAATTACAAAAAGAAAAACGATGTAGTGTTCACTAAAGTGTCTTCCATCGTTTCCTCCTGCTGTTAGATAGGTAACTCATTGAGTTAACTTCGCACTAGAACTAGAACCTATAAAACTCATATTTACCCATACCCTTGAACGCCATCTCCACAGCATGAGGATTCCTCGTAACCACTCATCTACAATGAAGGCAATCCAAATCCCGATAAGTCCCATATTAAAATGAATGGTTAACAGATAAGCGATTGGTACTGCCACCCCCCACATTGAAAGAATTCCCATATAAACAGGGAATTTAACATCTCCTGCAGCGCGCAGCGCGTTAATCACAACGAGATTGAATGAACGTCCTGGTTCTAAAATAATGGTTAATAAAATTAAAGTGCTTCCTAAACTAATGATTTCTGGATTTTTAGTAAAGATGCCAAGCAATTCCTTTGAAAATACAGAAAATATGATAGCCATGACGGTTGAGACAATCATGGCACTGCGTAAACTTTTTAAGCAGCGAGCATATGCTTTCTCCTGCTCACCTGCACCGACAAGATAACCGATTAAAATTTGCGTACCTTGTCCGATTGCAACTCCAAACAAAAGCAGAAACATCATTAAATTTTGAGCATACACTTTTGTTGTAAGTGCTGTTGTACCTAATGTTGTAATAAAAACAGTAATCATCATTTGTGATGTGTTGTAAGCAATATGCTCTCCAGCCGTAGGAACACCAATTTTAAGTAGCTTCGATGTATGTTCCTTAGTCAATGTACGTATTTGTTTGAATGGCAGCCCTTGAGGAATTCGCTTTATTAACAATATGAAAATGATGATGAGACCTACTAAACGACTCACAACAGTAGAAATTGCAGCACCTTTTACACCCAATTCAGGAAATCCCATGATACCGAATATCAATAGATAGTTTCCAATTATATTCAATATGTTAATACCAATTGTTACATACATGGCATCCTTCGTAAAACTATAGCTTTTTAGGCTTGCTCCAATTGTCATTAACAAAGCCTGAATAAAAGAAAAACCGCCAACAATCTGTAAATATACTAAAGCACTATCCATCAATTCAGATGGGAGCTTCATTGCTTTTAAGAACAATTCGCTAAATAGCAATAAAGCTCCACTTAGGATCACACTAAAAATAAAATTAACCCCAATTGAGACCACAACAATTTCAGCTGCTGTTTTATTTTGCTTTCCCCCCAAATGTTGCGCGACGATAATAGCTGTTCCCGTCGCAACAAAGCCAAACATAACAATGACAAGCTGGAGAATCTGATTTGATACACCAACAGCTGCTACGTCGTTATCATTATATTGGCTTAACATAAGTGTATCTGCATTTCCCATTACCATGTGCAAAAGGAGTTCGATGAAAATTGGCCAAGTAAGAACGAATAAAGTTAATTTTTTTTCCTCTTTCGATTGTCCCATGATTTAAACCTTTCTCTACAACACTATTGCGTACCCGTCATAAACAATGCCTCGTGCTGCATCAACGGTAACTTCCTGTCCATCTTGTAACGTAGAAGTAGCGTTTTGTACACCTACGATAACTGGAATTCCCATGGATACTCCAACTATTGCGGCATGACTTGTTAAACCACCTTCTTCTACAATAAGGGCAGACGCTTTTTCAACAGCCAACATCATATCTTTGTCCGTATTCGTTGTAACAAGAATAGCGCCTTCTTTCATTTTCTCTAATGCTTCAGTAGCTGTTTTAGCTACCACCACTTTTCCTGTTGCATACTTACGGCCAATTCCTTGTCCTTTTACAAGCTGTTCCCCAATCACATGAACCTTCATCAAATTCGTAGTATCTTCTTCACCGACTGGCACACCTGCTGTAATCACAACCGTATCGCCAAATTTAATGATTCCCTCATCTATCCCAGTGTGTATCGCTGTTTCTAGCAGTTCGTCTATAGAATGTACTTTTTCCTTAGCAAGATAAGCCTGCACACCCCATACGAGAGACAATTGGCGGCATACTCTTTCATCAAATGTTACTGCCACAACGGGGGACTTCGGACGGTATTTTGCAATCATCTTTGCTGTGTAGCTGCTTTCTGTTGGTGTTACAATTGCTGCTGCATCTAATGCAATGGCTGTATGTGCCACAGATTGGCTGATTGCATCCGTAATAGTAGAGTTCGCTTCCTGCAGATGCTTACGGAATAAGTCCTGATATTGCAGAGAACGCTCTACGCGAGATGCGATGTTTGCCATCATGTTTACAGATTCAACCGGATACAAACCGGCTGCTGTTTCACCTGAAAGCATAATGGCATCGGTTCCATCAACAATCGCATTTGCCACATCACTTGCCTCTGCACGTGTCGGACGAGGATTACGTTGCATAGAATCAAGCATTTGCGTGGCTGTAATTACTGGTTTTCCTAATACATTGCATTTCTTAATTAAACATTTTTGTACAAGAGGCACTTCTTCTGGCGGGATTTCTACACCCATGTCACCGCGCGCTACCATTAAGCCATCAGACACTTCCAGAATAGAATCAATGTTATCAATACCTTCTTGGTTTTCAATCTTCGGAATGATCTGAATGTGTTTTGCTCCGTACTCTTCTAATAGTTCACGGATTTCCAAGACGTCGGATGCTTTACGCACGAAAGAGGCAGCGATAAAATCTACGCCTTGCTCAATACCGAATACAATATCCTGTACATCTTTTTCTGTAATGCCCGGCAGCCTGATACTTACATTTGGTACGTTTACACCTTTTTTATTTTTAACTACACCACTGTTTAACACTTTCGTACGAATTTCTCCGTTCGCTTTTTCAAGCACTTCTAGTTCGATTAAACCATCATCGATTAAGATACGTGATCCTGCTTCTACGTCATCGTAAAGCCCCTCATAGGAAACAGAGAATTTCTCTGCTGTTCCTAGTACCTGCTTTGTAGAAAGCACAACTTCTGCTCCTGCTTTCAGCTCAGCTTGTCCATTTTCGAAGTCATGTGTACGAATTTCCGGACCTTTTGTATCCAGCAGGATGGCTACTGTTTTACCTGCTATTTTCGATGCTTCACGAATGCTTTGGATACGAACTGCATGCTCTTCATGACTTCCATGCGAGAAGTTGAGCCGTGCTACATCCATTCCACCTTCCATTAATTGGATTAATTTCTCAATACTTTCACTTGCCGGACCAATCGTACATACAATTTTTGTTTTACGCATAACATACCTCCGCTTATTTCTAGGAACATTCCTGCTGTTATGACAATGCTCTATACATGTAATTGCTTATAAGTTCAATACTTGTAACTCGTTCATCAGTTTTTCCTTGGCTAGCCAGGCACCACCAACTACACCCGCATCATTGCCTAATGTTGCGATAACTAACTCTGCGCCCTGGGCTACTCTTGGAAAAGCGAATTGAGAAAACTGTTCTTTCAAAGGTGTCAGTAACGCGTGACCAGCTTTCGAAACACCACCGCCAATGACAATTTTTTCAGGATTCAAACCATTCGCTAAATTTGCTATAGCCAATCCTAAATAAAACGTAACTTGATCAATGACTTGTTTCGCTATTTCATCCCCTTCTTTTACTGCATCAAAAACTAGTTTAGATGTTACTGTTTGATGTGTATCATAGGGATCTCTTAGTTTACTAATCCTATTAGTAGAAGCTAGTTCCTCTAATGCTAGACGGGCAATTCCTGTTGCTGATGCTACTGTTTCTAAGCATCCCGTTTTTCCGCAATTACAAGGTGAGCCGTCTTTAGGAACAGATGTAATATGGCCGATTTCACCACCTGCTCCATTTGCACCGCGCACAATCTCACCGTTGACAATAATTCCGCCACCAACACCAGTTCCTAGTGTTACACATATTAAGTTTTTTGTCCCTTCGCCGGCACCTTTCCACATTTCCCCGATTGCTGCAATATTTGCATCATTGTCTACCACAACAGGTAAAGATGTTTCTCGCTCAAGGATGTTTTGTAACGGGAAGTTCTCCCACCCCAAGTTAATTGCAACCTCAATGGAACCATCTTGTTCATTAACAGGGCCCGGCGCTCCGATACCAATACCAATCAACTTGCTTTTTGTTTGATTTAATTCATTCAACTTTTTATCAATTGATCTTGCAATATCTACGGGAATATAGCGACCTCTTTCTCTTTTATCCGTATCTATTTCCCAACTGTAGATAATATCACCCATCAAGTTAATAAACGCCATTTTAATCGAGGTACCGCCTACATCAACACCTACTAACCATCTGTCGTCCATCATCATCATCATCCTCCTACCATAAATTTGTAAGTATCTTCAATACTTGCTAACTTACATTCCTACTCTATCGATATTAAAATTCCAATACGACAAATCCATGAGCTGCAAGGACTAAATCCACATGTTCCACTCCATATGAAACCTTTTCACCTGTCAGTAAGTTCGTAATCTTTTTGCCTTTTAAGTTAAACGGTACACCCACTGTAATTTCTTCATCAGAGTTATTGAATACAAATAGCACTGTCTGCTTTTCAAATGTTTTTGTATACATGACATGGTTCGTTTCATTGCTTGCCGTAACAAATTGAAATGTACCGTAGTTGCCGAATGCGGAGTTTTCTTTGCGCAAACGAATTAATTGAGCAACAAAATGAAACATATCTTTGTCTTGCTCTTCCTCATCCCAAATCATACACTTACGGCAGCCGGGGTCCATTTCCCCTGACATACTAATTTCATCTCCATAGTAAATACAAGGTGTACCCGGAGACGAAAACAGGAAAGTAAATAGTTGTTTTACCCTTTCCTTATTATCCTTGCATACCGTTAAAATACGTGGTGTATCATGACTCCCTAATAAATTGAAGGCTACTTCTGTTGCGTTTTCCGGATACATAAGAAGGGCCTCCGTTGTCTTGTTTGCGAATTCTTCTGCTTGAATTGTATCTTGAGCAAAGAATTGAATAGCTGCGTTTGAATACGGGTAGTTCATCACTGCATCGAATTGATCACCTTGCAGCCACGGCATGGAATCGTGCCAAATTTCACCGAGAATGTACACATCTGATTTAATAGCCTTCACTTCTTTACGGAATGCACGCCAGAAATCATGCCCTACTTCATTTGCTACGTCTAAACGCCAGCCGTCAATGTCAAACTCTCGTACCCAGTAGCGGCCTACCTCTAATAAATATTCCCGCACTTCTGGATGAGAGGTATTTAGTTTAGGCATCATATACGTGAATGCAAATGTATCGTAGTTAGGTACAGGTTCTGTTTGTACTGGAAAGTCCCAAATGTAGAACCAGTCTTTGTATTTAGATGATTCGCCTCTTTCTAATACGTCCTGGAATTGTGCAAAATAGAAACCGCTATGGTTGAATACGGCATCCAGCATCACCTTTATTCCATTTTCATGACAAACTTGCACAAGACGTTTAAATGTTTCCTTATCGCCGAATTGCGGGTCGATTTCCAGATAGTCTACAGTGTCGTACTTATGGTTTGTCGTTGCTTTGAAAATCGGTGTGAAGTAGATGCCTGTGATGCCTAATTGCACAAGATAATCAATGTTTTGAATGACGCCTTCAAAGTCACCGCCGAAGAAGTTTGTCGGTGTCGGCTCCTCTTTCCCCCATGGCAATGCACCTTTAGGACTGATAGAAGGGTCACCGTTGCCAAAGCGCTCTGGGAAAATTTGATACCACACTGTGTCGCGCACCCAAGCAGGTGAATGGAATACATCTTCTGCATTTAAATACGGGAAGCAAAAATAAGGAGCATTATCCTTAGTAATAATTTCATCAAAAAATCCTTTTTCTGTATAAACAATTATTTCTTCGTTGCTTTTTAATTCAAAGCCGTAACGCAAACGGCGAAAATCCGGTTGAATCGCAACAAACCAATAATCGAACAACTCTGTAGTTGCTATTTTATTCATCGTGCTTGTTTCGTATTGCCAAACACCTTCCTTCCAGATATACGGGTCACCATGAATGAGAGTTACGTTCTCTATATCATTTTTCTTTGTACGCAGACGAATGTGCAATGTTTTTGTATCATAAGCATATGCAAAGTTGTTTTTTGGACGGTGATATATCGCTTCACGAGTAATCAAAATTATTCCTCCCTTATTCCCCTAAGACAGGCGAATCTCTGTTTTGGCATCAAAGAAATGGAACTTATTAATATCTAGGGCTAGCTCCATCTGTTGACCCGGTTTTATTTCTGTGCGGGCATCCACACGAGCCACAAAACTTTGACCGTTAATTTCAGAGTACACCATAGTTTCAGCTCCCATTAATTCTGCTACTTCTACCTGAATTGTTACTTTTGTCCCTTGGGAAGCTTCTATAAATGCAGGCTCATCATGGAAATCTTCTGGGCGAACCCCTAAAATAACTTCCTTATTTATATAGCCTTGTTCACGAAGTGCCTTCATTCTTCCTTCTGGAATCCTTATTCTTACTTGACCAATTCGTAAGGAACTATCCTCTAATGTTCCCTTAAAGAAGTTCATCGCGGGTGAGCCAATGAAACCACCGACAAATACATTTTGCGGTTTTTCGTATACTTCCTTTGGTGTACCTACTTGTTGAATAATTCCATCTTTCATTACAACAAGGCGGGTAGCCATCGTCATCGCTTCTGTTTGATCATGCGTTACATAAATAGTAGTGGTTTGTAAACGTTGGTGTAATTTAGAAATTTCAGCACGCATTTGGACACGTAATTTGGCATCTAAATTGGATAAAGGTTCGTCCATTAAAAATACTTTAGCATCCCGGACAATCGAACGTCCTAGGGCAACACGTTGACGCTGGCCGCCCGAAAGAGCTTTTGGCTTACGATCTAAATACTTCTCCAATCCAAGGATACGGGCAGCATCTTTTACACGACGGTCAATTTCATCCTTCGGGAATTTGCGTAGTTTTAAACCAAATGCCATATTATCATAAACACTCATGTGCGGATATAAAGCATAGTTTTGAAAAACCATTGCAATGTCACGATCTTTTGGTGCCACATCATTTACGCGTTTACCATCAATATAAAAATCACCTTTTGAAATTTCTTCAAGTCCTGCGACCATACGAAGAGTTGTCGACTTACCACAGCCAGATGGGCCTACGAATACAATAAACTCCTTATCCTGGATATGAAGATTAAAATCCTCAACTGCCGTCACCTTGTTATCGTAAATCTTATAAATATGATTTAATTGTAATTCAGCCACTGATGTTTCCTCCTTTGATGAGTGAAATGACTTACTATCCGATTTTCTTCTCACATTCAGATATTCTCTTCAGTCAATCTTTCCATATTTTTTTCGTCCTGCTACTTATTTGTTATTACTAGACAGATAGATACTTTCTTTCTAGCAATAACTAGAGCTAATTAGCGCCACTAGGGAGGTCCTCCTTTCCGAAAAGGACCTCTGCATTCAATTACTTAAGAAGATACACTCTTGCTTCGTACGGCTTCAACACAAAAGAATGAATAGAGTCGTCACCTTGAACCAAGTAATTTGCGATTAATAACTCTTTTGAGGAGAAGGAAACTGAATCCGGCAATTCAAATTTTGCTGATTGATCGGAAATGTTGAGAATTACCAACCATCTCTCCTCTCCCATGGAGCGGAAGTAAGAATAAATCTGGAGGTTTTCCTCTAGAATTGGTTCATACGTACCATACACCATGACTTCGTTCTCTTTCCGGAGCTGGATGAGCTTTTTATAAAAATAAAAAATTGAATCTGGGTCTCTAAGAGCCTGCTCTACGTTAATCTTTGTATAGTTTGGATTTACCTTCATCCACGGGGTACCAGAAGTAAATCCGGCATTTTCCGTGTTGTTCCACTGCACAGGTGTTCTGGAATTATCCCGGGAAAGATGAAGGAGGCTTTCAAATACTTCCTTCGGGTCTCTTCCCTTTTCTACTTCTTCCTTATACTTATTCTTCATCGCGATATCATTGTAATCATCGATTGACTCAAAACGGACACCTGTCATGCCAATCTCTTCTCCCTGATAAACATAAGGCATACCTGGCAAGGTGTGTAACAGAGTGGCGAAACATTTAGCTGATTCAACGCGATACGTTGTATCGTTCCCAAATCGAGTTACCAGACGGGTATGATCATGGTTGTTAAGAAACTGTGAGTTCCAGCCTTTCCCCCATAAACCGTCATACCATCTCTTTTGAATTTCTTTGAATTTCGCCATGTCCCAATGGGCCATATAATCACAAACCTCAAAATGGAAAAGGGTATGGAGCTCCCTTCTGTGCTCACCTACGTAAAGCACACCGTCTTCCGGAGTCACAAACGGAATTTCCCCCACCGTGAAAACATCGTAGTGCTGCAGCACCTTTTCATGCATTTCCTGCAAATACTCGTGAATTCCAGGATTATTCCCCAAGTACGATATGTCTTGCGGATTTTTTGCATCTGGAAACCCTTCTTGTTTTGCTAAAAGATTGATTACATCCATACGGAATCCATCTATTCCCTTATCGAGCCAAAACCGGATCATACTATAGATTTCTTCACGGACCTTTGGATTACTCCAGTTTAAATCCGGCTGCTCGGTAGCAAAGGAATGGAAATAATATTCATCCGTCAATGTGTCATACTCCCACGTTGAAGGTGTAAAATAAGATCTCCAGTTATTCTTCTCCTTACTCCATATATAATAGTCGCGTTTTGGATTGTCCTTTGAGGAACGGGATTCTAGAAACCACGGGTGCTGATCTGATGTATGATTTACAACTAAATCCATGATCAACTTCATTCCTCTTGCATGTACTTCACCAATCAGTTGATCAAACGTTTCCATATTCCCTGCTTTCTCCATGATGGACTGATAGTCGGAAATATCATATCCATTATCAACATCTGGCGATTCATAGCAAGGATTCAACCAAATCACATCGACACCAAGCTCTTTAATATAGTCTAGTTTTTGAATCACACCTTCTAAGTCTCCGTACCCATCACCGTCTGTATCATAAAAGCTTCTCCAATATACTTGGTAAACAACTGCCTCTTTCCACCAGGTTTTTTTCATAATACTTCTCCCTCCTCACGTCATACAACGGTATCACCTCGTACTATACGAGTCTATACACCCTAGCTTCATAAGGTTGTAGCAGTACCTGTTGAATGTCTTCACCTTTAGAGTCATAGTTGCTGAGCAGCAGCTCTGCTGACGAATATCTTACATATTTCGGCAAGTGAAAGATTGCTTCCTTAGCTGAGGTATTTGTAAGAATTAATATTATTTCGTTCTCCCATGTTCTTGTGTACGCATAAATTTGCTTATGCGTTTCTAGCATAATGTCATAGGCACCATATACAAGTGTTGGATTGTCCTTACGCAGTTGAATCAGCTTCTTATAATAATGATAAATAGATTCTGGATTCCCTAGCGCATCGCGAACATTAATTTTATGGTAATTTGGGTTTACCTTTAGCCACGGAGTTCCAGTAGTAAATCCAGCGTTTGGCTCGTTATTCCACTGCATCGGAGTTCTAGAATTATCGCGTCCTCTCTTCCAAATAATCTCCATAATTTCACCATGCGTTTTACCATTTTCTCTCTCAAGCTTATATAAATTTTTGATAGCGACATCGTTGTAGTCCTCAATAGACGAAAATTGAACATTCGTCATGCCAATTTCTTGTCCTTGATAAATAAACGGTGTTCCTTGCATCAGAAAATACAGAGTCGCAAGGGCTTTCGAGGATTGCTCCCAATATTCCGTATCATCTCCCCAAGTAGACACAGAGCGAGGCTGATCGTGATTTTCCAGGAATAAGGCATTCCATCCCACTCCTTCTAGCCCCTTTTGCCATCTTGTGAATGTTTCCTTAAGGGCGAGAAGATCGAATGTATCATCCACACTTTTCTCCCAAAGACCCAAATGTTCAAATTGGAATACCATATTAAACTTACCGTTTTCTTCACCAACCCAAAGATCTGCATCCTCAGTCGTAACTCCATTTGCTTCACCCACGGTCATGATATCGTACTTATCGAACGTTTCCCGTTTGAGTTCTTCTAAAAATACATGAATCCCCTCACGGTTCATATGCCCGTCAAGTGAAGGAACATACTGTAAATCCTTTAGATTTGGCAAATCAGGAAAACCTGATACTTTTTTAATATGGGAAATCGCATCGATACGGAATCCGTCAATCCCCTTATCGAGCCACCAGTTCACCATCTCATACAATTCTTGACGTACCTTTGGATTTTCCCAGTTTAAATCCGGCTGCCTTGTTGCAAAGATATGCATATAATATTGACCTGTTTTCTCATCATATTCCCAAGCTGAGCCACCAAAAATACTCTCCCAGTTGTTAGGCTCTGTTCCATCCTTTTTCGGGTCTGTCCATATATAATAGTCTCGCTTCGGATTGTCTTTACTAGAACGAGATTCGATAAACCACGGATGTTCAGCTGATGTATGATTAATGACAAGATCCATAATGATCTTCATACCACGTTTATGAGTTTCTTCTAACAGCTGCTCGAAATCCTCCATTGTCCCAAATTCATCCATGATATCTTGATAATCAGAAATATCGTACCCATTATCCTCATTTGGGGATTTATAAACTGGACAAATCCAGATGACATCGATTCCAAGACCTTTAAGATAATCTAATCTCGAAATAATTCCCTGTAAATCACCAATTCCATCTCCGTTGCTATCCATAAAGCTTCGTGGGTAAATTTGATACGCCACCGCTTCTTTCCACCATATTTTTTTCAATATACCCGACCCCTTTGTCTGTTTTTTCACATGTCTCACATCAAATCGCCCCGCAACAGGGTGCGGGACGGCTTGATTTCCTTCTTCTTTGCTTTGGTTATCTATAGATCTGTCAATTAACCCTCTTATCCCTTTTCAGCACCAGCTGTTAAGCCTTCTACTAAGTAACGCTGCATGATCATAAACAAAATTGTAATCGGGAGAGCAATCATGACACAACCTGCTGCGAACACAGTAAATTCCGTCGCAAACTTGTTGTTAATCATGTCGAACAAACCGACCGCAAGAGTGAGTTTCTCAGGAGATCGCAGTACTAGCTTTGCGAAAATAAAATCTGTAAATACTCCGGTAAAAATCGTTAACGAAGTGAATACAATTAACGGTGTTGACATTGGCAAAATGATTCGGAACAAAATGCTTAAGTTCGATGCACCGTCAATTCTTGCCGCTTCGACCAAGCTAGTCGGAACCGTATCAAAGTAGCTTTTTACGTATAAGAAGCCAAGCGGAGCTCCTGCTGCCGATACTAAAATGATAGCAAAATGTGTATTTAACAAGTTCATTTGATTTAACAAAATATATACGGCTATCATACTCATAAAGCCAGGGAACAAGCCAAGTACAAGTAAACCGCTCATCAAGTTTTTACGTCCCGAGAAACGGAACTTCGAGAACACATAGCCCGTCAGCATGACAAGAGTCGTACCAATGATTGTACTGATCACTGCAATCTTTAATGTGTTGAGATACCATTGACCGAATGGGTATTTCGTAAACAATTCGGTATAATGGACAAATGTTAATGTTTTCGGAATCAAGGTTTCGCTGTACAGTGCACCTCCCGGACGAAGAGAAGACATGACCACCCATAACGCTGGATAACAACAAAGGATGGCAATGACGGTAAGTACGGTATAACTGAGTGCTTGGCGGATGAAGTTCCTTGCTTTTTTCTGCTTCATCATGCTTCCTCCTCTCTGAATGCTTTCGTACGTCGTAAATTCCAAATCGCAAATACTGCTAGAATAATAAAGATGAAGATTCCGATTACCGAAGCAAAGTTATATTGACCTTGATCTAGGGACAACTTGTATAACCAAGTAATCAAAATATCCGTATGTCCTGCAAACTTATACTCTGCATTAGACGGTTCTCCGTTAGTTAATAGGTAGATAATGTTAAAGTTATTGATATTTCCAACAAACGCCATGATTAAGAGTGGTGCCATAGACTGCATTACAGCGGGGAATGTAATCCATCGCATCTTTTGAAAAGCAGTCGCTCCATCAATATCAGCTGCCTCATACATATCTTTCGGTATCGTAGACAAGATACCAATAATCATCAACATAGAAACTGGGAACCCTAACCAGAAGTTAACTAGAATAATTGTAAATTTTGCCCACATTGGATCTGTCAGCCAAGGGATTTTTGAAATCCCCATCATTGCTAAATACTGGTTAATTGGACCAAACTGTCCATTAAACATATTGCGCAGAATCAAAGTCGATACAAATGCTGGGATTGCATAGGGAAGAATGAAAATTGTGCGCCAGAACGCTTTAAACCGGATATCCTTCTGTTGTACGATAAGCGCAACAGCGAATCCGCCAAAGAAACAGGTAAACGTCGCAAAGACCGCCCACACAAATGTCCATAACGCTACCCCATAAAATGTACCGCTCCAAGCTTTAATCTGAAACATATCCTTAAACGTTTGAAAACCGTGCCAATCAACCAGGTTGGCTGGCGGCATATTTTCCCGAGTAAAATTCGTAAATGCAAGCAAAATCATAAATACAATAGGTAATACTGTGAAAAACAAAATACCCAGCATTGGAAGCGATATCACAAAATGCGGAAAACGATAATCTGCGATATATTTCACAGTCTGTTTAAACGTGTTTGGTGCTTTCCCTTCTTCGCGCAGTTGTCCAATCCGATACGCATCTTTCACATTTGCTACATACATGCAGGCCAATACGACCACGATAAAAAGAATAATTAACCCTTCAACCAGCAAGAAAATAGAATGGTCACCCATTACTTGCTGGTACAGTTTCCCTACCTTTTTCAGCTCAGTTTTTGTCTCTCCAAGTGTATATACACCCCAAATTGCATGCGGTAATTTAGCAGCAATGAAATAAATACCCGAAAAATGGAGAAGCAACATTAAAATTCCTTTTACATACTGTTTGTTATACAGTTGTCCTAGCCCCATAGCGAGGATAGATAAGATCGTTGCTGTCTTGCGATGCTGCCGCATTCCGTCCAAACTATACTGTTTCTCATCAATTACTGTCTTGTATTGCTGCTGCATTCTAATCAACTCCTTCTTAACATAGATTCGCCCACTTAACGGGTGAGCGAATCTTATATCCTTCAATACATGCTGCTATCTAGTCTATTTGTTACCAGTGGCAATATTTGTTTTCATCTCTCCGGCAGCCTTGTCCAATGTTGCCTTCACATCAGCACCGTTCCAAATTTGCTCAATCGCTGGTGTTACACTTTGCCAGAAGAACTGTGTCTCTGGAATACTTGGCATTGGTTGCGTCTTTGCTACTTGCTGCATGAATCCTGCGATAATCTTATCGTTTTTGATCGCTTCCTCGTTTTCAAGACCTTTCGCAGCAGGAAGAACACCGTTCAACTCGTAGTTTTTCAACATCATTTCTTTCGTTGTTAAGAAGTGAGCAAACAATCTAGCTGCATTTGGATATTTCGAGTATGAGCTCACGTAGTAAGACTTCACACCTGAGAACGCAACGGGTTCTGCTCCGCCAGGCATTTTCGGAAGTGGAATTACTTCAACTTCAAATGGCAATTTCGCAAAGTTTCCAGCATTCCAGATTCCATCAAGGTTGATTGCCACTTTGCCTTCTTGCCATAATCCAGTTTTCACGTCAGCTGTAATATCCTTTGGGTTAACTGGTATAATCTCCTTTAGCGAACGGTAAAACTCCATCGCTTTGATAGCGCCTTCATTATTGATACCGATGTCATTTTTGTCGGTACCATTTTTCCCAAACACATAACCGCCGTATCCTGCCATAAACGCATAGTTAAAGTACGCATTGTTTGCTTCGTACAGAAAGCCAAATTTATTGTTAGGGACATCATTAAATTGCTTCGAAAACGCAATGATATCTTCCCAAGTATCGAGTTTCGCGTCTTTTACCAAATCCTTATTCACATACAATGCATACGTTTCAATGTTACGTGGATAACCATACAGAATGTCTTCGTAAGTCGAGGCTTGTACCGCAGGTTCAACAATTGTTTCCTTTGTTTCTTCTTCAAAATAGTCATTTGGCAGAACAACTCCGGATTTTACCGCAGTTCCCAGGTGATCATGCGGAAACACAACCACATCAGCGCCAGTACCCGCTGGACCGTCTGTTGAGAGACGTTTCACTGTATCAGTTGATTCCACCTTCTCAAACTTTACCTTCACATTGTATTTCTTTTCAAACTCCTTCGACGCATACTCTACAAAAGGATCTTTAGAATCCCAAAGAAGAAGCTCTGCACCCGGTTCCGCTTTTAGTTCATCAGTTGCCGCTGCCCCTGATGGTTGTTCAGATGCTTTCGTTTCGTTAGAAGCGGATTTTCCGCCACAAGCAGCCAACGAAAACGTAAGGATGGAAGTAAGTGCAGCAAACCCTAATTTTCGTTTTACTTGCTTCATCATGTCATACTTTTCCCCAGCGATTGAATGATACTTTTCTTGTTGCTTAAATACCATTTTCCATTCCCCTTTATTAAAATTAGTTTTATAGTCATCGGACACTATCAAATGACAGCAGACCGAAGATACCCTCTACCACTCTAGCAAAATCCCGCAAGAAAATGATCGGCACGTTATAACAACGCTTTCAAAAACAACATTCAGGAAAAACTTTTCCTTATACAGAAAAACAAACATAAATATCATGAAAAAAACATCAAAAATTAACTAAAAACCTTAAATATTCGCCTTTTTAAGGAAAAATGTTTCCTATGAAACCGATTATATAGGATCGATTTTCCTTAGTCAATGTATATTTGAATTATTCTTTCTATTTGTGTTATGATTTATAGGAATAGTTTTCCTATAAAAAGTTGCAGTTCGCCGAGCTTGTTTTCTCCATACTAACAAGCCGAACTACAGAGTTTTCTTCGTTATTAAAATTTAGTTAAGTCCGCTTCTGTTGCGTATATGCAAGAAGAATTCAGATAATTTTAGAAGCTTACTATTCAAACATCCCAGGAAAATATTTTCCTGAATTGTGTACATTATAAAAGATAAAGATCGTGGTGATTCGCTTGAAAATAACAATTAAAGATATTGCGGAAATGGCAGGGGTTTCTATTGCAACTGTCTCTAGAGTCCTCAATAACAGCAAACCAGTCAAAGAAGATGTCAAGAAACGGGTTTTGGAAGTTATCAAACAAACCAATTATCGTCCTAACACATTTGGTCCAGATCCAAAAAGGCATGAATCCCGCCTTATCGGAGTTATTACACCTCAATCTACCCATACTGTTCTCAATGATTTCCTAGAAGGTATCAATCATGTATCTAAGCTACATGGGTATGATATTATGATCGGCTCAACTGATGGAGGTGCCGAAAACGAACTGCATTATTTGAATTTATTCGGCACAATATCAGTGCATGGCATTATTTTTATAGGTTCTGCTTTTGAGGAAAAACATGTTGAGATTATCGATAAATATAAAATTCCCTGTGTCTTAGTTGGGCAGATTTCATCTATTCCCTCTGTTCCTTCCGTCCATATCGATAATGTAACTGCTTCTTATGAAGCGGTAAAATCTCTAATTCAAAATGGACACCGTGAAATTGCAATTATTCACGGTCCAGGTCCAGACCTTGGGGATTATCGTTTTCAAGGTTATCAACAAGCATTAAACGATGCGGATATTCCGATTCATGAGGATTGGGTTGTCGAGAGTGGCATTTCCACAGAAGACGGTATGAAGGCCATGCGTAAAATCACTGAAAGCGGTTCAATGCCCACTGCTGTATTCTGCGCAACGGACTGGATAGCAATTGGAGCGATGAATTATTTAATGGATCAAGGACTGCGTGTCCCTGAAGATGTTTCCGTTTTTGGCTTTGATGGGAGTTTCATGTCAGCCATAGTACGACCTACACTCTCAACGGTTGCATACTCTGCAACAGAGATTGCAATGACAGCAACGCGTAACCTAATTAAAATGATTAAAGGGGAAACGGTAATCCCCCATCATTCTAATGTTACTCACCATTTAGTAATCCGTAACAGCACCTCAGCTGCAATAAAGAAAACTCGCTGATTTACGAGCCGTTAGGCGAAGACAGAGGCGTAGTTGCACTTATACTTTATTCCTAAAATTTCTCGCTACGTCGAATTGTCTTCTAGCTAGAAATTTATATTTTCTTAAAGTACAAAACCGCATGCAACTCCATAGATTTTATACAGCCTAAGATAATAAAAGTAAGTTAATCATTAAAACCAAGAGCAGTTCTTAGCACTTTTGTAAGTGGCAGGAACTGCTCTTGGTTTTATATATTGACGGTTCAAATACAAAATATTTTCTTTTAGTATTTTGCTATAAAAAAGCTGTCCTTCTCATATTTATAAAGCTAAATCGACTCAAGTAAGGTAAACTCTAACTTACAAAAGCTTAATACGGTCGTAAATCGCATATCTCTTCGATATTAAAGGAAAGAAGGCAAAATACATGAAACAACTATGGAGCAATCTTTTATTTTGTCATTATCGAGTGCCGGTGGACTCTTTACGCCCATGGGTTCCGGCCCCGCTAGAGATTGAAACATGTGAAGGAAGTGCATGGATTGGAATTGTTTCATTTGATATGAGCTTAGGCATCATTCGCTATCCTCAGGTAAATGTACGGACATACGTTTCTCACAAAGGAAAGTCAGGCGTTTACTTTTTGAGTTGTGACGCCGCAAATCATTTGGCTGTGTTTTTTGCCAAGATGTTGTATTCTCTCCCCTATACCTATTCAAATATCCAAGCTCAATTTGGTACAACTGTTTCTTTTCATAGTCTGCGAAAAGATCATAGATATCAGGTTGAATATACCCCGTTTGGAGAATGGTTTCATGCAAAGAACGGAAGTTTAGAACATTTTTTGACAGAACGCTATAGTTTATTTACCAATCAATTATATTGTGATATTATGCATGAATCATGGAAACTACAACATGTTAATGCCTCAATTAAATGTAATACATTGGGTTCTTCAAAAGGATTTTCATTTCCTCTTGAAGCAGATCATCTTCTCTATGGCAATCAAACAGAGGTCAAGATATTATCCAAAGGAGTGTTTGTATATTGAAAGCGATACATCTACTGACATCGCCTATTCACTGGTTAAGGTGGACTGGAATAGCTGATGGAGTATCATTATTGATGTTATTAGGAATAGCCATGCCTTTAAAGTACATGGCAAATTATCCTTATGCGGTAACTTTGGCGGGATCCATTCATGGATGTATTTTTATTTTGTATTTGCTGGCAATTATCTATGCACAAATCCGGATTCAGTGGCATATAAAATGGTCTTTCTTTGCTGTACTTGTCGCATTTATCCCATTTGGTAATTTTATTTATGATGTATTTCTAAAAAAGCAGCAAAGTGCATTTAATACTAAACCTATCCCGAAGATATGGTTAATTTATATTATTATCTTTTTTACATTTATTGATTTATTCACACAATTACCTGTGATGAGCACATTTGCTACTTCTGTAGGTGCAACTACAATGATTGCAGGCTTTATTGTCGGAGTGTATTCCTTTACAAATATATTTGGAAATATTTTATCTGGTGTATTAACAGATAAATACGGAGCTTTTATTGTATTATGCATCAGTTTGCTTACAACTAGCATTTCTCTAAATTTATACAATGCTATTACAAGTGTCGAAGGGTTATTAATCGTTCGATGTATTCACGGGTTTTTTGGGGGATTAATTGTACCAGCAGCTTTTACCTATTTAGCAAACCAAACAAAGAATGATCGACATGGAAGCCAAAACGCCTTCACAGGTTCCTTTGTTGGCATTGCCGCAATCGCGGGCCCTGCCTATAGCGGCATTATGGCAAATAAAACATCAGTACCTTTTGTATTTATGACTGTTGCTATCTTTGGATTTTTATTATTTTTGATAACCATTCTTCTCTTTAAGAAACAACATGCACATGCTTCAACAAGAGAAGTGCAGAGTGATAAGTTTATTTTTAATCGGGGAGTTATTCAATCCTTTGCAGGTGCCTTCCTTTTAATGTTTTCCCAGGGAGCATTAGCATATCTTTTGCCTTTGCACGTAGAAGCGTTGGGCTACAGTTCACGGTTGAGCGGGACATTACTGAGTATGTTTGGCATTGTGGCAGTGGCTTTATTTCTTTTACCGACTAATAAATTGTTTGATCGTGTATCGCCCCTTATTAGTTTTTCGATTGGTTTAGGCAGCATGGGAGTAAGTCAAATGTTAATTGGGCAGGTCAATACTGCAGCCCTTCTATATGCCTGTTTAGCCTTATATGGTGTTGGGTTTGCATTTTTATTCCCCGCAATTAATTTGTTGCTTATACAAGCAACTACTCCTAACACAAGAGGAAAAGCATACGGTTATTTTTACGCCTTTTTCTCCATCGGTGTTATTGTAGGTTCTTCAGGATTAGGTTTGCTAACAGTAGCAATACCGGTACAATTTTTGATTACGGGAATTCTACTAACGAGCTGTGTTGGTATAGTTTTTATGTTCAACAAACCATACCACGTTATAAAGAAAACTCGCCGATTGGCGAGCCGGCAGGCGAAGACAGAGGCGTAGTTGCACTTACACTGTATTCCTAGAATTTCCGACTACGTCGAATGATCTTCCAGCTGGAAATTTATACTTTCTTACAGTGTAAAGAAAACTCGCCGATTGGCGAGCCGGCAGGCGAAGACAGAGGCGTAGGTGCACTTACACTGTATTCCTAGAATTTCCGACTACGTCGAATGGTCTCTCAGCTAGGAATTTATCCTTTCTTAAAGTGTAAAACAAGCAAAGAGTCAGTATCTAAAATGATACTGACTCTTTGCAATTTAAAATAACATCTCCGTTACACACTACTTAAACCAACCCTTTTCCTTTGATTGGACAATTGCTTCAATACGATTTTTGACTTCTAATTTATCTAATATTTGGGAAATATAATTCCGAACCGTTCCTGTTTTTATACTAAGCTCCGCAGCAATTTCTTTTGTGTTTTTCCCATCAGCAACAAGCCCTAACACTTCCCTTTCCCGGTCGGTAAGAGGGTTTTCCTCACCATAAACACTGTCCATAAGTTCAGGTGCATAAATTCTTTTACCTGCCATTACATCACGTATCGAGCTCGCCAATTCTTCACTGGGGCTATCCTTCAATAAATAGCCGCTGACACCAGCCTTTAACGCACGTTGAAAATAACCAGAACGGGCAAAAGTTGTTAAAATAATAACCTTACAACCTAGCCCCTTAATCTCCTCAGCTGCATCAAGTCCGCTCTTTCCAGGCATTTCTATATCCATAATACAAACATCTGGCTGGAATTCCTGCACCAAAGCTACGGCCTCCTCTCCATTAGAGGCTTTTCCCACTACTGTCATATCCTCTTCTAAATTGAGTAGCGAACCAAAGGCCCCCAACAACATCTTCTGGTCTTCCGCAATCACAATTGTAATCATTTAAGCTTCTCCTTATCTGTCTGCTTGACGTCATTCGGTACTCTTATGATTAAAGTTGTCCCTTCCCCTGTTCTCATTTCCAAGTCGCCATTTATGAATTCTAAGCGCTCCTTCATTCCTATCAATCCGTGCCCCTTAGCTGGGAATTCTTCCGCATCCTTAAAGGTTCCGTCATCCTGCACAGTAATCACAATTTCCTTCCACGATTGTTCAATGGAAATACAACAGGAGGTAGCCCCGCTATGCTTTACCACATTGGTTACAGCCTCCTTCAAACACATGCTTAGAATATTCTCCGTTAGCAGGGAAACATTGGTTAGAGGGGATTTCTGGTCAAATACGAAATCAATTTGTGCCGCCTCGATAATTTGCTTCACACGAAAAATCTCCTCCTTCAATCTAATTCCCCTCATGGAAGATACAAGCTTTCTTACTTCACTTAACGCAGTTCTTGCCGTCTGTTGGACGTCTTTTAATTCATTATGCGCTTGATGAGGATCTGTATAAATTAACTTCCTCGCCAAATCACTCTTCAGACCGATGAGAGAAAGCTTCTGCCCCAGTGTATCATGCAGATCGCGGGCAATCCGCTGCCGCTCCTCCAATTTGACAAGCTCAGCAATTTTCTTGTTAGCATCCTCTAGCTTTTCTTCGAGCTGCCCTTTCTCTTTCTTATTGTAAATATTGAATGGGAGAAGGATCACACTGATCCAAATGATAATTACAAATGGCAATTGTGTTAAGAAAAGTTCATCTCGCGTTACAATGCTGTAATTTATTGAAACAGAGGTACTAATTAAATGAATAAAGTACAATGTAAGAAATGCGATACGGTCTGCTATATTGCCTATGAAGTACGCTAGAAAAAAGGCAAAATACACATAACTGAAAAGGTTCGTTGATGTAATCGAGATCCCAATCAGAATGAGTGTCCACAAATAAACGGGCCATCCTTTAGAAACAAAGGCAATTCGATAAAAGATAAAAAATAAAATTGTAAGGAAAATCCCTACAATTATTTTGAGCATGGAGGAGGCTTGAAAAATAAAGTAAAACGGTAAAATACAAAGAACTGTCCAAATATAAGGAGAAATGCCGTTATTCTTCTGGAATGTCAAATACTTTTTAATCATAAATGAAACCTCTTTTTTGATTTTACATACTTTACGTAAATCTGCTTTCCTAATTTATTTTACCACTTTTTATCCATATATGTCCTCTACCGCTTCCCTATTGAACTACCCCCACCTACTCGCTAACGCTCCTTTCCCACAAGGGGACTTCCGTTGGTCAAAGGTGGGAGATTCGCATCCTCTTCCTAGGAAGTGAAATACAGAGACGTTCAACAGACTTCTCATAGGGCAAATTAGCGAAGACAGAGGCGCAGTTGTTCCTATACTTTATTCTTAAAATTTCTCTCTACATCGAATTGTCTTCCAGCTAGAAATTCATACTTTCTGGTGTATAAAACAAGAGGCCCGATTACGGCCTCTTCTCTAGGTAGTGTGTTTAGTAGACGCTATATTTCTATACCTTAGGTTTAGGCTGCACTAAGACGCTCTTTGATCTTGACGGAACTTTGATGTCTTTAAACCCTACAAACTTTTTGCTTTGTTCGTCCCATAAGCGGAATTTTAATGACTGTAAGCTTGTGGCTAAAGTTATCGTCGGCACATTTTGTAACGGCTGCGCATTATTGTGCGCATTCTCAAGCTTATAGTTCGGGACTCTCGGGCTTAGATGATGAACATGGTGAAAGCCAATATTTCCTGTGAGCCATTGCAGGAGCTTCGGAAGCTTATAGAAAGAACTTCCTTCCACCGCCGCTTTTACATATTCCCATTCCTCATCTTCTTCGAAGTATGAATCCTCAAATGTATGCTGTACATAAAACAGCCAAATTCCCATGGAGCCTGAAATCCAAAAAATTGGTCCTTGTACTAAAAGGAAAGACTGCCACCCCAGTACCAAGCAAAGCACAGCTACCAAAGCAACAATTGCTAGGTTTATCGCATAGGTGTTCATCCGTTCCTTCCATCTAGCACCTTTTCGATTGAAACGATTCGAAATCAGAAACTCATAAATCGGACCTAATCCAAACATGACAAATGGATTGCGGTACAGCCGATAGGCTACCCGAGTCCGAAATGGTGCTGACACATACTCCTCAATGGTCAACGTCCATATATCTCCTACTCCTCGCTTATCTAAATTACCGCTCGTTGCGTGATGAATAGAATGATTGTGCTGCCATTGTTTATATGGAAACAAAGTTAAAACACCGGTTATGTTTCCAATGACTTCATTAGCGGTCCGATTTTTAAAGAAAGAGTGATGACAGCAGTCATGAAAAATAATGAAAACTCGTACGAGAAAGCCAGCCGCAACCACTGACAAAGCTAGCGTAAGTATATATGAAATCGATAGGCTTTGATAAGCCAAGAACCATAACATAAAAAAAGGCACTAAAGTGTTAACGAGTTGTCTTACACTATGCCATGTATCAGACTTTTCATAAGGAGCTACTTGTTTCCTTAAATTCTTCTGTTTTTGTATCGTCATCTTTTATTTCCCTTCTCTTTTTGTTATCTTAAATTATAGAGGAAGAGCATCAGGTCTTGTAGACATAGGTGTCATGGATAAAACATGATAAATGTCATGTATAAGCATGAAAAAGAAAGAATCATTACTTGAAAATGATTTAAGTGCCGTTAATATAATTATTATTAGGATTTAACAATAAACTCCTCTTAAACGAAAAAAGCCTCCTTGTCTTACAAGACATTGAGACTATCATAAAAATAATCATACACTATATACACAACTATAACACCGCATCCTTAAAGAAATTGAAGCAAGTTCTAATTCCTTTATTGCCCAATCACTACAAGTATTAATGTTGCAGTTTTTCTTGTTGGGTATTAGGTCCTTCGTCACAAAGTTTGTGATAAGGGCAACTTTTACAATCTGTGGAAAATTCTGTTTCTACATAACTTTTTGGAGCTTGCATAAGATTTTTAATTATATTCAGATAATCCAGTCCATTTGGTACACTATTCATGTTGGGCCGATAAGAATGAGTTTTTCCTTCCATAAGGACATTTTATAAAATCTTGTAAATGGTAATCAGTTAAGGTTGTAATAGCAAACGTATGATCCTTATTCAACAGTCAGTTCACCTCTCGTTTTAAAAATGATTATTATTCTCATTTAAAAATAAAAAATTTTAATTGTTTTCTATTGCTGTTCTCCCTTTCATTAAGGCCTGATAAATTGAAGTCCACGATCTCTTTGCAAAAAAAATAGGAATAGATTGACTTTTTGCTTTTTGTTTTATAACTGTTGACAAGTTATGATTAACAAAATCTGTTAAGACTAAAATCATATCAATATTTTTCGGTATCCCTGCTTTTACTGTTTTTTCTTTACGGCCATCAATATGAAATACCTCATGAAAGCCAGCAGACGATAGTTTTTTTAGTATAATTCCTAAATCGTCTGCACCTACGATGAGCAACGAACTGGACATCTTTTCTCCTCTTTTCTGTTTCGTATTTTAAATTCCAGGGGAGTCTACACCCTAATCCCCTATACTACAGCAAGAACATAACTCATAAACATCAACTTCCGATGACTAAATCATTTCTATTCCCACACAGGCAAACATGTCTATTCGCAAACAATATGTACCTTCTCTATCTTTTCTTTATTTATTCATTTACATATAGGGTCACTTTTATTGCCACGCATAGAAAAGCAGCAAACAACAAATAACTGTATCGATCATCTTATAAAGAAAACTCGCCGACTGGCGAGCCCTGCTCTTGGGCGAAGACAGAGGCGTAGTTGCACTTATACTTTGTTCCTAAAATTTCTCGCTACGTCGAATTAGCTTCCTACTAGAAATTTATACTTTCTTAAAGTATAAATGAAAATGATTATCAATACTTGTTATAATAAACTATAACTGATAATAATTCTCATTGTCAATGTATTTTGATTTTTTTTTTTCGGGATTATGCTATTAAAGTTCCTATCCTGTTATGAGAAGTTACAGAACTATGCTGCATCTTGATCCTCGAACACCCCTGAGGAATCATCCATAACCCCAATCAGCAGTCATATCAACAGCAATCGTATCTCTAGATAGATACTTCTAAACTAACAAATCTTTGTATACCCTTCATCATAATCAACTCCTTCTTGTTCATTACGACTAACAAGTGTGTTTCTTTCACCAAACTTTCATTTAAAAAAGGTAATCTATAGCTAATAACATTGCAAACAAAATGTGGATATGTGGCTGAAGGGCAAAACAAAGAATATAAAATGGAGAACTTCCTTGAAAAGGAGCAGCCGATGAAAATGATAGAAAATACAATCTCATTAAAACGTATAGTGAATCGGTTGAGAGAAAGAGGAATCGATGCTGAATTATGCAGAAGGCCACAAACGGTTGCGAGAGAAAGCGAGGCACGCAATCAATTTGACTCTAATGTAGTACAAGCTTTCCTAAGTATTTCGAAAAGAGAAGAAACAGGAAAACGTTCATATATGAAAACATTGTAATCAAGAGGTTGTCCCAAAGATAACGCACAGCTTTACTTTTTTTGGGGCAACCTCTATTTTTCATATACAAGCAACAGAAATACTACATTTTTATTCGAGCGTGCTTTAACTAATCCATAGAGGAATTATAGCATTCATTCTATTACAGACTATCCGAACACCTTACCATTACTTATGTGACACTCCCATAGCTGAAGGAGTGGGCTTTCCCGTTCGGAAAATCTGTAAGAAGTTTTTACTCTGTTTTTAAAGAGACACAAGCTTATTTATTTCCCTTCACCAGCTGCTTCCCATTTAGATATTTCTTCTCGCACTATTGGCGCCACCTTTGTTCCTAACAGTTCAATAGCTTTCATCACATCCTCATGAGGCATCGTGCCAACTGGTACGTGCAGCATAAAGCGTGTAATACCAACATATTTTCGAAGATGTATAATTTTCTCAGCAACTGTTTTTGGATCGCCTACGTATAATGCTCCGCCGAAGCTGCGGGCGGCATCAAAGGCTGATCGATCATAGTGCCCCCACCCTCGTTCCCGTCCTAATTTATTCATGACTTGCTGGGTAGAAGGGAAAAATTTATCAGCTGCTGCTTGAGTTTCTTCGGCTATAAAACCATGAGAATGCGATGCGATCGGCAGCTTCGATACATCATGGCCAGCGTGGCTGGCAGCTCTTTTATATAACTGCACCAGCGGTTCAAATTGTAATGGACTGCCGCCAATAATCGCTAAAACTAAAGGCAATCCAAGGAGACCCGCACGAACCACGGATTCAGAATTGCCGCCGCTGCCAATCCATACAGGCAACGGATGTTGAACTGGTCGCGGATACACGCCTAAATTTTGAATAGCTGGCCGATGCCCGCCTTTCCAAGTTACTTTCTCGGACTCCCGTATTTTTAGCAGTAACTCCAGCTTCTCTTCAAACAGTTCATCATAGTCCTTTAATTCGTAACCAAATAACGGAAAAGATTCAATAAAGGAGCCCCGTCCCGCCATAATCTCTGCACGACCATTTGAAATTGCGTCGAGTGTAGCAAAATCCTGGAACACTCGCACTGGATCAGCCGAAGAAAGTACAGTAACAGCACTCGTCAATCGTATCCGTGTTGTCTGTGATGCAGCCGCAGCCAATACAACGGCAGGAGAAGACGCCGCAAAATCTTCACGATGATGTTCGCCTACACCGAAAATGTCCAATCCCACCTGATCTGCTAGTACAATTTCCTCAACGACTTCACGTATCCGTTGCGCATGGCTAATTACCTCCCCGGTTTCCACATCCGGTGTTGTCTCTACGAACGTACTTACACCTATTTTCACTAAAAAACCCTCTTCCTTATTTTTGATTTATCCCATAGCCACAGACGAACTCCACGCCTTGATTAGCCATAGACAAAACTTTTATTACACCAAGTTTATCTCATTCTCTAGACCATGCCAATAATCTCTCTAACCCACTTATTGTGGACAATATATATTTTTGTTTTTAGTCAGCATAATTATCTTTATAACAATTGCAAAAGTTGTAACCATACTAACTAGATGGAGAGTGAGTTCATGCATTACTTTATTGGCAAAAATCAAGATAACCATGCCCCTATTTCTAACGGCAATGTATTAGCTTGGCTGCAGCAATATAGTGCAGACTGCCGTCCCGTTGATAGAATAAGCCAGCTGTTTTTCCCAAACTTCGATCTTTCAAGTGCTTTATTAGATAAGCAAGGCTCTTATATACTAGTAAAAGATCAGAACGAAAAAGTCTGGTATGACCCGTACGGCATTGTACAGGAGAAATTTGGGCAAGTGGGTGAAATTGTATCGATGAATACTACTCAGTATATTAATGGTTCTGGCATCTATGAAGTTGTTTCTCATAAAGGCAACACCGTTGTCAAAACAAAAACCTGGGCTCCTCCTCATAGCAATGTTCTCATCCGTTCTATCCAAGTAAAAACACTCCGCAACAACCCTACAACAGTATCTATTTTCCCAGTAGTGCACCTCCAAAACATCGTACAAAGGATAGACAATATTTTTGTTTCACGTATTTCTGAAAATCAATGGTTGGCAGTAACCATCTCTCCTAGTTCCATAGGGATAACAGGAGATGTTGCCAAAGCTGTGACAGGAGGCCAAATATCCATTTTCGAACATAGTTTGCTTCCTACGCCTCTAATTTTCTCCATTCCCCAAACAATTCCTAATGAACACTATAGCAAACCCGTTTATCAAGTATTTGCAGCTGGCGCTACAAAAGACAGGGCACTTAAAGATCTGCACAACACACTAGTAACAATCGAACAGAGTGAACAACAGACATTACAGGAATGGGAAATTTGGCATCGTAAAACTATAAATATCGGCGTACTCCCGCCTGAACTCGAGTATTACTGGAGAGTTAGTAACACCTTATTAAAGATGAGTTTACAAAAAGATAGTACTCCGATTCTTATTGGCTTTAAACCATATCAAGGAAATGTTTGGATTCGCGATAGCTTATGGATTGTATCTACACTAGCGCTGGCTGGCCATATAGAAGATGCTGTGAAAGCTTTATATGCAACACTTGGCTATTTAATAAAACGTCCTGACGGTAACTATTATTTTGCATACAATGTTGTAACACGCCTACCGAACGAGCATGCATTTGAAAATGATACAACCGGGCTCATTTTATATGGAATTTGGCAAGTATGGTCTTTAGCCAAAAACAACTCCATTTTACACGATCTATGGCCAATTATTAGTCACTCTGCCGATTGGATCTTAAGAAACCGTGACTTCACTGGGCTCATCCTTCCAGACGCAGGCATTTGGGAAACCTTCGGACCTCACTTAGGAGAATCCTTTGAGCACATGACCTGGACATCTGCTATTTCGGCATTCGGATTAAGTAAGGCTGCAGAAATGGCTGAAACTCTCCAGGAAACTGAGAAAGCGAGGCGATTCAGAGAAGGATCACATGAACTGCTCCAGGCTATCGCTAAACACAATGTCTATAATGGAATTGTAAGTCGCTCCATGGAAAGTACTTTATTGGATGCATCGATTTCCTTGTTCTTCTCAGAATTCCCAATATTTCCGCAGGAATGGTTAGAACAAACCGTAAAGGCAATTCAACAAAGACTGGAAGATCCCTTTATTGGCGGGATTTGGCGACACGAGAGTTTAACAACAGAAGAAGGCGATTTAAAACCCTGGACGGGACCGACTTTTTGGTTAGGTGAGGCTCTTTTAGTGAAAGGGGATGTCACTCAGGCATGGAAATATTTTAACCATAACTACCAGAATAGTGCATTTTGTGGTCTCCTGCCAGAATTATTATATAGCAGAGGCCGCGCAAGAGGGATTGGAATGCCAAGCTATTCTCAATCAGGTGTAATACGTTCTTTGCTCTTCTCACAAGGTTTATTTCATAGAGATAGTATGGATTAAAGCTTTTCTCTTTGATTAAGTAACTCACAGTCATATGTAGAAATACAGACGCCTCGTTTAGAGAGGAAACAAAGAACAGATACCCCCTTACTAAGATGGTATCTGTTCTTTCCATATCTGTCTTATCATCAAATTGTTTGAAAATTTTATGTTAACAACAGGCCTGTAAGCTGTGGCTAGGCAATTTCCGGCCCATTTTCTCTTGAATAAAGCGGGCTGCAGAGAGTAATGTCTCGTAATCAATCCCAGTCTGTATTCCCATGCCATGAAGCATATAAAGCAAATCATCTGTAGCAAGATTTCCAGACGCCCCGGGAGCATAGGGGCATCCCCCTAGTCCCCCAAGTGAACCATCGAATTTCGTGATTCCCATTTCCAGGGAAGCCAAGACGTTTGCCATCGCCGTACCGCGGGTATCATGAAAATGCATCGCCAACCGCTCTGCTGGAAAACGCTTAAGAAGGACTTCCAATACTTCCTGAACCTGTCTCGGATTGGCTACACCAATCGTATCCCCAAGGGACAATTCTCCAATACCCATTTCAAATAAATGTTCCGATACTCTTACAATATGATCCACCATAACAGGACCCTCATACGGGCATCCAAATACAGTTGACACATATCCACGAACGGACTTCCCTGATGCAAGCGATTCTTTTACTACTTCCTCTAAAATAGGGAACGTTTCATCAATTGATTTATTTATATTCTGTTGGTTATGTGCTTCACTAGCGGACATGAAGACGGCTATCTCATCAATATTCGCTTCCAATGCCCGCTGCAATCCCTTTACATTTGGAACGAGTGCGGCATAGGTTATTCCTGAAACACGCTCTATTCCTGTTGCAACTTCATATGCATCGGCTAATGCAGGAATCCATTTTGGGTTAACAAAGGAAGTCACTTCGATATATGTTAAGCCGCTTTGAGATAATTGATTAATCCAAGCAATTTTGTCTTCTGTCGAAATAAAGATCTTTTCATTTTGTAATCCATCCCTTGGACCTACATCTTTAATCTCAACCTTTTCTGGCCACTTCACTTTGAAATCCTCCTTTTTTAATTCGTTTTCATAGTTACTGCTGAATGGTTCACTATCATCCTTGAATTCTCTTAATTAAGGGAGTTGACAATTTCTAATATCCGGTCGTACCTAACATCCTTTTCCTTCACAACCTGTTTTACAATGCCATCCACTTGATCCAACTTGGCACCGGCCATAACTGCTAGATTGCGGGCATGTAAAGCCATATGACCTTTTTGAATTCCTTCCGTTGCCAGTGCCCGCAGCGCTCCTAAATTTTGAGCAAGTCCTACCGCTGCAATAATTCCCGCTAACTCGTCCGCCTTTTTGATATTTAGAATTTTTAAAGAGATACGAGCAATAGGATGAGTTTTGGTAGCTCCTCCTACGAGTCCCACTGCTAATGGCATCTCAATGGCACCTACAAGATTCCCATCACAATCCTTCTCCCATTTTGTAAGGGAGCGATATCTGCCATCTTTTGCTGCATAAGTGTGAGCACCTGCTTCAACTGCACGCGTATCATTGCCAGTTGCCAAAACAACAGCAGATATTCCGTTCATAATCCCTTTATTGTGAGTAGCTGCTCGGTATGGATCATAATCCGCAAATTCGTAAGCGGATACAATATTATTAACGATTTCCTCTCCGCCAATGGAATCCTTATCAATAATAGTGCGCGCTCTCACGATTCTTTGATCTGCTAGATTAGAAATAATTCGAAGTAAAACTCGTCCTCCCGTAACCTTTTCAATAATCGGAGCAACTGCTTCAGCCATCGTATTAACCGTATTTGCACCCATCGCATCTTTTGTATCGACTAAAAGATGCACAACAACCATGGAACCGCTTGCAGAATTAACAACTCTTACCTCTATATCCTTGGCTCCGCCTCCAAACGATACCAGGGTTGGATCTTTTCTATTACATAACTCTAGGATTTCTTGCTTGATTTCATATAATCTTGCAACGGCATTATACGGATCCGTAACATTTAACACTTGAATTTGCCCAATCATCACCGAACCAGTATGAGACGTCCAAAATCCCCCTTTAATTCTTGCAGCTTTTGCCATATTACTAGCCGCAGCTACTACCGATGGCTCCTCCGTTGCCATAGGCACAAATACTTCTCTGCCGTTCACAATAAAATTCGCCGCAACGCCTAAAGGAATTGGCATTACTCCAATAACATTTTCAATCATGCGATCTGTTTGATCCTCGGAAAGGCTACCGAATTGTTGTAATAAATCAAGTTCTCCCTCTGTTAATCCAGCTGTTTCCCCAACGATTTGTAACCGCTTACTAATGGAGTATTTATAAAATCCCGGTATTTGTGAAGTATAGGTATTTTGCATAGCAACCTCTCCCTTTGTTGAATTTTATTCAACTTTGTTGAATTTGTTTATGGATATACTGTACAAAATATTTCGTTCTTTGTAAAGCAAAATATTATTATTAGATGTTTTAAAACTCCTATCCATATTATTCACTCCCCCTTTGCCTAGGTTAAACATTTCCTGTATTAAAAGAACAACTTCTTTATATTTGGATTATTTAAACACATATTCAAACATGATAATTTTAAGATTATAAAATCAAGAAAAAAGAAACAAAAGGAAGTACTGAACCGCATAATGTAGTAATGAAGTGTACTATCTTGTGCTGCCCATTTAAAGAAAACTCGCCGATTGGCAAGCCATTAGGCGAAGACAGCGGCGTAGTTGTACTTACACTTCGTTCCTAAAGTTTCCGACTACGTCGAATTCGCTTCTAGCTGAAAATTTATCCTGTCTTACAGTGGAAAGAAAATGCATCAACATGAAAATGCTCATTCTTACTGATACGTCCGGTATTTTCATAAAATGTTCTAGGCGCTTTGTTAAATATTAGTTAATCTAAAGGAGAACGGCGATGAAAAAGACATGGCTATTAGGATTTGGTTTTTTTAGCATCAGTTTAGGATGGGCATTGTATAACGGATTTGTTCCATTCTTTCTTAACAATTATCTTGAAAGCACAGCTTTGATCGGGTTTCTGATGACGATTGATAATTATATCGCCTTGTTTTTACAGCCGTATATCGGAAATCGCAGTGACCGCACAAATACACGCTATGGTCGACGAATGCCTTATTTACTTATCGGTGTTCCGAGCACTGCTTTATTTTTTGCTCTTATACCCTTTCACACGAGTTTAGTGACACTGATCATTTTTATGGTATGCATGAACTTGTCCATGGCCATTTTCCGTTCCCCAACGATTGCTTTAATGCCAGATATTACCCCAAACTCAAAACGTACAAAAGCAAACGGCATTATTAATTTTATGGGAGGCTGTGGTGCAATACTAGCACTTAGTATCGGCTCTCTCTTATATGACATTAAAGAATTTTTACCATTTTTAGCAGTCTCGGTTATTTTCTTAATAGCTTTATGGATTATTTTTAACAATATTAACGAAAAGCGAGATGCAATTCCTTATACAGAAACGCCTACATCGAAAATAAACTATAAAATGGAATTAAATCCACCAACTGTTTTGCTGCTATATGCTATCTTTTTTTGGTTTATTGCTGTTCAGGGAATGGAGGCTTTATTTACTTTGTATGCAGTTAATGAGCTAGGTTTTTCAAAAAGTGCTTCCGCATTTTCACTCGCTTTCTTTTCGTTAAGCTTTGTCCTGTCCTCGATACCCAGCGGTATATTAGGCGCAAAATACGGTAAGAAAAATATAATACTAATCGGAATCATCGGCTTAATTTTCATTTTCTTTCTATTAAATTGGGCAGAATCGGCCTTTATCTTAAGAACCCTTTTATTAATTGGCGGGATATTTTGGGCATGTATCAATATCAATGCATATCCTTTTATTGTTTCTACCGGGAGTGAACACAGCTATGGAACACGCACTGGTTTATATTATTTAGTTTCTTCAGTAGCTGCTATTATTTCCCCGCCAACCTTAGGGCTTTTAATCGATTTTTGGGGTTTCAACATGTTATTCTTTGCTGCTGCAGGAAGCATGCTCCTTGCATTGGCTTGTATGCTCAAGGTTAAAGATACTGAAGCTAGTTCTGTTTCGGTTCAAAAACTAGATTCTTAACAAATCTGGGTTTTCTCCGTGATAGAAGTCCGTTCTATTTAGGAATGAGCTAAACTCTTAAAATAGGAAAACATAAGTACCTAAACTACCTGTTCCACGTATTCCGCAGGGGACAGGTAGTTTAATTTTATAGAGTCTTCTCATAACCAAAATAGCTCTTTCTTCGCTTTGTATACTCGTCAAAATCCAGGAGCGATTATTTCATAGACTATGTATGATTAAAATCAATTACTTTTGAAGCATGTTCAAAATATCTGTATACAATCTCGAATGATAGTACATTCCAAGATGCAAACCTCTGTCAATGGCTTCCTTATGCTGTCCCTCATACTCCATTGCAACTACCTCATATATCTCATTAGCATGTTGGACATCAAGGATTTCATGATCAGTAAAATGCACAAGTGACTTATTTTCACTCCCATAGTTCTTCTTTGCATACAAACCGACAATTGGTGATACTCGGGCTACAATCTCCTCGATAACCCCCAAAGCAGCTAATCCCTCTAAATAAGGATAGTGGAGGCACAGGTCTGTAATCGCCCGATTATATGCTATAACAGGGATAATAGGCTTGCTTTCATGAATTTCTTGTTCTGATAGCCCAATCCCCTTTAAAAATTCTTTATATGTTTCGCTATGAACATATGTTACATTCATTTTTCCATGCTCTTCAAACAGATTTTCAACAAGGGGCATTCTCATCTTATAATCTGGCATATTAGTAAGAATCGCTGCTAAAAACCTCGGAAAATATAAAACGACATGATATATTTGTAGGGCGATTTGTTTTGTTTGCTCTAGATCAAACTCGTTATTTCCTAATGCTTTAAACAATGGATGATTTTCGATTTGTTCTTCTCTAAACATTTGATCCGTTACTTGCTTTAATGATAAAAATTTTTCCACTTCTTGCCCCTCCTTAAATTAAGGTTAATTCATGAAATTGTAAGTATAAGTTGTTAGGAAACTCTCCATATGCATATGTGGTAGACGAAAGAACTTGATGAAAAACGGTTTTTTTCCACTCAACTGCTTCATCGGTTGCCATACCTGTAAAAACATAAGTGAATTTTAAATAATGATGTTCCTGGATATAGGATAGAAACTCCTGCCGATAATTTGTATCTATTTCATTAGAAATATAGTATGAAAGATACCCATGATAGAACGGCTGCCCGACTGAAGGTAGTAAAGGGCATCCTTTTACTTTACATAGAATATTCACAAATTTACTGAAGTACGGTAATTTCTTTGATAAGCGCAGTGTGCGAGACATAGATTGATCAATTAGTTTGCATACAGCCTTCATTTCATTGCCATCTTTGATTGCCAAAAATATACCATTTTCCCGTAAAAAGAGATTCTTATCAAATGGTGCGAACTCTACCTTTTTTGCATAACGGCAGTATACCTCCCAAGCTTCTTCACCAGAAATTTCTACTACATTTTCGTTTCTCTTTTTATGTTTGATAAACATTGGAATACCTATATGCACGCTTGATCCAATCTTTGTACCTCCGGGAATACTTGTACTTCCTTTTATTACATTAGCCTTGTGTATATTACTATCTAAAACGGTTGAAAACATCCATTTCACATGCCCCATAGCCTTGTATGTTTGAAGCAAATGTTCAATCAGCCTATAGTAAGCACGTGTCCTCTGAAAATCAGGATGTATTCGTAAGTCGTTAAGATAATATATATCCGCTCTTTTTCCTGTTATCATTCGGCTTTGCTTACTAACAGCAACATTTCCAATTAATTGTTCATTTTTAAATAAACCATATTGTGTTGTTTCCCCAAATTCTTCAGACAGCATAAAAAAATTTGGTGAGCGATCTACAATAAATAAGTCACTCCCCGTGTTCGTTGTACTTGCTAATGTTAATAATTCTTCATTATGGGACCAGTCCAGCACAGCCACTTCATAAGTCATCGGAATCTCCCAACTGTTACCTTTTGATATAACATGGATCGTTCCATTTTCCAGCACTCTTCGGATAGTTTATGATTCATTTCTAGCTGTTCTAAGAACATTTGCGGCATGTTTTGAACACTTAACATATTCCGATAAAGGACTGTAGTATCCTTGGATTTTGCAGCTAAAATCCCTTTACAGATTTGCTGTATTCCTTCATAACTTGCCCAATCGAAAATGTTAGAAAGATAAAATGCATCAATTGCTGTGTTGTTTTCGAGAAAATATTGTAGAGATACGGGATGAACCGTTAGTTTCTTAATATTTCTTTTGGCTTTTTGATACCCCTCCTCTGAAAGGTAGTAAGGAGCTCCCTCTTCCTGTTTATAAAGATACGATGAGAATAATATTTGTGAGATAAAATAATTATTAGTCACTCGTTTCTCTTTTATCTCTTGTTCAAATTGAGCTAAAAAGAAATTTCCAAAGTCATTTTCACTTGCATTTGCAAACATAAAGGCTGGGAAAAACTGAAGATGTGTGGTTTTGCTTAGCAGGATGCTGATAGCTGTTTTCCAAACAGGCGATGATAAATATTGATCATAAAATTCATGTTGCTCTTCTAAACTTGATGAGGAAAATAATTGATTCCAGATCTCTCTTCCATATAAGCTATTACAAATGTTATCTCCAATGAAACGGTAAAATTGCTCAGTTACACCACATTTATTGATTCCAACATCAATGAAGCTCGTATGCTGTTCCCAAAAACCTTTCGCATAATCAGGAAGTGTGGGCACCAGCCTCTCATAAATCTCCTTTCGACGGTCATGCGGCAATTCACCAATAAAAGCTAAATAATCCTCTCTGTCAAGCGACTCTATCGCTGCTTTCTTTAACTCAATTAATGCGCATTGTGCAGGATTTTGATCAATACAAAACACTTCTTGAACACTATCATCTAGCACTGAAAAAGCGGAGCACCCGCCAGATCCAATGACAGCTATTCTATTTGGTGCAAATATAGACGTTAAAGTTCTTTCTACCAAACTATCTTCTCGAATTTGTGAGAAATAAATAGTAGACATGTTAAACTCCCTCCTGAAACTGCTGCAAAATAATTTGTTTCCCTTGCTTCCAATTTTTTGTTAATACAATTCCATCGTCCAGTTGCTTTAATAGCTTCTCACGTTCGGATTGCTCTATTGGAACTGTTACCGTTAATAACACATTATCGCCTTTTGCTACATCAATTCCTCTTTTTAATAACCAATTGCTCACATCATTCCGTTGTGACTTTGGGCTATACAAAGTAACTTTTGATATGGTTGAAAGATTTTTTAAATTCACGTTACCCATATGTGATAGCTTACTCGCGAAAAAAGTTACAATTCTTTTTACATCACTCGGTATTATCGTTTGATGTATGTGAGGATATGAATATGATCCAAATAATGCTTTAAACACTAAGAATACCTCTGGATTTTGAACCTCAGCTAATAAATGAAGTTTCTTCCCTTTTGCTACTAATCGTTGAAAGAAGTCTAGAAACATCGCCAAAAATCTGCTTCTGATAGAAAATAGCGGGCCAAAGTAGATATAGATTTCATCATCCTTATATAAATATTCGATAAATTGAAAACAACCTACCTTTCCTTTTCTTCTTAAAATTATGACATGCCCATACATTAAAAAACGCTCATAAAGGTAACATTCTTGGACTGTACTTACCTTTTTAGCAAATGTAATTAAATCTGCTATTTCCTGTCGTTGTAAGGAATTGGCTTTCTTAATTTCAACAATTCCCATCCATTCACCACTTCTTTTCTTTTTATTCATTCCTTTCATTAGGTTGGAACTCGTTACTGCGTGATAAATCATCAAGGTATAACTTTGCTTCTTTTTCATCAAACGAACTGTACCAGCGATAATTTTCCTCGTCTAATATCCGATAATGCTGGCTAATTACATTTTGTTGCAAGCGGAAGCAACCTTTCTTCTCTAGTTCCTTCCACCATACTTTTCCACCCATTGTTTTTCCCTTTTGTCTTGTAATACCTTCATGCGCAATTGTTTCAATTACTTCAATTGGATCACTGCCTAGCGCTGCTTGCAAAATTTCACTTTCTCTAAATAATGAACAAACTGCGATACTTACTGTCCACCCAGCTGAGATTCTTCCTTTCTCAATTTGAACCAGCGTCTTTTTAGAAACCCCAAGAATATCAGCCATTTTATCCTGTGTATAGCCTTTTTCTATCCGAATCAGTTTCATTTTGTCTGAAATCATTACAGTGACCATTTCTTTGTTCATATACACACCTACACTAAAATGAATTTTTATACTTTTATTGTAATTTTACACTATTTATTCCTTTTTTCAAGAATTTTCTTCCTATTTAGAAACTTATTAACAACCAATCAGATGAACTTCCTTCTATGCCCTTGGGCGAAGACAGAGGCGTAGTTGCACTTATACTGTGCTCCTAAGATTTCCGACTGCGCCCAATTGGCTTCTAGCTGGGAATCTATACTTTCCTACAGCGAAATGCGAAAAGAGACCTTAACACAAACTAAGGTCTCCTTCTTCTACTATCTGGCTATTCTTTTGCTGTAACAGAGAAATCCTCTGAACAAGCTTTTTGTTTCTGCTATATCGTCATTTTATCCTTAAAGACCGCCTTGTTTACGGATCTTTTAAGCTAAATCCCTGTTACTGACATAAAACATTTTTTGAAGGCTATCGGAAAGCAGTTTATATGCCACTACTTTCTTCTTATACTGCTTTACTATATCAACATGATCGTTGTAAATGTACACAAATAATCTAACGGTTCTCTTACCTCTTTTCGTATCGATAACTAAGGGAGTCCCACCGTTTTCTGGATGTAAATACGCTTGCTCATATCCTGGAAATATATAATACCGTTCTACAAATGTAGCTTCGTTAAACTTATGAATCACTTGAGCTTTGTCTTCACCTTCCAAGGGTTTTCCATCAATGGTTATGCTGACATTCGCCTCGCTTAGTTTTGAATGCAATTCAAACTTGCCGATCAGCCATCCCACGGTACTGTTCGGAAGAGAACTTACTACTATTTTAAGAATCCCCATTAAAATGATTGGAACCAAAACAGCCCATGTCATCTTTCATCATCTCCGTTATGTTCTAAATTAACATTTAAGCTCATTGCATCAATACACTGCAGGAATACTTACTGAATATTTTTTAAAGTATGCGCAAATCGTAGAATTCCTTCATGAATTAACGCTGTTTCTCCTCTTCCAAAAGTAAAGCGCACATACCCTTTCCTTGAACCAAATATACTTCCTGGTACAAAAGCTACCCCATTTTTCATGGATGCTTCTAATAAAGAATATTCATTGACAGGGCTCTTCAATTTACACCATAGATGAATTCCACCTTCTGGAGTGAAGTATTCAACTTGATCATCTAGAAGTTCTTTAATACTTGAAGTTATCTTATCTCTTCGTTGTTTCAGCTGTTTCCGAAGCATACCAATGTGTGTGCTGAAATATTCTGAACGCAAAAACTCATGTGCCACCCATTGCGGGAACACACTATGCCCAAAATCAACCTGTTGTTTTGCATCTGCTAAACGCTGAATGACTTGCGGCGGGCCAATCACCCAGCCGATTCGCAAGCCGGATGCTACAATTTTTGATAAAGAGCTAATATATAAAACATTGCCATTCGTGTCCATAGACTTTAAAGTGGGATTTACCTTCTCTTTAAAAGAAGTTAGACTATATGGATCATCTTCAATAATTGGAATGCCAAACTCAGATGATAATTCTAGCACTCTCTTCCGACGTTCAAATGAAAGAACCGTTCCTGTAGGATTTTGGTAGTCTGGATTTAGAAAAAGCATTCGAATTCGATGCTTCTTGTGTAAGGATACAAGATCATCTGGATTGATACCGTGTTGATCCACAGATAGAAGAAATGTTTTTAAGCCAGCAGACTGGAATATTGGTAAGGAAAAACAATAAGACGGATCCTCAATCGCAACGGCATCTCCCGGCTTAAGCAAGCATTGGACAATCAAGTGCAGGGCTTGCTGCGCACCTGATGTAATCAAAATAGAAGCAGGATCAATCTCTATATTTTTATACTCTTTAACATGCGAGGAAATCGTTTCTCGCAACAGCTCATTTCCTTGTGGGTGATCATAACCTAATTGTCCCACAAAAGGTGTCTCGGATAGAATAGTACGAAATTGATTGCTTGGAAACAGACTTGGTGATAATTCACCGCTCGCTAAATTGATTAAATCATTCTTTTGAGTTTCCGTACGTATTCTCTGCACCAAAGGTAAATTAGGAAGAAAGGAACCATCCTCCACATATCGCCCCCAGTTCGGGATACGTTTATGCGATATCCCCCATATATCTGTACTTACACGAGTTCCGCTTCCTTTCTTGCGCTCTATGACGCCAAGCGCTTGCAGCTCTTCATATGCGGCTACTACAGTGCTTCGGTTTACTTGTAATTCGTTCGCTAAAGCTCGCTCAGATGGTAAAACACTGTTTGGAGGGAATTCACCTGCAGAAATCCCGTGTTCAATATAGTCTGCAATTTGTTTATAGATAGGCTTCTTATCTTCGCGGTTTGGCTTCCATTCCATATCCTTTTCATCCTTGCTATCGTTTCTTTGCTGACCCTATTATATTAAAAATGGATAGTACAAGTAAAATCTCATCATATCTTATACATAGCTCTATTATTGAATCCAATTGATTTTTTCAGCTTAAAGATGCATGTAGAGAAAATTCTCACTAAAACGCTCCTTCCTAATGTTAACAGTCATTCCAGAAAAGTAACCATCCAATTCAACACTTTTTAAACCATCCACTTATGACAAAAATTACTTTTTCCTTCTTTTGAGCTGCATGCATTTTGGGTCATTCATACAGAATCATCAAAATGACGACTAGAGTGTTATACCTGCTAGAAACAACCATATCAATATGTTTCACCTCGGTTATTGGGCACTTCCTTCACCTGTTCTCAGAATATGGGCCTCGATATCGAACGTCACTTCAATCGTTGGAAATATTTTCTCCCAGTTATTCTTGATTTCCTCCCATTTTTGAGGATACTTGCGTTCGAAGACTTCCGTGAATTCGAAGATATCTGTTTTCATTTGTTTTTGTACTCGATTCAATGTTGCCGTTAAACGCTTTTCCATACCATCAGTAGAACAATTTATGATTTAGGCTTATGTACTTAGTTATATAACCATTCAAAAAAAAAATAGTCACATATCCTAACATTATCTTTCTAGAATTAAGGGGAAATGTGTATGTACTATAATGGGTGTGCAAATTTAAGTGAACACAGACAGTTACAGGGTAACCCATATTTAGCATCTCCATTTATTATTCACCAGCAACTACCTGCACCTAGGCAAGGAGGAGGTTCAGGAGGTTCAGGAGGTACAAGTGGATCAGCTGGGTTTGGTGGGGTAAGCGGACCAACTGGGTTTGGTGGGATTGGGATAGGCGGACCAACTGGATTAGGTGGGGTGAGCTACCCAACTGGGTTAAGTGGGGTAAGCGGACCAACTGGATTAGGTGGGGTGAGTTATCCCACTGGGCTAAGTGGGGTAAGCGGACCAACTGGGTTTGGTGACGTAAGTGGACCAACTGGATTAGTAGGTGGTGTAGGCGGACCAACTGGATTAGGTGGGGTGAGTTATCCCACTGGGCTAAGTGGGGTAAGCGGACCAACTGGGTTTGGTGGCGTAAGTGGACCAACTGGATTAGGTGGTGTAAGCGGACCAACTGGATTTGGTGGCGTAAGTGGACCAACTGGATTAGGTGGTGTAAGCGGACCAACTGGATTAAGCGGCTGGGGCACTCCAGCTGGATTAGGTGGCTGGGGCACTCCAGCTGGGTTTGGCGGCTGGGGCACTCCAGCTGGATTAGGTGGCTGGGGCACTCCAGCTGGATTAGGTGGCTGGGGTAGTCCAGCTGGGTTTGGTGGCTGGGGCACTCCAGCTGGGTTTGGTGGCTGGGGCACTCCAGCTGGGTTTGGTGGCTGGGGCACTTCAGCTGGGTTTGGTGGCGGCTGGGGCACTTCAGCTGGGTTTGGTGGCTGGGGCACTCCAGCTGGGTTTGGTGGCTGGGGCACTTCAGCTGGGTTTGGTGGCTGGGGCACTCCAGCTGGGTTTGGTGGCTGGGGCACTCCAGCTGGGTTTGGTGGGTTAGGTAGTCTATGTCGCCTGGTACTTCTTGGAAGTTTACTTGGTGGTGGAAAGTGGCTCTATTAAAATGAAGACATGAAATAACTTAGGGTGCTCTTAGAACAACCTAAGTTTTTTATTTCAATTGCCAGTTGTATTGTTTCCTCATTAGTTAACTCTTTTGACTGTTGAAATCCTATCAATAGGGAAATGGCTTCCAGTTTATTAATATGAAAATGCCGTTAATAATCTCACAGCTGCGTTTACTACCATTCGCGCCTTACCATTCATACAATTGCCCTCTAATCCTGCCTATCTCAATAATTCTGCCATTGCTTGTCTCCAAGATACTCAACTTATTATTAAACTCGCAGAAAATCAAACCATGATGGCAATCAGTAAGATCCGTTCTGCCACCAGATACATTGACCAAATTATGTTGTTAATTGGTAGTAGTGACAATGATGTCCTCTGCCTGCTCGTTTCAATTAGGACTGATTTAGTATCGGCACAAACTGCATTGGTTGCAGCTCTAAATATGGATTAGCCCACACAGATTTCCAATCGGGAAGATCGTTCTTATGTGCCGGCAATATATAACCGCCAACTTCAACGACACCAATTCGTTTACCGTTATCTCCCCATCGCTCGGCTAACTACCAAAGGACCGATCCTCCTCCTGGTCCGGTACAAACAATGATTACATCGTAGTCAATTTTCTACATTGTCGTCCAAGGATTAATAATATCAGATAAGAGAGGTGAACAAATATGCATTTGTTTCTCTCCTTCCTTCAAACCCCATATACCTATTTTATGTAACAATTCCGATAAAAATTATAGAGATTTTTCTCTTGGTTGCTATGATCAAAAAAGGATCTACTTTTCTGAAGTTTCTCAGTTTTTTCTCGATGCTGCCACTTTTTAAGATAAATAACCACCGTGCTGCCTATGGCGATATGGATAATAACCTCTATAATATTGATAAGGATACGGCCGATAACCTCCTTGGTACAGAAAAAAATAAGAATATGGATAATAACCTGGGTAATACGGATAAAGGTGTAGTTGATATCCCCCATTGTACAAATATTGCCGAAAGTCAAATGTTGATCTTTTCATTTGTCTGCCTCCTCTCCACTAAGCCTCTTAATCAAGGTATGCACCTAAATGTTTAGTGTGCAGAAAAAGAACCTTTCCGAGAACGTGAACCCCATTTAAATACTTCCTTAAAATGTGTATTTTTTAGATACAGATATTATTAGTGAAATAGAAGTGATAATAATAAATCTAACAAGATGGCGGAACAGAATCATCGTTTGATAAAGAATGAACTCGTTCTATGTTAAAGTTGTTGATATAATTAATCTAATATTGCTGTTCTTTTTAGAATATAATTTCATACGAGAAAAATCGCAGATCAACAAGATAGTGTTAGTGTTAAATAAAGGATGTAACTAGAAGTAGTGGAATATAATATATTGGATAAACTTAAAGAAATATTGTATATGCAAATACTAGTCCTCGGCATCCTATAAAAAATACTAGAGGTGGGAGGGGGAGGATTGAAAGATAATGGGATAAACAAACCAGAAGATAATGGTCCTTCAGCAAAACAGAATAAGGATAGCTCTCAACAAAATAGCAAAGATAGACAAAATGAGAATAAGAACAATACAAAAGCTAGTAAACCACCTTCAGCAAAACTGAATAAAGGTGTGTTTCAACCAAATAGCAAAGATAGGAAAAATAAAAGCAAGAACAATACAAAATCCAGTGAACCACTTTCAACAAAACAAAATAAAGGTGTGTCTCAACCAAATAGCAAAGATAGACAAAATGAAGATAAGAACAACACAAAAGCTAGTGAACCACCTTCAGCAAAACTGAATAAAGGTGTGTCTCAACTAAATAACAAAGATAGACAAAATGAGAATAAGAACAACACAAAAGCTAGTGAACCACCTTCAACCGAACAGAATGAAGATGTGTCCCAACAAACTAACATGGACGGTGCTGAGCAATTGACCCAGAGCGATGAGAATTTACTCAACGTTCAGGGAGAACTCGAAAGATGCCAAGAACGAACTACCTTACTCGAAACTCAACTTGCCGAAAGGAACACCGCTATTAATTTAAGAGACACTCAACTTACTGAAAGGAACACCGTTATTGCTTTAAGAGACACTCAAATTGTCGAACGAAATATTATCATCGCTTTACGCGATGAGCAAATTGTCCAGCTTAATGATGTCATCGCTTTACGTGATCAGCAAATTGTCCAGCTTAATGATGTCATCACTTTACGCGATCAGCAGATTACTCAACTTAATTATGTCATTGTTTTACGCGATCAGCAGATTGTCCAACTTAATTATATCATTACTACCCGGGAGCAACAGATTTCTGAGCTTAGCACAATCATTGCAACACGGGAACAACAGATTTCTGAGCGCAACATCAGCCTCTCTCAAAGTAATGCTAAAATCGACGAACTAAACAAGGTGATTCAACAGCAAGAAAAACAGATTCTCCAACAACAATCTATAATTCAACAACTTCAAGATACAATTGCAAAACAAAGAAAAGAAGAGAAGAGTGAATAGCTAACTGCTCAAAATATGAATTAAAATAACGAGAGCACTGCAATCTACAAGGTTATGAAAAATGGCAGAGATGCTATCAGTAAAGATTTTAGTCAAATAAGACAACAAAAAACGCGACAGGAGCAATTCATCCCCTGTCGTGTAATAAATTCCTAAATATTTATTTAAGATTGTCTATTGCTGCTCTTTCAATTGCAAGTCCCTTGGTGTAACGTTTCATAAATTTCTCAAAGCCTTCTACATCCTTAGGATCAGGGGACATAGTCATACCCGCTTTTTCTGCAAATACTTTCTGGCTTAAATACTCCTCCAATGTTTCATCACCCGCTTTGTGAATCATATAAGATGCAAGCAGGGTGATCCCCCATGCTCCGCCTTCTCCTGCAGTTTCCATAACGGAAACAGGAACATTGAGAGCAGCGGCCATAAGGCTTTGTCCAACACCTATAGTCTTAAACAAGCCTCCGTGGCCTAGGATTTCATCCAGTTTCACTTCTTCTTGTTTGAGAAGAATATCCATACCAATTTTCAATGCGCCCAATGCTGTAAATAAATGTACACGCATGAAATTAGCTAGGTTGAAATTGCTATCTGATGAACGAACAAACAATGGACGGCCTTCTTCAAAGTGGGTAATGTGTTCACCTGAAAGATAACCATAAGCCAATAGGCCGCCGCAATCTGGATCTCCTTGAAGGGCCAAATTATATAGAGTTCCATACAACTTATTCATGTCAACGTCCATACCCATTACTTTTGAAAATTCGTCAAACAATCCGACCCATACATTCAGGTCTGAAGAACAGTTGTTGGAATGAGCCATAGCTACCAGGTTACCAGTAGGTGTAGTAACAAGGTCGATCTCGGAGTATACTTTGGACAGTTGCTTTTCCAGTACAATCATTGCAAATACAGAAGTTCCTGCAGACACATTACCAGTACGCTTCGCTACGCTGTTTGTTGCGACCATACCAGTTCCTGCATCACCTTCTGGCGGACAAAGCGGAATACCAGCCTTCAGCTCTCCGGTAACATCCAGAAGTCTCGCCCCTTCTTCTGTAAGTACACCGGCGTTTTCACCCGCCACTAAAACATTAGGCAGAATATCCTCAAGCTTCCATGGTAGATTACTAGATGCAATCAATTCATTGAATTGATTGATCATTGTTTGATTGTAGTTCTTCGTATTCAAATCAATTGGAAATACACCGGACGCTTCACCAACTCCCAAAACCTTCTGTCCTGTCAGTTTCCAATGGATATAGCCAGCTAGAGTTGTCTGGAAGCTAATATCAGCAATATGCTTTTCCTGATTCAAGATCGCTTGATACAGATGCGCAATACTCCATCTTTGAGGAATTTGGTAGTTAAACATTTCTGTCAGCGCTTTCGAAGCCTGTTCAGTAATATTGTTACGCCAAGTGCGGAAGGGCACCAGAAGCTCTCCATCTTTGCCAAAAGTCATATAGCCATGCATCATCCCACTGAAACCGATTGCTCCTACTGTTTGTAAGGTGACTCCGTATTGTTGCTTTACATCGTTGGCCATCTTTTGATAGCTTTCTTGTATCCCCTTCCAAGTATCCTCGATGCTGTATGTCCAGATGTTATTCACATAGCTATTTTCCCAATCATGGCTACCAGATGCGATCGGTGCATGATCTTCTCCAATGAGAACTGCTTTAATTCGGGTTGAACCAAGTTCAATACCAAGTACTGTTTTGCCGCTTTGAATAGCATTTTTTACAGCAAGACTCATGTAATTTCTCTCCAATAATCAGATTTGTTTATTAGTAACTATTCAGCTTGCTGCTAGTTACCATTGGGGTCTTTACGTCGGAACTCGGAACCTCTACGAACGGTTTTATGAGGCGAGCATCTTCCTAATAGACACCAAAACTAACATTTGGTACATTTATCCCTTTTTTATTTTTTATCATACTGCTGTTTAACACTTTCGTGCGAATTTCGCCGTTTGCTTTTTCCAGTACTTCTAGTTCGATTAAAGCATCATCAATTCAGATGCGGGATCCTGTGTTTCTACATCATCATAAAGCTCTTCATGCGCGACGCTTCAACCGGCATATAGTTGAAAACGGTTAAATTGCTGTAACATTAACGGAAAATCACTTCGTTCCAGCGCAATTCATTTTTAAATGCATGTACATTCGTATCCTTATTGATTAAGACACATTCTATTTCCATTAATTCAGCAAAATCCCTTAACTGTTCTGTTGTTACAACATAGGAGAAGACTGTATGGTGCGCTCCGCCGGCATAAATCCAATTTTCTGCTGACTCACTTAAAGACGGTTGTGGTTTCCATAATACTCTGGCAACCGGTAATTTCGGCATTGCTTTTTCAGCCTGCATGGCATCTACTTCATTAATTAATAATCGGAAACGGTTTCCAAGATCAATGATAGAAGCATTTAGAGCTGATCCGCTTGCTCCATCAAACACAAGCCGTGCAGGATCTTCCTTACCGCCAATTCCAAGTGGATGAACTTCGATTCTCGGCTTAGTTGCCGCAATAGTAGGACACACTTCAAGCATGTGGGCACCAAGTACAAGTTCGTTTCCTGGCTCAAAATGGTACGTATAATCCTCCATGAAAGAGGTTCCTACCCCGCCAGCGATGATCTTCATTAGGCGTGTTAATGCTGCTGTTTTCCAATCCCCTTCTCCGGCAAAACCATAGCCTTCCGCCATCAGGCGCTGAACCGCAAGACCTGGAAGCTGACGAATTCCATGCAAATCTTCAAATGTTGTTGTAAATGCGGTATAGTTGCCTTCTTTTAGGAATGCCTTTAATCCTAATTCAATTCTTGCCTGCTCACGAATGGATTCTTGAACAGCTCCTTCCTCAAGGCCCTCAGGTACGATTTCATAAAGTTCTTTATACTCTTGGAAAAGTTGGTCGACTTCCTGTTCGGAAATATCATTCATTCTTTGAACCAGGTCGCCTACACCATATCCGTTAACGGTCCAGCCAAACTTGATTTGCGCTTCGATTTTATCGCCCTCTGTCACAGCTACTTGACGCATGTTATCGCCAAATCTTGCAACCTTTAAACTTTTGCTTTCTGCAACAGCGGCTGCAGTTCTCATCCAACTGCCAATACGCTCTCTAACTTCTGTATTCTCCCAATGTCCCACAACTACTTTACGTTTGATATTCATTCTTGTACCGATAAAACCATGTTCACGGTCACCATGTGCAGATTGATTTGTGTTCATGAAATCCATATCAATTGAATCCCAAGGAATATCACGGTTAAACTGAGTGTGCAAATGAAGCATCGGCTTTTGAAGTGCTCCAAGACCTGCAATCCACATTTTGGATGGTGAGAACGTGTGCATCCAAGTGATGATTCCAGCACAATTTTCATCTGCATTAGCGTCTAAAATGATTCGGCGAATAGAATCTGCTTCTTTTAGCACTGACTTAAATACCACATTAAATGGAAGCAAAGAATCCTGATCCAAGTTTTGAACAATTTTCTTGGAATTAGCCTCTACCTCTCTCAGTGTTTCTTCTCCGTATAGTAATTGGCTGCCAGTCACAAACCAAAATTCATAAGGTTTTATTGTTAACATCGAATAATCCTCCTATTCATATAATTATCCATAAAGTTTTAGAGAAGAGTTTCCTAATCTATTAAACTCATACAGATAAGTAATTCTCTCAAACTCCTCGGATTTTCTTGCTCTATCGCTTCAGCATACGCTATTTTTGCCCATAATAAGCATAAGCACCATGTTTGCGTAGATAGTGTTTATCTAGTAAAAACTGATCAATTTCTTGCGCTTGCAGCTTTAGCTGATATGTGTGCAGTGCCATTTTTGCAACTTCTTCAAGTACAACTGCATTATGAACAGCCTGATGAGCATTTTTTCCCCAACAGAAAGGTGCGTGGCCTGTAACAAGCACACCAGGCATAGCGATCGGATCGATTTCTTGCTTTTGAAAGGTTTCAATGATCACATTCCCTGTTTCAAGTTCGTATGCCCTTTCAATTTCTTCTTTTGTTAACGAACGTGTGCAAGGAACTTCTCCGTAATAGTAATCAGCATGTGTTGTCCCTAACGGAGGAATCGGGCGCCCCGCCTGCGCCCAGCTTGTTGCCCATGGCGAATGTGTATGAACCACTCCCCCAATTTGAGAAAATGCCTTATACAGAGCTAAATGAGTTGGTGTATCGGAGGAAGGACGCAAATCCCCCTCAATGATTTTCCCCTCGAGATCAACAACTACAAGGTCTTCTGCCTTAAGCTCTTCATAAGGGACTCCGCTTGGCTTGATGACCACAAGATCCTGCTCACGGTCAATGCCGCTGACATTCCCCCACGTAAAGGTAACCAATTGATGCTTTGGAAGCAGCAAATTTGCTTCCAATACTTCCTGCTTCAGTTTCTCTAGCATACCGTGTCCTCCCTTTTTTACAACCGATGCGCTTTAGCGCTTTCATTACATCGTCATCAAACTTAAACGAGGATATAACTGCAAATCATACGAATGATACGCATAACTTATCAAAAAATTAGTAATTCGGATTATTTTATACATACAAATACAAACTTACGACAAGAAAAATCCAAACAACTTATACTTACAACTCCACATAAATGCATGAGATTCAAATTAACTTGTACGTATAACATTAACTAAATTCTATCACCTTTCTTGTTTTTTTCAATATAAATTTTAAGAATATTATTATTTTTTACACGCTGTCCTTTCTGATTTGTCCATAGTCCTACTAACAAGTTGTTACAAAACTTCATTATCTGGTAAAAGTAAAGAAAAAAATACAGAGTTGCTCATTCAAATACTCGTATTACAATTACAATCTCCGGATACATCCTATTTACATCACTTTATAGAATAACTCTATACTCTTTGTTATTATGGTATATAATAAAGCTAATTGTACGCATAAGTAATTCAATTCACATACAAGTTGAAAGTGGTGGGCGCATGGGGCAACAAACGAAATACAATATGGTTAAGGAAACAATAAAAGAATGGATCACGAGCGGTGAAGTGAAGCCTGGAGAAAAGATTTATTCTGAGAATGAACTTGTAAAAATATTCAATGTCAGCAGACACACGATTCGTCAAGCTGTGGGCGACCTAGTACACCAAGGATGGTTGTACAGAGAACAAGGCGCCGGCACATTTTGCTCAAATACAATCTCGCAAAATGGCCAACCGCACAATCAAGAAAACAAACGGCAACAACCTGCGAATGGGAACGGAAAAAATATTGGTGTGATCACCACATATATTTCCGACTATATTTTCCCTTCAATCATTAAGGGCATCGAATCCTATTTGACAAGCCATGGCTATTCCTTAAGCTTTGCTTGTACGGATAATGACATAGAAAAAGAGAAGCAGTGTTTACAAACCATGCTTAGCAGAAACATTGACGGGTTAATCGTTGAGCCTACGAAAAGCAGCAGTTACAACCCTAATATCAACTATTATTTAGAACTGGAGCAGCATAACATTCCTTATTTAATGATCAATCAAGTATATCCTCAATTAAATCCGCCGCATATTGTCGTAAATGACGAAAATGGCGGCTTTATTGCAACGGAGCATTTAATCAAACTCGGTCATGAAAAAATTATTGGTCTTTTTAAAACCGATGATCTGCAAGGAAGCAATCGTATGCAAGGTTTTATACGTGCTTTTAGAGAGAATAACATATCGTTATTTCCCGAAATGATTATCACTTATGCAACGGGGAAACATGAACTCCAGCATATGATGGAAAAGTTAAAGGAGCTTTTCGTATCCCCTAAAACAACCCCTACTGGAATTATTTGTTATAATGATCAGGTTGCCTTGGCTGTTCTACATTTACTTAGGGGGCTAGACTTGAAAGTTCCCGATGATATTTCTATTGTCGGATACGATGACTCTTATCTGGCCGAAGCTTCTGAAATAAAGCTTACTTCCGTTGCCCATCCAAAAACACAAATGGGAATCGAGGCTGCGAAATGGATTGTTGCCGCCGTAGAGAAAGAAAATCCAGAAGACATCACGCAACAATCCATCATATACGAGCCCGAGCTTATCATAAGAAATTCGACAATGGTCCCAAATAAAGAATTACTTGAAAACAAATAATGTCTAAGAATATAATGCGTCCTTCCATAGAAGGCATCTCATCTTATATGTGTTTCATTATACAACCTAATGTTATACGTACAAATCCTAGAATAAGACCAATGCTTTAAAACAATTCTATCAAGATACACGGATAAAGCATTATTTCGCATTGTCATGCAGTAAAAGGCTGACCCTAATTAAGGTGTATCTAAACGGCATGTATTGTTAGTTCTCGTGCAAATATATTAAGAAGCTAGTACATTAAGTATCCTCGTAATTAAAAATAGTCAGACAAACAAATTAGTTCCTTAGGTATATTTCTATGCAAATGGGTAATCCTGATTAACGTTTTCCTTTCTGGAATCAATAAAATATATAGGGTAAGAGGAGAGTAGTAGCGAATGAAGCTTTTATATAGTGCGCGGAAGAGAGAATTGAAAAAAGAAGCTTTGCAGAAAGAAAAGTTGCAGGTAGAACGATATATACAGCGTATTTATCATGAATTTGGAGTAGAAATCAAGTATATTAATTGGATTTCATTATCAGAAGATGCTGCAAAAAATCTATATACCTTCTATCAACAAAAAAGAAATACACGTAAATGAGGGAGAAAATGGTTCTAGTGCAAAGATAATGTTTTGAGAACATAGCCCGATCCTTTTCACCCACGGGATTATAATACTACTTACGAATTTGATCTCGTCTTGGACAGACTTCATTCCTTCTTTAAAAAGTCCCCTATAGAGTAGATACTTTAACCTATAGGGGCTTAAAACTCATTTCTGGCTGGCAGATAAATTAGGATAATGCGGCGGAACTTTTAACCAGCTCGTCTTTGCATTAAATCCTTCAAAGTAACACCAGTTTACAGTGTAAATTTAACTTTTACTCCTTTTTACTGCAAACAATAATAACTTATAAAAGACGATCATGTTCAGTATTAATAAATATACAATCCCCCCAATGAATAGCATACTCACTATGACCCCTGCATCTTGCAGTTTCTGTAAAACCATTTTTACAACTCTCCTTGTGGTTATGTATTAGTTGTTTTTTTGTTTAAAACAATTATAACCAATATATATATAGGTATAATTTGGTATATTCCCATAACCCATGGCCATAGCGCCGTTGCATCTTCTGTTATCTCTCGCTGATGTGGGAGAGTTTTGAGATGAAAGAATGAATACCCAATTACACATATACCAACCAAAATAATCATGAATTTTTGCTTCTTAACATTGGAGAGATACGATAAAGCTAAAACGGCTCCATAGAAGTTAATAATCATTTTGAAAAGACCGCCAATAAAAAGTATGGCAATAAGAAAAACATCAAGATTCATGATAATGTCCCCTAGATTAATGGATAAAATAACTTCCAGCAAAGGGACCATAGAGTTTGCTGCTAGGCCCGTACCTAATACAGAAATAATAGTAATTTGAGAAAGTATAATGATAATTCCAGCTAAACTAAATGCTAAGAAAGATGTGAATCGAATAGACTTCTTTTCATCTACAAATTTCCATAAAAAAAGAAATACGACTATTTCACCGAATGGAAAGATTGTTACTTTAGGGAGTGCTTTTAAAATGGGAGCCATGCCATTTCCTAAAATCGGTTGTAGTTGAGTAATATCAAAATGCTGTGATATTACACTTAAAACGAGAGATGTCAGAAGAAAAAACAAAAAAGCTGGCAGTAGCATCTCAGCTGTTCGAGGTACAACCTGCTGCCCAATTAGAAGCATATAAATGACCGTCACTATGAAAACTCCGCCTATAATGAATGGTGGGGTTTTCATAAGGGATGTAATTCTCATGATTTCTCCGAACTCAAAGAAATTTAAACATGCATCATAAAATAGGTATCCTGCATACAAAAAAATCAAAGGTTTTGCAATCCATTTTCCAAATAAAATATTTATAACTTCAGCCAAATGATCTTCAGGAAAATGTTTGGTTATTTCCGTATATACCCAAAGTAAAATAAATCCAATCCACATAGCAAGAAAAATAACGATCCACGAATCTTGCTTTGCACTATCCCCTAATAAAAAAAGTGTTGTGCTTCCTATTTCATATAGTAAAATTAGGCAAAAAAGCTGATTTTTTGTAATCTGGTTCATTTCTTTATTCTCCATGCCAGCCATTATTTTTCAATTGATTCATTTTTGTTCAAATCAATAAAGTAGTATTTTATATTACTGAGCTTTAAAAGAACCCTTCATTTCTCTAGCTCCTCTGATCGTAACATCAACCTTTACAATCACTTGAATATCTGAAAGCTGTGCATCCCATTCTTTTTTCGTTTCATTCCATTTCGTAGGGTATTTTTTATTAAGAGCGCTACCAAACCCTAAAAAATCGGACCGGAGCTTTTTAGCTTTATTCACTGCTTGTATAACTTCTTTTCTAACAAGCTTCTCATTCTCTTTTTCCATTTTTTTGAAATACTGGAATCTTTCTTTAGAAGTCTTGAGTTGGCCTCTCCCCTGTTCTTCTACAATCACGGCCTTTTCGTGAATATCAATTGTAAAATATATTTTGTTTTCTTTTAAAACTGGTTTAATTTTCACGCTTGATTTTATGATTTCAATAGATGCTGATTTTCCTTTCTCTATTAAGGAGGGGAGTACAATGATTCCGCTTTTAACCTTTCCAACTATCCAATTATATCCATGTGTCTCAGTTTCATTCAAATAACCAACTAATTGATCTTTTCTAAAAGCAGCTCCACCTGAGAGCTTAATATACTCTGTTTTTGTTTCAGAATTTTCTTCTACAGGATAATTATTTTTTTGGATAATTTGCAATGAACTAGCAACAGGATAAATACCCGTTCCCAAAACCTTCTTATAAAAATCCAGTATAGTTAAATTAGCAGAACTATGATTAAATTTTTGATTTTCAATAATTCCTTTTAAATAATTAGCTTGGACCGTTTCAATCCCTTCCGGCTTCACCCCCAAAACCTCCCTCGCCTTTGCACCTTTAGCGATACAAAGCCAAACATATCCGCGAACTTCTCCTCCCCGCTTTAAAGAATCTAGGATAGGCAGCAATCCTTCTTTGGCAAGGTCTTCACTAATTACAATGACCTTATTATGGGCATAATGGTTTTTTCGATCAAATTCTTGAAGCATTTTTCGAATGGCCTGAAAAACGGTTTTTCCTTTGTTTCTCACCAGTTTAACGGAAGACTTTTCTATTGAACCTTCCCCTTGTGCTACTTCGGGATCCACCACTTGGGCTGTCACTAAAATCTCTCCGGATTTAGGCCCTTTATCAATACCAATTGCCAGAACAAATCCAATCTTTTTAATCTCTTGTTTATCCCAACACCCTGTCAGCAAAAACAAAGAACATAAAATGCAACCGACGCGCTTCAATCGTATCCCTCCACCAAGAACCTTTTGGGTTAAATGATCATTCAACTGTTCAGTCGATTAAGGCTTTTTCTTTGTTAGCTGTAAAGGGGCTCTAATGATAACATCTTTCCAATCACCCCAGATTGTAGGCGCTAGTGGGGCTAAATAAGGCGAACCAAAAGATTGTAAAGAAGTCATATGGGCAATAAAAAGAATGCTGCCGATCAAAATCCCATAAAACCCCAATATTCCCGCTAGCAATACTAACACCAATCGCGAGAAAACAATAATATCATTTAACGGTGGAATGACCATACCAGAAATCCCCGTAAACGCCATAATAATAACTATAGGTGCACTTAAAAACCCTGCTTCAACTGCAGCCTGACCAATTATTAAAGTTCCAACAATCGTAGTAGCAGATCCAACCGCCCTTGGCATTCGAATGCCAGCTTCTCTAAGCAATTCAAAAGCCACACCTATCATAATGACTTCAAGAATGACTGGGAATGGTACTTTTTCTTCCGCAGAGGCAATCTTAGTTACTAAAATACTCGGAATCATAGCTTGATGATAGCTTGTCAAAGCCACATAGATTGCGGGTATATTTATGGTTAGAAATAAAGAAACAACCCTTAATAAACGCATCAAGGATGAAAGATAGGGGCGGGAATAATGGTCTTCACTTACTTGTATATTTTCAATAAAAAGATGCGGAACAGTTAAAACAAAGGGAGTACCGTTGCAAAGAATAGCAACCCTTCCTTCTAACATTTTCGCTGCAACAAGATCTGGCTTTTCACTGTTCCCAATCGTGGCAAAAAGTGAGTAAGGATGATCCTCAATGAGTTGTTCGATATAGCCGGATTCTAAAATGGAATCTAGCTCGATCCGTTTTAATCTTTCTTTGACCTCTTGTATCACTTTTGGATTGGCAACGCCTTTTATGTAACCAATTCGAATTTTAGTATGCGTTTCCTTCCCAAGTGTTAGTTTTTCAAATGTAAGATTGGGATTGATAATTTTTCTTCGAATTAAGGCTGTATTCACCTCAATGTTTTCCGTAAATCCTTCTCGAGGACCTCTTACAGTAACCTCAGTATCTGGTTCCATAACACTTCTTGCTTCAAATCCCTGTGTTTCAATAGATAACGCCGTATCGCATCCATCTATAAATATCACAGTTTGCCCAGACAACACGCCGTATAATACGTCTTGCATTGATTGTATCTCGTTCAAGCTACTAACATTTAAAATGTTATTTTTGACGATATGAAGTACGTTTTCAAAAGGCTTCAACATATGTTCATTTGTAAAATCCGCTTCCATTAAGGGCTTCAAAATATTATGGCTAATATGTTTATCATCAACTAAACCGGACATATAACAAATAAAGATTCTTATTGGTTTCAGTATAAATCCTTGAAATTCTCTGAACACAAGGTCATCATTGGCCCCTAACCATTCTTTGACTATCTTCATGTTACTACCTAGATTCGTATGAATTGCATTAGCTATACAATCGATTTCTTGTTTTGGTTGTGTGGATGCGATGCTTTTTTTTTCATTCTTTAAATAAAAACGAAATTTTTTGAACATCTACATCACCTTTCATTCATTATTCCAACCTATTAGCCCCGCTCGTTAACAGATATATAAGAGGGGTTAATAGATCTTCCCTCCTTTAAGTACATACACTTGTTTCTTATCCTCATAACAGGGATTGGAATATGCATTAGTAAAAAGAGGCTTAACATAACTAGGTAGTGCTGATAGCAAAATCCCTACTGTTATATCCGCTTAATGAGAAGCACCGCTTATATGTACATTACTGTTTCCAATAAATACTTTGGTTATTCAGAAGACGATTGTCGGACTAATCTAAGTACCTATGGTAAATCCTTAGTTTCGTGATCTAGTCGAAATGATGGAAGAGGCAGACTATTTATTGCTCATACAATCATTATGCGCTGTCCATTAGTACGGTCCTGAATGAGATAAGCGAGTCGATGAGACTGTGGAAGGCAAAGGTCAATGAATGCCCCTATAGCATGCCTTTGATTCGGAAGGAAACACGATTGATTGTTATGTAAGCAAAATTTGTTTACTAAAATTTTGAAAACGCTCCCTTTAAAAAACTTAAAAGCAATATTGTTAAGTAAATAAGCAACATAACTTAGTGTAATTGTATTTTACCTGTACTAAAATGAAGTAGAGAAAAGCAATAAACAACAGTAACACTAAAAGGAGAGAGACATATGAAGGAAGTAAGAATAGGACTTGTTGGTGCTGGATGGATGGGGAAAGCTCATACTAACTCTTTTGCAAACGCTCTAATGTTATTTGGACCTGAGTCTGGAAAACCTGTTTTTGAAGTTGTAGCTGATGTAAATGTTGAGGCAGCCAAACTGGCATGCGAGAAGTTTGGATTCTCAAGATGGGCTGAGGGCTGGCAAGAAGTTGTTACAGATCCAAATGTTGATGTTGTAGATATTGCTACGCCGAATGCTTTCCACTATGAAGTTGCAAAAGCAGCTTTAGAAAACGGAAAACATGTGTATTGTGAAAAACCACTTACCCTTTCCGCAGAGCAGTCAAAGGAACTAGCTGCACTCGCTAAGCAAAAGGGCGTTGTGAATTATGTTGGGTATAACAATGTGATGAATCCTGCAAACGCTTATATTAAGGAGCTTGTTTCTTCTGGTAAACTCGGTAAAATTATGAGGTTCTCCGGAACGTACGATCAGGATGGATTGCTAGACCCAACATTACCAATCACATGGCGTCATATCAACAAGCACTCTGGAAGCGGTGCTCTTGGTGACCTTGGCTCTCACCTACTTAGCATTTCCCAGTTTATCCTTGGTGATATCAGCAGTGTAAACGCTCTATCCAAGATTGTGATCCCTCAAAGACCAAAACAAGCGGGTTCCTCCGAGCTTGCTGATGTGGAAAATGATGACTTGATCACGATTCTTGCTGAATATGAAAATGGAGCAGTCGGTACGATCGGGGCAAGCCGCGTTGCGACAGGACGTAAAAACTATTTGGCATTTGAAATCCAGGGCACTGAGGGTTCTGTGTACTATTCCCTGGAAAGAATGAACGAGGTGAATGTGTACTTTACGTCTGATAACAGTGCTGACAGAGGTTTCAGAAATGTATTTCTCGGACCTGATCATAAAGGATACAATGCCTTCTATCCTGCATCCGGAATTGCAATCGGATACAATGATATGAAAGTTCTAGAGGCGCATGAATTGCTTTCTGCAATTACAGCAGGTACACCATACGCGTGTGATTTTGAGTTTGGCTGGAAAATTGACAGAACTGTAGACGCCATTTTGGAATCTGCCGCAGAAAAGAAATGGGTAGAAGTAGAAAAGAAACCTGTAGAAGTTATTTAAGTGAGGAGAGAGAATATGAACATCAAAGTTGGTACAGCACCAGATTCTTGGGGAGTATGGTTTCCGGAAAATGAAAAACAGACACCTTGGGAAAGATGTATGAATGAAATGGCTGCAGCTGGATATGCAGGGATTGAGTTAGGACCATGGGGATACCTTCCTAATGAATACGACAGATTAAAAGAAGAACTTGAGAAACGAAATCTTGAGTTGACCGCAACAACGCTTGTGGGCGATCTTACATCCGATCGTAAGACAGAGGAACTGATTGCTTTACTGGATGAGATGGCCAAGCTTCAATTACGATTTGAGAGTGCAAAATATGTGGTTTTGATTGATGACTGCTATACGGATCTGTTTACCGGTGAATTGGTAAGACCACAATTCTTAAACGATGCTGAATGGGACAAGTTTATCACTAACATCCTAAAAATACGAGATCACGCGAAATCCAATTACGGTTTAGAAGTGGTGTTTCACCCACATGCCCAAAGCCATATTGAAACAGAAGAGCAAATTGAAAAACTCTTGCAGGATACAGATATTAATCTCTGCCTAGATACGGGCCATCATGCATATGCGGATGGAGATGCGGTTGCCTTTATGAGAAAGCATCACAAACGAATTCCGTATCTTCACTTGAAAAGCTGCGATCTCAAGGTAAGAGAAAAAATGCAAGAAGAGAACTGGTCCTTTGCGAAAGCGGTGAGTGAGGATATTATGTGCGAGCCTGAACTTGGTGTGGTGGATATGAAAGCCTTCGTGGAAGTATTAGAAGATATCAACTTTACTGGTTGGGCCATCGTGGAACAGGATATGTATCCTGCGCCTTTCGAGAAGCCATTCCCGATTGCGAAAAGAACAAGAGAATATTTAACAAGAATCGGCATGGATTGATCGTTGCTGTTTGAGAGACTGCTGGGAGCCTGTTCGAGAGGCTCTCAGCAACTCTAAATCTAAATTATGGCTATGTTAAAGGGTAGTGTTATTTGGTAAAGAGTCCTTATAAATTTGATAAATGCTAGAAAGGTGTATCAGGGCAATGCTATTAAAAAAAGCACTAGATCTAACAAAGAGTATAAATGAATATCGTCGGAATATAAACGATCTATCAATGAATAAAGGAATCACTAGTCCAGAGTTAACAATACGTCAAAAATTAGACGGAGAAATTATCATGTTGCAAAAGATTTTATCTGGAGTACATTCTTCAGTAAATAGCTAATATAAACATGAAAAACATTTTTTATAGATCGTTTTAATGTAGTAACGTGTCTTTAAATGTAAAAATAGACGCAGTACTAAATAGAAAGGGGAAATTCAACATGGAGAATGCTAGGATTTCTGATAATTACTCAGTTCAACCAGAACCTGCCGGGAAAAAGGACCCTAAAAAGTTTTTGAAATTAGTCACCATTGTATCAACTTTTGGGGGGCTATTATTCGGGTATGATACAGGGGTTATAAATGGGGCGCTTCCATTTATGGCTAAACCTGACCAATTAAATTTAAGCCCTTTCACGGAAGGTTTAGTAGCAAGTTCTTTAGTATTAGGTGCCGCTTTTGGTTCACTATTCGGCGGGCGCTTATCGGATAATAAAGGGCATCGGAAAGCCATTGTATATCTTGCGATTTTGTTTTTCTTTTCTGCACTTGGCTGCGCTATAGCACCAAATACAAATATATTGGTTCTTTTCCGTTTTGTATTAGGACTTGCTGTCGGGGGTGCTTCTGTAATCGTTCCATCTTATCTTGCTGAAATGGCACCTTCAGAACGGCGTGGTAGATTGGTTACTCAAAATGAATTAATGATTGTTACTGGACAGTTTCTTGCTTACGTATGTAATGCAGTGATTGGAAATGTTTTTGGTGAAGCAGGACATGTATGGCGTTATATGTTAGTGATCGCCTCATTACCAGCGGTAGCGCTCTGGATTGGAGTACTTATTTTACCTGAAAGCCCTCGTTGGTTAGCATCTAAAGGAAGAATGGCTGAAGCACTGAAAGTACTTAAACAGATTCGCAGCGAAAGTATCGCTGAACAAGAATTGAAAGCGATTCAAACACGTATTTCAGAAGAGAAAAAAGCAGAAAAAGCAAAATTAAAAGATTTGAATGTACCTTGGGTTCGACGTATTCTGATTCTCGGTATTGGGATTGGGGCTATATCGCAATTAACAGGTATAAACTCTATCATGTATTATGGAACACAAATTCTTCAAGATTCTGGTTTTGGAACAAAAACAGCATTGATTGGAAACGTAGCAAACGGAGTAATTTCTGTTATTGCAGTTATTGTTGGTATGTCCATCATGCACAAAGTAAATAGACGGACCATGTTTCTGACAGGCTTAATAGGTATAACAATTGCGCTTATTTCGATTGGGATTGCTACTCTAACGCTTTCTGGATCTCCAATGTTACCATATGTAGTATTATCAATGACAATACTATACTTAGCTTTCTTCCAAGGAGCTATTGGTCCCATGACATGGCTTACATTATCCGAAATATTCCCTGCACGTTTACGTGGTATGGGCATGGGAATGGCTGTTTTATGCCTATGGATTTGCAACTTCTTAGTTGGATTATTCTTCCCAGTTCTTTTGGATGGAATCGGACTTTCAACAACATTTTTCTTATTCGCTGTGTTTGGTATTGGAGGAATAATTTTTATCGCAAAATACTTACCTGAGACAAGAGGATTGTCATTAGAACAAATAGAGGATAATTTTAAGGCTTTATAGGAACTAATTGGTGCTGGATAATACAGTCTATTGTAAACGCTTTAACAACTCTCAGGCTGAGCTAAGAAGTGCTGGTATACTACCTATCACAGCCACTACTGATGGTGAACTGAAACCAAAAAGTTAAACATAAAGACTAGGCAGCTTTCTGAGCATAAGTCGGTATTGAACCGGACTTATGCCTTTTTTCGTAATTTGTTTATGATTGTAATAGCATCTAAGCCTCTGCTACTTTATTGCCGGCTCCAAGACTGTTTTCCACGACAAATAATGGCTTTTGATAACGATCATACATATGAATCAACTTCTACATTCTCTACTAAAAAGCAAAAAGAATTTGCTTACTTAACCATAAAATCAAATGAGTTTCTTACTGCACCATTAATAATAATGGATAATGAATGAACCCCTTCGTAATGTTTCCTGGTAGTTAAATCTTTAAAGGAATGTTTTCTTGAATAAGATTTAGTCTCCCCGCTTTTTATTTCCGTTTCCGTTATCTGAAATACTTTTCTGTTCCTATGCCCTTTAGCTTTAACATAATCGATTGCATATTCAATCCTTATTTTAGTGTGCTTTTCAGATTTGACCTGAAATGAGAAGCGAATCTCTTCTCCAATTGAAATACTATCAGGACTACAAGTGAAATGCAGGAATTGAATGGATTCATCATCCTTGTAACCAAAAATAGACAACACCCGTCTATCCCCTTTTTTCAACAAAGTACGGCAGGCATGCTTTATAATCCAGTCTGTATATTCATGCTTTCCATACCAATCCAAGGCAATTTGGATAACCAATTCCGGATGTGTTTTTGAGATGTCATTTAGATTATTGGCAACACTTTTGCGAACATAGAGTGATGAATCCATCTTTAATTGCTCAAGTACAGGAAGAATTGGAGCGGGATCTTCTTTAAATTGCGGCAATGCTTGCCCCCAGGGAAGACTTGGTCTGCAGCCCTCACTTGCAAGCCTTCGAACATGCTCATTAGGATGTTTCGCCCAAGCATTCATCTGACGCATCATTCTCTCTGGATCGCGAATTAGGAATGGCCTTACAGCAAATTCAGCCGATGACCTCTGCGTAAACCGTTCCAAAGCTTTCATAGAAAGTTCCCAATGTTCCTGACTTTGCCCGTACACTTCCACAAAATCAGGAAAGAACAGGTAAGGAAATCCTGTGCATTCCTCATCAATTTTAAATAGAACATTCAATGCCTCTTCGTATTTCTGAGGCAGATACTTTCCAAGAGATAAACATATCCGACGTATTCTAGCCTTCAATTCCAAAATATCCCAATCATTACCTAAAACAGCCGCAACAAATCCCTCAATATCAAAAGCACTATACGCCTCCCTGACCTTCCTGCCAAATTGATAAAGAAATTCCTTATTATATATAGCTTTAAGCGGTTCTGCCATGTGTATTCCCTCCTATTCAGTTCAAGTATGTCATCTTTGTACACCTCGTGAACTACCCACCACTTATCGCTGCGCGTCTTGAAGTGGGGGCTTCGAAAGACAAACAACATCTTTCTCTTTTATTGCTACTTCACTCACAAACCTAACGGTTCATGTCCATAGCCTTGCATTCGCGGCGTTCCTACCGCTATTTAGAAATTGATACAAATTATGCAGACAGCTCGTTCATTTCGTGCAACATACGAATTCCATACTGTTTCAAGTTGAGTGCTGCATTATAATCTCTATCAATTTTTGTCCCACATTCGGTACAGTTGTATATCCGTTCAGACAAAGTGAGTGTATCTTTCTTGTTTCCGCAATAACTACAAGTTTTGCTGGATGCAAAATACTTGTCAGCAACCATATAATGTTTGCCTTTTCTTTCACATTTGTATTTTAGCATCGTACGGAACAGTCCAAATCCGTTGTCATGTAACTTTTTCCCTAAACGTAAGCATTGTGCCAGGTTTCGTAAATCGATATCCTCTACCACAACAGCCTGATAATCATTGGTTATCTGATTCGTCATTTTGTGGAGAGTAT